>DASQKI010000082.1:0-36255 GCA_035630615.1 Nocardioidaceae bacterium
GATCGGCTTGTCTCGCATCAAGAACGAGAACTGCCGCCGATACGCCGCCTCGAACTCCTCGACCATCGCATCCACCGCCCCAATCTCCACGGCGACGGTCGTGTCCGTACCGTCGTAGCGCAGCAACGCCCGGGGCACCGATCGGATCCGGTCGCGCGGAACCCCCTCGTCGATCAGCTCGCGACGCGCGTCTCGCTCCAGGTCCTCGACCACATCGGCGACCCGACCCAACGCATCGTCGGACAGCGGCGCCTCGATGGCCTGCTGCCGCATCGCCGCGACATCGGCGAGGCCCATGCCGTACGCGGACAAGACGCCGGCGAAGGGATGGATCAGGACGGTCGACATGCCGAGAGCGTCGGCGACGGCGCACGCGTGCTGCCCGCCAGCGCCGCCGAAGCTCACGAGCGTGTATTCGGTGACGTCGTAGCCGCGCTGGACCGAGATCTTGTTGATCGCGTTGGCCATGTTGGCGACGGCGATCTCGGCGAACCCGGCGGCCACCTCCTCAGGCGAGCGCTCGTCGCCGGTCTCGTCGCTGATGCGCTCGGCCAGCGCGGCGAACTCGCGCCGGACGACTTCGGCGTCGAGGGGATGCGCGCCGTCGGCACCGAACACGTGCGGGAAGAACTTCGCCTGGATCCGGCCGAGCATCACGTTGGCGTCGGTGACCGTGAGTGGACCGTCGCGCCGATACGACGCCGGTCCGGGGTCGGCCCCGGCCGACGCCGGACCGACCCGATAGCGGCTGCCGTCGAACTGCAGGATCGACCCACCTCCGGCGGCAACGGTGTGGATGCTCATCATCGGCGCCCGCATGCGTACGCCCGCGACTTGCGTCTCGAGGGCCCGCTCGAATGTCCCCGCGTAGTGCGAGACGTCGGTCGACGTGCCGCCCATGTCGAAGCCGATCACCTTGTCGTGCCCGGCCGCGGACGCGGTGCGCGCCATGCCGACGACACCGCCGGCCGGGCCGGACAGGATCGCGTCCTTGCCCCGGAACGAGTGCGCCTCGGTGAGTCCTCCGTTGGACTGCATGAACATCAGACGCGTGTCGCCGAGCTCACCGGCGACGTGGTCGACGTATCGGCGCAGGATCGGGGACAAGTACGCGTCGACGACGGTCGTGTCGCCGCGGGACACCAGCTTCATCAAGGGGCTGGCCTCGTGTGACGCCGAGACCTGGGTGAAGCCGATCCGGCGGGCGATGTCGCCGATCGCCGCCTCGTGCTTCGGGTAGCGATAGCCGTGCATGCAGACGACGGCGACGGAGCGGTAGCCGTCGTCGTAGGCCCGTTGCAGGTCGCGGGATACGGCGTCCTCGTCGAGCGGCGTGACGACCGTACCGTCGGCGTCGACCCGCTCGTCGGCCTCGATGACCTGCGCGTAGACCAGCTCGGGCGGCACGATCTCGCGGGCGAAGATCCGAGGGCGGTTTTGGTACGCGATGCGCAGGGCGTCGCCGAACCCCTGTGTGATGACGAGGACGGTCGGCTCGCCAGTGCGCTCGAGCAGCGCGTTGGTCGCGACCGTCGTACCCATCTTGACCGCGCCGATCCGGTCGGTGGGGATCGGCTCGTCGGCCCCGACCGCCAGCAGCTGTCGGATGCCCTCGACCGCGGCATCGGCATAGCGGTCCGGGTCGGCCGACAGCAGCTTGCGGGCGATGAGGGAGCCGCCCGGTCGCCGCGCCACGATGTCGGTGAACGTGCCGCCGCGGTCGATCCAAAACTCCCACCGGTCGGTGTCCATGCCTCGAACCTAACGAGTTGTCAGGCACATATTGAGCCCCAGGTCCATATGTGCCTGACACGTCGCGGGTTCAGCGACCACCGCGTACGGCTCGGCGCTCCTCCTCGAGGCGACGCTGGCCGTACTTCGTCCGTCCCCACGGCTTGTAGACCGCCAACATGGTCGCGAACGTGAGGGCCGTGATCGATACGACCGGCGGGAAGATCAGGTTGGACCGCGCCTGGTCGAGCTCGTGGGGGATCGTGCCCGGTGTCGCGGCGGCGACCAGGTCCGCGGCCTCGTTGACGCCTGGCCGCAGTAGGACCACGACGAGCGTCGTCAGGACCAGGTTGAGCACCAGCTTCCAGAACACCCAGCGATAGCGCAGGATGCCGTACTTGGAGCCCCACCCGAGCAGCAGGCCGGTCGCCAGGCTCAGCAGCCCGAGCGGGACCAGCAGGATCACGGCAAACATCTCGATCGCGAGGTAGCAGGTCGCGATCGTGCTCGGGTCGTCGCTGGTCAGGCCGGTGAAGGCGAAGACGAACAGCACGAAGTCGACGCCGATCCAGCCGATCGCCGTGATGATGTGGACCGTCAGGGTGAGTTTGCGCGCCCCGGGCGACAGCCGCCAGGGTCGTTTGGCGGGCCGGGCGAGGGCGCTCTTCGTTGCGCTCATGCCTTCGAGGCTCCCGTACCTCGCGGGCGACTACATCCGCCAGGTGGATGATGTTGGCGTACTCCCCCTGGATGACCCAGTCCGCCGGCGGCCGACCACCTGGTCCGACCGCCGGCGGCCGACCCGGTCAGTCGCGGTTGGTGGCGAACGCCTGCAGCTGGGTATAGCTGCCGTTGAAGACGTTTTGGTCGATCGGGCTCGAGCTGTACTGCCAGACGGTGTAGAAGCCCCAGCAGCACGGCAGCGTGCCCGGGCTCGACGAGTAACGCGCGACCCACAGCGGGTTGGTGCTGCTGAAGTCACCGCTGACGCACTGGCTCCACCAGCTCGTCGACGTGTAGATCGCCGGCGACTTGTCCCACCGCGCGTGGTAGGTGTTGCTGAAGTCGAGGATCCACGACGTCATCTGCGACTTGCTCAGGCCGTAGCAGGTCGAACCGTACGGGTTGTATTCCATGTCGAGCGCGCCCGGCAGCGTCTTGCCGTCGCCCGACCAGCCACCGCCGTGGTCACTGAAGTAGTTGGCCTGCGTGGCGCCGCTCGTCGTGTTGGGCGTGGCGAAGTGGTAAGCGCCGCGGATGAAGCCCTGGTTGTACGACCCGTTGTACTGCTGGCTGAAGTACGGGTTGGTGTAGTAGGTGCCCTCCGTCGCCTTGACCCAGACGAACCGCTTGCCCTGGCCCCACCAGTACGCCCAGTCGACGTTGCCCTGGTGGCCGCTGACGTCGATGCCGTACACCGCCGCGGTCAGGCCGTTGTCGCTTTGGGAACACCATCGGCATGTCCGCGGTGCCCTCGTGCTTGCGGATCTGCGACCCCATCGGATGGTCGTAGGTCTCGATGTACTGCTGCAGCCGCTGATTCGGCGACCGGCCGTCGTCGGCCGCCGTTGCGCTCCCGCCTCCCGGCATCAGCCCTCCAGCGACGATCGCGCTGGCGGACAGCAGCAGGGCGGCGGCTAGTCGGCCCCCTCGGGCCCGATGGGTAGTGGACATGATTGACCCTTTCGGACGACCCCCGTGACGAGCGCGGCCCCCGAGGCCGCATGGAGTTGTGCTGCCGTCCTACCCGCTTTCGGCGCGGTTTATGCCTGCCGACGTACGCGGGTCAGCCGGTCGCGATCGGTGCGGACTCCGGGGCGAGGCAGTTGCGCCGGACGAAGAACCAGTTGTCGGCCGGGGCGCCCAGTCCGGGAAGGGGTCGCGCACCATCGCCCACATGCCGTTTTCGGTCGTGTAGCGGTAGAGCACGTAGTCGCCGTCGTTGAGCGTCCCGTAGTAGAGGCTGGGCGTCGTCGCGCCGGTGCCGAAGACGTCGACGTCGCCGAACGCCTGGCCAGCCACGGCCGGATCGCAGTTGGTGTGTCCGTAGTCGATGTGCGCCGGCGACCCGTCGCCCACGCCCGAGCCCGGCAACGCGTTGACCTCGCTCATGAACGACGTGTACAGGAGGCTCGTCCCGCTCGTCGAGCACAGCGTCTGCGGCGTACCCGACCCGGCGGCGAGGTTGCCGTTTTGGACCCAGCCGCAGTTGTTGTAGTGGCCGTAGCCGTACCCGTAGGCCCAGCTGCCACTGTCGGAGCTCGGCCGGTAGGTCGCGTCGAACGTCGAGCCGGCTCGCAGGTGGCCGATAACGTAGCCGCAGCCGGTCGAGCTCGGTGGGCAGTTGCGGACGGACGCGTCGACCGTGCTGTTGACCTGGTGGCGCGTCGTGGCATCTGCGGTCGCGCCGATCGTGAGGGCGGCCGAGGTCAGGGTGACGGCGAGGACGGTGGCTCGAATGCGCATGCGGGGTCCATACCCACCGCGGCGGCGAGCCTAAACGCGCCTGTTGGTGCCGCTAGTCACCGGCCGGCGGTGGTGTCCAGACCAGGCCGCTGTTGGTGTTGGCCTCATAGTCGGCGTCGGGACCGCCCCAGATGATGACCTCGCGTCCCGTCCAGGCGCCGGCGGACGGCTCCGGGAGCGTCGGACAGTCCGGCGCGATGGCGGTGTCGGCCGGCTCGACAGATGGCTTTTGACGGGTCCCGACCGAGCAGCCCATGTGGTCCGCGATCGCGGCGAGGTCGAGATCCTCGGCGAAGCGGAGCACGACGGTGGTGCGTTGCCGAGGCGTCTGCGAGCCCAAGGCCTCGGCGAGCCAAGGGTCGATGCCGTCGACGGACAGTGGCTCGACGGGCTGGTCGGCAACCCGGCTGGTCGGCCACTCCCGACGGAGTCGGCGTAGTCGGTCGATGTTGAGTCGGACCAGGACGGCGCGGGCGTACGCGGCGGTCCCGTGGCCGTGGTCGAGCCGGGTCCACCGCGTACCGACGCGGGCCAGGGTCTCCTGTACGAAGTCCCACGCGTCGTGCTCGTCACGGCTCAGGGCGCGGGCGAGCCCGAGGAGTCGCGGCAGCTCGACCGCGACGAACTCGTCGAAGTCGACGGCTACCGTCGGTTGGTCCACGCCCTATCTACGCCCGAGCCGGCCAAAAGGTTGAGGCGTTCGTCAGTCCTCCGGTGTGAGGCGGCCGCTTTCGAGCTTCTCCCGGATCGCGTCCATGACGGTCGAGTCGGTGAGCGTTGTGACGTCGCCCATCTCGCGCTTCTCGGCGACGTCGCGCAGCAGCCGCCGCATGATCTTGCCGGACCGGGTCTTCGGCAGCTCCGGGACGACCATGATCTGGCGCGGCTTGGCGATCGGGCCGATCTCCTTGGCGACGTGGTTGCGCAGCTCGTCGACGACGTCCGGCCCGCCGTCGCCCGCCTCGGCTCGCAAAATCACGAACGCGGCCACCGCCTGGCCGGTCGTCTCGTCGGTCGCGCCCACGACGGCCGCCTCGGCGACCTTCGGGTAGGACACCAGGGCCGACTCGACCTCGGTCGTCGAGATCCGGTGACCCGAGACGTTCATGACGTCGTCGACCCGGCCGAGCAGCCAGATGTCGCCGTCCTCGTCCTTCTTGGCGCCGTCGCCGGCGAAGTACAGGTTCTGGAAGCGCGACCAGTACGTCTCGATGTAGCGCTGGTCGTCGCCCCAGATCGTCCGCAGCATCGACGGCCACGGCTCGGTCAGCACGAGGTAGCCGCCGGCTCCGTTGGGCACCGGCTTGGCGTTGTCGTCGACGACCTCGGCCGAGATCCCCGGCAGTGGGGTCATCGCCGAGCCCGGCTTGGTGGACGTGACGCCGGGCAGCGGGCTGATCATGATCGCGCCGGTCTCGGTCTGCCACCAGGTGTCGACGATCGGGCAGCGATCGCCGCCGATCACGCGGCGATACCACATCCACGCCTCGGGATTGATCGGCTCGCCGACCGAGCCGAGCAGCCGCAGCGACGACATGTCGAACTGCGCCGGGATTTCCTCGCCGAGCTTCATGAACGTACGGATCGCCGTCGGCGCCGTGTAGAACAGCGTCACGCCGTACTTCTGGATCAGCTCCCACCAGCGGCCCTTGTGCGGCGTGTCCGGAGTGCCTTCGTACATCACCGACGTCGCGCGGTTGGCCAGCGGGCCGTAGACGATGTAGGAGTGGCCGGTGACCCAGCCGATGTCGGCCGAGCACCAGTACACGTCCTTGTCCGGCTTGAGGTCGAACACCATGCGGTGGGTCGTCGAGACGCCGGTCAGGTAGCCGCCGCTGGTGTGCAGGATGCCCTTGGGCTTCGCGGTCGTGCCCGACGTATAGAGCAGGTAGAGCGGGTGCTCGGCGTCGTGCGCTTCGGCGGCGTGCTGCGCGCTCTGGCGGTCGACGACGTCGTGCCACCACACGTCGTGGTCGTGCCACTCGACGTCCTGGCCGGTGCGCCTCACGACGAGCACATTTTCGACGCTGGACGTCGCGGCCACCGCGTCGTCGACAACCGACTTCAGCGCGTGTGGTGCCCCGCGGCGGTAGCCGCCGTCGGACGTGATGACGAGCTTCGCCGACGAGTCGTCGATCCGGCCTCCGAGCGCCTCGGCCGAGAAGCCGCCGAAGACCACGGTGTGCGGTGCGCCGAGTCGGGCACACGCCAGCATCGCGACCGGCAGCTCGGGGATCATCGGCATATAGATCGCGACCCGGTCGCCCTTGCTCACACCGAGCTCGATCAGCGCGTTGGTCGCCTTGCACACCTCGGCTTGGAGATCGGCGTACGTCAGCGTCCTGGTGTCACCGGGCTCGCCCTCCCAGTAGTACGCGACCTGGTCGCCGTGGCCGGCCTCGACGTGACGGTCGACGCAGTTGTACGCGACGTTGAGCTGGCCGCCGACGAACCACTTCGCGAATGGCGGGTTGGTCCAATCGAGCACCTGGTCCCACTTCTGCGTCCACGCCAGTCGCTCGGCCTCTTGCGCCCAGTAGGCCAGCCGGTCGTGACGAGCCTGGTCGTAGACCTCGGCGGTCACGATGGCGTCGGCGGCGAACGCGGCGGGCGGCTCGAAGCGCCGTTCCTCGTGCAGGAGGTTTGACAGGGTGGTGTCGCTGTTCTGCTCGGTCACGTCGTCTCCCTCACTTCGATGTGTGCTGCGGTCGCCAGCCCGACTGGGGAAGTCTGCGCCAGGTCGGTTTTGGCGCAGGGGTCCCCAGTGCCAAACCTATTGGCGCAGGGGACCCCCGTGCCAATCCGCTCATCTGGCGTCCGGCGGTGGCAATTGACTCTCGGCCTCTTCCTCGCTGGCCCGGCTGACCGTTTCGGTCTCGGGCAGCAGGCCGCCCATGGCGACGAGATTGCGACCGAACGCGGTGAGCTCGATGCTGCGACGGACCGTAGTCCCTCCGCCGGCCTCGGCCATCGCGTCCTGCACCTCGTCTTGGGCTTCGAGCACGTCGTACGCGCTCTGGTCGGCCAGCGCCTCGCGTGAAAACCAGATCAGCCCGAGTCGGAAGAGATTGTTCAAGTACGCCGGTACCCGATCGGCGTCGCGACAACCCGCGTACCGCGCGATCATCGTGAGTCCCGGTGCGACCAGCCGGCTGCCGACGCCGAACGGGCGCTTGGTGCGGACGTCCACGGCGGCCTGCGGACCCTTCTCGGCGAACAGCCGGAGGATCCGGGCCTCGTCTGGATCGAGCTCGCTCAGCAGCCGCACGTAGGCCGGATGGCCGACGCCGCTGTAGTCGACATCGGCCGAGGCGGCGAGCAGCGCGGCCAGTCGATCCGGGATCGTCAGGTCGCCTGGCTCACCGGCTCCGTTGCCCTTGGCCCGCTCGCGCATCGTCTTGGGCATCGGGTCGGCCAGGTCGGTGATGCCGAGCGCCTCGCGGACGGTCTCTCGCGCCTCGGCGCTGATCTGCCGCAGGATCGCGTCGGCCGGCTGCCCGGAGGTGGCGCCGGTGAGCACGATGTCGCCGAATCGGAGGCTGGTGCTGACGCCCCATCGGCTGGTGCGCCACCAGGCGCTCGCCGACACCTTCGCCAGCTCCGGTAGGGCCCGCACGACCTTGGTGGGCCGCGCGCCCGCGAAGAGCTCCTTGGCGGCATCGACCTGCCCTTGGCCAGGCTCGTCCGCGTCCTGCGTGCGATGCGTCATCGTCTCGACTCTATGCCCCGAAGATGACCAGGTGCGCAAGACCAGCAACGATGCCGAGCACGGCGCCGTGCAGGATCAGCAGCCACTCGTCTTCCTTGATCGCCGATCGCAGCATCTCGGCGAAATCCGGCGGAGACAGCTTGCGCGTACGGTCGGCGATCAGCTGTCTGATGTTGGCCGACTGCCGACGGTTGAAGTCTTCGTCGAGCAGCTTGGCACTGGTCAGGTTTGTCGCCTCGGACGCCATCGACTGGGCGATCGTGTCGTAGGTCTCGGTGCCCGTCGCCGCTCGCACCGGCCGTCGCGCGACACCAACTGCCTGGTCGACCGCCGGACGCAGGTGTGTCTCGATCATCTTCCGGGTGCGGTCGCTGCGCGGTCCTTGAAACAGCTCGCGTCCGATGTTTTGCAGCGTGATGATGCGGTCGGCGACGATCCCCGCCCACACGTCGGCGGCTCCGTCCTGGCGTCGGATGAACAGGCCCTGCATCGTGAGCGGCCCGATCCGTACCGGATTCGCCGGCTCGAAGATGACCGTGATGGCGAGCCAGTTGGTGATGTACCCGATGATCGCGCCGCACAGGGGGACCAGCCACCAAACCGGGTACGCCACGGTCAGCAAGAGCAACGGAAGTCCGAGTATGAATCCGAAGAGGAAGCCGAAGTGAATGATCAGTCGGAGCTCGCGACGCCCGATCTCCTGGAAGATCGTGTTGGCCAGCGTCGGGTCGTCCTCCATGTAGCCGATCACCATCAGCTTGACGTCGAGGAGCTGGTCGATGTTGGCGCCGATCCTGTTGGTCACGTCGTTCACGATCGCCGGCAGCCGAGACTCGACGCGGGCATGGATGGCATGGCGGAGCGGCTCGGGCAGGTTGGCCCAGGTCGCCGGATAGTGCTGTCGCATGATCCGGTCGACCATCGCGTGGACCTCGTCGCGCGAGCTGGTGAGCAGGTGCTCCGAGATCGCGGTGGGGTCGAGCTGCTCGTAAAACTCCGACTGGGTGCCGAGTTTGGTGAGGCCCTTGTCGATCGCGATGCTGCCCATCTTGGCCGCGCGGGACGGGATAATCCCCTGCCAGCCGATTCGGCCGAGACTGAGGCCGAGCGGCACTTCGAGCACGCGGCGGGGGAACAGGTGCGACAGCGTCTTCAGGCCCGGGACCCGGACGCCGCGAAACCGGATCGGGTAGAAGAGCATCAAGACGCCGGTCCAGTTGGTCACCCACCCGATCACCCCGGTGAAGATCGGTACCGAGAGGTACTTGATCCATCCCTCGGTGTGCCACATCGGGATCAGCGCATCCATCGCAGATCACCTCGCCGGCTCCGGGTCGGCGTCAAGGTATCGCGGCCTGCGACGACCCGTCACTGGCGGCGTCATGCTCGAATTCCGAGTTGTGGTCGGTGCTGGAGGGATTAGACCGACCACAACTCGGAACTCTTACGGGCCCCGTTCTAGTGGCTGGTGGCCTTTTCGGCACCGGCGCCGGTGAGCGCGCGCACGTCGAGCTCGTCGTACTTCTCCTCGGCGGTGCGGTCGCGCACGGTGATCGTGCCGATGAAGCCGAGCAGGAAGCCGAGCGGGATCGAGACGATGCCCGGGTTGTCGAGCGGGAACCAGTGGAAGTCGACGTCGGTCGGGAACAGCGACAGGTTCTTGCCGTTGGCGTCGACGCCTCCGCCGGACACCACCGGCGAGAAGAACACCAAGACGACCGCCGACGTCAGCCCGCCGTAGATGCTCCAGAGCGCTCCGCGGGTGTTGAACCGCTTCCAGAACAGGTTGTAGACGAGCGCCGGCACGTTCGCGGACGCAGCCACGGCGAACGCCAAGGCGACGAGGAACGCGATATTGAGGTTCTTGGCCGGGATCGACAACGCGATCGCGACCGCCCCGATGGCGATCGCCGCGCCGCGCGCCACCTTGACCTCGTCGCGCTCGGTCGCCTTGCCCCTGCGGATGACGTTGGCATAGATGTCGTGCGCCACCGAGGACGCGGACGTCAGCGTCAGGCCGGCTACCACCGCGAGGATCGTCGCGAACGCGACCGCCGCGATCAACGCCAGCAATATCGCCCCGCCGTTGGATCCGGGACCACCTCCGACTTCCTCGGCGAGTAGCGGCGACGCCAGGTTGCCGGCACTGTCGGCCACCTGTCCGTATGCGCCTTCGGACAGCAGCGCGGCCGCGCCGAAGCCGAGCACCAGCGTCATGAGATAGAACGCGCCGATCAGCGAGATCGCCCACAACACCGACGAGCGCGCCTGTTTGGCGGTCGGCACCGTGTAGAAGCGGATCAGGATGTGCGGGAGGCCGGCGGTGCCGAGCACGAGCGCGAGACCGAGCGACAGGAAGTCGATCTTCGTCGTCGTGTCGACGCCGTATTTCAAGCCAGGTTCGAGGAACGCCTGGCCCGCGCCGGAGTTGTCGGCGGCGCCGCCGAGCATGGCGGAGATGTTGAAGTCGAACTGCGCCAGCACGAGGATCGTGATCAGGATCGTGCCGCCCATCAGCAGGACGGCCTTCACGATCTGCACCCAGGTGGTGCCCTTCATGCCGCCGACGGTGACGTAGAAGATCATCAGGGCGCCGACCGCGACGATCGTGAGGTTCTTGGCCGCGTCGCTGTCCACCTCGAGCAGCAGCGACACCAATAGTCCGGCGCCGACCATCTGCGCCAAGAGGTAGAAGATCGAGACGACGACGGTCGAGACCGACGCGGCGGTACGGACCGGACGCTGCCGCATCCGGAACGCGAGTTGGTCGGCCATCGTGTAGCGGCCCGAGTTACGCAGCAGTTCGGCGACGAGGAGCAGCGCGACGAGCCAGGCGACCAGGAAGCCGATGGAGTAGAGGAAGCCGTCGTACCCGGTCAGCGCGATGGCGCCCGAGATGCCGAGGAACGACGCCGCCGACATGTAGTCGCCCGCGACGGCGAAGCCGTTCTGCACGCCGGTGAACGAACGGCCGCCGGCGTAGTAGTCGGTCGCGGTCTTGGTCTGCCGGCTGGCCCAGATCGTGATGCCGATCGTCACGAGGACGACGAGGATGAACAGTGACGTCGTCAGCGGTCGATGCGAGGTGTCGGCGGCCTGGATCAGGGTTGTCGAGGCGCTCATCGGTTGACCTCCTCGTCGTACTCGGCTCGCAGCTTGGCGGAGATCGGATCGAGCGAGCGGTTGGCGTGACGGGCGTAGAGCCAGGCGATCAGGAACGTGGACACGAACTGCCCGAGCCCGAACACCAACGCGACGTTGATGTTGCCGACGACCTGGGTGTCCATGAAGTCGGTCGCCCAGTTGGACGCGACGACATAGAGCAGGTACCAGACCATGAACGCGACCGTCCACGGGAAGGCGAACCCGATGTAGCGTCGCTTCAGCTCGGCGAACTCGTCGCTGGCGTGGATTCTTTCGTAGGCATCATGCTGCTGGGCTGACGTTTCTTCGACCATGGCGGGCACTCCCATCTCAGGAGATGTGGCGCCGGTCACGGTACGGACCGGGCCGAGGACGCGGGAGAGGGTTTGCGTTGCCGGTCTGCCGGCGACCGTTCGCGGTCGCTGGACGGTGAGACGAACGGTCGCTTCGGTGCGTTCAGCGGTTGGCGCCGGCGAGCAAGCGTTCGGGCGTCGCGTTATTACGTTTGCGCGGTATGACGGAACTCTGCAGAGGGTCGAACCCGTGCAAAGCGTCAAGATCCATGCGGAGTACGGCGGATACAGTGACCGCATGCCAATGACGCTCCGCATGGTGACGCTCGACTGCTCGGATCCGGATGCTCTGTCGGCCTGGTGGGCCGACGCCGTCGGCGGCACGGTGCAGACCGTCTATCCAGGGTGGTTCGCGATCTTGCAGGCCGAGCCGATCAGCCTCGGCTTCCAGAAAGTGCCCGAAGACAAGGTCGGTAAGAACCGGGTGCACGTCGACTTCTCGGTCGACGATCGAGAGGCGGCTGTCGAGCGTCTGACGGCGGCCGGCGCCACGGTCGTGGGCGAGCAGTCGGTGCCGAGCGGCTTCACCTGGACGACGCTTCAGGATCCGGCCGGCAACGAGTTTTGCGTCGCGACCGCGCCCTAGGCCACGTTACGGATCGGCGGGTCGGGACTCGCGGATGGGCGGGTCGCGACTCGCGGATGGGCGGGTCGGGACTCGCGGATCGGCGGGTCGGGACTCGCGGATGGGCGGGTCGGGACTCGCGGATCGGCGGGGTTAGCGGGAGCGCTGGGGGCGCCACGGTCCGCGGTCGAGGTCGAGCTGCTCGGGCGTGTGCAGTCGGACCATCGTGCGGACGACGCCCGGCGCCATCCGATGCGGCGTCGCCAGCGACACGATGATCATGACCACGAACCCGATCGGCACGGTCCATGCCGCCGGCTGACTGAGTAGCGCACCGACCCAACCGGCGCGATCGCTGTCGACGATGGTGGCGGCCACCGCAGTACCCGAAGCGAGACCGCCGGCCAGCATGCCAGCGATCGCGCCGGCATCGGTCAATCGCTGCCACCAGATGCCGAGCACGAGCAACGGACAGAAAGTCGACGCCGCGACCGCGAAGGCCAGCGCGACGGAGTTGGCGACCGGCAGTCGCTGCGCCGCGAGGGCGAGCATCAACGGCACCGTGACGGCGACGACCGTCGCGATTCGGAAGCTCACCACGCCGGGCAGTCGGCGGCCGATCACGTCCTGGCTGATGACCCCCGCAACCGAGACGGTCAGCCCGGACGACGTCGACATGAACGCCGCGAAGGCCCCGGCCGCCAGCAGGGCCCCGAGCAGGTCGCCCGACGTGCCGCCGAGGATTCGCTCGGGGAGCTCGAGGACGACGGCGTCGGTGCGATCCTGGCCGATCAGGTCCGACGCGTACACCCGGCCGAGCACTCCGTAGGCCGCGGGGAGCACGTAGAAGATTCCGAGCAGACAGAGCACCAGCAGCGTCGTGCGTCGGGCGGCGCGGCCGTCGGGGTTGGTGTAGAAGCGCACCAAGACATGCGGCAGGCCCATCGTCCCGAGGAACGTCGCCAGGATGAGTGAGTACGTGCGATAGAGGTCGTGCTCGGTCGCCCCGCTGAGTGGCAGGGCCCATTCGCCGGTCGGTGTCGGCGATCCGTCGCCGTGCCACGCGATCAGGAGGAACGCCACCGGCACGAGCAAGGCCGTGAGCTTCAGCCAGTACTGAAACGCCTGGACGAAGGTGATGCTGCGCATGCCGCCGGACACGACGTTGACCAACACGACCACCGCGACGCCGACCTCGCCGACCCACAGGGGGGCGCCGGTCACCGTGCGGAGAGTGAGGCCGGCGCCCTGGATCTGAGGCAGGAGATAGAGCCATCCGATGAGGACGACGAGCACCGTGGCCGACTGGCGCACCTGCGTCGACTCGAGTCGGATCTCGGCGAAGTCGGGGATCGTGTACGCGCCGGACCGACGCAGCGGTGCCGCGATGAGGACGAGGAGTACGAGATAGCCGGCGGTCCAACCGACCGGGTACCAGAGCATGTCGGCGCCGAACGCGAGGATCAGGCCCGCGGCGCCGAGGTATGAGGCCGCCGACAAGTATTCGCCGCCGATCGCCGACGCGTTGAGCATTGGGCCGACCGACCGCGACGCGACGTAGAAATCCGATGTGGTCCGGCTGATCCGCAGACCGAAGGCACCGATCGCGATCGTGGCGACGGCTACGACGATGACCGCGACACTGCCGTAGGTCGGGTTCATTCGCCGGCCATCTCGGCGAACCGAGACTCCGTGCGCTCGGCCTGCCGGACGTACAGCCAGCCGGCGCCGATCAGTGTCGGATAGACAAGGACGCCGAGCGCCAGCCACGGAAACGGAATCCCGAGCAGCTCCCAACGCCTCGACTCCGGCGCCGTCGCGAACAGCAGCGGCAACCCGCCCAACGCGATCCCGACGAGGCCGAGGATGCCGACGGCGAGTCGCAGCTGCGACCGCATCAGAGAGCGCAGGTAGACCTCGCCGAGGGCAGTCTGCGCGTCGATCTCCTCGGTGACGACCACCCGTCGCGGCCGTCCTGCAGTCGTACGAGGGCTCGTGATCCGGATCCGCTTGGAGGCTTCCTGAGTCACGGCGACGCGGTCCGATGGCGGGGATGAGCCTGGCGTACGAGAAGGTCGCGCAGCTCGCGGGTGTGGCGCCGCGCGACCCGTAACGTCGCCGACTCGCCGTCGCTGAGCTCGACGACGACGCTGCAGCTGCCGCTGTCGTTGCGCACCTCGAGCAGGTGGTGCGTCGACACGAGCAGGCTGCGATGGATCCGAACGAAACCCGCTTCGGCCCACTCCTCCTCGAGGGTGGTCAGCGGCACCCGGATCAGATGGCTGCCGGCGCCGGTGTGGAGTCGGGCGTAGTCGCCGTGTGCCTCGACATAACGCACCTCGGCACGCCGGATGAACCGCGTGACGCCGCCCCGCTCGACCGGGATGGTCTCGTCGTCGCTCGGCTCGGTGTCGGCGCGTGATTCGACGACGCGACGGATTGCCTCGCGCAGGCGCTCCTCACGTACCGGCTTGAGGAGGTAGTCGACCGCGTTGAGCTCGAACGCGTCGACCGCGTGCGCATCGTGCGCAGTGACGAAGACGATCTTGGGCGGGTCCCTGAACCGGGTCAGCACATGCGCCAGGTCGAGTCCGGACAGCGTCGGCATCACGACGTCGAGAAAGACCACGTCGGGTCGGTGCGCCTCGAGCAGTCGCAGCGCCGCCGCCCCGGACGCCGCGGTATGCACGGCGCCGATCCGAGGGTCGCGTCGGAGCAGGAAGTCGAGCTCGTCGAGCACGGGCCGCTCGTCATCGACGACGAGCGCATCCAGCAGATCCGTCATCGGTCACCAGCTTGTGGGCGCGGTGTGGTCAGGCCTCAGCCTGACGCCCTCCACCGTGAGGGGCAAGGCCTGACCCGGCGATGTGCCCCAGTTGCCCCGTGCGAGAGTCTTGTGCCATGGCCTCCCAGACGTTCGCCGTGCGTTATGACTACGTCCCCGACATGGAGTCGCGCCGCACGCCGCATCGCGATGGCCATCTCGCGTTCTTGCGATCAGCGGCCGAAAAGGGGTCGATGGTCCTGGCGGGTGCGCTGACCGATCCCGTCGACACCGGTTGGCTGGTCGTACGAGCCGATTCGGTGCACGAGGCGTACGCGATGGTGCACGAGGAGGACCCGTACGCGCAGGCGGGGCTGATCCGCTCGATCACGGTCCGGCCGATCGCGTTGGTGGTGCCGGGCTGAACCGACGGGCCTACCAGCTCGCGTGCAGGGCCTGACCCTCGTCGTAGCCGGCCCGGCTCTGGATGCCGACGACGGCACGCTCGTGAAAGTCGGTCAGCGTTCGCGCTCCCGCGTACGTCGCGCTGCTGCGCAGACCGGCGATGATGGCGTCGATGAGATCCTCGACGCTGGGTCGGTCGGGGTCGAGGTACATCCGGGCGTGCGAGATGCCCTCCTCATAGAGCGCCATGCGAGCCCGCTCGAAGCCGGACGCGTCGCGGGTGCGGTTGGCGACGGCGCGGGCCGAGGCCATGCCGAAGGATTCCTTGTAGGCACGGCCGTCGGGGTCGCGGATCAGGTCGCCTGGTGACTCGTACGTGCCGGCGAACCACGACCCGATCATGACGCTCGACGCGCCGGCCGCGATGGCGAGCGCGACGTCGCGGGGATGGCGTACGCCGCCGTCGGCCCACACGTGGTGACCCGACTCGGCGGCTGCCGCCGCGCATTCGAGGACGGCCGAAAACTGCGGTCGTCCGACGCCGGTCATCATGCGCGTCGTGCACATCGCTCCCGGTCCGACGCCGACCTTGACGATGTCGGCGCCGGCGTCGATGAGGTCGCGGGTGCCTTCGGCCGACACGACGTTGCCCGCGACGATCGGCACGCGTCGTCCGGCCGCGTCGGCGGCTGCGTCGCGGGTGGCGGCGACGGCCGGCAGCGTCTCGATCATCTTGTCTTGGTGGCCGTGCGCGGTGTCGACGACGAGCAGGTCGATGCCGTGGCTGAGCAGAGCCTCGGCCTTGCCGGGCACGTCGCCGTTGATCCCGACCGCGGCGGCGACCATCAAGCGGCCGTCGGCGTCGAGGGCCGGCCGATAGATCGTGGAGCGCAGGGCGCCGGTGCGGGTGACGACCCCGGACAGGATGCCGCTGTCGATCACAGGCGCCATGTCGAGGTGCCGCTCCGCG
The DNA here is from genome assembly GCA_035630615.1 of Nocardioidaceae bacterium. Lineage (GTDB taxonomy): Bacteria > Actinomycetota > Actinomycetes > Propionibacteriales > Nocardioidaceae > DATFRX01. Next base: position 16,108 of record DASQKI010000082.1, read on the forward strand.
AGCGCATCGAACATCTCCTCGGGTGTCTGGTCGGCCGGCACGGTCAGCACGTCGACCGTCATGACCTGGTGCACCTGGGCGAACCGGTCGACGCCGACGCCGTCGGTCTCGGTCATGACTCCCAGCGGCTTGCCGTCGTCGACGACGACCACGGCGCCGTGTGAGCGCTTCGGGATCAGCGCGAGCGCCTCGCCGACAGTAGTGTCGGGCGTCACCGTGATGGGCGTTTCGTAGACCGGATGCGCCGCCTTGACCCGCCGGACCGCACGACCGACGACGTCGATCGGGATGTCTTGCGGGATCGCCGCGATGCCGCCACGGCGGGCCACGGTCTCGGCCATCCGGCGCCCGGACACCGCCGTCATGTTGGCGACCGCGATCGGCATCGTCGTGCCGACGCCGTCCGGAGTCGTCAGGTCGACGTCGAAGCGCGACGCGACCGACGAGCGGGTCGGGAGCATGAAGACGTCGTCGTACGTCAGGTCGGTCGCGGGTGTCGCGTCGTGAAGGAACCGCACGTTGCGCCAGCGTACCTGGAGGGCCAGGGCGCTTCTGCCGCGACGATGCCGGCAATGTCGTCGGTAGGTTCGCCGGCGGTCGAGCCGCTTCGCTTCACCGCCTCCCTCCCGTTCGTGCGCCGCAAACTGGGACATAACGGCCCGCGACACCACGCGTACGGGAGGGAGGCGGTCGCAAATCGGGGCGAGCCGGGCGTCCCGAACTAGCGGGGGCGCGCGGGTATGCGATAGGCAGACGCCATGACGATTCGACGCCCCCTCCTCGTGCTGGCTGTCGCCGCGCTGATCGGCACCGCCGCGCCGGCCGCGACCGCCGCGTCCGCGACTGCCCCGGCTGCCGCCAGGCCGCATCATCTCGACCCACATTGGGTCCCGGTCAACACCGGATCGGACCAGCAATACCGCGGCCTCGACGGCGTCAACCGCCACGTCGCGTGGGTCGGCGGCAGCGACGGTGAGGTGCTCCGGACGACCGACGGCGGCGCGACCTGGAAGGACGTCTCACCCGACGACACCACGGGCCTGCTCTTCCGTGACGTCGAGGCCCGCGACGCGCGGCATGCGAGCGTCCTCGCGATCGGCGAGGGAGAAGCGTCCCGCATCTACACGACCGCCAACGGCGGGAAGACCTGGGATCTCGCCTTCGTCAACGACGACCCGGCGGCGTTTTACGACTGCATGGACTTCTATCCGGGCGGACGCCGCGGCCTCGCGATGAGCGACCCGGTCGACGGCAAGTTCCGGATCCTCGCGACCCGGGACGGCGGCCACACGTGGAAGGTGCTGTCCGACGACGGCATGCCGGCAGCGGTCGAGGGCGAGTTCGGCTTCGCGGCGTCGGGCACGTGCCTGGTGATCAGCGGACACAACGCCTGGATCGCGTCGGGCGGTGGGGCGGCTCGGGTGTTCCACTCCGCAGACGGTGGGCTCACCTGGACCGTGTCGGAGTCGACGATCCCCGCCACTCCGGCCGGCGGCGTCTTCTCCCTCGCCTTCCGCAACCCGCGTCAGGGGATCGCCGTCGGCGGCGACTTCGAGATGCCCGACAACGGCGTGGACGCGTCCAGCCGTACGCGTGACGGCGGCGCCTCATGGACCGGCGGCGGCGACCTGGCCGGATACCGCTCCGGCGTCGACTGGCTCAACCGGGGGCCGGCGACCGCGATCGCCGTCGGGCCGACCGGGTCGGACATCACGTACGACGGCGGCCGGAGCTGGACGGCGTTCGACGAAACCGCGTACGACGCGGTCGTCTGTACCCATGACGGTGCGTGCTGGGCGTCCGGTCCCGAGGGGTCGGTGGCGCGGCTGGCGCGGTGAGTGCGGTCGTCACGTCGGTTCGGACGCTGCTTCGACCGTCGGCCGATGCGCCGCGTGGGGCTCTCGCCAATCCGACGGTCGTGGCACCGAGCGGATCGAGCGGCTGACCGTCAGCATCACGGCACCGGCGGCGGTCAGGCCGAGGATGACCGCCATCGCGGATTGGCCGCCGAATGCCGTCATGAGGAGGCCACCGAGCGGGGCGCCCAGCGGCATGGCGAGTGTCGCCAGGAACTACATCGCTGTGTGCGCTCGACCCTGCAGTGCGTCCGGCGTCATCCAGATCCGATAGGAGCTGACGCCGGCGTTGCCGATCGGGTTCAGGAACAGTACGGCTTGATCGAGGAGGCGCCGGAGGAGGCGCGCGATCGTCGCGACCGAGTGTGGCGACCGGCCGGCGAAGGGCTGTCGTGGTCGTCGAAGGAGATCGAAGACCAGCCGGGAGGGCCCGAGGCAATGCAGGCCTGGCGGCGGCATGCGTCGGCCTGGGTGCACGAGATGGTCGATGCGTTCTATTCGACCCCGGATGCCAGTGACGAAGGCACGGTACGGGCCGCCGACGACGTGCCGATGCAGCTCACCAAGGATGAGGCGCGACAGGCAGCGTCAGAGGTGTTCGCCGTGCTGAAGAAGTGGTCCGATCACGGCCGTGGGCGAGTCCACGCCGGTGACACCGACGGCCGGTCGCTCTACCTCGCACTGCTCACGGTTCAGCCCTACCCCGAACGTCTCTGGGAGCGGCAACGCGATTAGCCGCCGACTCCGGGGGCAAACTTCGGCACGCGTACGGTCACCTTCGTGCCGGCTCCGACGGCGGTCTCCACGACCAGCCCGTACTCGTCGCCGAACACCGCCCGCAGCCGCTCATCGACGTTGCCGAGCCCCACGGACTCCGTCGACCCAGCAAGGGCCCGCCGGACCTGGTCCGGATCGACGCCGACGCCGTCGTCCTCGATCGTGATCAGCGCCTCCGTCTGGGCGTCCTCGGCCAGCAGCGTGATGGTGCCGGGGCCGTCCTTGCGCTCGATGCCGTGGCGTACTGCGTTTTCGACCAGCGGCTGGATCGACAAGAACGGCACCTTGACCGGCAGCACCTCCGGCGCGACTCGCACGGTCACCTGCAGCCGATCCGCGAAGCGGGCCTTCTCCAGCATCAGATAGCGCTCGATCGACCGCAGTTCCTCGGCCAGCGTCGTGAAATCACCGTGGCGTCGGAAGGAGTAGCGGGTGAAGTCGGCAAACTCCGCGAGCAGCTCGCGAGCCCGCTCCGGGTCGGTCCGGACGAACGACCCGATCGCGGTCAGGGAGTTGTAGATGAAATGCGGCGAGATCTGCGCCCGCAGCGCCCGAACCTCCGACTCCATCAGAGCCGTCCGCGACTTGTCGAGCTCGGCCAGCTCCAGCTGACTCGACACCCAGCGGGCCACCTCACTCGTCGCGCGGACCAACCCCGCTGATTTCGAGGTGGTCAAGACGACCAACGCCCCGACGACGCGATCGTCGATCGCCAGGGGAGCGGCGACCGCAGCCTCCAGGGGGCAGTCGATCAGCTCGCAGTGAACCGCGCCGGGGCCATAGACCTCGGTCGCCCCGTCGGCGAGGACCGGCTCGGCCAGGGCCATGGCCTGCGGCCGATGCTGCACGCCCCCGCCGTCCCATGCCAAGAGATCCACGGTGTCGGTGAGAGCGACGGCGGGTGCGCCCAGCAGGGTGCGAAGGTGCCGGATCGCTCGCTCGGCGCTCGTCAAGTTGAGGCCGAGACGCAGCTGCCGCGACGCGAGCGAGACGGTGTGGAGGGTTTGAAACGTCGCGCGGTCGGTCGACGAGCCCAGGTCACGTCGGTGCCGGACCAGCCAGGCGGCGAGCGCGACGAGCAGCAGCCCGACGGTGACGGCGACCAGCGGAGCCCAGGCATCCACGGGCCAAACCTACGGGGATCCGGGGTGCGGCGACGTTTTTTGGCCCGGGGTGGCCCCGGTACGAACCTATTGGACCAGGGCCACCCCGGACCATCGCTCGGTTCTCAGCGGAAGTCGAACAGCAGGTTGCCGCCGCCGGGCGGCTCGGCCCGCTTCGGCGACTCGCCCAACCGCTCGGTGCGGAAGCATCGCGTGAGGTAGGGCATCCGCATCCCGTCGGCGCCGCGGCCGTACTCGTCGTAGAGCGCACCGACGCGTTCGAGCAACGGGTCGCGATCGGCCGGCTCCATCACCGCGACGTACGACCGTGACGACACGTCGCCGAGCAGCCGCTCCTTGTCGACGAGCTGCCAGAACCGGAACGTCTCTTCTTCGACCGGTGCGAACGGACCGAGCTCCGGGACCTTCACCGCGTCGTCGCGGACGTCGTAGTCCTCGCGGATCTCGCCGAGCAGTCGGCTCAGTCGCCGCACCCACGGCACCGAGTCGTCGCGTTCGTTCCACACCATTGCGAGCGTTCCGCGTGGCCGCAGTACGCGTGCGATCTCCGGGATCGCCTTCTCGTGGTCGAACCAGTGAAACGCCTGCGCGACGACCACGACGTCGAACGACATGTCTCGAAACGGCAGACCCTCCGCAACCGCCTGCACCGCGACCGGGCCGTCGACGTTGCGCGTCAGGTGCTGCAGCATCGGGCCGAGCGGATCGGTGGCGCACACGCCATGCCCGCGCGACAACAGTGCGCGGGTCAGCTTGCCGGTGCCCGCGCCGAGCTCGAGGATCCGGCGCTGTCCGCGGCCGACCAGCCAGTCGACCGCCTCGATGGGGTAGTCCGGCCGAGTACGGTCGTAGATGTCGGCCACCGTGCCGTAGCTCCGCCCGAACTTGCGGCGTTGGCTCTCGTCCATCGCGTGCAGGCTACCAACGCGACGCGCCGGATAGGCCCGTACGCTGCCCAAATGCCAGACAATGCGGTGTCGCACGATCCGTTCGCCGCCGTCGCTGGGCTCGAGGGTGTCCCGTCCGCGGTGCGAGCGGCTCGCGACGCCGTCGACGCCGTGTTGCGCGATCGCGGTCATCGTCCGATCGGGCCGGAAGTGACGTCGGAGTCGTTGCTGCGTGGCGCGATCGCGTCGGCTCGGCTCGAGGGCAGTGCGTCCGACGACGCGACCGTACGGGCGGGCGAGGGCGACCCGATCGCGCGTGCAGCCGTCCGCCTGTCGACCGAGCTCCTCGGCGTCTTGCCGGCCTGGCAGTCGGCGCCCTTGCAGGGCCTGGCCCGGCTGCACGCGATCGCCGCCGCCGGCACGGTCGACGATTCGGAGCTCGGCCGTCCGGTCGTCGGCGTCGGCGCCGATCGGCTCGCGACGCTGGCCCGCACACTGGCGGCGCCGACCGAGGCGCCGGGCATGGTCGTTGCCGCGATCGTGCACGCCGAGGTCGTCGCCGCTGGCGCGTTCGCGTCGCACAACGGGTTGGTCGCGCGTGCCGCCGAGCGACTGACGCTCGTCGCCACCGGCGTCGACCGGGCGTCGGTCACCGTGCCGGAGGTCGGGCATCTCGCATCGGGCGGCGCCTATCGATCGTCGCTCGAGGGCTATCGCACGCGCGGTCGAGACGGCATGCACTCGTGGCTGTTGCAGGCGATCCGGGCATACGCCGGCGGCGCGGAGGCGGCCGCCGATCTGGTTCGCTGACTTTGCGTACTCGACGCCGAAAACCCAACAGGGCTTGAACTCTGCGGCCCTAACACGCGAACGACGTCACCACGGGAGTGACGTCGTTCGCCAACACAACGAACCCGGTTACCAAGCGTGCACCGGATCGTCGGCGGGGTCGAGCCCCTGTCCCGATTGCCCTGTAGGAAGGGTAGGTCGCCGCGTGGGTGCCTGGCCGTTGTGTGTGCTGTGGAGTTCTTAAATCCTTTGTACGCCGCCGTTGCTCCGGAGGGAAGAGACCCGAGCGGATTCAACCGAATTACCGGCGACTGTCAGTAACGCTCGTCGCCGAGTACGCGGCGAACGTGCGGTCTCGGTTACGCCCGTACCCGGTTCCGACGTAGCCGCCAGGCCACGATGCCGGCGGCGCCGGCCGCGGCGACGACAGCCATCGCGACCGCGGTCTTGCCCGTCGTGTCGAGGTCGACCCGGCGATGCAGTCCGACCGGACGGTTGAACCGCAGGATCGGCCAGCCGCGATCGTCGGCGACTCGGCCCAGCGCCCGATCGGGGTTGACGGCATGGGGATGGCCGACCGTCTCCAACAGGGGCCGGTCGGTGTCGGAGTCGCTATAGGCGTAGGACGCGGCGAGGTCGTAGCCGCATTCCGACGCCAGACTGCGGATCGCGTCGGCCTTACCTTCGGCATAGGCATAGAAGGCGATCTCGCCGGTGTAGAGGCCGCTCTCGACGACCATCTGGGTCGCGATCACATGGTCGGCGCCGAGGAGCTCGCCGATCGGCTCGACCACCTCCGCTCCGGACGACGACACGATGATCACGTCGCGACCGGCGGCCTGGTGGTCTCGGATCAGCTGCACCGCCTCGTCGTAGACCAGCGGCTCGACGATCGAGTGCAGCGTCTCGGCGACGATGTCGCGGACGGTCTGCACCGACCAGCCGGCGCACATCGCCGACAGGTACGCCCGCATCTTCTCCATCTGGTCGTGGTCGGCGCCTTGCAGCGCGAAGACGAACTGGGCGTACGCACTGCGCAGCACCGAACGCCGATTGATCAGACCACCGGCGTGAAACGGTCGGCTGAACGCCAGAGTGCTCGACTTGGCGATGATCGTCTTGTCGAGATCGAAGAACGCGGCGGCGGGGCGGCCGGGGGCGACGATCGGTGTCGGTGTCGGTGTCGGTGTCGGTGTCGGGGTCGCGGGCGCAGGGGGACGCACCCCACCCGTTGGGGTGGGGGTGGCGGTGGACTCCTCAGCCGACTCCGCGTCGCTCACGGTCCGGAGCATAGTTGTCCACACCATCAGGACTGCCGCGGTTATCCACAATCGGCGTCGAACGCCTCGATCCGGCGCACCGCCGGACCAAAGCTTGGGTCATGAGCCACACCGAGGACCGCGTCGCACGACCACTCGTCGCCACCGCCGATGACGCGCTGCTCGATGACCTGCTGCGGCTGGCCGCAGCCGCGGGCACTACTCCCGAGGTCATCGCTGACGCCGGATCGGTCCGACGAGCGTGGTCGACGGCCGGGATCGTCGTCCTCGGCGACGATCTCGCCGCGGCGCTCGCGACGGCACGCCCACCCCGCCGCGACGGCGTTGTCGTCGTGGGACGTGCCGACCGCGCGGGCCGCGCCCCGGGTCGAGCCACAACGGGGGACGAGTCGTCGGCCACTCCCGACGACGACTCGTCGGCGCCGGCCGCCGCGGCCTCGGTGTGGTCTCATGCAGTCGCCGTCGGGGCAGAAGACGTCGTCTGGTTGCCGGCCGGCGAGGCGGAGCTGATCGACCGGTTCGGCGCCTGCCTCGACGGCGTACGGCGGGCCACGACCGTCGCGGTCGTCGGCGGCTCCGGAGGATGCGGCGCCTCGACATTCGCCGCCGCCCTCGCCCTCGCGGCCGGCGACCACGGCATGGCCACGTTGCTCGTCGACGCCGACCCGCTCGGCTCCGGACTCGATCTCCACCTCGGCGCCGACGAGCTCGACGGCATGCGCTGGCCCGACCTCGCCACCGCCACCGGCCGACTCGCGGCGCCGGCCCTGCGCGAGGCGCTGCCGCGAGTACGCGAGGTCGCCCTGCTGTCCTGGGATCGCGACCGGCCAAGACGCCCGACGGCCGACGCGATGCGCTCGGTCCTCACCGCCGGGCGGCGCGGACACGACGTCGTCGTCATCGACCTGCCGCGTCGACTCGATTCGATAGCGGAGGAGGTTCTGTCGCGCGCCGACCACACCGTGCTCCTGGTGCGAGGCGACATCGCCGGAGTGGCCGCCGCCACCACGACTCGACAACTGATCGGTGCCGTCGCGGAGACGATCAGCGTCGTCACGGTCCGCAGCGCGACCGGCATTCCAGGCGATCTCGTGGCCGACATGCTTGGGCTGCCGCTGGTCGCGACGATGCGGCCAGATCGTCGACTCGCCGAAGACCTCGACCGGGGTCTCGGCCCGCTCCGCCGCCGTCGTGGTCCGCTGGTGGCCAGCTGCGGCGCCGTGCTGGCCGCGTTTGGCCTGCTCGATCGGGCGGCCTGATCGTGGCTGCCCCCGATCTCCTCGAGCGCCTGCGTCAGACACTCGCCGCCGACGGGCGCCAGCCGACCCCCACGCAGGTCGCCGATGCGCTCCGCGCTGAAGGCGAGCTCCTCGATCATGCGGCCGTCCTCGACATCGTCGACACCCTCCGCCGCGACACCCTTGGCGCTGGTCCACTCGACCTCCTGCTCCGCGACCCTGACGTGACCGACATCGTCGTCAACGGACCCGAGTCGGTTCACATCGACCGCGGCGACGGTCTCGAGCCCGTCGACATCACATTTCCCGACGACGAAGCGGTACGCCGGCTCGCCCAGCGCCTCGCCGCCGCCGGAGGCCGCCGGCTCGACGACGCCTGCCCCTACGTCGACGTCAGGTTGCGCGACGGCACCCGTTGTCATGCCGTCCTAGCCCCGATCGCACGACCCGGCACTGCCCTCTCGCTTCGCGTCCCGGCTCGTCGCGCGTTCACCCTCGACGAGCTCGTCGGCCGCGCCGCCGTCAGCGATGGCGGCGCCCAGTTGCTTCGAGCCCTTGTGGACAGTCGGGCAGCCTTCCTCGTCACCGGTGGCACCGGGAGCGGCAAGACCACGCTGTTGGCGAGCCTGCTCAGCCTCGTCGCCCCGACCGAGCGGATCGTCTTGGTCGAAGACTCCGGCGAGCTCTGCCCCGACCATCCGCACGTCGTCGGACTCGAGGGCAGGCCCGCCAACGTCGAAGGCAGCGGCACCGTGACTCTGCGCGACCTCGTACGCCAGGCCCTCCGGATGCGTCCCGACCGGCTCGTCGTCGGCGAGGTCAGGGGCGCCGAGGTCGTCGACCCGACTGCCAAAGAACTACCCAAATAATCGGCTCCGCCAGCCGCGTGAACGGCGGACGGAGCCTAGATCGGGAGGAGTCCCCGACCATGGAACCAGTATCTCTGACCATCGGCCTGTTCTTGGGCATCGGGATCTCGGCGTTGATCTCCGAGATCTTCCGGCGTCGTCACCTACGCCAGGTGTCCTCATGAACGGGCGCGAGAAGGTCCAAGCCGCCCAAGACGCGGTGGCTCGGGCGATGCAAGCCAACGAACAGGTCCGATCGGCCCTTGGCGAAGCAGTCACCTGGCTGGTACTAGCGAAGGAGCCGGACAACGACACGAACGACGACAACACCCAGGAGGGGTCATGAAGAAGATCATCGTGACGCTGATCTCCGCGATGATCGGGCTCGTCTTGATCTCGGGATGCGGCGGAAGCGACGACGCAGACCTCCCGGTCCGGGAACCGGATGCAGCGATCGACCCTAACAAGCCGATCCCCGTACCCGGTGTCACGGAACCATTCGAGTTTGGTGAGTCATTCGACGCTGGCAGAGGCACGATCACCGTCTCCGAGCCGACGGCGGTGAGCAACCCTCCTGATCCCAAGCAATGGGCAGCCGTAACGATCACGGTCGAGGTTCAGGACAACGCCAAGAAGATCCTGGACGGAGCCTGGGAAGACTCCGCAACCGCGAACGGACGGACCGTTGAGTCCAGCTACTACGAGGAGACGCCAGTCGCGCTGCCGGGTCAGACCGTCACCTGGAAGGTCTTCCTCGAATTGCCGAAAACTCCGTCGATCGAGGTCGTGTTCGGACTCGCGTACGACTACAGCGAGCCCGTGTATTGGGCAGGCACCATCGCCTCTGCGGAGCCAACTGAGCCAGCGACGTACGCATCGGCGAGGCAGGTGGCTGATGCGATCGACGCGACTGACATCAAGGACTCGACAGACAATCCCGAGATGGGCACCGAAGTGTCCGCCGAGTGGCGCGGGCACGAGATCTCGGTGTGGATGCCGAAGAACGAGAGTGCGGTCAGCAAGGCACGCGCAATCCTGGAGAGCGGCGACTACGAGTACGCCGAAGGCGACGGCTGGTTCATCTGGGCGGACTCACAGAAGGTTGCTCAAGCCGCGTCTGACGCTGCTACCGAAGCTCTCGACTGACCAGCCAGCCGCCACGGCGCTGAAACACGACGAAGAACGCCCCACCCGGTTGCGACTCCCTCCGGGTGGGGCGTTTCTCGCTGTCAGGACTATTGCTGACGTTCGGCCGGGGGTTGCCAGTCCACCAGTATCTTCCGCTCACGTTTCACGTCGGAGCAGTCCGGCGTGTGGTACCAAGTGACGGTGATGTGCCTGTCTTCCTGGCCGAATAACGGACTCAGGTGGAGCCGTTCGGGGTGACCGGAAGGAAACTCGTCGTAGGACACGTCGCCGCCGAACCTGCCGACATCTACGTAGACGCCGTACGCCGAGTCGGTGCCTTTGTTCCAGAGCGCGTGTTGGTCCTGGCTACTAAGAGGTTCCAATTCGAAGCGGACTCGGTTCCGCTCGACCTCGGTGCGTTTGTAGCCCGTCGCCTCCTCCGCCGCATCTGCGGCCCTAACGGCTGCCTTCGTCCTGACGATGGCAACCCATAGCGAGACGCCGCTGAGACAGACCGCGAAGATGGAGACCGTGAGCGCAGCCACATCCATGGCCGACATGGTAGGCCCAGACATTGATATCGTAAGAAGCGTCTGACGACCGGCGTCGTCAGGTGGTACCACTTCCCAGCCGTGGGGAGAGTCCAACCCCGTAGAGGTCCAAGACCTCGCGAGGAGAGGAGTTCAGCATGACCCGTCGCAAGACGATCGATTACGTCGAGGCAACGCTCGGCGGCTACCAGGCGGTCCGCATCCGGATGATGTCGGATGGAAACCTGATCGTGGACATCCCGACCCGAGGCCAGCAGTGGCGCATGGGTGGGTTCCGGTCGGGACGTGACGGTGGCACTCAGATCCAGTTGTCCCGTACCGGTGAGGTCACCGGAGTCGGCAACTTCCCGTTGCAGCGCACCGAGAAGCTGGACTGATCTGACACAACAAAAAGAACGCCCCTCTCCCGGGAGTCAGTGGGAGAGGGGCGTTTCTGTTCTCTGGAGGCAGCCATGCTCACCAGAGCTTGTTGGGCTTCCATCTTGGCCTTGCGTTTACGCCACACGGCGCGACGACTCTCGGAGAGCCGGTAGTAGTCATACACTCGATCGCAGATCGCGATGGCGTACCGCTCATCGACGGCCAGCACCATCTTGTACGCCGTACGGAAGTTCTCGAACTCCGGATACTCCTGGCGCTCTAGGCGCTCGCGAGCCATGAAGGATCAAGCGTTACCGGCAGTGATGGTGAATGAGGTCACGCTGACGGTGCCGCCAGCGGTGATGCTCGTGGCGTTGAGGTTCAGGTCCGAGCCCGAGGTCCCCACGTTGCCGTCCATCACATGCGTCGAGCCGTCCGACTGAACGATCCGGAACCAAGTAGCGGTGCCGGTCGCGTCAGCCGAAGCGTCCTGCGCGATCGAGCTGAGCGTGAGCACGCCGCTGGAAGCCGAGGCTGACGATGGATCAGTGAGCGTCAGCTCAGCGAGCTTGGTCGTAGCAGTACCACCAGTCGCCGGACGTGAACCGTCGTAGATCCGAAGAAGTGCCGCGCCAGCTCCGCCGTCCATACGGGCCGTGATCTGGTCAAGCTGTGAGTTGCGCAGAGCAACCACGTAGCCGAGTGCCATCTTCTTATCTCCTTCTGGACATGCCAAAGGCCCCGCAATAAGCGGGGCCTCGCAGTTGGGTCAGGTCAGGAAATTGCCTTCGAGACCTTGAGCTTCAGCGGCATCATTCGGTCTTTGTTGTCGACAGTTCTGCGAGCCCACAATTGGGCGTTGTAGGTGCCAGCGGTGAGCGAGTCCCATTCACCAGCCGTCAGGGAAATCGTGACGTTCGGAGCGGTACCAGCACCAACAATTCCGGTGCTCTTCGTCGTCGTGGTCGGTGTCGCAATCCGAAGCTCGAAAGTGTGTCCGGTCGAAAAGTCGATGAGAGTCCCGCTGTGGTCGTTCCACGTCAACGTGTAGCTGGGCAGCTCAGTGCCGATCGTGTACTCGATGACCCGTGGCGGTGTCGGCATCAAGCAACCTCCTGGAAAGGTTGGACCTCGGTATCGGTCCAGGTGACGTTATGGCTGTGCTCGTCCCAGCCGTCCGACCCTGACTCGTTCCAAGTGGCGGTGTGGTTCGGCTCAGTCCAGGTCAGGTTGGTCGGGTTCGGGTCTGGGTGCTGAGGTCCGAAGCCAATAGCCGAGCAGGTCTGGTTGGCCTGCGTGACGGCAACGGTGCCGACGTAGACCAGGACACCGACCGCATTCGCCACTTGGTCTGCCTGGACAGCCGTAGCTGTCCCTGTGACGGGCTCTGTGACCATTCCGGCACCCGAGGCCGTGTCGGACTCCTGCGTCGTTGCAGAGGTCCCTACAACGCCGAGAACACCGGTAGCAGAGCCGGTCTGACTCGCCTGTGTAACCGAGACCGTTCCGACGTACCCGAGCACTCCGGTGCCTTCGGCGGTCTGGTCCTCTTGAGTGATGTCGGCGAGGCCAAGGACGCCTTCTCCGACGAAGCCGATTCCGTCAGCCGTGTTGTCTTGCTGAGAGACCGCGACCAATCCACTGACCGGCGCTCCGACAGCTCCAGCCGCGCTAGCCGTGTCATCGGCCTGAGTTACGTCAACCGTTCCCGAGTATTCGAGGACCCCGGAGGCATCGGCAGTCTGGTCATCCTGCGTCTGCGAGACCGAGCCGTAGTTGTCGACCTTGATGCCGGTGGCATCGGCAGTCTGGTCGGCCTGAGTGACATCGACTGTGCCCGAGTAGATCAGGACACCGGAAGCAGTCGCCGTCTGGTCAGCCTGGGTAATCGAAGCCGAGCCCGTGAACGACGGGACTCCTACCGAACCCGTGGCAGTTGCCGTCTGATCGTCCTGGAACACATCAGCAGAGCCACTGACGGGACCTGTGACAGCTCCGGATGCCTGGCTGGTATCTCCGGCCTGGGTAACGGCTGCCGAGCCCGAGTAGCCCAACACAGCCGTTGCGGTGCTGGTGTCGTCGGCTTGGGTGACCGTCGCGCTCCCGGCGTACTCCAAGATCCCGGAAGCCGTCGAGGTCTGATCGTCCTGCGTCTCGGCGACGGAGCCCGAGTATTCGAGGATGCCCGAGGCAGTCGAGGTCTGATCGGCTTGGGTCGGAGCTACCGTTCCTGAGTAGATCAGGACGCCGGATGCCGTGGAAGTTTGATCGGCCTGAGTGATCGCTGCGGTTCCGCTGTACTTCAGGACTCCGCTGGCCGTTGAGGTCTGGTTGGCTTGCGTCGTCGCCGAGGTACCGACGAAGTTGACGACCGAGCCCGAGGCGGCGGAGGTCTGCGCTGCCTGCGTCGTCGTTGAGGTACCGCTGTAGATCAGGACGCCACTGGCGGTCGAAGTCTGATCCGCCTGCGGGAAGTGGTCCGCGTCGAGATGTTGGCTTGCGGTACCCAGGCAGAACGGTAAGAACGCTTGCCTTGAGGTCCGCGAGCTGTACGGCATGGTCGAGCTGGGCGAGCGAATCCTCCACTCCTCACACGCTGTAAAGACCAGCCGCAAGGCTTTTCGCAGACTGCTCGGGTTCTTCGAGAATCCCCGCGAACATCCGGAGCTTTCCGGGATGGTCAAGGAGATTCGGAGAACCAACGGCCAAGAGGCCATCTACCTGACCAATGGCGCGTCGGTCGAGATCATCGCCCGGACCCGCTCGTCGGGCCGAGGCTTCGACGGGATCGACGTACTGGTCATCGATGAGGCCCAAGAGCTGAGCGACGATGAGCAGGCCGCTCTGTTGCCGACGATCTCGGCGGCGACGCAGGGCAATCCTCAGGTGATCTTCACCGGGACTCCACCGAACCCGATGAAGCCGGTTCAGGGCCGGGTCTTCCGTCGCGTACGACAGGACGGCATCGACAAGCGCAACCCTCGGCTGTGCCTGCACGACTTCGGCGTTCACGACGGGCCACTGCCCGACATTGACGACCGGGAGTTGTGGCGGCAAACCAACCCGGCGCTCGGTGGCCGGGTACGTCTCACCGAGGTCGAGCAGGAGCGTCGCGAGATGCCTCCTGAGCGGTTCGCGGCTGAGCGGTTGGGCTGGTGGGGAGACCCCGGCACGGTCGACTCCAGCGTCATCGACCTGGCGCAGTGGGCCAAGCTTCGCGGCGATGCGCCTTCGCCCGAAGAGGCGGTCTTGGTCGTGGACGTGTCTCCGGATCGGAGGTACTCCTCGATCGGGGTCGCTGCAAACGTCGGGGACCGGACGCTGGTGATGGTCCGACACTCTGCCGGGACCGCCTGGGTTGTTCCGGAGCTGATGAAGCTCGTGGGAAGGCAGAACGTCTTAGAGGTTGCGGTCAACGGAGGCCAGGCCGACGCGCTGGTTCCCGACATCGAAGCCGAAGGCGTGGAAGTCGAGCGAGTCACCACTCGTGAGATGGGCGCGGCTTGCGCTGCCTTCCAGTCCGGAGTCACTGAAGGTCGCGTCCTCCATGTCGGCCAACCCGAGCTGGACGCGGCAGTAGCGAACGCCAGGACTCGGATGTCCGGCGAGATCGAGCTGTGGGACCGGCGTGACTGGTCCATCGACATCTCACCACTGGTCGCTTGTTCGGCTGCTGCCTTCCGGTGGGCCAAGAACGCCGAACGCGATTACGACCTAGCGATGAGCGTTGGGTGACAGGAGACCGCTTGTGGTGACCACCGTGCTCGACCTCGCTGGCGCGGGATGTCTGATCGCAGCGGCGTACCTGATCTACATGCCAGCAGGGATCGCGGCTCTCGGTCTGGCTCTGCTCGCAGCGTCGGCGAACTTTACCCGAACCAAGAAGGCGGTCGACGGATGAGCTTGTTCTTCCGGAACCGCGAGGAGAAGCGTGCGATCACCGGATTGCCGTGGATCGCTGGCGGCGACTATGGGTCGAACATCTCACAGGAGAAGGCGCTCACCCTGGCTCCGGTCTTCGCAGCCAACCGCCACATCACAGACTTCGCCTCGACGCTGCCGCTGAAGTCGTACCGGAAGCTCGGCGACAACGAGCGTCAGCCGATGGACTCCCTTCCGCAACTGTTCCGTGACCTTGAGACCCGAGGCGAGCTGGTGCCGTGGCTCAGTTCCGGGGTCTCGTCGCTTGTCCTTCGAGGCAACGCGGTCGGCCTGATCGCGGGTTCGGACGGCTTCGGGTTCCCGACCAACGTCACCTGGCTCTCGATGGATCGAGTCTGGGTGGACGACTCGACCGGCGTAGGCCGCTGGTACGTGGACGGACGCCAGGTCTCTCGCCTCGATCTGGTTCACATTCCGTGGATCACGATTCCTGGGCACACTCTCGCGCTGTCGCCGATCGCCTACTTCGCCAGGACGATCAACGCCGGACTTGATGCGCAGCAGTACGGCGGCGACTGGTTCCAGGGCGGCGGTTTCCCGCCGAGCGTGTTCAAGAACTTGGAGAAGCCGGTTGTCGATGGCGCGGCTGCCGACGCGGTGAGGGAGCGACTGAAGCGGGCGCTGAAGAAGCGCGAGCCGTTCGTCACCGGCAAGGATTGGGAGTTCACCCCGATCACGATTCCGCCGAGCGAGGCGCAGTTCATCGAGACTCAGAAGCTTTCGGCGAACCAGATCGCGTCGATCTATGGCATCGCTCCGGAGGAGTGCGGTGGAGAGCCAGCCGGATCGTTGACCTACCTCAACGAGGAGCACCGGCAGACCGTCCGTGCGCACAACCTGAGTCCCTATCTGGCTCGGTTCGAGCGAGCCTTCGCCTCGTGGTTGCCGGACAAGCAGTTCGTGAGGTTCAACGTGGACGCGATCGTTCGCGCCGACATCAAGACTCGTCATGAGGTCTACCGGATTCAGTCCGACATCGGACTCACGACAACCAACGAACGTCGAGCACACGAAGACCTGTCGCCGATTGACGGTGGCGACGTACTGCCAGCGAAGAAGCCACCGGAGGAACCGCGCCGGTTGACGGTGGTCCAACCAGAGGAAGGCTCAGGATGAGCACCAACATTGAGCGCCGCTTCACCGCTGGCCGGGTCGAGTTGCGCGCCCGCAACAGCGACAAGAAGACCATCGGCGGCTACGCGGCGAAGTTCAACAAGCCGAGCCAGAACCTCGGCGGCTTCGTGGAGGTCGTGTCGAACCAGTTCTTCAACAAGTCGCGAGGTGACGGCTGGCCGGACGTGCTCGCCCGCTATAACCACGATGACAACATGCTGCTCGGTACCACGGCAGCGGGCACGCTTCGGCTTGACCTCGACAACGAGGGTCTGTTGTACGACGTGGATCTTCCTGGCTCTCGTGGCGATGTCTTCGAGCTGGTCGAGCGCGGCGACGTGCAGAAGTCGTCATTCGCCTTCATCGTCTTCGAGGACGAGTGGGGAACCAGCGACCAGGGCTTCCCGCAGCGGACCCTCATCACCGGCTCGCTGCGCGACGTAGCGCCGGTCAACACTCCGGCGTATCTCGACACCTCGGCTGGGCTTCGGTCACTTGCCGAGAAGTTCGACGCCGACTTCGAAGAGGTCCGCAAGCTCCCTTCGGCGAACGAGCTGACCCGGTTCTTCCAGCGCACTGACCGTCCGTCCAAGCGCTCCGCAGCAGCGGCGTTGGCGAAGGTCAAGGCCATCAAGATCTAGCACCACTTCCGACGCCTCGGGCAGGCCGAAAGCCACCCGACGCGGCGGTCAGCAACACCGAAACTCCGGCAGGGCGAAACCCACCGGGACTACATCCCAATAAGTCCCGGAAAGGGGACGCCATGAGCGAAGTGGTCAAGCGGTTGCTTGAGCGCCGAGCGAACCTCGTGGAGAACATGCGCGAGGTCGCCGAGAAGGCGGTCAACGAGAACCGCGACATGACGGCTGAAGAGGACCGTCAGTTCACTGAAACCAACGCCGAGGTCGACGCGCTCCAGAAGCGCGCCGACGCCATGCTCGAAGGCGAGAAGCGTGCCAAGGAGATCGAGGACTCGTTCTCGGCTCTCAACGGCAAGCCGCAGGAGCGCGGCACTCAGCAGACCGACGCTGAGCGCAACAAGCTCAACGACTGGATGCGCGGTCAGGGCGAGCAGCGGAACCAGCGGGCCTATGTGGTCCCGCCTGGTCCGTTGACCAAGGCCGAGACTCGTGACCTCACCACGTCGTCCAGCGGCGTGATCGACACCGGCTTCCGGGCACAGCTCTGGGAGTACATGGTCGAGAACGCTGGTGTCCTGGACACCGGGGTCGATCTGCTCCAGACCGCCAGCGGCGAGACGATCAAGCTTCCGCGAGTGACTGCTCACTCGGCGGTCGACACCACCATCACTGAGGGTGCGGCCATCGATGAGGCGGACCCGACTCTCAGCTCGGTCAACTCGACCGTGGCGAAGATGGGTTACGTCGTGCAGCTCTCGACCGAGCTGATCGATGACAGCGGAGTCGACCTCCAGGGCTACCTGGCTCGGTCGGCTGGCCGTTCTCTCGGTATCGCGGTCGGAGCTGCGGCTGTTACTGCCGCTGCGACCGGAGCTTCGGCAGGAGCTACCACGGCAACCGGTGAGCACGACAACTTGGGTGCCCAGAACACCGCAGGCAAGGGCTTCGACTACCTGATCACGCTGTTCCACAGCGTCATCGCTCCGTACCGAGCTTCCAGCTCGTGCGCGTGGTTGATGAGCGACGTGACGGCAGCGATGGTTCGGAAGTTGAAGTCCAGCGAGGGTGTCTACGCCTGGCAGCCGAGCGTCATCGTCGGCCAGCCGGACACCATCCTCGGCAAGCCGGTCTACATCGACACCAACGTGGCCGACCCGGCTGCGGCGGCTGAGTCGATCCTGTTCGGCGACTGGCGGTCCCTCGTGGTCCGCATCGCTGGCGGATTCCGCTTCGAGCGGAGCGACGACTTCGCGTTCAACGCTGACCTCGTGACCTTCCGTGCGCTGGTGCGTACGGGCTCGGTCTCGGTCGACGCCAACGCGATCAAGTCGCTGACCCACGGCGCTGCGAGCTGACCTGAGACGGAGGGGTGGGTGCGGGCGGCGGCTCACCCGCCTCACCCCTTCTTCAACACCGACATCACGATCGAGAGGACAGCCATGCGCGTGAGGATGAAGGTCAAGCTGACGGGGAGCCTCAACGGCCAGGCGTATCTGGATGCGGGCAAGCAGTTCGAGGTCCCCGATGTAGCCGGAGCGAACCTGTGCGACCGAGGCTTCGCGGAGCCGGTTGCTCAGAAGGCGTCCGACAGGGAAGAGAAGGCCGTCCCGAAGAAGCGGGCTGAGAAGCGCGGCTGACCCATGGCTCTGACCTACTTCACGATCGCCGAGTTCCGGTCGTTGCCCGACATGGACAGCACCGCGAGGTACCCGGACGCCAAGCTGACCGCAGCGGGCGAGTGGATCGAGTCGGTCATCGAGCGCGAGGTCGGGACCTCGTTCGCGGCACGGTCCAGGACCGAGACGCTGAACGGTGACGATCAGTGCGACGGTGGGCTGAAGCTCGCGACGCCGTACGTGCTCTCAGTGACCGCCGTGACCTCTAACGGGGTTGTGTTCGGCGTACCAGAACTTGCCGAGGTCTCAGTCCGCGACGGGATCGCGTTTCGTCGTCCGGCTGGCACCTACGTCGGCTTCACGGCTTGGGACTACGGCTTCCGCAACATCGTCATCACCTACAACGGCGGCTACTCAGCGACTCCTCCCAGCGACGTAAAGGACGCGGCTCTCCAGGCAGCGCGCTACCGAGTGATCCGCACTACGACCGGTGGAGGACTGACGGACAGGGCGATCTCGACTTCCAACGAGATGGGCACCACCCAGCTCGCCATCGCTGGCATGAACCGACCGACCGGGCTGCCTGATGTCGACTCGGTGATCTGCGGATGGCGGGACAAGCTCAACCTGTTTGGTTTCGGCTGAGATGGCCGGGTCAATCGTCGTCGCCTGCAAGCAGGCGCTCATCGAGTTCTTGCAGACCCGTGAGCTGTTGAACGACGTTCAGATCACCTATGGGTGGCCTGGAGACGAAGAGGCGCAGCGTGAGCGGATCTTCTGTGGGCGCTCCCGAGCTGAACACACCCAGGCGGCGCTAAAGGCCGGGAGGCGGTTCCGAGCCGAGGAGTCGACCTTCGATGTGGTGATCCAGGTCGAGATGGTCGGTGGCTCTCCTGAAGAGGCCGAAGAGCGCGCCTTGGAGATCGGTACCGAGGTCGAGGAGTGCATCGCCGACGAGAAGTACCTCGGAGGCGTCGAGGGGCTGCATTACGCCGTCGTCTCGGGCTGGCTTCTCGACTCGCTCTATAACGACCAGGGCTCGCTCGCCGAGCTGACCTACACCGTCCAGTACCGAGCACGGCTCACCTGAGGAGCGTAATGAAGAAGATCAAGTACGTCGGCTCGCACGACGAGGTTGAGATCGGCGAGACCGGTCTTCTCTGCAAGCGCGGCGAGTCCGTCGAGGTCCCCGACGAGCTGGCCGAGAGCCTGCTCGAACAGCCGTCCAATTGGGAGCCCGTGAAGGCCACCACCACCAAGAACAAGGAGGCGTGACATGGGCGCGCTTGACCATCAGCTCGGCATCGTTGACGAGGTGACGTACGGCACCGCCGTCACAGTCACCAAGTTCTTCGAGTACAACAGCGAGTCGATCACCGAGACCGAAGGACGCACCGAGGGAGATCCGCTCCGCTCCGGCACGTTCGTTCAGCGCAACGATCGGTTCACGCCGTTCTTCATGGGTGCTGCCGGCACGGTCCAGCTCGATGTGATGACCAAGGGTTTCGGCTATCTGCTCAAGCACATGACCGGCGCGGTTGCTACGACTGGTCCCACCGAGACCACCGTGTACGTACACACCGGCACGGTCGGCGAGCTGATCGGTGACATGTTCACCTGTCAGGTCAACCGACCGTTCCACCCGGCAGGCACGAACCAGGCGTTCACCTACTCGGGCGGCAAGATCACTCGGTGGACCCTCGCCAACTCGGTGGATGGCAACTTGGTCTGCGACTTGGAGTGCGACTTCCAGACCGTCTCCGACGCTGTTGCCCTCGCCACGGTGTCTTACCCGGCATCGATGGAGAACCTGACCTGGGCCGGTGGCGTCGTCTCGATCGGTGGCAGCAACTACGACGTGACCGAGTTCTCGGTGTCCTTCGACAATGCGGCCAACGTGGACCGTCGCCAGATCCGGGGCAACACGCTGAAGAAGGAGCCGACTAACGGTCGGCGGCAGGGCGAGTTCAGCCTTCGGGCCGACTTTGACTCGTTGAC
>DASQKI010000083.1:0-41255 GCA_035630615.1 Nocardioidaceae bacterium
TCGCTACGTGGAGAGCAAGTGCGGCACCGATGCCACCAGCAACTTCTGCGGTGCCATCGGCTGCGGCGAGCCCGACCAGATCGGCTACTACGTCGAGCGTCGACTCGCAGGATCCAACGATTCGTGGCAGGCGGCCGGCACGACCTGCCAGGGCCCGACCGGTCCGATGGTGACGCCCGGCCTGGTGCTCGAAGCGCTCCATCGCATCGGCCTGCCCGACGCCGAGCTCCAGACCGAGCCGGGCTTCAAGTCGGGCAAGACGCTGGTCAACTTCGACACCAACTTCTATACGACAGCCGACTCGGTCACCGAGACGTTCACGCTGCTCGGCGAGCAGGTCACCGTCGAGGCGACGCCCGCGACGTACGTGTGGCACTTCGACTCCGGCGAGCCCGACCAGACTCGGACGACCACGACGCCCGGCGCCCCGTACCCCGACCTGGATGTCACCTACGCCTACGAGGACGCGCACACGACCGTGCATCCGTCGGTCGACGTGACCTACTCGGCGCAGTTCTCGGTCAACGGGGGCACGTGGCAGGCGATTCCCGACACCGTGACGATCACAGGCGAACCGATCACCCGCTACGTCGCCGAGGCATCGGCGGCTCTCACCGAAATGAATTAAACGAACATATCGACCCGACCCGTGACCCGTGCGGCCCTGGATAGTTCTAGGTTCCGTGAGCCCGCTCAATCGACGCCGGTTCCTGTCGGCATCCGCTGGGGCGTTCGGCGCTGCCGGGTGTCGCCTGCGCCGCCATCCGCCGCCGATGGCCAAGGCCACGCATGGTTCCAGCACGGCGTCGCGTCCGGCGACCCGCTCCCCCACGCGGTCGTCCTGTGGACCCGCGTCACCCCGGCCCCCGACGCCACCGCCGGCTCCGGCATCGGCCCGCCCGTGGACGTGCACTGGCAGATCGCGCGCGACAGCGACTTCCGCCACCTCGTCAATCGTGGTCGCGGGTCCACCGGTCCGCGTCGCAGCGATCGGGCCGACCCACGCGCGACCGCATCGCATACGGCGTCGTGGGCGGTCGACGCCGGCGCCCAGCGAGTACGGCCGGCGTCCGAGCCGCTCTGACCCATTCGCGCCGAGATTGCGCGTCTTCATCGGCCCGCCGTTAAGACGCGCAATCTCGGCTCGAGGTCAGTCCGATTGCGTCAGCCGGGCGCGAGAAGCGTACGCAGGTGACCCGGTGTCGCACCGGTCTCCGCCCGCATCACGCGCGTCAGGTGGGCCTGATCGGAGAACCCGACATCGATTGCGAGCCGGGCGAGATCTCGCTCGCCCTCATCGAATCGCTCCAAGGCCCGACGCACCCGGAGTCGGGCTCGATAGGCACTGATCGTCAGACCGCAAGCCTGCTTGAAGATTCGGCTCAGGTGAAACGGCGACAGGCCGACACGACGGGCCAGCTGGCTAAGGCTGAGATCGGGATCAAGGTGAATCGCCTGCCGCACCTCGTCGACGAGGAGCCGCCGCCGCTGGGCCGCCGGGAAGCCCATCGGGATGTCGCCCGAGCTCAGGTCGGAGAGCGCCTGCCCGACCATGCCGATCGCACGCTCGAACAGTTCGTGGCTGTCGGCGCCGTGTCGGGCCCGTGCGACCAGATCCCGATGGCGAAGATCGACATCGGCATCGATCCTGAGGGCGAGCTCGCCCCGACGGGGAGGTGGCAGCCACTGATCGACCATCGGCTCCATCAACGCGCGCGACACCCGGATGCTCGTGCATCGGTCACCGCCGCGCGGATGAGCGATGCGCTGCTCGCCGCCCGGCCATTGCAGGTAGCCGGCAACGGGGTCGACGACCGACTCGGCGCCGTCGACTCGTCGCCGGAACAGGCCAGAGCGAACGAGGACCACGCCGAAGTCCATCACCGGCTCGGGGTCCGACCACGACGGGTGGCCGGCCCGACAACGTACGTCGGTGAGCGTCAGCCCGTCGGTGTCGACCAGCAGCTGTCCGGTCAGCATGACGGCACGGTACGTGCGACATCCGACAATCCAACAGCGCAAGATCGTTCAAGACCCTCGGTCTGACCGGCGCGACGCTTGTCACATGAACGATGCAGTCATGCGAATTCTCCCGTCCGACGGGCCCAACGCCGACCTCGGACCCAACGCCGAGCTCTATGGACGCCTCATCGGCTCGTGGGACATCGACAACGACCAGTACGAAGAGGCGTCCGGGACATGGCGGCGAACCCAGCGTGAGTGCCACTTTCGCTGGGTGCTCGACGGTCGTGTGGTCCAGGACCTCTGGGGCTCTCCGACCGAGGGCTTCGGCACGACCGTGCGGGCGTACGACTCCACGCTGGACGCTTGGCGGGTCCACTGGTTCGGACCGGGGACCGCCAGCTTCTGCGTCCTCATGGGTCGCGCCGACGACGACGACATCATGCAGGAAGGCACCCAAGAAGACGGTCGGCCGATCCGGTGGACCATCGTGGACATCAAGCCCGACTCCTTCCTGTGGCGCGGCGAGATCTCCGACGACGACGGACAGACCTGGCGACTCGATCAGGAGATGCACGCTCGGCGTCGCACCTGACGCACCCACACCTCATGGCGCCGAGATTGCGCGTATGTTCGCCCGCGACGTGGATGGGCCTGGCCGCCGAGCGAGGAACGAGCGAGGCTGGTTGGAGCAGGCGAACATACGCGCAATCTCGGCGCGAACGGCTGGGTTGGTGCTAGTCCAGCGGCGTCAGCTCGACGAAGGACGCGCCCGGCATCGGCAGGTCGAACGCGACGTGCACGACGCCGTCCGCCGTCGCGACGACATCGCGGGCGCAACTCGTCGAGACGGTCGGCGGCTCGCAACGCGGCCCACTGGTCGTCGTCGGGCCAGTCCTGATCGGGCCGCTTGAGCTGTCCCCACAGGCCCGCGATGTTGGAGTGGTCGGCATCGACCCGGTGATGGGTTAGCCGGTAGGTCGCACCGGCGGTCAGCACGGTCATCGTGACGCCGACCTCGCGGGCCAACCCGGCGGCGCCACCGGCCTTGGTCTGGTCGAGCGTCATGTTCCACGCGAGCACGCCGACCCGACCGTCGTCGCCGTACTGTCCTACGCGCGGCCACCGCCAGTGGGGCGATCGTCGTGTCCGGTGCCGCCGGGGCACCGTGGTCAGTGGGTGCGGGCGCGGCGCGTACGCGGGTCTACGTCCTCGTCGTCGACGGCTGCCGCCCGGACGAGATCACATCGGCGACGACCCCCCGGCTGCATGCGTTGCGCGGCGCCGGGCGGTGGTATCCGCGCGCCCGCTCGATGCCGATCATGGAGACGATCCCCAACCACGTGATGATGATGACCGGCGTCCGACCGGATCGCTCCGGGGTGCCGGCCAACGAGATCTACGACCGAGGCGAACGCGTCGTTCGCACCCTCGACCGGCCAGCCGACCTGCGGTTCGCCACCGTGCTCAGTCGGCTTCGCAAGCGGGGTCTGACCACGGCGACCGTGCTCAGCAAGGACTACCTGTACGGGATTTTCGGCCACCGCGCCACGTACCGATGGGAGCCGGCGCCGCTGCTCCCGATCACCAACCACGCTCCCGACGTGTTCACCGTCGAGGCCCTGACGGCGATGGTCCGCGACGCCGACCCGGACCTGGTCTTCGCCAAACTTCGGTGACATCGACCGGCTCGGCCACGCCGACATCACCGGCACCACCGTGCAGGTCGCGCGTCGGCTCGCGCTCGTCGACACCGACCTGCAGATCGGCAGGTTCGTCGACTTCCTCCACGACTCCGGTCGGTGGGGCCGGAGCGTCCTGATCGTGCTCGCCGACCACAGCATGGACTGGTCGGTGCCGCAGCGATTCGTCCGGCTGGCGCCGGCGCTCGACGCGGACCGGCTGCTCGCCGACCGGGTCGCCATCGCCGACAACGGCGGCGCGGATCTGCTGACCTGGACCGGGCCCGTGGGCGACCGCGATCGGGCGATCCGGCGAATGCGCGCGATCGCGTCGGACGTCCCCGGCGTACTAGCGCTGCATAAGCCCGACGCCCTGCGGCTCGGCCGGTGTGCCGGTGACCTCGTCGCCTACTGTCTGGCGGGCTGGCGCTTCAGCGAACCCGACCCGATCTCCAACCCGATCCCCGGCAACCACGGTCATCCAGCCACGAAGCCGATCCCGTTCTTCATCTCCGGAGGATCGCCGTTGATGCGACCCGACGTCTGCAGTGCCCGTGCCACCACGTTGGACGTCGCCCCGACCGTCGGCAAGATCTTCGGGCTCCCATCTCCGCGCGGCGGCTACGACGGAGCGCCCCGGCTCTGACGCGGCCAGCCTCAGTACCCCAAACTCATCAGTACCTCGGCACCGACAGGTGTTGGCCGACATAGAGGTCGCCGGTGCTCGACATCGCATTGAGCTCGGCGATCTCATGCACCGTGTCACCGACGTTGCTCTCGGGATTTGCCCGCGCGGCGATGTCCCACAGGGTGTCGCCGGGCTCGACCGTCACGACGCGCACTTGAACCGGCTCGCCCTTCTCTGACGTGGCGACCACCGACGGTCCCCACGCCACCAGGGCACCGAGGCTGATCGCGAGGCTGCAGACAAAGACGACGAACCGGCCTCGCCGGGTCAGCCGGAGGCTCGGTGCGGGTGCGATGCGGGCGGTGCTCATGGCGGGGCTCCCTTCGCTGTCGATCGAGACGGCTGATCGAAACAACGTTCGATCGAACGTCTGTACGAACTTCTACCCCAGCCCACTGACAGAAACAAGCGACACGTCGAACAAGTGTTCGTTCGGCGTGTCCGAGGCGGGCCTACCTGTCCAGAGAACGGGACATAACGCCGGCGACACGCCGTTCGAACAAATGTTTGAGTCGCCGGTCGGACCCGGCTACGGTATCCGGCACCAGCGTGAAAGGGATTGTCATGGCCAAGGACAAAGTCGCTGAGCTCCCCGACGGGCCGCCCGACGCCAACGGGTTGACGCCGCGGCAGCGACGGGTGCTCGAATTCATCCGGGAGAGCATCGAGCAGCGCGGTTATCCGCCGAGCATTCGCGAGATCGGCACGTCGGTCGGTCTGACGAGTTCGTCCTCGGTCGCCCACCAGCTCAAGACGCTCGAGAGCAAGGGCTTCCTGCGTCGCGATCCCAATCGGCCACGGGCGCTGGAGGTCTTCCTGCCCGACGTGATGGCAGCTCGCCGGTCGATCGGCAGCTCGCACGACTTCGGCTTCGACGAGACCGACATCGGCAACGCCCGCCCACCCGCGGCGTACGTGCCGGTCGTCGGTCAGATCGCGGCCGGCGGTCCGATCCTCGCCGAGGAGCGTGTGGAGGAGGTGTTCCCGCTGCCGAAGACGCTGGTCGGCGACGGCACGCTGTTTCTCCTGGAGGTCAAGGGCGACTCGATGGTCGACGCCGCGATCTGCGACGGCGACTACGTCGTCGTCCGCCAGCAGCCATCGGCCGAAAACGGTGAGATCGTGGCCGCTCTGATCGACGACGAGGCAACCGTCAAGACGTTCTCCCGCAAGCGCGGCAAGGTCTGGCTGGTCCCCCACAACGACTCCTACGAGCCGATCGACGGCACCAACGCGACCATCCTCGGCAAGGTCGTCACCGTCCTGCGTCGGGTCTGACCGGGTTGCCGACGGCTCGTCAGGTCCATGGATCGAGCGCGTGCTTGCCCGTCGTGAGTCGTCCCTCGATCTTCCCCAGGAGGCCGGGACCGTCTGCGAGGGCATGGATCTCGGGTTGTCCCGGCAGGTAGACGCCTTGACAAATCAGGCTCTCGATCTCGGTCAGCAGTCCCTCGTACGTTCGCGGTGCGGTTGCCGCCAGCACGCCGATGTGGAGGCCGATCACCTGGACCTGATGGTTGAAGACCAAGTCGTGCGTCGTCAGCGTCGCGTCTCCCGAGGCGGCGCCGAACACCACGATGCGGCCGGTGACCCGCTTGGTGGCCGAAAGGCTCGCTTCGAGGGTCGATCTGCCAACCGACTCCAGCACGAGATCCATTCCGCCGGTCAGCCGCAGGACCTCCTCCGCCAGGTCGGCACGCGAGCCGTCCAGGACCTCGTGGGCGCCGAGCGTCCGTACCAGCTCGTGTTTGGACGGCGACGCGGTGGCGATGACGCGAGCGCCGTAGTGGGTCGCGAGCCGGACGGCTGCCTGGCCAACCCCTCCCGCGGCCGCGTGGATGAGCACCACCGATCCAGGACCAACCTCACCCAGCGGGACCAGGGCGGCCAGAGCAGTCGCCCAGTTGAGAACCAATCCGAGCGCTGCGCCGTCGGTCCAACCAACGGGAACGGGAAGAACCCCTGCGGCGGGCATCGTCATGTACTGCGCAAACGCTCCCGATCCTGTCCCCACCACGTGAGCGCCAAGCCGCGGTGGTGACGTGACCTCGCTGCCGATGCCCACGACCTCACCGGCCGCCTCGAACCCCGCGACGTAGGGCGCCTGCGGGCCACCCCCATAGGTTCCATGAGCCTGCATCACATCGGCGAAGTTGACTCCGGCAGCCGTCACTCGGATCAATAGCTCGTCGGGTCTGGGCTCGGGTCGCGGAACATCGAGGAGAAGGGCGAGGTCCGACGGCCCACGGTCGGACTCCTGGACGAGGGCACGCATGGTTGTGCATCCGACAGCTTGGTCGACTGTGATCACCATGACGCGAACGTAGAAGGCTCACACTTGTGTCAGGGTCAAGCCGACCGTCACGAGCGAGCGCTGCGGGCTTGTCGCAGATAGGCACTGAGCGCCGACTCCTGCGACGTGAGATCGGCGATCCGCTCGACGAGACGATCGCGATATCGCTCCACCTCGAGGAGAAAGACCTCGCACGGCAATCGCGCCGGATCGGACTCATCCCCGAGGTACGGCAGGGCCTCTCGGATCAACCTCACCGGCAACCCCGCCTCCAGCAGCGACCGAACTTGGAGGACCGTGGCGATCGTGGAGGCGCAGTAGTCGCGGTAGCCATTCATGTGGCGACCGGGCGTGATCAGCCCCTCGGCTTCGTAATAACGCAACGCCCGGACACTGGCACCACTCGCCTCGGACGCCTGACCGATTCTCATGCCGAACACAACGCGGGCCGGCCGCATGCCCTTCCCGCGCGTTGGCGGCAGGGTCAGTCGGCCGGCGCTGCCTCGTCGAGCCGGCGCAGGGCCTCGCGGGCGACTCCGGGGTCGGTCGTACGCCACATCGGTGGCAGCGATGCGGCGAGGAATCCGCCGTACCTCGCTGTCACCAGCCGCGGGTCGAGCACCGCGACGACACCCTTGTCGGTCTGCCGTCGGATCAACCGGCCACTCCCCTGGGCCAACAACAGCGCGGCGTGAGTGGCGGCCACGCTCATAAATCCGTTGCCGCCGCGGCGCTCGACCGCACGTTGTCGGGCGCTCATCAACGGATCGTCGGGGCGCGGAAACGGCAGCCGGTCGATGATCACGAGCTGGCAGGTCTCGCCGGGCAGATCGACCCCCTGCCAAAGGCTCAGGGTGCCGAACAGGCAGGTGCCGGGGTCGTCGACGAACCGTCGGGCCAGCTCCGGCAGCTGCGCCTCGCCCTGGCACCAGACGTCGACGTCGGGCAGCCGCTCGCGGAGTGCCTCGGTCGCCGTCTCGGCCGCCCGTCGGGACGAAAACAGGCCGAGCGTACGGCCGCCTGCGGCCTCGACCAGCTCGGCGATCTCGGTCAGCTGGGCGTCACCGAGACCGTCGCGGCCGGGCGGCGGCAGATGCTTCGCGACGTAGAGGATCGCCTGCCGTCCGTAGTCGAACGGCGACCCGACGTCGATGCCGCGCCATCGGATGCGGTCGTCGTCGCTCTCGGCCTCAGCCGCCTCGTCGGCGTCCTTGACCTCGGCCGGCGGGTCGGACCCGACCGCGTCGTCGATCCGCTCGTCGCTACGGAGCCCGAGCGTCGACGCCAGCGCGCGGAAGTCGCCGCCGAGCTTGAGGGTCGCACTCGTCAGCACCACGGTCTTTTCCCCGAAGAGCTTGTCGCGCAGGGTCAGCGACACGTCGAGCGGCGCGATTCGCAGCTCGTTGCCGCCCCGCGAGGGATCGCGCTCGCTGACCCAGAGCACGTCGTGCTCGGCGTTGGCCGCCATCCGCTCGGCGACCTGGCGTACTTCGTCGGTCATCGCCTTGGCCTGCTGCCGAATCGGGTCGGGTTGCGACGGGTCCTCCTTTGGCAGCGCCGAGAAGCAGGCCCGCGCACTGTCGCGAACCATGGACAGCGCGTCGGCGAGCTGGTCGGACATCGCGTCGACACGTCCCGCCGGCGTGACCGTGATGGCGTCGCGCAGTGCGTCGGCGGAGTCTTCGAGCTCGTCGGCCTGGCCCTCGTGCAGCAGGTTGCGCGCCCGCCGGGCGGCTCGCTCGACGATGCCCGGCGACAGCTCGTCGGTCGACGCCTGGGTCACTCGGGCAGTCAGCTCGTGGGCCTCGTCGACGACGACCACGTCGTATTCGGGGATCATCGGCACACCGTCGATCGCGTCGATGGCGAGCAGCGCGTGGTTGGTGACGACGATCTGCGCGGCGGTCGCCTCGTCGCGGGCCGTCTCGGCGAAGCACTCGCCGGCGTAGGGGCAGCGGGTTGCGCCGAGGCACTCTCGGGCCGGTACGGACACCTGGTGCCACGCCTTCTCGGTGTGCGCCGGCGCCGAGTCGCGGTCGCCGCGGCCGCCCGACTCGAGTTGGCCCTCGGCCCAGCCGCGGAGCTCGAGGACCTCGGCGCCGAGCGATCCGGTCGGGAGCTCGATCAGGGCGCCCTGGTCGTCGGGGACGCCGTCGCGGATGCGATGCAGGCAGGCGTAGTTGGACCGGCCCTTGAGCACCGCCGCCCGGGGCCGCTGGCCGAGCACCGACTCGGCGGCGTCGAGCAGCGCCGGAATGTCGCGTTCGACCAACTGGTGCTGGAGATTGAGTGTCGCGGTCGCGACGACGACGCGCTCGTCATGGAGCAACGCCGGGGCGAGGTAGCCGAGGGACTTGCCGGTGCCGGTGCCGGCCTGCACGAGCAGGTGCTCGGATCGATCAAGCGCCGCCGCAACGGCGTCGGCCATCTCGATCTGACCGGGACGCTCCTGGCCACTGATCGCCTCGACCGCGGCGCCGAGGATACGGCGCGGGGTCGGCTGCTTGGTACGCGGCGATGAGTCGACCTCGGTCACTCGCACACGCTACCCGGCCGACCCGACACGCGGCGGCCCCATCCACAGGGTTTCGACGATCCGTCAGTTGTGGTCCGACGATCCGTCACGCCACCCCCACCGATCCGAGCGTGAGAAGCCACCTAATGTACGGATCGTCGGACCACAACTGACGGATCGTCGTCCGCGGCGTACTGCTCGAGGGCGCCGGCGAGATCCGGATGCACTCGGGCGACGACCAGCGTCCCCTCGGCGGTGTGGTCGACCTCGATGACCTCGCCACGCTCGTGGACGGCGTTGACCAGGTCGCCACGCGCGTACGGCACGATCGCGCGCACCTCGATCTGCGGCCGCGGCAGGTCGGCCTCGATCGCGGCGATCAGCTTGTCGATGCCTTCGCCGCTGCGGGCCGAGCACGCCACCGCATGCGGCTCCCTCGCGAGCAGCCGGGACACCACCATCGGGTCGGCGACGTCGGCCTTGTTGATCGCGACCAGCTCGGGTACGCCAGCCGCCCCAATCTCCTCGAAGACCTCCCGTACCGCCGTGAGCTGGCCCTCCGGATCGGGATGCGCCCCGTCGACGACGTGCACGATGAGGTCGGAGTCGGCGACCTCTTCGAGCGTCGACCGAAAGGCTTCGACGAGTTGGTGGGGCAGGTGCCGTACGAAGCCGACGGTGTCAGACAGCGTGTAGACCCGGCCGTCGGCCGTCGTCGCGCTCCGGGTCGTCGGATCGAGCGTCGCGAACAGCGCGTCCTGCACGAGCGCGCCGGCGCCGGTGATCCGGTTGATCAGGCTCGACTTGCCGGCGTTGGTGTAGCCGGCGATCGACACCGACGGCACCTGCCGCCGACGTCGCTCGGCTCGCTTGGTGTCGCGGGTCGTCCGCATGTGGGTCAGCTCGCGGCGCAGCTTCGCCATGCGGCTGTTGATCCGACGCCGGTCGGTTTCGATCTTCGTCTCGCCGGGGCCGCGGCCACCGATGCCGCCACCCTGGGCGCCGACCCGACCGCCGGCCTGGCGGGACAGCTCGCCACCCCAACCGCGCAGTCGCTGGGTCATGTACTGCAGCTGCGCCAGCTCGACCTGGGCCTTGCCCTCGGCCGACTTGGCGTGCTGGGCGAAGATGTCGAGGATCAGCGCGGTGCGGTCGACGACCTTGACCTTGACCTGGTCCTCCAGGTTGCGCAACTGGCTCGGGGCGAGCTCGCCGTCGCAGATGACGGTGTCGGCGCCGGTCGCGCGTACGGCGGCGCGCAGCTCGTCGACCTTGCCGCGGCCGATGTAGGTCGCGGCGTCGGGCCTGCGGCGCCGTTGCAGCATGGCGTCGAGCACCTGGGAGCCGGCCGTCTCGGCGAGCAGCTTGAGCTCGGTCAGGGAGTTTTCGGCGTCGTCGGTGGTGCCCTCGGTCCAGACACCGACGAGCACCACCCGCTCCAAGCGGAGCTGGCGGTATTCGACCTGAGAGACGTCTTGGAGCTCCGTCGACAAACCGGCGACGCGACGCAGCGCGTTACGGTCGTCGAGGTCGAGCTCACCGACGGTCTCGGCGTACTCCTCGTGCGGTTTCGTCATCGCCTCGATCCTGACACGCTTTTCGCCCCGGCTCACGCGGTTATCGCCCCCACCCCTCCCGCGATCCGTCACAGATGCCCCCGCGATCCGTCACAGGTGACCGCACGGGCGGCCGTGAGTGACGGATCAGCCGGGAGTGTGGCGGATGAGCAGGGAAACGGTGACGGATCAGCGGGCTGGCGGGCGGCGACGCGGCGCACCGACCCCTTTCGCCGAGTGGCGCACGGTTGTCGGTTCGGCCGGGCCGATTCGACAACCGTGCGCCACTCGGCGGTTCCGCTCGGGTCAGCCCTGGAGCCAAGTCCCCTCGGCGACGAGGACGGCCGGCCCGATGAGGTCGACCCCTCCGTCTGGCCGCAACGCCACCTCGAGATCGCCCCCGGGCACCCGAACTCCGATCGACGCGGGCAACCGGATCCCCTCGGCCGAGGCAAATGCCGCCGCGGCCGCACAAGCACCGGTGCCACAGGACCGAGTCTCACCCGACCCGCGTTCGTGCACCCGCATCGCAATGGCCCGATCGCCGAGACGTACGACGAACTCGACGTTGACCCCCTCGGGAAAGTCGACCGCATCGAACCCCGGCGGCTCGAGCAGCGGCCCGGCGTCGGTCAGATCGCCGACGAACGCCACCGCATGCGGATTGCCGACCGAGACTCGAGTCGCCTCGTGGCGGCGGCCCGAGGCCGCGACGACGGTCGTCCCCTGCAACGCGACCGCACCCATGTCGACGCCGATCCGACCGTCGTCGCGGATGGTGCCGACGCGGACGCCGCCCCGAGTGCCGACAGGAACCGGCTGCGAGGGATCGACGAACCCCGCTCGTACCAGGTAGTGAATGAAAACGCGCACGCCGTTGCCGCACATCTCGCTCAGCGACCCATCGGCGTTGCGGTAGTCCATGAACCACTCGACACCGTCGTCGGCCGCTGCCTTCGCCGCCGGGTCGTCGATCGCCGTCGAGCGCACCACCCGCAGCACGCCGTCGGCACCGATCCCGGCACGCCGATGACACAGCGCCGCCACCTCGGTCGGGTCGAGGTCGCGGACGCCATCGGGGTCGGGCACGACGATGAAGTCGTTTTCGGTGCCATGCCCCTTGAGCCAGGTCAGCGCCGCGCGAGTCACCCACTCAGCGTACGGGGATCGCCGCCGCCCCACTGAGAGGACCGAATTTGCGCGACACACCGGCGTGTCCTCGCCAAATCGGTCCCGCCAGGGGGCAGTGCCGGCCCACACCCCTCAGTCCGCCGGATCCACCACCATCGCCGAGCCGCCGCCGCGGCGTACGGGCTCGGCCGCGGCCAGGAACTGCCCGTCGGGCAGCATCTCGATCGCGGCGACCGCCCCGATCTCGGCCGCGCTCGTGCCCGGCGCACCGGCAGGCGTCAGCTCGTGCCCGTACGGCTCGAGCAGCGCCTCGTACGCGTCGATGAACCCCTGCTCCGACGTCACTGTCGCGGAGTTGCGCTGCGACCCGCGTGGCGCCGCGATCGCCTCCGGCAGCGTCATGCCGAGATCGATCCGGTTGACCAGGGTCTGCAGCACGGTCGTGATGATCGTCGATCCGCCCGGTGATCCGACCGCGAGCCACGGCTCACCGTCACGCAGCACGATCGTGGGCGACATCGAGCTGCGCGGCCGCTTGCCGCCCTCGATCCGGTTCGGGTCGTCGGGGTCGTAGACGGCCGAGAAGTCGGTCAGCTCGTTGTTGAGCAGGAAGCCACGCCCCGGCAACGTGATGGCCGACCCGCCGGTCTGCTCGATGGTGAGTGTGTAAGAGACGACGTTGCCCCACTTGTCCATCACCGACAGGTGCGTCGTCGACAGACCCTCGGTGTCGGTCGGCGTTTCGGCCGAGCCGCCATCGGGGCAGCCGCCGTAGTCACCGTCGGGCTCCCCTGGCGCCACCGGCTTGGCCGCCGCCTGCGTCGGGTCGATCTCGCAGGCCCGCTCGGCCGCGAAGTCGTCGGACAGCAGTTCGTCGAGCGGCACGTCGACGAAGTCGGAGTCGCCGACGTAGGCATTGCGGTCGGCAAACGCCAGCGCCGACGCCTCCAGGTAAGCATGCAGCACTTCCGCCGGCTCCATCGACTCGAGGTCGACCGTCTTGAGGATGTTCAACGCCTCTCCGACGGTCGAGCCGCCACTCGACGGCGGCCCCATGCCGTAGACGTCGAGACCGCGGTAACCGAGGTGGGTCGGCGCGCGATCGACAACGTCGTACGCCGCGATGTCCGACCTCTTCATGAAGCCGGGCGGCACCGGTAGGTCGGTGTCTGCCGTCTTCGGGGGCGACTGCACGACGTCGACGATCTGCCTGGCGAGCCGGCCGCCATAGAACGCGTCCATGCCGCGCTCGCCGAGCAGGTCGTACGTCGCGGCCAGCTCGGGATTGCGGAACACCGACCCGACCTCGGGCGGGTCGCCGCCGGGCAGGAAGAGGTCCGCGGTCGGCTCGATCGCGGCGAACCGCGCGGCGTTGTCGAGCGTCTGCTGCCGGAACGTCGAGTCGACGACGAAGCCCTCCTTCGCCAGCTGGGCGGCCGGCTCGAGCGACTTGGCGAGCGAACGGGTCCCCCACTCGTCCAACGCGGTCTCCCACGTCGCGGGCGTACCCGGCACGCCGACGGACACGCCGCTGGTCACGAGGTTGGGGAAGAAGGGGTTGTACGGCTCACCTGTCGCCGGGTCGATGAACGCGTCGTGCGGCATCGCAGCCGGTGCGGTCTCGCGGCCGTCGAGGGTCGACACCTCCCCGGTCGACGCGTCGTAATAGACGAAGAACCCGCCACCGCCGAGGCCGGAGCTGTAGGGCTCGGTCACGCCGAGCCCGGCAGCGGTCGCGACCGCGGCGTCGACGGCGTTGCCACCATGACGCAGCACCTCGACGCCGATCCGGCTGGCATCGGCGTCGACCGACGCCACGGCGCCGCCCGCGCCGATCGCCACCGGCTGCTTGGCTGGCGCCGATCGGGCCACCGGAGCAGACGGCGGCTCGGATGCCGCGATCGTCGGGGCCATTGTCACCGCCAGGCCGGCTGCCATCGCTGCGGCAAGGGCGGTCTTCGTGTTACGTCGGATCACCATGACGACTCACACTCCCTCGAAGCCGCCAACTTAGTACCCGTCGTCGCTCAGTGCGAGTGCTTGAGCGACCAAATCTGGTGCGTCGTAAGGGATCCACGTGACCCGCGGGTCCTTGCGAAACCAGGAGTCCTGCCGACGCGCAAACC
The DNA here is from genome assembly GCA_035630615.1 of Nocardioidaceae bacterium. Classification (GTDB taxonomy): domain Bacteria; phylum Actinomycetota; class Actinomycetes; order Propionibacteriales; family Nocardioidaceae; genus DATFRX01. The sequence goes on from DASQKI010000083.1 coordinate 13,954, forward strand.
GTCGCGTGGCGCGAATCGTCTCTGCTCGTGCCTCGACCTCGGTGCATTTGCCGGCGATAAACCGCAAGACCTGCGCGTATCCGAGCGCTCGACTCGCCGTCCGGCCTTCGCGCAGTCCCCGTCGCTCCAGCGACCGGACCTCGTCGACGAGGCCGGCGGCCCACATCGCGTCGACCCGGTCTGCGATCCGACGGTCGAGAACGTCGCGGGGTACGTCGACGCCGATCTGCGTGACGGACGGATAGGCATACTCGTACGTCGGCAGCGCGGCCATGAAGGGGCCACCGGTCAGCTCCATCACCTCGAGCGCCCGTACGATGCGGCGGCCATTGGTCGGCAGGATGCGCTCGGCCGCGTCGGGGTCGCGTTCGGCGAGCCGGGCGTGTAGCGCCTCCGGGCCGACCTGCTGGAGCTCTGCCTCGAGGGCGGCCCGCACCTGCGGATCCGTGCCGGGGAACTCGAACTTGTCGACGACGGCCCGCACGTACAACGCCGAGCCCCCGACCAGGATCGGAAGCACAGACCGGCGTACGCAGTCGTCGATCGCGTCGCGGGCCCACGACTGAAACTCCGCGACCGTCGCCGGCTCGGTGACATCCAAGCGATCGAGCAAGTGGTGGGTGACCCCAGCCCGCTCGGACGCAGGCAGCTTGGCGGTTCCGATGTCCATGCCACGGTAGATCTGCATCGAGTCGACGCTGATGACCTCGTCCCCGCGCGCCGCCGCGAGTGCGACCGCGAGATCCGACTTGCCGGCGGCTGTCGGACCCACCACCGCCACGAGACGTGACATAGGCGATAGTTTGTCAGGAGCAGACATCGGAACACGTTATGGAGGTCACGATGTCCATCCTCGACAGGTTTCGGGGCTCGGCCAAGAAGGCGAAGGAGCAGGCCGAGCATGTCGTCGACCAGCACGGAGACAAGATCGCCTCGGGCGTAGAAAAAACCGGGCAGGCCGTCAGCAAGGTGACCGGGCACCGGTTCGACGACAAGATCGACAAGGGCGTCAGCAAGGCCAAGGAGCGCCTCGAAGGCAACGGCGCCGACGCGGGATCGGAGCCTGACTCCCCGACCGCACCGCCGCCCGCCGCCGACGCGGGATCGGAGCCCGACAAGGGCACCTCCGCCTAGCCCGGGGCACCGGAAGGTCATCGGCGTGCCTAAGGAAACGGCGGAGGACTGGCAAAAGCGCCTCGACCACGCCGGCACCGTGGTCATCCGATCCAGCCGTCATACGGCGGTGTGGATCCTGCTCGGATGCGTGGGGCTGACGCTCCTCGGCATCTCGCTGGCGCTCGGGGGCTCGTTGCTGGAAATCGCCGTCGGATTGGTCGCCCTCGTCGGTGGACTGTTCGGCCTGACTCGGGTCGGCAGCACCGTCATCACCGGGCAGCCCCATCTCGTGGTCACCACGGAGCGCCTTGAATTCGGTCGGCATTCGGTGTCGTGGTCGTCGGTACGAGAGGTCGTACGACACACCATGACTGCCCGCGGCTCGAGGTCGACGTACGTGTGGATCCTGCACGGCCAGCGGGACCGGTTGCGGCTCCCGGACACGCTGCATGCGGACATGTCCGAGTTGGGCACCTGGCTGCGCGGCGTCTACTCGCGACAGACCGACCTGTCGTCGTCGGAGTGAGTGCCGGCCGGCCGTATCCCGGAAGTCCGGCACAATGCCGCAGGTGTCGCACCAAACGGCCGACGACTGGCAGACCCAACTCGATGGCACCGGCGAGGTGACGATCGCGACCAGTCGACTGCGGGCCACCCCCGTTCTGCTCGCCTGCATCGCGTTCATCGCCCTCGGCGTCTTCTTGCTCGTCGACGGCACCGAACTCGAGGCCGTGGTCGGTGTCGCGTGCATCCTGCTAGGTCTGTTCGGGTTCGCGCGGGCGGCGTGGGCCGTCGGCACCGGTCGACCGCACCTCGTCGTCTCGACCGGGCGGGTGCGCTACGGGCCCGAATCGGTTCCGTGGTCGTGGGTGTCGTCGATCTCGCATCGGACGGTCCGGGTTCGCGGCCGGTCCGCCGTCTATCTCGCGATCTCGTACGACGCGAGCGATCGCGGTATGGCCGGCAACGACGTGCTGTACGTCCCTGACACCATCGACGCCGATCTCACGGAGCTCGGCAGGTGGCTCAATGGTGTGTTGCTGCGGCATCACCGGAGGGAGTGACATGTCCTATCCCGCCGAGCCGCCGCGTCATCAGCTTGTTCCGGCGGCGTACGTCGTCTTGCTGCGCCCGGGTGACTCGGGCCGCGAGGTGCTGCTGCTCCGGCGCGCCAACACTGGATACATGGACGACCATTGGGCGCTGGTCGCCGGGCATGTCGAGCCGGGCGAGTCGTGCGTGGCCGCGGCCGTACGCGAGGCCCGCGAGGAGGCTGGCGTCGACGTGGCACCTTCGGCGTTGGAGCCGTTGTGCACGGTGCATCGGACCGACGGGTCCGACCGGCCGATCGAGCAGCGGGCCGACTTCTTCTTCGCGGCCGAGCAGTGGGTGGGCGTGCCGGTCCGAAATGAGCCGGAGAAGGCGTCGGCGTTGGGGTGGTTCGCCCTGGCGGCGCTGCCCGAGCCGGTCGTGCCGCACGAGCTGATGGTCTTGCGTCACCTGGCGACTGGGATGGTGCCGGCGGTGCTGACGCACGGGTTTTGAGCGCAGTTGGCGCGATGTTCCCCAGTCGACCACCCGGCCCCGCCGCTCAGTCGCAGCCGCAGGCCGACCCCATCGGCCCCGCGGCAACCGTCTGTGGAGCGCCGACGGTGGGCAGACCCAACATGACCCCGCTCCCGGACTCCCCCGACGCGACCCCTGCGGCCGACCGACGGCGCCGTACGGCTCGCACCGGCGCGTCGGACACCAGATGGTGCGGCGCCGCCTGCGTGATGGTCACCGTCACGAAGTCGCCAGGGTCGACGGCGGCCTCGCCTGGAGCGAAGTGGACCAGTCGGTTGTCCGGGCCGCGACCCGACAGCCGATGCGTCGCGGCGTCCTTGCGGCCGTCCGCCTCGGTGACGAGGAGCTCGATGTCGCGGCCGACCAGCCGACGGTTTTCAGCCCAGGTCATGTCGTTGACGAGGGCGACCAGCCGCTCGTATCGCTCCTGCACGATCGCCTTGGGCACCTGGTCGCCCATCTCCGCGGCGGGAGTCCCCGGCCGGGTGGAGTATTGGAACGTAAACGCCTGGGCAAACCGAGCCTGCTCGACAACCCTCAACGTCTGCTCGAGGTCGTCGTCGGTCTCGCCCGGGAAGCCGACGATGATGTCGGTGCTGATCGCCGCGTCGGGCATCGCTTCGCGGACCTTGTCGAGCAGACCCAGATAGCGATCGCGTCGATAGGACCGGCGCATCGCGCGCAATACGACGTCGGAGCCGGACTGCAGCGGCATGTGCAGTTGGGGCATGACGTTGGGGGTCTCGGCCATCGCGTCGATCACATCGTCGGTGAAGTCACGCGGGTGCGGCGACGTGAACCGAACCCGCTCGAGACCCTCCACCTCGCCGCACGCGCGCAGCAGCTTGCCGAACGCGAAGCGGTCGCCGAACTCGACGCCATAGGAGTTGACGTTTTGGCCGAGCAGGGTGACCTCGAGGACGCCATCGGCGACCAGTGCCTCGATCTCGGCGAGGATGTCGCCCGGTCGACGGTCCTTCTCTCGGCCTCGAAGACTCGGCACGATGCAAAACGTGCACGTGTTGTTGCATCCGACGCTGATCGAGACCCATGCGGAGTAGGCCGACTCGCGCCGCGTCGGCAGTGTGGAGGGAAAAACCTCGAGCGCCTCGAGGATCTCGAGTTGGGCGTCGTCGGCGACGCGAGCCCGCTCGAGAAGCGTCGGCAGCGAGCCGAGGTTGTGCGTGCCGAAGACGACATCGACCCAGGGCGCCCGGCTCAGGATCTCGCCACGGTCCTTCTGGGCGAGGCAGCCCCCGACGGCGATCTGCATGCCGGGTCGCTTGGCCTTCTTGGACGCGAGGTGGCCGAGGTTGCCGTAGAGCCGGTTGTCCGCGTTCTCCCGTACCGCGCAGGTGTTGAACACGACAAGATCGGCGAGGTCGCCGTCGGACGCCTCGATGTAGCCGGCGTTCTCGAGCAGGCCGGATAGCCGTTCGGAGTCGTGCATGTTCATCTGGCAGCCGAACGTGCGCACCTCGTAGGTACGTGGGGATGCGAGGGGGGCCGTAGACATGACCGATCAAGCGTACTCGCAGCATCCCGGCCGGTTTTGACCCCGTCGGCGCTCCGGACTGGCATCCCGTGCCGATCGAGATTCCGGACGGCGTCCGCCAGATCGAGGTGCGCTACTCGTACGACAAGCCCGAAACGCTGCCAGGCGTCGTCGGCAATGTGCTCGACATCGGCATCTTCGACCCGTCCGGGGCCGGGCTCGGCAATGCTCGCGGGTTTCGCGGCTACAGCGGCGGAGCGCGGTCGTCGTTCTCGATCAGCCGGTCGGAGGCGACGCCCGGGTACGTCGAACCGGGGCGGTGGCACGTCCTGCTCGGGCCGTACACGATCGCTCCCCAAGGCATGGACTGGCGGATCGAGGTGACCCTGACGTTCGGGTCGCCGGGGCCGGTGTTCGAGCCGGTACGAGCGCCGACGTCGGTCCCAGGCACAGGGCCGAGCTGGTACCGCGGCGACCTCCACCTGCACACCGTCCACTCCGACGGCAAGCGGCTGCCGATCGTCGGCAGTTCGGACGCCCACACGTCGGAGCACGTCGTGGGGCTGCCGCAGACGGTGATCCGGGCCGAGCGACTCAGCACGCGAGCGATGCTCGACGCGGTCCGGTGCGGCTGGCGGCCCGACCGGCCGGCTCGGGGTTGGCGCCGCCGACGACGCCGGACGAGTCGTGGTCGAGACCGAGGGGCCGGCGGCGGTGACACCGTTCGTCCGGTCCGAAGTGCGCCGTCCGACCCTCTCGGACACCACCCCCGACCAAATGGTCGCCCTCACCAACCCGATCTACCTCGGTGCGAGCTGAGGACGCGTCGGCCGGCCGTACCAAGTGTTGGCGTGAAACTGCAGGTCCACCCGTGAGTTGGTGCGAATTTGCGCCAACACTTGGCCCGGCGAGCCGCCGGCGACCGCTACCCGCGGACGTCGGCGGCGATGCGGCCGAGCGCGGCGACGGTCTGGTCGACGTCGGCCTTCGTGGTCGACCAGTTGCTCAGCGAGATCCGCTGCACCGCACGACCCCGCCACTGCGACGGCGTGACAGCCGCCGACCCGTCGGCCAGCAGCCGCCGACCCACCTCGGCGGTCGTCTCGTCGTCGCCGAACGCCACCACGACCTGGGTGAACACCACGTCGTTGAGCACCTCGGCACCAGGAATCGCCCGGATGCCGTCGGCCATCTGAGCCGCGCGCTCGCGAAGGGTCAGCACCAGATCGGCCACCCCGCGCCGGCCGAGACTCCGCAGGGCCGCCCAGACGGTGAACCCCCGAGCCCGCCGCGACAGCTCCGGCACCGTGTCGCTCGGCTCGGGTGTCTCGCTGCCCATCAAGTACGCCGCGCGAGACCCGAACGTCGCCAGGTGCGCCTCCCGATCGCGAACGATCGCGATCCCGCAGTCGTAGGGCACATTCAGCGTCTTGTGCGCGTCGGTCGCCCACGAGTCGGCGCCGTCGACCCCGTCGACCAGCGGCCGCGTTTCCTCGGCGGCCCGGGCCCACAGGCCGAAGGCTCCGTCGACATGCACCCACGCCCCGGCGTCATGCGCCGTGGCGATCGCCGCCGGGAACGGGTCGAACGCCCCCGTGTGCACCTCGCCGGCCTGCAGGCACACGATCGCCGGTCCGTCGCCGCGAGCGAGCTCGGCCGCGAGGGCGTCGGGGTCGATCCGGCCCTGGTCGTCGGAGGCGACCGGCACGATCGCATCGGTGCCCAAGCCGAGATAGCGAACCGCCAGATCGACCGAGCCGTGCCGGTCGCCGCCGACGACGACTCGGATCGGGGGCGCCCCGGTGAGTCCGCTCCGGTTGACGTCCCATCCGACTCTCTCGAGGACGGCATGCCGCGCGACCGCGAGGCAGGTGTAGTTGGCCATCGTTCCCCCGGTGACGTAACCGACCGTCGACACCCGGGGCAGGTCGAGCACGTCGAGCAGCCACTCGGCCGCGATGGTCTCGGCCGCGGCCGCCGCCGGAGCGACCGACAGCAGTCCGGCGTTTTGGTCCCATGCCGAGGTGAGCCAGTCGGCCGCGAGTGCAGCCGGCACGGCGCCGCCGATGACGAAGCCGTAGAAGCGGCCGCCCGGCGTCGCGGTCAGCCCCGGCTCGACCCAGGCAGCCAGCTCGTCGACGACAGTTTCGGGGTCCGCCGGTTCGTCGGGCATCGGGCGACGTACTCGGTCGACGGCTTCGGCGTACGACTCGCGCGGCCACACCGGACGGTTCGGAAGCGAGTCGAGGTAGTCGCGGGCGAGTTCGACGGCACGGACGAGAGCGGGATCAGCGGCGTTCATGCCTCCACTGTGACGGATCGGCTGGTAGGACCGCCGCCGCAACCTATTCGTTACCTTCGGGACCTCCGTCCCGGACCGGGATGTTCGCTAGGTTGCCGTGCATGACAGCGGAGGCTTCCTCAATCGTGGAGGAACGCGGTCAATCCGGCCATTTGGTTGAGATCGACGGCGTGAACAAGTGGTTCGGCGACCTCCACGTGCTCAAGGACATCAATCTCAACGTCGCGCGTGGCGAGGTCATCGTCGTGATCGGGCCGTCCGGCTCGGGCAAATCGACCCTATGCCGCGCGATCAACCGGCTCGAGCCGATCGACGAGGGCGAGATCAGGCTGGGCGGTACGCCGCTTCCGGCCGAGGGCAAGGACTTGGCGAAGCACCGCGCCGAGGTCGGCATGGTTTTCCAGGCGTTCAATCTCTTCGCCCACAAGACCGTTCTCGACAACGTGACGCTCGGCCCGATCAAGGTGAAGCGCCGGCCGGCCAAGGAGGCACGCGAGAGGGCGCGGTCCTTGCTCGATCGCGTCGGCGTTGGCGACCAGGCGCACAAATACCCCGCTCAGCTGTCGGGCGGTCAGCAGCAGCGCGTCGCGATTGCTCGGGCACTTGCGATGGAGCCGAAGGTCATGCTCTTCGACGAGCCGACCTCCGCGCTCGACCCAGAGATGATCAAGGAAGTCCTCGACGTCATGGTCGACCTCGCCGAGGGCGGCATGACGATGATCGTCGTCTCGCATGAGATGGGGTTCGCGCGGACGGCGGCCAACCGGGTCGCATTCATGGCCGACGGCGCGATCGTCGAACAGAACACTCCCGAGGAGTTCTTCACCAATCCCCAGTCCGACCGGGCAAAAGACTTCCTGAGCAAGATTCTCAAGCACTGAGGAGATGCATTTCGATGAGATTGAGGCGTACGCAAGCGCTGATGATTGTTGGCCTGGCAATGGCCATGGTGGCGTGTGGTGAGGCTGGCGAAGACGACGAGGCATCGGGTCTCGAAGCGCCGGTCGTCGAAAGCCCCGACTTCCCCGAGGGTTCGCAGATGGCGGAGTACGCCGACGCGGGCGCGATCACGATCGGTGTGAAGACCGACCAGCCTGGAATCGGATTCCAGGGAGCTGGCGACGATGAGCCGTCCGGGTTCGACATCGAGCTCGGCAAGTACATCGCGGGCCAGCTCGGCATCGCGTCCGAGGACATCGATTGGGAGGAGACGATCTCAGACAACCGCGAGCCGTTCCTGCAGCAGGATCGCGTCGACCTCGTGCTGGCGTCCTACTCCATCGACCCGGAACGTCTGAAGATCGTCGGGCAGATGGGGCCGTACTACATCACCGGCCAGCAGCTCCTGGTCCGTGAGGAGGACAAGGACACGATCACCGGCGTCGACGACGTCCAAGGCGTCGAGGTCTGTTCGGTCACCGGATCGACCTCACTCGAGCAGATCGAGGCTGAAGGTGGGATCGGGCGCGGGTTCGACACCTACTCGGAATGTGTCGAGCAGGTGCGCAGCGGCGCGATCGACGCGATGACGACTGATGGCGCGATCCTCCTCGGCTACGAGGCGGAGACCCCGGACGAGCTCGAGGTCGTGGGTGACGAATTCAGCGAGGAGCTCTACGGCGTCGGGTACTACCCCAACACTGACACGGAGTTCTGCAACTTCCTTCGCGATTCGATGCAGCAGGCGATGGACGACGGCTACTGGGCCGACGCGTTCGAGGCCACGCTCGGCGAGTCGGGCATCGAGACGCCCGAGCCGCCGGAGATGGCCCCTTGTCCGTGATCTGACCGCATCGCATTGGTGGGCCGGCACCTGTCGGGGGCCGGCCCACCTCGACAGATGCCGGCTGCCGAGGGAGGTGAGGGTGTTCTATGGATGTGCTGTTCGACCAGTCCGATGCGATTTTCGACGGCTTCTGGGAGACGATCCAGCTGCTGTTGATCTCGGGCCTGTTCGCCACGGTCCTTGGCACCTTCTTGGCCGCGATGCGGGTGGCGCCGGTACGGGTGATGAACGCCATCGGAACGACGTACGTCAACACGTTCCGCAACACGCCGCTCGTTGTGCTGTTCATCCTCGTCGTCTTCGGGCTACCCGAGCTCGACATCCAATACACGTTCTTCGAGAAGGCGACCATCGCTCTCTCGGTCTATACCGCGGCATTCGTGTGTGAGGCCGTTCGCGCCGGCATCAACACCGTTGCGGCAGGACAGGCCGAGGCGGCTCGATCGATCGGCATGACCTTCACGCAAACGCTTGGCCGGGTTGTCCTCCCGCAAGCCTTTCGCGCGGTCGTACCGCCGATGGCGAGCGTCTACATCGCGCTGGCTAAGAACACCTCCGTCGCCGCCGGCTTTGGCGTCACTGAAGCTACGGCCACGCTGAGCGCGCTTCTCAACAACGACCCACAGGCCGCCTACTGGCTCTTCTTCGGCATTGGCCTCGGTTACGTCGCGATCGTCGCGGTGATCTCCACCGGCTCCCATCTTCTCGAGCGGCACTGGGCGGTGGCACGATGAGCGGCAGCGTCCTCTTCGACGTCCCTGGTCCCCGCGCCCGAGTGCGACACCGGATCATCGGCATCGTCACAAGCGTGGTGCTCGTCGGCGTGCTCGCCTGGGTCGTGCTCCGACTCAACCAAAACGATCAGTTCGCCTACGAGAAGTGGGAGCCGTTCGTCACGCCGGCGATAGTGCAGGACCTGTTCGACGGCCTGATCGTCACTCTCGAAATCGCAGTTGTCGCCATCGCGCTCTCGATCCCGTTCGGGATGATCTTCGCGACGGGTCGGCTGTCGGACCACTGGTTCCTCCGCTGGCCCTGCTTTGTGATCGTCGAGTTCTTCCGTGCCATCCCGGTCTTGATGATGATCTTCTTCCTCAGCATCAAGTACGCGACCGAGATCGGAAAGTTTTGGGTCATCGTCATCCCGCTGGTCCTCTACAACGGCTCGGTACTCGCCGAGGTCTTCCGTGCAGGCATCCGAGCGGTGCACAAAGGACAGAGCGAGGCGGGTTATTCGATCGGCTTGCGGAAGTACCAGCTGATGGTGATCATCCTCATTCCGCAGGCGATCACCACGATGCTTCCGGCGATCATCAGCCAGTGTGTCGTTGCCTTGAAGGACAGCGCTCTCGCCTTCGTGATCCCGTTCGACGAGATCGTGTCGGTCGGCAACGACATCCGCAACGAGTTCCACAACTCGTTCGCGACCGGGATCGTGTTGGCGACCGTCTTTATCGTGATCAACTACTCATTGTCGCGGCTGGCGATCTGGCTGGAGCGCCGGATGGCCCGGCGCGGGCGCGCGTCAGCCGAGACGCCGAAGGTCGCGGGCGTCGATGTGGGCGACCAGTCCATCGGCGGCGCCGGCGCCTGATCAGCCGGTCGGCCGGGGCGTGACCCAGAGATGGATCACGCCCCGGGCCACGACCGTGTCGTCGGCGCGGACGGCCCGGACGTCGACCGGCACGTCAGGCGCGCCGTCCCAATCGGCCTCAGTGGTCTCGGCTGTGCAGACCAGGTCGGTCGTCGCCTTGGCGAGGTAATCGACCTCCATCCGCTTCGGCAGCCACCGCATGCCGCTGGGGGTCGTCGCCTCGGCCAGCGCGCCCATCGCCGCTTCGAGGCCGTTGCAGACCGCGATCGCGTGGATCGTGCCGATGTGGTTGTGCACAGCCCTTCGGTTGGGCAGCCGGACCCTCGCGAGATGCGGCCGGATCTCGAGAAACGTCGGCTTGATCGTCGCGAAGAACGGCGCCTTGCGGGTGAAGGCGTACGAGAAGATCCGACGGCCTCGGGGCATCCGGTCGAGAGTCTTATAGAGCGTGCACGTCGAGGGCTTCGGCAGGCGCATGCCCGAATGTTACCGACGGGTAACCGTGGTGGCGACCGTCAGCCGAGCCAGTGGGCGACGTCGAGGGTGCAGACGATCTCGGTCTCGGGCGGGTCGTACTCGCTCGTGGCCGGCTCGTCGATCCAGAGTCCCTGCTGGAAGCCGAGCTTGTCGAGCAGGCGCAACGACGCCCGATTGCGGTGGTCCGGGCTTGCCAGGAACCTTGGCGCCTCAGGGTATGCCGGACGCAGCCGATCGACGAGAAACTGCCCGATCAGCCGAGTGCCGATGCCCCGTCCGACGAGGCCTGGGTCGCCGATCAGATAGTCGAACGCCGCCGCGTCGGGATCACCGGTCTTCGCGGCGTACTCGGCGTGGTCGCCGACCCGATAGTCCTGCACCATGCCGACGTCGCGGCCGTCGACCTGGGCGACCCACATCCGGGTCGGCACGTCGCCGTCGATCCGCGGGCCGTAGCGCCGCAGCGCCTCGGTCAGATCCATCCGGCCCGCGTGGAACCATCGCCGGGCATGTGGTGCGTGCTGCCACTCCACGAACGCCGGCAGGTCGTCGTGGGTCATCGGGCGGAAGTCGACGTCGACCTCGGGGATCGCGTCGACCTTGGCGATCGACTCGGCGACCACGGCCGGCCGGATCCGCTCGGCCGCCTCGCCCGGCGACACCCACTCGAACCGATCGTGCTCGGCATCGACGAGGACGATCGGCGTGTCGACCGAGACGGTCAAGGCCCACCTGACCCACCGGCCGGTCAGGTCCACCGGCCACGGCGTCGCGGCGATCCCGGACTCCTCGGCCAGCTCGCGCCGAGCTCCGTCGAGCACCGGCTCCCCCGGCCGACGGCAGCCGGCCGGCGGCGTCCAAGCCCAGTCGCCGTCGTAACCGGTCCCTTGATGCGCTCGATGCAGCAGCAGATACTCCCAGCCCGCGTCAGCACTGGCGCGACGTACGATGGTCGTCGACCCGACCGGTTCATCGGACGCGATCGGCTCGCCGTCCCACGTACGAGCCGGATCGGGGTCAGGCTCGGTCAACGGGCGACCTCGGTGGTCCGCGACTCGCGTACGACGACGACCTTGATCTGACCGGGATAGGTCAGCTCTTCCTCGAACTCCTTCGCGATGTCACGAGCGAGCACCTGGGCCTGGATGTCGTCGACCTCACCGGGCAACACCATGACGCGCACCTCGCGCCCGGCCTGCATCGCGAAGACGCGATCGACGCCCGGCTTGGACCCGGCGATCTCTTCGAGCCGCTCGAGCCGCTTGACGTACGACTCGAGCGACTCTCGCCGGGCGCCGGGACGGCTGCCACTGATCGCGTCGGCCGCCTGCACCAGGACCGCCTCGACCGTTCGCGGCTCGACCTCGTTGTGGTGCGCCTCGATTGCGTGGACGACGTCCTCGGACTCGCCGTGGCGCCGGGCGAGCTCCGCGCCGACGAGGGCGTGGCTGCCCTCGACCTCGTGGGTCAACGCCTTGCCGAGGTCGTGCAACAGCGCGCCACGCACACACAGCGTGCGGTCGAGCCCGATCTCGTCGGCCATCAATCCGGCCAGTCGCGCCGACTCTCGGAGGTGCTCGAGCACGTTTTGTCCGTACGACGTGCGATAACGCAGCTGCCCGAGGGTCCGTACCAGGTCCGGATGAAGGTCTGTGACGCCAAACTCGACGGTCGCGTCCTCGCCGGCCCGAATGCTCAGCCGTTCGACCTCGGCCTTGCTCTGCTCGAAGACTTCCTCGATCCGACTCGGATGGATCCGGCCGTCAACGACGAGCTGCTCGAGCGCCACCCGGGCCGTCTCGCGCCGCACCGGGTCGAAGCATGACAGCAGGACCGCGTCTGGAGTGTCGTCGATGATCACGTTGACGCCGGTGACCTGCTCGAATGTCCGCACGTTGCGGCCCTCGCGGCCGATGATCCGGCCCTTCATGTCACTGCCTGGCAGCGGCACGACGGTGACGACGGCTTCGGCGGTCTGGCTCGCGGCGAGACGCTGGATGGTCGTCGTGAGGATGCGGCGAGCCTGGGCCTCGCCATCCTCAGTGGCGGACCGCTCGATCTCGCGGACGGCACGCATCGCCTCGCGCTTCGCCTCGGATTCGATCGACCCGATCAGCTCGGCCTTGGCGTCGGCCGCGCTCAGGCCGGCGACGTTTTCCAGCAGCACTCGGCGCTCGGCCTCGACGTCGAGGAGGTCGGCTCGCTTGAGATCGAGCTCGCCCTCACGAGTGGCCAACGCGTCGGCCCGCTCGTCCAAGGCACTGCGCTTCTCGTCGAGGCGGTCGGAGCGCTCGTCGAGCCGCGCCTCCCGACGCTCGATGTCTTCGCGCAACCGCGCCAGCTCGGCTCGGTCGGCCACGACCTGCTCAAGCTGCCGATTGGCGCGATCGATGGTTTGCTGCGCCTGCGCGCGAGCGTTGCCCAGGGCCTGCGAATCGCCCCGTCGGGACATCCACCAGACAACCCCCACCGCCACCACGACGAGTCCCACCAACGCAAGCAGCGCTCCATCACCGAGTGCCACCTGCCCACCTCCGTTCACCGAGCGGCGCCACCGCGCCCCTCGAGGGGCCCTCGCAACGCGCGCACGCCCATACGTCGATGGCCGGCGACGCGATGTCCCGCTGTCGCCGCCTGACCAGGTTCGGCGCTATCTCAAACCGCACCCGTGGTGCGGAACCTCCTCGGTATCGGTCACGTTAAGTCGGGCACTGGTAACGGTCAAGCATCAACGGACCGGCCGAGCGACGAAACTCGCTGGTCGGCGACGGTCCCGGGGGCTAGGTTCAGGCCATGCTGCTCGCCCACGACGAAGCTGGCACCGGCGATCCGGTGCTGCTGTTGCACTCCGGAGTCGCCGACCGCCGGATGTGGCAGCCGCAGTGGGAGCCGCTCGCCGAGCGGTTTCGGGCTGTCCGCTGCGACCTGCGCGGCTGGGGCGACACGCCGATACCGGCGGAGCGGTTCTCGAACGGCGGCGACGTGATCGCGCTGCTCGACCATCTCGACGTCGAACGAGCGGCAATCGTGGGCTCGTCATTCGGCGGCCGGGTCGCCCTCGAGGTCGCGGCCACCTACCCGGATCGGGTCGGGCGGCTCGTCCTGCTGTGCCCGGGATTTCGTGGCCTCGAGCCGACCGCGGCCGCCGACGCCTTCGACGAGCGGGAAGACGCGCTGGCCGAGGCCGGTGACATCGACGGCCTCGTCGATCACAATGTCGCCACGTGGCTCGGGCCGGAGGCCGACACGTCGGCTCGGGACCTCCTGCGAGAGATGCAGCGGCACGCCTTCGAGGTGCAGCTCGCCGCTGATGCGCGGCCGGAGCAGCCCGAGCTGGAGCGGGTCGACGTCGATCCCGCCCAGATCGGGTCTCCGACCGTTGTCGTGTCGGGCGGCCGCGACATGGACCACTTCCAGGCGATCGCTGCCCACCTGGCGACCACGATCCCGCATGCCCGCCTGATCGAGCTGGACTGGGCCGGCCATCTGCCCAGCATGGAGCGCCCGGAGGAAACGACCGGGCTGATCATCGACGCGCTCATCGGCTGACCAGGCCCGGCCGCTTGCCCCGGACGTTTCGGCTACCAGTATTTGGGCAGGTCGTAGAAGTCGTCTCCGTTCAGATTGTCAGCCGAGCCATCGGCGAGCCTGATGGCAAGGCCAGTCACCCCGGCCTGCACGGCCTTGACCAGCTGGCCCTTCTGTTTCTGACCCCAGTCGTCGGACTGTCCCCGCACCTCGAACAGCACGGTGCCGGTTCCGTTGAGCGCGAACGCCGACCGGGCCTGCCCGGCGAAGTCGCGGTCAAAGCTGTATCCGTCGGCGATCTGCTGGTGGGTATAGCGGGTCACCCCGCCGAAGAACGGCGACGGCTCGCCAATCGCAAACTCGCGGATGCCCAACGCGGCTGCCAACGCGTACCGACGCGACTTGTCCTGGTCCAGCAGCGGCCAGTCGTCATAGCGCGGGTTGCCATCGATCTCCGAGCCGAGCGGCGGGAAGTCCAGCGCCACCGTCGCGTACTTGTCGGTGTCGTTCTGCTGGCTACACGAGCCCATGTGGTGCAGGTCGACGTACGCGTCCACCGTGCCGAACTCGGACCGTAGGTCGACGTAAAGGTGCCGCAGCGCCCGCGCCTCGTTGGTGACGTACAGACCCGGCTCCACCTCGTCGGTCGGGATGTCCTCCGGCTGCGGCTCGAAGTCGAGGTCGGCGTTGAAGTCGCGATTGAGGTCGAATCCACCGAGCCCGTTGCTGTAGTAGAACGGCGGGCTGGTGCCTTGGAGCTGCGGGAAGGTCTGCATGACCTCGTCCCAGGTGAAGGCGTTTTGCCGCCGGTTGAGCTCGCCGCCGTCCGGATTGAACTTGGGCACGGCGACGATGGTGAGGTTTGCGCGGATGGTTTGCGCCTGCGCGGTTTCGCTGGACGCCAGCGTCCTGAGTAGGGCCAGCAGCGCCTCGGTGCCGGTCTTCTCGTTGCCGTGGATCTCGCTGGTGATCAGCATCACCCGATCGCCCGTTCCGACCCGAGCGGCCCAGATCTCCCGGCCGAGCGCGGACTCGCCGATCACCGATACGTCCACCCGACCGGAGCTGGTCGTCTCGATCTGTGCGAGCTGGCGGCCGAGCTCGGCATGGCTGGTCCAGCCTGAGGTCGAGGGGTCGTCGAGGTTCTCGCACTCGGCATTTCCGTCGTTGGCCCGGGTCGGCGACACGATCAGGCCCGTCGCCAAGGCGACGACGGCTGCCGAGGCCAGGAGCATGCGTTTCGGCATCAGCGGTCCTCTCACATTCCACAAGGTCCTTGCGACGCGAACGGCAGGTCCGGGTAGCCGGAGACGTCCTGCGACCCGAGCGATCCGTTCGCGGCGGCCAGTAGCACGGCCATGGTCGGAATCCGGAACAGGTTCTCCAGCTGGCCGTTGCTCTTCTGGCCGACCGAGCGCACTTCGTAGAAGATCGCGCCGCGGGTGGGTGGTTCGGTCACGGCCTGCTCGCCCGCCGGCGCCGTCCCTCCCATGAGCATCCGGCTGAGCGCGGCGTTGGTGATGTCGATCAGCGGGTAGTGGGCCACGTTGACCGGCCCGTACCGATCAAGCGCCTCGACGCTCACCATCGCCATCTGCCGGTTGGTTAGCCACTGCTCGTCGGTCATCCGGGACGGGTCGATCGAGCGGGCGCCGATCTGAAACTGGTTGAGGTCGTCGGTGCCGTCGACCACGGGAGCCTCGCCCATGTGGTGCAGGTCGAGCGCGAGCTCGGGTGCGGTGTCCCGCCAGAGCCGCCAGAAGGCCACCGACTCCGGCTGGGCGAAGTTTTCCCAGTCGCGGTTCAGGTCAATGACGCTGGGCGTGGTGCTCTGGCGGATGTTCGCCTCGGCACCGTCTGGGTTGTACATCGGAATGACGATCACAGTTAAGTTGTCCCGGATCGTCCGTGCTGCGGGGGATCCGCTCGCGAGAAGGTCCAGGATCTGAAGCGCGGCTTCGGTGCTGTGCAGCTCGTTGCCGTGGATTCGGGCCTGCAGCCAGAACGTTGTCGGCCCGCTGCCCACCGTCGCGTAGAGGAGCTCACGTCCTTCGCCCGACTGCCCCGCCGAGTCGACAGTCACCAGGCCGCCAGACGTACGCTCGATCCGGCCCAGCTCGCGGACCACGTCGGCGTATCCGGCGACACTCTCGAGGCTGACGTCTTGCTGGTCCTGGATGCATGGCCCACCGGGGTTGTGGGGCGGATCGGCCGCAGCCGTGCTGGCGAGCCCGGTCGCAAGGAGGGTGGCGCTGGCGAGCGCAGTCAGGGTCCTTCGCATGGTGTCTCCTCGAGGTGTCACGCGGACTGCCGATCGACCGGCCACCCGAGGGAATGTCGACCAGGCGAGCCCTGGAAACGTAACCCGACACGCGCCGCATGGGTACGGATTGGGTCAGGTTCATCCGAATTTCCGACACCTGTCGCAGGGACCGGCCAACGCACTCGACACCTGTCGGCCGGTCTTGGCCGCAGGGTCGGCCGGATCGATCCGAACGAACGGTCGCGGTCGTCAGTCGATGACCCCGTCGAGTGGCATCTCGTCGGCCTCGTCGGCCTCGTCGGCTCCGAGCTCCTCGCGTACGACCCGCAGCGCCACGCCTGGCGGATAGCCCTTGCGGCCGAGCATGCCGGCGAGGCGGCGGGTCCGTACCTGAGGATCGAGGCCACGGGTACTGCGGAGCTTCCGACGCACCAGCAGCCGCGCGGTCTCGACCTCGTCGTCGCCATCGATCTCGTCGAGCACGGTCTGGACCACCGGGTCGGCGATGCCCTTGCGGCGCAGCTCGAAGCCCAACGCTCGACGTGCCAGCCCCTTGTTGCGAGTGCGGGTCTGCACCCACGAGCGGGCGAAGGCCTCGTCATCGATCAGGCCGACCTCTTCGAACCGATCGAGCAGCCGGGTCGCGATCTCGCCGGGCACGTCCCGCTTGGCCAGCGCCTCGGCGAGCTCGGCCCGGCTCCGCGGTCGGTCGGTCAACCGGCGGAGCAGGATCTTGCGTCCGACGGCCTCGGGATCGGCGTCGGGAGCCTCCGGGTCGGCCGGCTCGTCGCGTGGCGTGGGTGCCGGTCTGGGCATGGCCTAGAAGTCGATGTCCGTCGCCTCGTCGGCGGCCGGGGCATCGACGGTCGGACCGATGCCGAGCTTCTCCTTGATCCGCTTCTCGAGCTCGTCGGCGAGGTCCGGGTTGTCCCGCAGGAAGCCTCGGGCGTTTTCCTTGCCCTGGCCGAGCTGGTCGCCTTCGTAGGTGTACCAAGCGCCCGCCTTGCGGACCAAGCCAACGTCGACACCGACGTCGATCAGGCCGCCCTCGCGGCTGATTCCCTTGCCGTACATGATGTCGAACTCGGCCTGCTTGAACGGGCTGGAGACCTTGTTTTTCGCGACCTTGACGCGGGTTCGGTTGCCGACCATGTCGGTTCCGTCCTTGAGCGTCTCGATCCGGCGCACGTCGAGTCGGACCGAGGCGTAGAACTTCAGCGCCCGGCCACCCGTCGTCGTTTCGGGACTCCCGAACATCACGCCGATCTTTTCCCGCAGCTGGTTGATGAAGATCGCGGTCGTGCCGGAGCCGTTGAGCGCGCCGGTCAGCTTGCGCAGCGCCTGACTCATCAGCCGGGCCTGCAGGCCGACGTGGCTGTCGCCCATCTCGCCCTCGATCTCGGCCCGTGGCACCAGCGCCGCCACCGAGTCGATGACCACGACGTCGAGGGCGCCGGAGCGGATCAGCGTGTCGGCGATCTCGAGGGCCTGCTCACCGGAGTCGGGCTGGCTGACGAGCAGCGCGTCGATGTCGACGCCGAGGTTGGACGCGTATTCCGGGTCGAGCGCGTGCTCGGCGTCGATGAACGCCGCGATGCCGCCCAGCTTCTGCGCGTTAGCCACCGAGTGCAGCGCCACGGTGGTCTTGCCGCTCGACTCGGGCCCGTAGATCTCCACCACGCGCCCGCGGGGCAGTCCCCCGATGCCGAGCGCGATGTCGAGCGCGATCGAGCCGGTCGGCACGACCTCGACGGGTGCGCGGCTCTCGTCGCCCAGTCGCATGACCGAGCCCTTGCCGTGCTGGCGCTCGATCTGCGCGAGTGCCGTGTCGAGTGCCTTGTCGCGATCCCCTACAGCCATTGGCCAACCCATCTCATCGATTGCGGTCGTACGTCTTGTCGATGCCCTGACCCTAGGCGCGGCCGCCGACAGTGCTCGTACTCGCCACGCGGCCTGTGGACGACCGGGCCAGATCCACAACAGGGACCACCGTAGCCCGAACACGTGTTCGATGTGCGGCCGACACGCGGCGTGTCTCGCTAGCCCTTGCCGATCTGTCGAGCCACTTGGTGGTGCATCGTTCCGAAGGCCCGTTGACGCACCACGTCCGGCCGGCTCCGGTCGAGGACGATCGACCCGAGCAGCGCATCGGCGCCGTGAAGCTGGGCAGTCTGGACGAATCGCACCAGATCTTCCTCGATCCTCGACGGGCCGACCTCGGCAAACTCGAACGCGAGATCCCCGGCCGCTGCCAGGAGTGATGCGACGGCGGCCGGATCGACACCGGCGCGCCGGCTCGCACTCGACTCCCTCGCCGGAGCGTCAATCCGCATGGCGGCCCTGCTCTCGTACGCGCAGCGGCTTTTCGTGTACTTCGAGATCGCATGGGGTCGCGAGCAGCGGCGCCAGATGGGGATGGGTGTCGTCCATGCGGCGGGTCTGGATGTGTCGGAAACCGCGCCGCCCGTACCACGACTTGAGGAACTCCTTGCTCGGGTGCCGCCAGGTGCGCGGGACGAGCAGCTCGAGCTGGATGGCTCGCAGCCCGCGGTCCCGGCTGTCTTGCTCGGCGAAGTCGAGGAGGGCCCGTCCGATGCCGGCGCCGCGGTGATCCGGGTCAGCGACCAGCATCCCGAACTCGCTGGTGTCTTCGCAGATCTGATGGAGCTGCATGCTGCCGACGACCAAGCCGTCGGCGATGGTGGCGACGGCGACCTGGCGGTCGGCGATGAGCTCGGCGACCTCAGACGTTGTGGTCCGCGTGAATCCGTCGCGCCACAGCCCACACTCCGCGGTGGCGTAGACGTCGTTGACGAGATCGGTCAGTTGCTCGATGAGCCGGGTGTCGCGGCTGGCCGCTGCGTCCAACAGCGTCACGGCGATGTCGGTGCCTGCCATACATCGAGGATGCCGAACCTCTATTGAGCGATGCAATACATAGTTCAGACTGGATCGATCGTGTTCTACGATGATCGGTGTGGACGTCCGCCAGCTCAGATGCGTCGAAGCGGTTGCTCGCCATCGCCACTTCACGAAAGCCGCGGAGGAGCTGCACGTGGCCCAGTCGGCGCTGTCGCATCAGATCCGGCGGCTCGAGCGGGAGCTGGGCACGCCGCTGTTCGAGCGAACGAGTCGACGCGTCATCGTCACCGAGGCAGGCAGGGTCGTCGCCGCCCGAGCCCGCCGGGTCTTCGCGGAGCTCGACACCGCACGCGAGGAGGTCGACGAGCTTCGCGGCGTGCTCCGTGGGCGGATCCGGGTCGGTGCGCTCCTGCCCGCAGGCGAGGTCGACGTGCCGGGTCTGCTGGCCCGCTACAGCCGAGCCCACCCCGGCGTCGAGGTCGACCTCTATGAGGGCATCGCCGACGACATGTTCCGCCGTCTGGCCGGTGACGACCTCGATGCCGCCATCTGCCTACTGGCCGGCGAGACTCCGGACGTCCTCGCCGTCGAGCCATTGAGCCAGGATGAGGTCGTCGCCGCGTTCGCGCCGGATCAGGCCCCACCCGCTCCACATGTCACCGTCCCAGACCTTGGTCGGATGGCCATCGTGGCGACCCGCCGGGGATCGGCTATCACGCATGCCCTCGACCAGCGCTTCGCCGAGATCGGTCAGCCGCTCCGCCTCGCCCTCGAGAGTGGTGATCCGTTCCTCCTGCGCTCGCTCGCTGCACGGGGTTTCGCCACGGCGATCCTGCCTCGGTCGCTCACCGCCCTGGACGGACCTGCCATCGAAGTACGCAGTTTGCAGCCCGCCATTCGACTGCCGGTCGCACTCGTCTGGCGTCGGGAGCGCAACGTCCCGCCGGCCGCCCGCACATTCATCGACTTCGTTCGCCAAGCGACGGCGACCCGGGCCGCATCGACCTGAAGCGCCGCACCCAGCCCGCCGCCAGCACCAGCGCGACCGTCGCTGCCATGCCGATCCACCACGAAGCGACGTACGGCCGGTGCTGCAGCGTCTCGTTGGGGGGATCGACGCCGTTTCCGGTCAGGACGGGGATCGCGAGCAGCGAAACGCTCCCCCACCAGATCAGACCCACCACGGCCGGCGCCCGCCACGGAGCTGGCAGCCACCGCGACGCGATCAGGCCCAGGACGACGACCACAGGGGCGAGCACGCCGTCGTGCAGGACGACACCGCCGATCAGCCACTTCAGCACCGATGCCCACTGGTCGCTGGGCACGTCGGCGAGTCGGCTCGCCGCGTACGCCAGGGCGGCGACGGCTGGGACAGCGAGGACGATCCGCCAGGCAGTCACGCGTACACCTCCAGCCGCTGGACCCACTTCGTCTGGAGTACGCCGGGGCGGTTGGGCGCGATGATCCGGCACGGGTAGCCATGGTCGAGGTGGAGCGGCTCGCCGTTGAGGCCGAGGGCGAGCAGCGTACGGCGATCCTCGACGAAATGCCCGGGCAGCTCGCTCGTACGCCAGGCGCCGCCCTGCTGCATCGACACGGCGAAGATCCTCGAGTCGGTCGGTGCGCCGACGGCCGCCATGAGATCGGCCAGCGAAACGCCGGTCCAGGTGCCGGACGAGCTCCAACCCTCGACGCAGGCGATCGGAAGGTCATGGCTGGCCTGCGGCATCGCGCGCAACTCGTCGAGGCTGAACAGCCGCGAGTCGCCGTCGTAGGTGACCTCGAGACGCCAGCTCTCGTCGACTGGCGCGATGTGAGCCTGCTCCGCGGTCCGATTGATCGCGACTCCTTGGACCCCGGCGCCGGACCGTACGCCGAAGATCGACACCTCACGCAGCCAGCTCACCGTTGATCCCGCGGTGGCGAGGGCGGCGATCCCGGCGGCGCCCCACGTCACGCTCAACAGACCCCGACGGGTCAGGCCGCCGGACGGACGCTCCGGCTCGTCTCGGTCGACCGGCGCACCGAGCGCCTCGCGGATCACCGGCAGCTTGACCGCCACGTGGATCAGCAGCGCCCCGATGAACACCCAGGCGACGGCGTAGTGCAGCGGGCGGAAGCCGAACTCCCATGGATACCACTGCGCCGAGTTGGCGAGGCCGGTCGCGAGCTGGAAGATCACCGACGCCATCAGCAATGCGATCGAGCCCCGCTCCAAAAGGTGCAGGACGGCCGCCCGACTGGGTCGAAGCGGCGGCCGGATGAACAGTCGCGGGAAGACCGACCACAGCTTCACGAGGAGCAACGGCACGGCTGCCGTCCCGCTGATGACATGGAGACCCTGGGTGACGCGATAGAGCCAGTACGGACTGGTCGGGATCGACAGCCAGCCGGGCGTGTCCTGCTGGAAGTGGCTCCAGACCCCGGTCAGGAACGTGATAGTCAGCGTGATGCCGAGCCAGAGCCCGACCCGACCGGTGAGTTGCGGCGCTCGCAGTCGATGGGAGAAGTCCTCGACGCGCGGGATCCGGCTCATCCGCTGCTCACCTCGGCCGACAGTGTCGCCACCCAACGAGCGCCATGATGGGCCAGGTCGAGGAGCCGAAACCCGGCGGCCACGGCAAGCGACCCGATCGCGTCGGCGCCGACCCAGGCCCACCCGAAGGTGGTGGACGTCTGACCGCCGACGCGGAGCCGGATGTCTTCATGGCGTACGCCGGCACCGGGTCGAGCGACCTCGACCAGGACCGTACCGCCGTAGCGCAGCAACTCCCCGACGCGCTGCAGCAACCGGACCGGGTCGGCGCCGATGCCGATGTTGCCGTCAGCCAGCAGCGCATGCCGCCATCGGCCGGCCGCCGGGACGTTGCCGAACACGTCGCGCCGCAAGGCCGCGGCCCCACGGACCTGCGTGCTGAGCACGGCGACACCGGACACGTCGATGCCCATCGCCGGCACTCCCCTGGCGCCGAGGGCCGACGTCAATCGACCGGGCCCACATCCGATATCGAGTGTCGGCCCCCAGCACGGCTCGATCAGGAGTCGGTGGTCGGCCGCATCCGGTTCGGCCACCCACTGTCCGACCGGCAGCCGGACCCGACTGCCGTCGGCCCGGACCAGCTCGCACGGCCGGCCGGCGAGTGCGGCGTCGAACGCGGCGACCGCGTCGAGCGTCGTCATGGCGCGACCGCCCTCTTGCGTCGAGATTGCACATCTGTCCCGACGATCGGCACCGACGCTGGGGAGATGTCCTCCGCGCTCGGCGGGACAGATGTGCAATCTCGACGCCAAGGTTGCGCCGCCCACCGCCGGCCGAACCGCGACGCCGGCGCGTCGGCCGCCACCGCCTCGGCGTCGGCGGCCGTGTCGACGTCCCGCAACTGCCCGGTCGCGCCGACCCGCCATCCGCCGCCAGCCAGAGCCCGCACGGTCCGAACCCCCGTGTCCGATCGCGACATCGGCACACTCGCCAAGCAGCTCGCGATCGTCGACTGCCGAACGGCCAACAGCCACCAACCCCCGTCGGCGGCAGGCCCGACGACCGCGTCGCACCGCGCGAGCCGGTCGTATGCGGCGACCAAATCACCGGATCGCACCTGTGGAGTGTCCGCCCCGATCTGAACGGTCATGCGCCGGCCGCTGACGGCACTCGCGTCGGCATGCGCCGAGGCGAGGCGCTCGCCGAGACCTCGGCCCCGCTGGTCGATGACGGTGCACGCGGCGAGCGCCTCGCGGAGGACACCAGCGCGGGGCGCCGCATCGAGATCGCCGGTGAGCGCGACCACGATCGGCCAGCCGGTGTCGGCCGCCGCCGCGAGCGTGTCGAGCAGGCTGTCCGCGGCGAGCTCGGCGGCGGCGATCGGGCCGACGGTCGCCGCGAGTCGGGTCTTGGCGAACCCAGGCACCGGGGCCTTCGCGACGACGAGCGCGACGGGTCGAGGCACGGGTCGACCCGCTGCCCGGCCCGTGACACCGCCGCCGAGTGGCGCAAGGTCGTCGGTTTCTGGCCCGAATTTCGACGACGCTGCGCCACTCGGCACGCCGGCGCGGCCGGCGCCGCCCACACCCCCGCCGAGCGCCGTCATGGCAACACCCGGGCGAAGTCGCGAGCTGTCCGCAGCGTCCCCCGCACGCTGCCGGACACCTTCGACTTGGTGCCGGCGGCCCGGGCCCGATAGGGCACGTCGACCTCGCCGATCGTCCAGCCGGCTCGGGCCGCCCGCACCATCAGCTCCAGCGGATAACCGAACCGTCGGTCCTCGACACCGAGCCCGATCAGGTCGGCCCGTCGGCACACCCGCATCGGCGCCAGGTCGCGCACGGCGAGGCCGCTGGCTCGACGCACTCGGCGCATGACGAGTTGGGTGCCGAGGCGAGCGTGCCACGGCCACACTCCGCGGCCGGTCGGTCTGCGGCGACCCACCGCCATCGTGACCTCGCCGCGACTCACCATCGCGACCAGCGGTCCGAGATCACCGAGGTCCATCGAGCCGTCGCCGTCGACGACCGCGACCAGGTCGGCGGTCGCCGCCTCGACACCGGCGTGCACGGCCGCGCCGTATCCGATCCGGTCCTCGCGCACGACGGTCGCGTCCCATGACCGGGCCACCTCGGCGGTGCCGTCGGAGGAGCCGTTGTCCACGACGATGGCGGCGTATCCCTCGGGCAGTCCGGCGAGCACGCGAGGCAGTGCCGCCGCCTCGTCGCGGCACGGAAGCACAACGTCGCAGGTCACCGAACCTTGTCGATCCATGTCAACGACCGTAGGTCCGCCGCCCTCGCGTCGACAGCGATTCGCGATGACGGACCTGTGACGTCTGCGCCGGCCGGCCGCCGTCCACGGCGATCGGCCCTAATGTGACCAACGTGCTGGTCCGCCGAATGATCGTGCGCCCGCTACCGAGCGCGCTGTGTGCCGCCGCCGGCGGGTTGCTGGTCGCGGCCGCGATCGGCTGGCCGCGTTGGACCGATCAGAGTGTCGGCGCGACGTGGGCTCCGCTGGCCGGCGAATGGGATCCGCGCGTCGGGCCGGGCTCGGTCGTCGCGATCGCCGTCGCCGTGACGGTGATCGCGATCGGCCCGGTGCTCGCCCGACGCCTGTCCTGGCCGGCCCTGATGCTGTGGACCTGGGCCGCCGCGACAGGGTGGACCATCGCCCTGGCGGCGGTCGACGGTCGCTACGGCATCGGCGACCTTTTCACCCGGCAGGGCTCGTTCCGCTACGACGCCCAACGGATCACGTCGTGGCACGAGGTCTTTCCGGACTTCATCGAACGCATCCCGCTCCGGGCGCCGAACAACTGGGAGGTGCACGTCTCGTCCCATCCGCCGGGCGCGCTTTTGGCGTTCGTCGGCCTCGACCGGATCGGGCTGTCCGACACGCTCTGGCTCGGCTTGACCGTGATCGCGATCGGCACGACGGCCGCGGTCGCGTGTTGCATCACGCTGCGCCGACTCGCCGGCGACGACTGGGCCTGCCAGGCGACGCCATGGCTGATCCTCGCTCCGGCAGCGATCTGGATCGGTGTGTCACCGGACGCGCTGTTCGCCGCCGTCGCCGCCTGGGCGATCGCGCTCCTCGCCCTGGCCGCGACGACAAGCGGCCGCCGCTCGCACGCGTACGCCGTCGCCGCCGGTCTCACTTTCGGCTGCTGTCTCTATCTCTCGTACGGGCTGGTCCTGCTCGCGCCGCTCGCGCTGGCCGTTCTGATCGCCGCGCGCCGATGGCAACCGTTACTGGGAGCACTCGTCGGCATCGCGGCCGTCGTCGCCGCGGTAACGGTCGCCGGTTTCGCCTGGTGGGAGGCCTACCCCGTCCTGGTCCACCGCTACGAAATCGGCATGTCCAAGAAGCGCCCGTACGACTACTGGGTGTGGGCCAACGTCGGCGCGTGGACGATGACCATCGGCCTCGCCGTCTACGCGGCACTGCCCCTCATGGTCCGGGCGATTCGACGACGGGGCATCGCGCTCCCGCCCGGGGCGCGTGCGGTGGCCTTGCTCGGCACCGGCGCGCTGGTCGCCGTAGCGGTGGCGACGCTGACCGGCATGAGCAAATCCGAGGTCGAGCGGATCTGGCTGCCGTTCACGTGGTGGGCACTGACCCTCGCCGCACTCCTCCCGGCACGCACCCACCGACCACTGCTCGCGCTGCAGGCGGCCGGCGCGCTGGCCGTGCAGCATCTCGTGTTGACTCAATGGTGAGAGGGACAATGCTTGATATGAGCACGGATCCGTGCACACATGTCCTCGTCGTCGAGGACGATCCGGCAGTGCGTGACGTCGTACGCCGCTATCTCGAACGCGACGGGCATCGGGTCACGCTGGCCAGCGACGGCACAGCAGCGCTCGACGCGGCCGACGAGACCGTCGACCTCGTCGTGCTCGACGTGATGCTCCCCGGCATCGACGGGCTCCAGGTCTGTCGACGGCTTCGCGACGGCGTGTCCGGACGAGCCGACGTGCCGGTCATCATGCTCACCGCTCTTGGCGAGGAGGACGACCGGATCGCGGGCCTCACGCTCGGCGCCGACGACTACGTGACCAAGCCGTTCAGTCCGCGGGAGCTGGTAGCCC
This sequence comes from Nocardioidaceae bacterium, assembly GCA_035630615.1. GTDB lineage: Bacteria > Actinomycetota > Actinomycetes > Propionibacteriales > Nocardioidaceae > DATFRX01. The sequence continues at coordinate 39,519 of DASQKI010000083.1, forward strand.
GCGCGCGCACCGTCCTGCGGCGCGGCCGCGCGCAGGGGCCGCCGGCGGCAGCGCCCTACCAGGGCGCCCACCTCTTCGCCGATTTCGAGGCGGTGTCGATCCAGGTGGACGGCGAGCCGGTGCACCTGACGCGCCGCGAGTTCGAGCTGCTCCGCCATTTCGTCGCCAACCGCAACCGCGTCATCACGCGTGACCGCCTTTTGGAGCAGGTGTGGGGCTTCAACTCCTCGATCGAAACCCGGTCCGTGGACGTGCACATCGGCCGGCTGCGTGCGAAGCTGCGAACCGCCGGGATGCAGATCGAGACGGTAGTCGGATTGGGCTATAAGTTCGCAGAGTAACAGGCTCACCTGAGCCCAAGCACACAGGCTCCAGGCTTCAGGCTCCAGGCCCCGGGCCCGACGGGCGCTACACTGCATCCATGGCCAACAAGATCTGTGGAACTGCATTCGCGTCCTTGCTGCTCTGCATCTCTGCTTGCGCGCAGCCACCGGCACCGGCACCTGCCATTTCGCCAGCCCAGACGGCGACTGCTGCTTTTCCATCGGGCACGCTGGTGGACCTGTCGCACACCTTCGACAAGACCACGATCTTCTGGCCGACCGCTGAGTCGTTCCGGCTCGACAAGGTCGCCGACGGCGTGACGCCAGACGGCTACTACTACGCGGCCAACAACTTCTTCACGTCGGAACACGGCGGCACTCACCTGGACGCTCCGGTGCATTTCGCCAAGGGCGCGCAGACCGTCGATCAGATCCCGCTCGAGCGGCTCTTCGGCGAGGCCTATATCGTGGACGTGACCGCGAAGGCCGACGCCAGCGCCGACTACCAGGTGACGGCCGACGACATCCAGCAGGCCGAGCGCACGCAGGGCCCGATACCGGCCGGCGCCATCGTCCTCTTGCGCACCGGCTTCTCGCGCCGGTGGCCGGATGCGGTGCGGTATCTGGGCACGGCTCAGCGGGGCGCCGACGGCGTGAAGCAGCTGCACTTCCCCGGCCTGCACCCGGACGCGGCACGTTGGCTGGTTGCCAACCGGCAGATGAAAGCCGTCGGCGTCGACACCGCCAGCATCGACTACGGACAATCGACGCTCTACGAGTCGCACCGCGTGCTCTACGAGCGGATGGTACCGGCGTTCGAGAATCTGACGAACCTCGATCGCCTCCCCACCCGCGGGGCCTACGTGGTGGCGTTGCCGATGAAGATTGGGGGAGGCAGTGGCGCGCCGTTGCGAGCAGTCGCGGTAGTGCCTTGAGCCTAGCGAGGCTGCGCCTCCGACCGACGAGCATGTAGGCTCTGCCTCGCTAGCCCAGTGTTTGATTGCCCGCGCGTGCGCGCGGGCGTAGAAACTTGACTCATCTGGTCAGGATTCGGAATGGTCAAGTTTCTAGCGTCGAACCGCCTTGACGGGCCCCGTGCGGAGGTGTATCTGCAGGATACGAGGACGACTCTTTTCAGTTCGATGGTCAGGATCCGCGTGCATGTCGGTCCGTTGGTCCTGCTGGCGGCAGTCGCCGGCTGTCGAGCCCCCGATTCCAGGTCGGGCGCCGAGGCAGCCGTGCGTCTAGTCCCGGTGGTCCTGGCCGACACGGCCTGGATGCAGACGCGACGCGACGAGCAACTGAAGACCAGGGACCAGTTCCGCGTGTTCCATGACTTTCGCTTCACCGATCGGATCGTAGAAAGCGGCATCTCGTTCCGGAACCGCGTCGTGAGCGATGCCGGCAAGACGTA
>DASQKI010000084.1:0-13287 GCA_035630615.1 Nocardioidaceae bacterium
CAGCAATCCACCCGCGACTACATCGCCCGCCGCACCGCTGAGGGGAAGACCGGCCGCGAGATCAAACGCTGCCTGGCTCGCTACGTCGCCCGCGACCTCTACCGCCTACTTGAACGTGGGGCGAGAGCGGCTTGACGAAGCATAGGAGCGTCGCAACGCGCCTGCGGCACGGGTGCGAACCGCGGCCGAGTGCAAGCGACAAGACCGCTCGGAGATAGAGACCGAGCCCGGGATGTGCCCCGCGGCGAGCGTTCCCTCGCGACCGGTAGCAGGCAAGAGCTTGTCGGGGATCTGCCGATCACCCTGGTGGCGCGCTGCCGTGGCGGTGCGCCACCTTCCACTCGCCGTCTTCCCGCCGGTAGATCTGCGTTGCTCGCAGGCTGTAGGTGCTCGGCATCCCAGTGACCGACGCCGACGTGTGCTCGAACCCAACGGTGTATGCGACATCACCAAAGACCTCGGCCTTGAGCAACTCGAACTCGTACGAGGTGCAATCCGCGAAGCTCTCTGCGAGATGCGCGAACAGTTCATCGATCTCGGTCTGCCCGCTGGCGTTCCTCCATGCGCCGAGAACCGTCACCGGGTCGTTCCGTGACCAAATGGCACGGCGCGGCGATGCGTCGCCGTTGTGAACTGCCACTTCCGCGTCCCTGAGGACCGTGTGCACCCAGGTCAGGAACTCCTCGCGCTCGCTCATCCTTCAATGCTGCTACATGATGACGCCACTAGCACCGGAAGCGAGAGTCGCGCGATGTGCGTTTCTCGCCTCCGCCGCCTCAGGCGGCGGTAGGACGTGCCTGCGGGAACTGGGGAGACAGCGCCGCACGTGTCAGTCCACGAAAGCGTCGGCCCTGGTCAGAGCGTCGTCCAGGATCGCCAGCCCAGTGGCGGCGTCTTCGTCGTTGACGTTGAGCGGTGGCGCGATGTGGACACGGTTGCCCAGGACGAGCGGGAGCAGATCGCGGTCCAGGCATGCCTTGGAGAACGCGGTCATCGGGGCATTCGCCTCGCCGGTGGCACCGACCGGGGCGAGCGGCCCCTTGGTCTCCCGATCGCGCACCAGTTCGACGGTCCACAGCCCGCCGATGCCACGCACATCCCCAGCACATGGGTGGGTCTCGGCCAGCTTCGTGAGACCGGGCTCGAGGATGTCTCTCCCGAGACGTGCTGCTGCCGCCACTGTGTGTTCCTCGTGCATCGCGCGAATGGCGCCCACAGCGGCCGCGCATGCGAGTGGGTGCCCGCTGTAGGTCATGCCTGCGGGGTAGGGGCTCCGGGTGAACGTCTCGTAGATGGCGGCGCCAACCAGGACGCCGCCGAGCGGCACATAGCCGGAGTTCACCCCCTTGGCGAAGACCAGGAGGTCCGGGGCGACGCCGTCATGGTCGACGCCGAACCAGACACCGGTGCGGCCGAATCCGACGAGCACCTCGTCGGCGATGAAGACGATGCCATGTCGCGTGCACAGGTCCCGAACCCCCCGTAGGTACCCAGCCGGCGGCACGATGACCCCCGAGCTGCCGGTCACCGGCTCCAGGACCAGCGCGGCGATGGTGGAGGGACCTTCGAGAAGGATCACCTGCTCGAGATGCCTGAGTGCCGACTCGCGCTCCTCTTCCGCCGTACTCGACCCGAACGCAGAGCGGTAGAGGAAGGGGCCGAAGAAGTGGACGACGCCCGCCGAGCCCGTGTCCGAAGCCCAACGGCGCGGGTCGCCGGTGAGGTGGATGGAGGTCGTGGTCGAGCCGTGGTACGAGCGGTACGCGGCGAGCACCTTCGGCCGCCCGGTGTGCAGGCGGGCCATCCGTACGGCGTGCTCGATGGCCTCCGTACCGCCCGTGGTGAACAGCACGTGCCCCAGGCCCGCCGGCGCGACGTCGACGATGAGCCGAGCCGCCTCACCGCGGATGTCCGAAGCATGGCCGGGAGCAAGCGTGCAGAGCCGATCGGCCTGCTCTTTGACCGCGGCGACGACGGCTGGGTGTTGGTGACCAAGACTCGTGAATACAAGCTGCGAACAGAAGTCCAGGTAACGCCGGCCATCGGCATCGATGACGTAACTCCCGGAGCCGCCCACGAAGGTCGGCACGTCGCGCGGTCCTTGCATCGTCCAGGGGTGGAAGACCAACTCGTCGAGATCCATGCCGCACCTCGCCTACCTGAGCGGATCGGTTCATCCCACTGTCCGCCGCACGCGGGAGTTCCACAAGTGCCCAAGATCAAACCCTGGGGGCTCGTGCATCTGGCCTCTCTCGCGGCTGGAAAGACGCAGTTTCCGACTGTGCGGAGCCTTTCAAACGCGGGGTCGGCGCAGCATGATCGTGGTGCTGGTGGAGGGTCCTCACCGTCTTAGGAGGTCGGTGTTTTACGGTGCGAGTCGGAATGGTGGGTACGCGTCGGTCGCGAGGGTGAAGGCGTACGCGACGACTCGGTTTTGCCACCGGATGACGCCTTCGACGAAGTCGAAGGTGCCCCGGGGTAGCGCCGGGTGAAGAGGATGGCGAACCAGGCCACGATCGCTGCGATCACCGCGGCGATCGACAGGAAGAAGAGCACGATGTGGTGGGGGATGGCCAGGAACCACTTCACCAGGGGGAGCCACCGGTTGAGATCCCGGGCGGCATCGGGATAGGCGTAGTCGAGATGAACGGACTGGTGGTCGGTGGTCGACGGGTACCGGTCGTCCATCAACGCCAGATAGGCGGCGACCCGGTTGGAGAACCGCTGCAACTCCAGGTTCCAGTCGAACCACCACCGCGGGTACTTCTGGCGGAACAGGATCATCAACATCGGCCCGACGAACAACAGGCCGCCGGCGCCCCCAAGCCACCGTGATCGCTTCGCTACCCGGCGACCGCCACGTCGCGCCGGAGACCGCTTCCAGCACGATGGCGGTGGGGACGGCGGCAAAGATCCGGAAACCCGTACTCACTCGGTTGAGGTCTCGATCCGGGTAGTCGACGGAGAATCTGACGGGTACATCACCTGCTGCATCGGGCAGTCACCTCACTTGTCGTGTGGGGTGCCATTCCACCGGGCTGCCGCCGTCCTCGCGCCAGCCATGCGCTTCGGGTTGATCCATCGGCGGGGTCGTCTCTCGCCCGAGGCGATGCCGAAGCGGCAGCGGCGTCTCCATCAGCACTGCGCTCACCCACCGTCGAGGGTTCTGGCTGACGTTCTCACACGACAGCGGAAACGGGCCGAGATGCAGTACGTTGAGCCGATCGAGACCAGCGCGCGACGGTACTGCGCTATGCGCGTGCCGACGCGGCGATATGAGGGCTGCTCACGCGGCCCCCTGAACTTCCTGTCATCAGCGTAAGGCGTTTTGGGTCAAGGTCTTGGCCGGTGCCCGTTCCGTCGTCTGGCCCTGCATAGCTGTGATGGGGGTGGTCCCTGCAGCGTGTAATCGGGTTGGTCAGACACGGTCGGGGCTGCCCGTGATGACAGGCGAGGTACTGGTTGGTCCTCAATGCCGCGGAGGGCTCGCCCCGGCCGCCAGGTCTCGATCCGCCGCGTCCGCTGTCAGGCGGCGATGGGTGTTATCGGTGCCCGCTTCCCGTGTATGGCGATGGCCGGGTCCCAGGCCTGGCCGGTGGTGATGACGGCGTGCAGGTGTCGCAGGATCGCGGCCGCGATCACGGTCTGAGCCTGAGTGGCGGTGAGCCTGTTGGTCTCCCGGGTGGTCAGGTGCCGGTAGCGGGCCGCATAGACGGGGTTGGTCTGCAGGGCGCCCCAGACGGCTCGCCAGGCCGCGACTCAGCCGTGGCCGGCCCTGCCCGGTGAGCTTGGTGCGGCCGGTGTAGGTGCCCGAGAGCTTCTCCCGCGGCGCCAGGCCGGCGTCCTTGACCAGGGCTCGGGCGGTGAGGAACCGGCGTGGATCCCCGGTCTCGGCGAGGATCGCCGCCGCACCGACCGCGGCTGACCAGGCAACGGCCGGAACGTTGGAGCTCAGTCACATGCCGCACCGCGTGCGAGCGCTGGCGGCGCAATGACGCACCTCCGGGCATCAGGACTGACGCCTGTCGCATTGCGGTTGGTTCGCCCCAACCGCAGCAGTTTCCAGGTATCCGACATCGCATGGGCGCTGTCGTGGTGTCACCTGCTTTGTTGGCGCCGGGCTGGCCGCAGCCAGGCGGTCCAGCGCTCCAGCGGCACGTAGCCCATCCGTTCGTATGTCGGTCGCCCGTCGTCACTGGCGATCAGGACAGCTGGCGCTTCCGGGTCGGCCAGGCTCGCCGCCCACGTGACTGCAGCGCCTGCCCCCTTTCCTCGTGCGGCGCGAAGTGTGGCGACGTATTCGACAAGGGTTGTCCCGGCGGCCTGGTGGGCGGCGGCCACGGCGACCGCCTCGCCATCGACGTATCCCAGCCACACTCGGGTGGCGCCGTCGAGCAGGCCAGGGCGCAGCACGCTGCCCGGTGTACTGCCGGGCATCGGGTAGCCCGCGATCAACACGCGCTCTGCCACCGCGAGCGTGTCGTCGTCGCGCACCTCAACCACGTCGACGCCCTCGGAGCCTCCGGCCGGGCGGCGGGCCGGGAAGCGCACCATGAGGGGAGGATGGCCAAGTAGGACGAGTCCGTGTGGGGCGAGGTCAGGGGTCAACCATGGGTTGAGTAAGAAGTACGCGGTCGTGGCCGGGATCAAGTCCGCGATCTCGGCGACGAGTGAGGCTGATTCCGGCTCCGGGACCGGCTGGGTGAGTATCACGGGATTGGTCAGGTCACCGCTGTCACCGACTAGCGCACCGGCCCAGCGGTCGGTCCGGCGCGCGGGTCGCTTGAGTGCCGAGGCGACGGCGATCGGCCACGACGCGTGCACCAGGACCGCACGCCTCTTGAGCGTGTCGTCAGGCGGGGCGTCGGACTCCCACCCGTTAGTCAGGTGCTCACCCTCGGCGGGAACGATCGATTCGCCCATCGCTCCATCGTGGCCGATCGGCCACGTGTCCGGAAGAGACAGCCCGCTCGCGGCGAAAAGACGCACGTCGCGCGGCCAGCTACGTTTGCACGCCGGGTCAGAGGTCGGTGCGCAATGACAAGATGGCTACGTGGCATCGGATTCCCGCATGGTGGCATTGGGCTTTGGCAAGTTCGCACGCGCCGACCGCATCTTCGCCTTGGAGCGAATCACCGGGGAGGAACGCGGCGATGGCCACCGCACTCGGGTCTGGATCGACGGGGTTGCCGACCCCTTGATCGCTTCCAGGACAGAGATCACGATTCTTCGCGATATGGGCCAGGAATCCGCCGTCGCTGCACCCGAGCTCGACGAGGCAATGGACCTCGCCGCGCGTCTGGCGGCCGCGGCCGAGGAGGGTCGGGTGGATCTGAGCGACCTGGGCCGGCGAGCGCGACGCCTTCTCGCCACGACAACCTCATCGTCATAGGGACCGGGGATTTCGGCAGGCCGCCGCTACGTTGAGTGACCTGCCATCTCGCCGCGGAGTGACGCGCCTGCTAACGAGAGCGCGGCTGGTTTCGGAGGCTCGGGATAGGCCGAATCGAGCATGCCTCGTCGAACGCATCGATCTACAAGTTCCTTCATGTCCATGCGTTGACCTGGATTCCTTGGTGGACCTGTTGGCGCGTCTCGCTGCCCAGACGGGTCGGTCAGAAACGCCGCAACCGGCTCCCATCAGCAGTACGCCGAGGCGTTCGTTAGCCCCCGGTCACTGAGAATCTTTGCGAACGGGGTATCTGAGACACCTAAGCGGGCAGCGTGATACTGACCTGACCTTCTGTCAGTTGGGGTTCCCCAAGCGGACGCCTGCTCAGCGGCCCGCAAGCCGGAGCTCGACAGCGTTGGAATAGTTGGCACGCTTCGGCCCGGTTGTGGAGGAACACCGTCGACGCGCCCTTCTAGGCTGTCCGCATGCGACGCTTCGACGACGAGGACCTCACCGGCGCGGAGTTCCGCGAGTGCGACCTGAGCAGGGCGAGGCTGGTCGGCGTGGTCATGCAGGACGCCGAGATCGACGGCCTGGTCACCAACCTTGTGGTCAACGGGGTGGAGGTGATGCAGTATGTCGAGGCCGAGCTGGACCGCCGGCACCCGGTGCGGCTGCTGATCCGGTCGGATGATCCCGCCGAGCTGCAGGAGGGCTGGCGGCAGCTGCGCGGCGACTGGGCCGCGACCGTCGAGCGGGTCAGGTCCATGCCCAGGGGTAGCGAGCACGTCGGCGTCGACGGCGAGTGGTCGATGGTCCAGACGCTGCGTCATCTCGTCTTCGTGCACGACTCGTGGTTTCGGCGCTGCGTACTCGGGCTGGACGAGCCGTTCACGGCGATGGGTCTGGCGTCGCCCTTCGTGCCCGACCAGGAGGAGCAGGGGCTCGACCCGGCCGCCAGGCCGAGCCTCGACGACGTGCTCGGTGTGCGCGACCGACAGGCGCCTGAGGTCGCGGCGTGGCTGGCCGAGGTCACCCCCGATCAGTTCGGGCAGACCGCACCGGTGCCCGACGGCGACAGGTGGCCGCCGTACGCCAGGGGTCGGTCGGTGCGTCAGTGCCTCGGCACCGTGCTCAACGAGGAGTGGGAACACCACGGTTTCTGCGTGCGCGACCTCGACAAGCTGAGCGGCTGAGGATCTCAGCCCCGCTCGGGGCACACTTCCCTTGTCGGCAGCGTGTCGGATCCGGGTCCCCGTGAGGGTTGCCCGGTTCGGCGCAGAGTCCTCGCCCAACAGGTCGCGTGCGAATCAGGTGTCGCACCGCGGGCTCCTCCGCGGCGAGCAACCACGCCACCGCGCCCTCTGTTCACTCGCCCATCCCGGCAGGATCCCAGATCACCCGACGGATCAGTCGCCCTCCACGGTTCAACAATGCGCAGGACCGACGGTGCGCACCCGCGGTCAGCCAACTCCTGGGCTACCTCGGGCCGTCGCTTGACGGCTAGGCAGACGTGTCCGGCTTCAGCGGCTCGTGTGGCCGCTTGGCCCGTTGCAGCGAACCGAAACGTTCGCGGGCTAGGCCGTCCAGCTCTTCACAGCACTTCGGCGGTCAAGGCGGGCTCGACCCGGAGGATGAATCCGGCGCTCATGATTGCGTCCACGGTCTTGCGGTACAGAACGGATCGCTCCAGCGCTTCGATATCTGATGTAGTGGACCACAGCGGCAGGACTGTCCGCGCTGGCCCCCTTCCCAGAAAGGCGGCTCCGCGGAAGCCATGGTGAGCCTGGAAGGTGTGGAGTGAACGTTCTCTCGCAAACATGTCGTAATCGTCGCCCCGGTCGACCGCTATCTCGCATCGCCACACTCGTGCAATCATCCGATGAGTCTAGGGACCATGGCGGGCGCTCGACGCGATATGCAGATGCCTGCGCGCACGGAAGCCCAGGTTCGCTGCGTAGCCGGTCCCGACGCCGCCACTGAGGAGCGCCGCAATGTCTAAGGGCCGAAATTTGAAGGAGCGCCTCGATGCAGGCCCGGTGATCTGTGCCGAGGGCTTCTTGTTCGAACTGGAGCGACGGGGTTACTTGAGTGCCGGTGAATTTGTCCCGGAGGTGGCCCTGGAGTACCCCGATGCCCTCAGGACCCTTCACGTCGACCTCCAACGAGCTGGTTCGGACATCGTTGAGGCGTTCACGTACAACGGTCATAGGGAGAAGATGCGAGTCATCGGCAAGGAGCACCTGCTCGAGCCGTTGAACCGCGCTGCACTCGAGATCGCCCGCGATGTGGCCGACGAGCGGCCCGGCGACCTGATGGCAGGCAATATCTCGAACACCAACATCTGGGACCCCGAGGACCCCGGGCGCCAGGCAGAGGTGCGGAAGATGTTCGAGGAAATGGTGACCTGGGCCGTGGACTGCGGTGCTGACCTGATCATCGGCGAGACCTTCTATTACGCCGGTGAGGCATTGCTGGCTCTCGAGGTGGCCAAGTCCGCTGAGGTGCCCGTCGTCCTCACCATCGCTCCGATGGCAATGGATGAGATGGCCGACGCTGTCGGCATCGTCGAGACCTGCCAACGCTTGGAGCAGGGAGGCGCTGACGTCGTTGGTATGAACTGTTTCCGGGGCCCCCAGACGATGATGCCTTGGCTGCGCCGAATCCGCGCCGCCGTCTCCTGCCACGTCGGGGCGCTGCCGGTCCCCTACCGGACGACGAAAAAGGAACCGACCTTCTTCAACCTCAGCGACGACCGTGCGGTCGTACCCTCGCCCCACGGTCGAACCTTCCCGACCGCGTTGGATCCGCTGTACGCCAACCGCTACGAGATCGGCGCGTTCGCTCACGACGCTGCAGAGCTGGGTGTCGGCTATCTGGGCGTCTGTTGTGGGGCTTCGCCGATGTTGATCCGGCAGGTATCCGAGGCAGTCGGGCGCACAACCGAGGCAAGCCGGTTCGCCGAGAACATGCACAACCATTTCTTGTACGGCGACAACGATCGACTTCCCGACCACATCATTTCCCTGGGAGACCGGGCCTAGCCACGACAAGTCACCCCGTTCCCGCGTACCCCCCGAGCTGACACCCGCGTTGGAGCTCGATCCAGGCTCGTAGGTACTCCCGCCGGGCTATCCCTGCGGCACGGGCCACGCCCATAGTGGGCGAGCTGTCGCGGCGAAGTGACGCGGGTCCTCGACTGCCCGGATTGCTGCACGATCGGACGCGTTGAAGCCGTATTTGCTGACTGCGAGTTGTCGAGCATTGACGGTGCCCGGGCGGCCAACTACCTGCTGTGACCAACGGTCCACCGCGACGCACGGCGGATCCGCCTTGCGGAACGACCGGATTAGTGCCTGTACGCGCAGTCGGGAGGTGCGTTTAGTGTCGTGGCGTGAAAAACGGTGTGGCTGACCTGCTGGCAAGGCAGTGGGAGGTGTCTCGCGAGCGCTTGGCTAAGCGCTGCGAGGGACTGACCGATGAAGAGCTGCTGTGGGAGCCAACGCCGGGGTGTTGGAATCTCTTCGTCGATCCCGGCCATCCGGGCGGATGGTCCTACCCGTACGACTTCGATCCGCCCAGGCCGCATCCGATGACGTCGATCGGGTGGCGTCTGGTGCATATCGCAGCCGACAACTGGATCTACATGGAGCACGCATTCGGGCCGGGTGAGCGCAACTTTCCCGATCTGGAGGTACACGGCACCGCTGATGAGGTACTGGCTAACTGGTGGGCGAGCACCGAGCCGGTGTCTCGATGGTTGCGCTCCGCTACCGATGGGGCTCTGAAACAGCTCCGGCGCTCCCACCTTGGCGACCCGCTCAGTGCCGGCGAGGTGATGCGCATCCTCATCGACGAGCAGACGCACCATGGGGCGGAGGTTGCACTACTCCGAGACCTCTACCTGCGCCGCGTCTGACCCACGGGAACGATTTTGCGCCCAGAGGGCAATACGCGGCGCGAGTCGAGGCGCCGCCGAGGCAATCGGCGCTTGATCGACTGGGAAAGACGGCCGCAGAGCTATCTCACATTGACAGATCCGGACGTTCGCCAGCGGCTTGATTGCGCTCGTTCCAGGGTCCGCTCGCGGCGGAAAGACGTACGTCGATAACCGCGCAGGTCGCTGCTAGATCTGTTCGAGCTGAGCGGGTTGGGAGGCGTCGGCTTCCGTTAGCCTTCGTGCATGGGGCAGACCACGGACGGGCAGGCGCTGCTCGATCACGTGTACGCCGTCGTCGATGCGGCCACCGCCGATGCCATCGAGCACTCTGAGTTCCTGCCTCGCATCGCGCAATTCGACGTGCAAGTCGTGCAGTCGGGCGATCGGAGCTGGCGTGGGCGTTACCTGCGTGGTCGCCGGACCTACGTGGAGATCTTCGGTCCCGATGACGTCGCCGGTGCCCCTGACCACGCCTCCGGCCTCGGTCTGGCCACGCGTCGGCGAGGCGATCTCGAGGTACTTGCCGGCCGAATGGGCGAGGCCGCCGACCGGGCCGATCGCGGCTCTACCACCAGCGAGTTCCACGGAGAGGTCGGTCCGTGGTTCGACTACCTGGAGGTGGCGGGCGAGACTTCGATTCTGTCGACGTGGATTATGGAATATCTCCGCGACCCCACCGACGATGCACGACGTGTCGCACAGTTCGACGAGTGGGCACCGGCGGCGACCGGCCCGGTCCTCGGTGATCTGACCCGGGTCGAGATCGACGCCGTCGCGGGCGAGATCGACCTTGCGCTGCCGTTGCTGCAGGCCGCCGAATTCCGCGTCCGCCGCGACGACGATCTCGTGATGGCCTCGGACGGCCACGCCACGATCGTGCTGCGGAGTTGCACGGCTGCCCAAAGCGGAATGCGTCGGCTGGAGTTCCGGCTCGCGTCCCCAACGGACGAGGTGGTCGTCGAGGAACTCGGGCGATCAACCTTCACGCTGGGGCCAGGCGAGCAGGCGGCCTGGGAGTTCGCCTGACTCGCCGCCGCCCGCACTGCGATGCCGCCGCCTCGAGACATCACCGCAACCTAACGCAGACACCCGCGCACATCGACAGGACCGGGCGTACCACCGAGCCGGTTCGCGGCGGTATGACGCGCACTCTGATCGCCGTGCCGACGGTCGCGCTGTGGAGTCGCGTCAGCATCGTGGCGCCGGAGTACGGGTTGAATGGCTGTTCAGACAGTGGCAGGGTGCCACCATGTCGCTGGACTTTGCCGCCATCAACCCAGCAGCGGTTCGGGCTGGGGAGGCCCCCTCTCGATTGTCCGGGGATCTGCCGGTCCGGGCGCAGTACGTCGTCGTCGGCGGTGGTGTGGTCGGGACGTCGATCGCCTATCACCTCGCGCTGCTCGGTGCGTCGGACGTGGTGCTCCTCGAGCGCAGGCAGCTGACATCCGGCACCACGTGGCACGCGGCCGGCGAGGTCGTCTCGGGTGGTACCACCGAGGACGCGCTGTGGATGGCGCGCTACTCCGCGGAGCTGTACGCACGGCTTGAGGAGGAGACCGGGCTCTCGACGGGCTTCAGGAAGTGCGGTTACCTCCAGCTGGCGACCACGGCACGGCGGGATGAGGCGTACCTCCGCGAGACGGCATACATGCGCTCGGTCGGGATGACCAAGGAGGTGCTGTCGCCCAGCGAGGTGGCCGAGATGGTGCCGCTGATGTGGACCGACGACATCGTCCACGGCTTCTGGACGGCGGACGAGGGCCGCGCCAACCCGGTCGACGTGACGATGTCGATGGCCAAGGGCGCGCGGCAGCGCGGCGTACGCATATTCGAGGAGACCGAAGTCACCGACTTCGTGCTCGAGCGCGGGCGGGTCGTTGGCGTCCGCACCGAGCGGGGTGACGTCGAGTGCGAGAAGGTCGTGCTCGCCGCCGGGCTGTGGGGGCGCGAGCTTGCGGGCAAGGCCGGCGTCACCGTGCCCCTCCAGGCGGCGGAGCACTACTACCTGCTCACCGAGCCGATCGACGGCGTCACGCCGGAGTCGGTGCCGGTCGTCGAGGAGCCGGAGTCGTTCGGCTACTACCGCGAGGAGGGCGGTGGCCTGCTGGTCGGGATGTTCGAGCCGGTCGGCAAGGCGTGGGCCTTGGACGGTACGCCGCGCGACAGTGCGTTCGCTGTACTGCCGCCCGACTGGGACCGGCTGGCGCCGTTCCTCGAGGTCGCGATGCGACGCTTCCCGGCGCTTGAGGACGCCGGGATCCGCACGCTCTTCTGCGGGCCGGAGAGCTTCACCGACGACATATCGCCGATGCTGGGCGAGTCGCCCGAGGTCGACAACCTCTACCTGGCCTGCGGCCTGAACTCTGTCGGCATCCTCTCCGGCGGCGGCCTCGGCCACGTGATGGCGCAGTGGCTGATCGAGGGGTACCCGCCGATCGACCTCACCGCGGTCGGCGTGGACCGGGCGCATGAGTTCCAGGCGACCCGGTTGTTCCGGCAGGAGCGCACGGTCGAGCGGTTGGGCTTCCTGCTGAACAACCTGTCCTGGCCGAACGCCGAGTACCAGCACGGGCGTGACGTACGCCGGTCGCCGTACCACGCCCACCACGTCGCCGACGGCGCGCACTTCGTGACCACCAGCGGCTGGGAGTTCCCCGACTACTTCGCCGGCCCGGGTGTCACCCCAACCGTCGAATGGGGCTACGCGCGGGGCGAGGGCTTCGAGCGGACGCGCGAGGAGCACCTCCAGGCCCGCGAGAACGTCGCGATCTTCGACCTGTCCCTCATGTCGCACCACCTCGTGCAGGGGCCGCACGCGATGGCTGTGCTCAACCGCGTGTGCGCCAACGATGTCGACACCCCGGTCGGTCGGATCGTGTATTCCCAGTGGCTCGACGACCGCGGCGGGATCATCGCCGACGTCACCGTCACCCGGCTGGCCGCGGACCAGTACGTCGTGATCAGCGGCGACACCATCCACCGCCGGGTGCCGGCGTGGATCCGCCGGCAGACGCGCGAGGGCGAGTTCCTCACGGTCACCGACGTGACCAGCGGGACCTCCCTGCTGTCGGTGCAGGGCCCGAAGTCGCGCGAGCTGCTGCAGAGCCTGAGCCCCGACGACTGGTCGAACAACGCCTTCCCCTACCTGACCGCGCAGAAGGTCGAGCTCGGCTACACCCCGCTGTGGGCGCTGCGCGTGACCTACGTCGGCGAGCTCGGCTGGGACCTTCTGGTGCCCACCGAGTTCGGCGCCACCCTCTACGACCAGCTGCGTGATGCCGGCGCGAACCTGGGCTTCCGCCCGACCGGCGTCGGAGCCCTGGAGACGATGCGGCTGGAGAAGGCCTTCCGCGACATGGGGCACGACATCGACTCCACCGACACCCCGCTCGAGGCCAACCTCGGCTTCGCCGTCGCCTGGGACAAGCCCGGCGGCTTCGTCGGCCGCGAGGCGCTGCTCAAGCAGCGCGAGGCCGGCCCGCCCACCCGCCGTCTGGTCAACGTGCTCCTCACCTCACCCGACCATGACCTCTTCGGCGACGAGCCGGTCTACTGGGACGACCAACCCGTCGGCCACGTTCGCAGCGGCGGATTCGGCCACTCCCTCGGTGCCGCCTGCGGCATCGCCGAGGTCAGCCGCGACGAGGCGATCACCGCCTCCGCCCTGGCCGCCGGCACCTTCGAAATCGACATCGCCGGCATCCGCGTCCCGACCCAGGTCTCCATCAAGCCCTTCTTCGACCCCGAGCGCTCTCGCATCCTCTGCTGAATGCCATGAGCTTGATCGACATGCTCGCTCACACCTGGCCCAGACGCGGCGGTATGACTGTGAAGATCGCTTACGCAGCTTGATGGTGGTGGGCTGTGGGTTGGTGACCGCGGGTGTGACCCCCGGAATGGCTGGCTTTGTGCCTTGCTGCGACTTGTCCACTCGCGGTTGCTGGCCCCGGCCCGG
>DASQKI010000085.1:0-68241 GCA_035630615.1 Nocardioidaceae bacterium
ATCTACCGGCCCACCCTGCATTGACCTGTACGGAAATCGAAGAGGATCTGGCCGGACCCCAGCCAATTGGCCCACGGGTTGATGCTGCCGATCGCACGAGGGCGCTCGCGGCGAAAGACGCGTCTGCTAGCGGAAGTGCGGCGGACGGCCGCGCATGTCACTGGCCGCTGAGCTGTCTCGTCTCGGTAGTGAGAGCCAGTTCCGGATTGGAGCGTGAGGTTATGCGAGTGTTCGTGGCAGGCGGGAGCGGGGCTGTGGGGCGCCGGCTGGTGTCGCAGTTGGTGGCCCGTGGTCACCTGGTGACGGCTACGACGACAAGCGCGGACAAGCTGGGGCTGCTGCAGCAGTTGGGCGCCGATGGGCTTGTGATGGACGGGCTGGATGCAATGTCGGTCGGTGAGGCGGTGGCCGCGGCGAAGCCGGACGCGATCGTGCACGAGATGACCGGCCTCTCCTTCGCGCACGCCGGCAAGCCCAACTTCAGGCACCCTGAACGGTTCGGCGCTGTCACGAACCGGCTTCGCACCGAGGGGACGGACCATCTGCTGGCCGCTGCCGAGGCGACCGGTGTTTCCCATGTTGTCGCGCAGAGCGTTGCCACCTGGCCCGCAAACCGTGAGGGCGGATTGGTGACCGAGGAGGAGCTGCTGCCGCTTCAGGAGTTGCCGGCGAAGATGCGCGTCGTGGCGAAGCCGCTCCAGCACGTCGAGGACGTGGTCGTGAAGGGTGGCGGCGCGGCACTGCGCTACGGCGCTTTCTACGGTCCCGGCGGCGGCGTCGAGAGCCAGATCGAGCTCGTACGCAAGCGCAGGCTCCCAATCATCGGGGGCGGTACGGGCTACTTCTCGTGGGTGCATGTCGACGACGCGGCGGGCGCTACCGTGTCGGCGGTGGAGCAGAGGGCGAACGGCGTGTTCAACATCGTCGACGACGAGCCGGCACCGGTCAGCGAGTGGCTTCCTTATCTGGCCCTCTGCGTAGGGGCGAAACGGCCGCTACGGGTCCCCAAGTGGCTGGTCCGACCGCTGGCCGGCGAGATGGGCGTGGCGATCATGACCGAGGGCCGCCCCTTCTCCAACGCCAAGGCCAAGCGGGAGCTCGGCTGGAAGCTGCGATACCCCACGTGGCGCGAGGGCTTCAAGGAAGAGTTGGCGTGACCCGGGACGAGGAGTTCGAGCAGCTGCGGCCGCTGCTGTTCGCGATCGCGTACCGGATCCTCGGCAGCGTTGCCGAAGCAGAGGACGCGGTCCAGGAGACGTGGCTGCGCTACGAGTCCTCCCCGACCCGACCCGCGTCGACCAAGGCATACCTTTCCGCGGTGGTCACGCGGGTCTCGATCGATGTGCTGCGATCGGCTCGCGTCCGGCGGGAGGAGTACGTCGGGCCGTGGTTCCCCGAGCCATTGCTCGACGACCCGTACGAGGACCCGGCGCGATCGGCCGAGTTGGCCGACTCCCTGTCGATGGCGGCCCTGTTGCTGCTCGAGCGGCTCAGCCCGCTCGAACGGGCGGTCTTCGTGCTGCGGGACGTGTTCGGGTTCGGCTTCCCCGAGATCGCATCGGCCGTCGGTAGATCCGAGACGGCCTGCCGCCAGCTCGCGGTACGGGCGCGCCGCCACATGGACGACGGGCGCCGCCCTCGGTTCGAGGCCGACCGCCGGGAACGCGAGGAGCT
Organism: Nocardioidaceae bacterium; assembly: GCA_035630615.1. Taxonomy (GTDB): domain Bacteria; phylum Actinomycetota; class Actinomycetes; order Propionibacteriales; family Nocardioidaceae; genus DATFRX01. Next base: position 1,675 of record DASQKI010000085.1, read on the forward strand.
GGCGGCACGGTTCTTCGACGCACTCCGCGATGGCGATGTCGACGGGCTGAGGGAGTTGCTTGCTGCCGACGTCGAGATAGTCGGGGATGGTGGAGGCAAGGCACCGGCGTTCGCCAGGAGCGTGCTCGGCGCCGACAACGTGGCCCGCGTGCTCGCCTCGAATTTCCCGGCGCTTGCCAAGGTCGACGCGAGCGTCGAGCCACGAGATGTGAACGGCCAGCCGGGCGCGATCCTTCGCGATCGAGACGGCAAGGTAGTCGGCACGTTGACGCTCGACGTCCTCGGCGGGCGAATTCAGACGATCCGCTCGGTGGTAAACCCCGACAAGCTCAGACACGTCGGTCCCGTGGCGGACGCCTGGGCAATCGCCCGCCAGGTGAAGCAGGCTCGCCGGCCCACCGACTGACTCTGCGCATTCATCGCGGATGATGCCGCATTTCACGTCGATGGCGGTATGACGCACGCTCGCGAGACGCGATCGTTGCCGTAGTCGACAGTGTTCGGCTTGCCTGCCAACATGGCGCCATGTCGGCGCTGAGAACCTTTGGACGTGTGACCGGATGGACCTGCATGGCGATCGGCGGGATCCAGCTCGTCGGCGGGGTGCGCTGGGAGCCAGGCATGGCTGGTCACGCGACGCCTGGAAGCCACCCCGCGAGCAGGTCGCGCTGAGCGGTGCTCAGTGACTCGAGGTGGTCGGGCACCCGCCGACCCTATAGCGCGGCCCGCTGGGCGATGCACGCCCTCAGATGGTCCTGCTCTCGAACACCACTCCAGGGCTACGAGTGGCCGAGCACCGGGTGCGGCCGGTAGGGCGCCTCCAACCGCGCCACTTCGTCGGTGTCGAGCGTGAGGTCGACCGCCGCGATCGCGTCCTCGAGGTGGCGGAGCTTGGTCGCACCGACGATCGGCGCGGTCACCGCGGCCTTGCTGAGCAGCCAGGCCAGCGCGATCTGCGCCGGCGACGTTGCACGTTCACCGGCCACCTCGCGTACGACGTCGACGATGTCGAAGTCGGCGTCGTCGTAAAACCGGTCGGCCAACGGATCGCTGCCGGCGCGTACGGTGGTGCGTCCGCCGCCACGCTCGCGGTTTCCGGCGAGGAAGCCACGGGCGAGCGGACTCCAGGGGATGACACCGATGCCTTGGTCGACGCAGAGTGGGATCATCTCGCGCTCTTCCTCGCGGTAGACCAGGTTGTAGTGGTTCTGCATCGACACGAACCGGCTCGTCCCGGCCGCGGTGGCGATCTGCTGGGCCTTGGCGAACTGCCAGGCATACATGCTCGACGCCCCGATGTAGCGCGCCTTGCCCGCCCGTACGACGTCGTTGAGCGCCTCCATCGTCTCCTCGATCTGCGTCTCGTAGTCCCACCGATGGATCTGGTAGATGTCGACGTAGTCGGTGCCGAGGCGGCGGAGCGATGCGTCGATGGCCGACATGATGTGCTTGCGCGACAGGCCGCCGTCGTTGGGGCCGGGACCCATCGGGAAGTAGACCTTGGTTGCCAGCACGTAGTCGTCGCGACGCGGAAACAGCTTGGTGAGCAGCCGACCGGTGATCTCCTCGGTCAGGCCGTCGGAGTACATGTCGGCGGTGTCGAAGAACGTCACGCCGGCGTCGACCGCCTGCCGGACGATCGGCTCAGCGCCGGTCTCGTCGAGATGCCAGGGCCGCTCCTTCTGCGAGCCGTAACTCATCATGCCGAGGCAGATCCGGGACACGCGCAGTCCGGAGCCGCCGAGTCGTTCGTATTTCACGGGGTGTTCTCCTCTGATGGGATTTCGTGCAGCGCCACTCCGGCGCCGACCAGGACGATGCCGAGCAGGTCTTGTGGGGTCGGGATCTGGTGCAGGACCACGGCGCCGATCAGGGTCGCGAATATCGGCAGTAGCGCGAGCATCAGGGCGAAGCTCGATCGCGGCAGCCGGGCCATCGCGAGCTGGTCGGTGACGTACGGGACGACCGACGAGCAGACTCCGACGCCGACACCGGCCGCCAGCAGCAGGGGATCGGTCAGCGTCTGCTCGGCCGACCCGAGCCCGATCGGTGTCACCACGACCGCGGCGACCGCCATCGCCGCACCGAGCTGATCGATGCCGCTCCAGCTGGCGCCCTCCACAGCTCCACTGGCCGCGATCCGATGCCCGAGCACGACGTAGAGCACGAACAGGCCGCAGTTGGCGAAGGCGAACGCGAAGCCGGCCGGCTCGGCGACCAACCGCACGTCGGCCAGCGCGGCGACACCGACGGCCGCGAGGCACAAGGCGACGGTGTTGCGCCGGCTGCGTACGCCGACGGCCGCGAGAATCAGCACGCCGAGGAACTCGATAGTGCCGACCGTGGCCAACGGGAGTCGGTCGACGGCGAGGTAGAAGGTCGTGTTCATCGTCGCCAGAACCGCGCCGAGCCCGGCCAGCAAGCGCAGCTGGCTGCCGGTGGCGCGCCGGAGCACCCGCCACGGCCGACGCCACAGGGCGAACACGACGGCCGCGCTCGCGATCCGCAGCCAGGTGACTCCGAGAACGCTGACCTGGGCGAACAGCAAGACGGCGAACGCCGGGCCGAGGTAGTGGAAGACGGCGCTGACGCCGAAGTAGGCGTACGGCGAGATCCGCGTCTGTCGAGTCGCAGTCGCGGGCGCCGCTCGTACCGCCGATGTCATGGTTGTATCCTGCAAGCAATAGCGGCCGGGATGAATGGCGATCTAAAGCTTGGAGGCCTGACTTGCTTAAAGAATCCAGGCAGATGGAGTCATCCACCTACACCGGTCGAGATCGCCTCCTCGATCCGGTCAACCTGCGCCTGCTGGCGGTGCTGCACGACGACCCGCGACTGTCGATGTCGGAGCTCGCACGACGGATCGGCATGTCGGCCCCGGCGGTCACCGAGCGCGTGCAGCGATTGCGGCGGTCCGGCGTGATCAGGGGCTTTCGGATGGACGTCGACCCGACGGCACTCGGCCTGCCGGTGACCGCGATCGTGCGCATCCGACCCGGGCCGGGCCAACTGCCCAAGGTCGCCGAGGCGGCTCGTGACACGCCCGAGGTCGTCGAGTGCCACCGAATCACGGGCGAGGACTGCTTCATCCTCAAGATGCACGGCCCGTCGATCGGCGAGCTCGAGGCGACGCTGGACCGGTTTTTGATGTTCGGTCAGACGACGACCTCGATCGTCGTGTCGACGCCGGTACCGCCACGACCGCTCCCGCTGCCGGCCGACGACGCGAGCTGAACGCCGGTCAGCGTCGCAGGTCGTCCGGCGCGAGGTCGAGGCGCTCGGTCATGATCGTCAGCGCCCGCTCGACGGCTGCCCGCACGATGCGCTCGGGATCGTCGGCGAGGCTGAGAACGGCATCTACCTCCTCCCGCTCGCCGACCCGGGCCAGGCCACGAACGGCGGCGACTCGTACGCGGGGAACCGGATCCTCGGTCAGCTCGACCAGTGTCGGTGCCGCCTCGGCCAACTCTCGGTCGGCAACGATGACGGCACAGTGCTCGACGACTCGCCAGGCGTCGTCGTGCATCCCATCGACGACGGCGTCGCGCACCGACTCGTCCCAGCAGTAACGCAGGGCCCGAGCGCCCCAGACCCGAGCCCAATAGGGGTTGGGTGGTGTGGTCAGCCACTCCATCTCGCCACGGAACCCCAACGCCCGCAGGAACGCCTCGTCGCCCGCGGGGTCGGACCCCCGTAGCAGCGCCGCGCTGCGCCGAGCCACCTCGGGGACGCCATAGCGAGCGCAGGCGTCGCGCACGTAGTCGCGCGGCGTCCGCCGGTCGCCGGTGTCGTCGGCCATCACTAGACGGTGTCACAAGGCGCCGACAGCGGCCCACCGGACAAGCGATTCGCTGTTGATTTGAAGCGCCAAGACCCCGGAAATCAACAGTCGGGCTGTTGATTTTTCCTTTCCGAGACGCCAGAATCAACAATTGACTGTAGATTTTGGAGGCAGCGGATGACTGCGCCACAAGGTGGGCCGAGAGTGGGCATCCGTGTTGTCGCGGAGCGGCTGGGGCTCTCGGTGAGCCGGGTACGACAGCTCGCGAACGAGAGCGTCCTCCCCTCGACAATCACGCACGGCGGGCATCGTCGCTTCGATCTGGCCGAGGTCGACGAGGCCTGGGCCCGCCATCGCGGTGCCGTCACACCGGTCGCGGCGCGCACGACAGCGCCGCGCTGGCATCGTCGATTCGACCTGGTCGGGTTGGCCGAGGACAAGGTGTGGGCAGTGATGACGGAGCAGGCCGTCGAACTCGCCGAGCACTCGGGGGCACGACAGATCATGGCGTACGCCGTCACCGAGATGATCAACAACGCGGTGGAGCACTCCGACGGCCAGACCGCCGATGTGAGCCTCTGGCTCGACGCTGGCACAGTCCGTGTCGGGGTTGCTGACGACGGCGTCGGAGTCTTCGCCCGAGTACGAACGGGATTCGATCTGGAAGACGAGTTCGCCGCCGTCGCCGAGCTGACCAAAGGAAAGCGGACCACTGATCCCCAGGCCCACACCGGCGAAGGAATCTTCTTCACCTCCAAGCTTGTCGACCTCTTCGTCCTCGAGAGCAACGGCATCCGATGGGCCGTGGACAACGAACGCCACGATGACGCAGTCGGCGCGAGCCACGTCACGGTCGGGACGACTGTTCGCCTACAGCTCCGCCTGGACACCGACCGGGACCTAGCCCGCGTGTTCCGAGAGTTCTCGGTCGACCACGAGTTCGTACGCACGCGCCCGACGATCCGCCTGTTCGAGTTGGGGACCGAATTCGTCAGTCGGAGTGAGGCGAAGCGTCTGCTCGTCGGGCTCGAGAAGTTCCGCCAAGTCGAGCTGGACTTCCGTGGTGTCGACGCGGTCGGACAGGGATTCGTGGACGAAGTGTTTCGGGTCTGGGCACGCGCCAACCCCGATACCGAACTGATCCCCACCGGCATGAACGACGCGGTGCGCTTTATGATCGAGCGCGGCCTGCCCAACTCCGATCGGTAGCCGTCAACGCCAGTCGTACTCCGCCGACGACGCCCCACCGGACAAGCGCGCATAGCCAGGCCCACGGTCGAAGAACGGCACCGCCTCGGGCCGGTCGGCAGCAAGCGACGCCCGCAGCGACCGACTCGCCTCGGCGTCATACGCCAGATCGCCGGCGCCCACTGTCCCGGTCAACACGACCCCGTAGTCGCTCCGGGCGCCGGCCGCCGACACCTTGCCCCACCGTACGTCGCGCACGACCAGCGCCGGATCACGTCGCAGCGGGTCGCCCCATCCCCCGCCGCCGGTGGTCTGGATGCGAATCAGCTCGCCGGCTCGGACCGGCTCGGCGTCGGCGAGGGCGTCGACCTCTCGCTCGCCTCGGCCACCCGGATCGATGGTGACCCGAAACGGGCGGCCGGCTCGCCCGTCGCGTACTCCCCAGCACGACAGGATCGACCGGTCCGCGATCGACATGAAGTGGGCGTCGCGCAGCATCCGGAGGTGCTTGTCGTAGCCGAGCCCGCCGCGATGCAGCCCCGGCCCGCCGGAGTCGACCGCCAGGCCCAACCGCTCGACGACGAACGGAAATCGCGACTCGGTGAACTCCGTCGGCAGGTTGCGCGAGTCGGGCACGACGTGGATGGTGTCTTCACCGTCGCCGTGCGGACGGCCGCCCGAGCCGCCGCCGAGCACCTCGCGCATCAGATAGGGGCGGCCGTCGGCGTCCGCTCCGTACACGCCGGTGTAGCGGATCGTCTCCTGGTCGGCTGGCATGTCGCCGTCGACCGCCTTGGCGATGACGCCGGCGAGCACCCCGAGCAGTCGCAGGATGACGAAGGTCCGGGCGTTCGTCGGGGCCGGATAGATCGGGGTCAGCAGCGTGCCCTTGTCGGGAAACCGCATCTCGATCAGCGGCACGACACCCTCGTTGACGTCGAGCTCGGCCATCCGCTCCGGCGTGTCCGCGAGATTGCGCAGGATGGGCGCGAGCCACTTCTTGAGGAAGACGCCGTCGGAGTAGTCGCCGCAGTGGTTGATCGGGCCCTTGGCCTGCGGCGAGGTGCCGTCGAAGTCGATGATCAGCCGCTCGCCGTCGGGGTCGTCGGCCGGCGTCCGGGTCAGGGTGATGCGCTGCCGGTGCAGCGTGGGCTCGTCGACGCCGTCATGTTCGGCGTAGTCCTCCCACACCCATTGGCCGATTGGGATCTTGCTGAGGATCTCGCGTCGGTACGTCTGGGTCGTCCGGTCGATGATGGCGTCGAAGCACGACTCGACGACGTTCCGGCCGTACCGCTCGAAGAGTTCGCCGAGGCGCTGGGCACCCATCAGGCAGGCCGAGCATTCGGCGTCGAGGTCGGCGGCGAGCGATTCGGGCATCCGGGAGTTGCGAGTCATGATCGCGATCGCCGCTCGATTGGGCTCGCCGCCGTCCCACAGCTTGATCGGCGGCACCATCAGTCCCTCTTCGAACACGGTCGTGGCGTGGCTCGGCATCGACCCGGGCACCGCGCCGCCGATGTCGTCGTGGTGCCCGAACGCCTGCACGAACGCGACCACCTCCCCGTCGAGTGGCGCACGGTTGTCGCTTTCGGGCCGCTCCGGCGACAACCTTGCGCCACTCGCGGGGGCGTGACCGCTCGCGGGGGCGTGACCACTCGCGGGGCCGTTGCCACTCGCGGGGCCGTTACCACTCGCGGGGGCGAACACCGGCACCGTCACGCACAGGTCCGGCAGGTGGCCGATGCCGCCCTCGGACCGATAGACGTCGTTGTGGAAGAACACGTCTCCCGGCCGCATCTCGTCGAGTGGGAAGTCGCGGGCGACCGGATGCACCAGCGCGCTGTAGGACCGGCCCGTCAGCTTGCGCAGCAGACGGTCGTGGATGCCCGCACGGAAGTCGTGCGCGTCGCGAATCATCGGCGATCGAGCGGTACGCGCGATGGCGGTCTCGACCTCCTGCTCGACGGACGCCAGCGTGCCCTGCACGATCTCGAGGACGACCGGATCGACCGAAGCGCCGGCGTCGTCGGTCAGCATCCCGAACGGAAACGCCGTGGGCACCGTCGCGGAGGTCATGGCCGCATCGTAGGCGACCGTGTCGACGCTCCGATGCCGCTAACGCAGCCGGGATCGACTGGTCGGCGCCAGCCGCAGTCGCTGCGGCTCGGCTCGTAGGCGGCCGCGAAGCCTGGGCTCCACCTCGGTCTGCCAGCGTCGCGACTCCTGAAGCCGTTCGAGGTACGACCCGTGCGAGGTCTCGTCGTCGAAGCGTACGAGCCACACCAATACCGGCTCACCCTCGCGGACCGGAAGCGCCGGGAACGTGTTGGGCGCGTCAGCCGAGCCGAAGACCGCAACGGGCGCGCTCGCGAGCCGGCTCAGCTCGGGCCGCAGGTCGTTCGCGATCCATTGGCGCAGGTCACCGTCGGGCGGCGCCGCCAGTGGCCACACCACCGCTTCGAACAGCGTCTTCGACACATCGGACCCGAACCCGGGATGCTCGTCGACACCCGCGAACGGCTCGTCGTCGGACACCGGGGACAGCAAGAAGACGTCGTCGGAGTCGATCATCGTCGCGTTTGCCGCAGCGGCGTGCGTCGCCCACGTCGGCCCGCCGTAGAAAGCGTCCAGCGCCGCACCACGCTCGTCGGCGTCTGCGCTCGGATAGCCCCGCAGCCAGACGAACCGATCCGGATCGTCGAGGTCACGAAACTGCCCGCACACCCGCATCTCGACTCGCTCCTGGGGCTCGATCAGCGTCGCGTCGAACAGCGCGATCAGCTCGTCGCGCCGGCCCGGATGCAGCGTGTATTGCCGCAACTCGACCAGCGGCGGCCACCCAGGAGCGCTCACGCCGCCGCGTCCCGAGTGAGTTGCATCGTCCAGTTGGTCCGCCAGGTCGAGCCGCCGTCGTAGGAAAACGCCTGCTCCCATCGGGCCGACGCCTCGGTGACGTCCGACCAGTCGAACCGCACCCGGATCGGTGTGCCGGCGAGGACGTCATCGCACTCGAACCGCCCGGACCCGTCGACGAAGCGCCCCTCCACAGGCGGGTCGAGGTGCCCCGGACGCGTGGTCGACGCTGACCAGATGCGCCACACTCGGCTCTCCGGGTCGAACATGCGTAGCGTCATCGCGTCGTAGGCGGGCCGACCGGCGACGGCGGCCTTGAACAGGTCGATGTTGCCGAGGCCGCCGAGGATCGGGCGGACCGTCGCCTCCGCATCGAAGTCGACCCAGGTCGAACAATCGGGGTCGAGAATGTCGTCGATCTTGTGGTTGGCGATCCGCCAGCGGCCGATCACGAAGTCGAAGTCGCGTCGGCCGTCGTCCTCGGTTGTCGTCATGGTGTAGGAGCTAACCAGCGATCACTGCCATCCGCTGTCAGTGATTGTTGTCGGTGCCCGAAGCGATGCTGTCGTCATGCGCGCGAGTCGGTTGCTCTCCTTGTTGATGCTGCTGCAAACGCGAGGCCGGATGACCGCGCGGCAGCTCGCCGGTGAGCTCGAGGTCTCCGTACGCACGATCTACCGCGACGTCGAGTCGCTGCACCAGGCGGGTGTGGCGCTCTACGGCGAGCCGGGGCCGGCTGGCGGCTTCCGACTGCTCGACGGCTATCGGACCCGGCTCACCGGGCTGTCGACGGCCGAGGCGGAGGCGTTGTTTCTCACCGCGATGCCGTCAGCCGCCAGCGACTTGGGGCTTGGCGCCGCCCTCGCGGCAGCCCGGCTCAAGCTGCAGTCGGCGCTACCCGAGCCGGTCCGAACCCGGACCCAGCTGGTCGGCGACCGGTTCCATGTCGACGCGCCGGGGTGGTATGCCGGGCCGGACGACGCCCCACACCTCGGCGCGCTCGCGGCCGCCGTGATCGACCAGCGACGAGTCCAGGTCCGCTACCGCCGATGGCGCGAGCCGACCGACGTCGACCGAGTCCTGGATCCGCTCGGCATGGTGCTCAAGGCCGGCACGTGGTACGTCGTGGCTGCCGGCGACACGCATCCGGAGCCGCGTACCTACAAGGCCAACGCCGTCCTTGATCTCGAGCTGCTCGACGACACCTTCGACCGGCCGGCCGACTTCGACCTCGCAGCCTGGTGGCAACACCACCTGCGGACGTTCCGCGATCGGCTGTGGCAGGGGCACGCGCGGGTCCGCATCTCGACCGCCGGTCGCGACCGGATGAGCGATGTGATGAGCCGTAGCGTCTGCGACCACTTCGACCAAACCGCGACAGCGCCCGACGCCGCCGGCTGGATGACTGGCGAGATTCCGTTCGAATCGCTCACGCACGCTCGGGGAGAGCTCCTCAAGCTCGGCCCGGAGATCGTCGTCGAGTCGCCGCCCGAGCTCCGCGCGGCGCTGGTCGATGCGGTGCGCAAGCTGGGCACCCTGTACGCCGACGCTGAGACCGCTGTCGTCGGGTGAGGCCCGGCGGCAGGATGGGGTCAAACGGGCCCAGCAGGACGTCGGAGGTCGGGCATGGCCGAGCCCTTTCGGGTACGAGTCGTCGTACGCGGATATGAGCTAGACACGCAGGGGCATCTCAACCAGGCGGTCTATCTCTCCTATTCCGAGCACGCCAGGTGGGAGTTTCTCCGGGCGGCCGGCATCACGCAGGACGCGCTGCTCGAGAGCGGCGTCGGCCCGGTCGCTCTCGAGACGACGATTCGATACCGGCGCGAGCTGCGCGGCGGCGACGAGGTCGACGTGTCGTGCGAGTTCGCCTTCGGCGAGGGGAGGACGTTCGAGCTCAAGCAGGACATCACCCGGGCCGACGGCGTGATCGCCGCCGAGATCGTGGCCGTCGCGGGCCTGCTCGACCTGAGCCGGCGCACGCTCGTGTCGGACCCGGCCGGACGCTTTCGCTCGCTGGCGACGGCGCCCGACGTCTTCGGCGTCTGAGCCGTCCGATCAGCTGGCTCGGGTGGGCAGGAGATTGCCGTAGGCGTCGACCTCGGCGACGAACCCCGGATGGATCGGCACCGTCGCGCCGTACTCCTCGACGACCGCCGGACCCTCGACGCGTTGACCCGGCGCGAGGTCGGGTCGCCAATAGAGTGCGGCATCGACGTACTCGCCGTCGCTGTCGAAGCAGACCGCTCGCCGGCCCGTCGGCTCCCCCAGCACCGTCTCGTCTCGCCGCCCGATCTCCGGCCGTCGGATCGGCCCGATGCCCGACACCCGAAGGTTGACCCACTCGACCTGCTGGTCTGGGTCGCCGGCGAAGTCGTAGCCGTACAACGTCCGATGGGCATCGTGGAAGCCGTCGGCGACGGCATCGGCGAGCTCGCGGTCGACCGGCGCGTCGGGCACCGGCACACGGACCTCGTACGCCTGGCCGAAGTAGCGCAGGTCGGCGGTCCGGGCGTAGCGATGCTCGGCCCGTTCGAAACCTTCGGCGTCGAGCGCGGCCGCCGCCAGCGTGGTCAGCTCGTCGAACCGAGCCGCCACCCGATCGAGATCGAGTACGTCGTGCAGCGCGACGTCGGTGCGTACATAGTCGTTCTTGACGTCGACGGTCAACAACCCGAACGCCGACACGTTGCCGGGGTCCGGCGGCACGAGCACCCGCGGCAGGCCGAGGATGTCGATCAGCCGACAGGCCAGCAGCGACCCGGATCCACCGAAGGTCGTCAGCGTGAAGTCGCGCACGTCGAGGCCGCGTTGCACAGTGATCTGCCGAAGCGCGTTGGCCTGGTTCCAAGCCGAGATCTCGAGCACGCCGACGGCCGCTTCCGCCGGCGACAGCCCGAGCTTGTGGGCCAAGGCGTCGATGCCCTGGCGCGCGGTGTCGACGTCGAGCGGGATCTCGCCACCCAGCAGGTGTGCCGGGATCCGGCCGAGCACGAGATGCGCGTCGGTGACCGTGACGTGGGTGCCGCCGTGTCCGTAGCAGAGCGGGCCCGGATCGGCACCGGCCGACGCCGGACCCACCTTGAGCGCACCCTCCGGTGACAGCCACGCGATCGAGCCGCCGCCGGCCCCGACGGTCACAACGTCGATCATCGGGATCTTGCTGGGGTACGCCCCGACCGAGCCCTCGGTGGTCAGGGTCGGCTCACCGTCGATCACGACGGAGACGTCGGTCGATGTGCCGCCACCGTCGCAGGTCAACACCTCGTCGAATCCGGCATGGTTAGCGATGAGGGCCGCGCCCAACGCGCCGGCGGCCGGGCCGGACAGCACCGTGCTGATTGGCTGCTCGACGACCTCGGTCGCGCTGAGTACGCCGCCGTTGGACTTCATGACGTAGAAGGGGACGCCGCCGGTGAAGGCGTCGAGCCGCTGCTTGATCTGGCCGACGTAGGCGCCGACCTTCGGCTTGACGGCGGCGTCGACGAGGGTCGTCATCGACCGTTCGTACTCGCGATATTCGCGAAGCACCTGCGACGAGATCGACACGGTCGCACTCGGGTGCTCCTCGGCGAGGATGTCGCGCATCCGGAGCTCGTGGGCCGGCTCGGCGTACGAGTGGAGGAAGCAGACCCCGATCGTGTCGATGCCCTGATCTCTGAACCAGGCGGCCGCCGCACGTGCCTCGGTTTCGTCGAACGGCGTCAGCTCGGCGCCGGTGTGGTCGAGTCGCCCACCGACCGTGCGGATCCGGTCGACCGGGACGATGCGGTCGGGCTTGACCCAGAAGTACGAGTTGCCGTAGCCGTCCGGAACCGACTGGCGGGCGATCTCGAGCACGAACTCGTACCCCGTCGTCGTGACGAATCCGAGCCGGCCGACCTTGCCCTCGAGGAGTTGGTTGGTCGCGACCGTCGTGCCGTGGCTGACGGCTGCGATCGCGGCGCCCTCGTCGGCGGCGAGGCCCAGCCTGTGGAGGACCTTGGCGATGCCGTCCATGAAGCCGTCGGCCGGGTCGTCGGGCGTCGACGGCGTCTTGGTGGTCACGATCCGGCCGGTGCCCTCGTCGAACGCGACGACATCGGTGAAGGTGCCGCCCGTGTCGATGCCGATCCGGATGCCCATGGCGGTATTCAACCCGAACTCGCGGCGGGCGCCCGGCTGCTGGGGTCGAGTTTTGGCGTGAGACTCGAGTTGGCCGGCCCACCAAGCCTGAGTCTCACGCCAATACTCGCCGTCCCCACCCGACGCCGCCGCGGTTGGCCCGCGCGCGGAGTGGGTATGTCATCGGCACGGAGGCGATGACCGTGCCGCATCGCGTCCGTGACGCTGGCGGAAATTCGGTGGCGACGCCCGGGTGTCGGCGGATACGTTCCGGCCATGCGTGTAGTCCGTGGCAAGCAGGTCGTCAGCATGTCGGACGACGACCTCCGCCACCTCTGGGATCCCTTACGTTAGACCGCGATCGACGTCGGCACCGGTGACGGTCGCGCGGCGTACGCCCTGGCGAAGGCGTCTCCTGATGCCCTCGTCGTCGGTCTCGACGTCACCCACCAGCAGTTGGCCGAGACGTCCCGCCGGGCGTCGCGGCGGCCCGAGCGTGGTGGCGTGCCCAATCTGCTGTTCGCCTTGGCGCGGGCGCAGGAGCCGCCGCCGGCCCTGTGCGGACGGGCCGACGACATTCGGGTGACGCTGCCGTGGGGCGACCTCCTCGAGGGAGTCGCGCTCGCCGATCCCGACGTCCTCGGCGGACTGGCGGCATTGGCCCGGCCCGGCGCGCGGCTGCGGATCGTGGTCAACGGCGAGCCGTGGTCGACCAACGCCCCGAAGCGCATGCGGCGACTGCCGCAGCTGAAACCGGAGTACGTCCGATCCGAGCTCGTCGATCGGTATGCCGACCACGGCATCGCGATCAAGGACGCCCGCCGCCTGACCGCGAGCGAGGTCGACGAACTGCACTCGACCTGGGCCAAGAAACTCCGATCGGGCCGCGACGTCGACCTGACCCTGATCGACGCCTGGCTGCCCGGGTGATCGGCCATCCCCGGCCGATCAGGCGGTGTGGCGGCGTCGCCCTTCTGCTCGCAGTCGGGTCCGTTCGGTGCGTCCGCGCGTGAACAGGAGAGCGATCAGCACGGCGCAGACGCCGAGGAAGATTCGGTTGACGTCGAAGGCCGGGACCCACTGGACCTGCCCGTCCTTGACGACATAGGCACCGGCAGGGCGGCCGCGCAAACCGAAGCCGCCACCTCCGGCCTCATGGCCGTCGTCGTCCTGACCACCGCCGCCCCCGCCGCCACCGGTGACGCTCGCCGCAGCAATCACGGTCACGCCGTCGACCTCATGCGGCTCGGCATATATCCGCTTCGCTGTCACGGACTCGCGGGCCGTTGTCATGAGCTCATCCAGCTTCATCGTGGCCTCCCTCGATCGCTCCCCAGTCCTCACCCTGGGTGATCCGGCACCGGAGGACCAGGGACGAAGGTCGCCTGATCGCGTGCGGTGTCAGCGACGGCGTCGAGTCACGATCGCGCCGACGACGACCCCAGCGAGCACCAGCACGGCACCGGTGAGGACGCCCCTGACGAAGTCGTCGCGAGGCGGTTTTGGGGGCGCGGTGTAGACGGCGCCGGGTTCGTTGGCGCGGGGGACCCCTACGCCAATCTGATTGGCGCTGGGGACCCCTGCGCCAATATCCGCCCCGTCCACACCGCCCACAAGCACCTTGTCGACCGCGCCGAAGAAGTCGCCCGCCATCCGCTTGCTCACCGACGTCAGCATGCGCTGGCCGACGCCGCCGAGCATCCCGCCCACGACCGCGTCGGCCGCATAGCTGATCCGCGTCGTCCCGTCGCCGCCGTCGTCGAACCGGACCGCCACCGACGTGTCGACGGTCCCAGGCGCACCCGCCCCGGACGCCTTCAGCACCAGCGACCTCGGCGCGTCGAGATCTCGCAGCTCGACGGTGCCCGCGTACGTGCCCTTGATTGACGCGACCCCGGCGTTGACGGTCATCGCGTACGCATGCTCGCCGGTCGTCTCGAGCCGCTCACAGCCCGGGATCGTCTGTACGAGCACGGCAGGGTCGAGCAACGCGTCCCAGACCGATTGCGCTGGCGCGTGCAACACGGCCTCACCGGCAACCTTCATGAGCGGGAACGTCCTTCCGAGAGGCAGTACGCAGCGACGCACCCGATCATGACGGCTCGACCGACGAGCGGCCAGCCTCCTAGCCGGTCGTGCGCGGTCGGGCCTCGGAGTTATCGGCAGAATGGAGTGGGGATCTCACCGGATGCCTGTGTTTGCCTAGCGTTGATCGCATGTGGTTTGGGATGGCGACCGGCCAGGCGCGACGATCGGCGAGGCCGATGCCGTGGCGTCCGCGTTCCAGCCGCCTCCCTCCTTCCAGCATCGGTGCCCGACCGAAATGTTCGGTATGGCCGATGACCGAAGAGGGGAAGCGGGACCCGAGGCCCACCCGACCTAGCCCCGGTCGTGCCGTCGGCGCAGCGCGAACAACTCCGACGGCGAGATCGGCATCGACCGGATCGTGATGCCCTCGGCGTCCTCGATCGCCGACGCGAACACAGCCGTCGCGGGAATGACCCCCGCCTCGCCAAGGCCCTTGATGCCGAGGGGATTGAGCGGCGACGGCGTCTCGAGGTGGTCGATCTCGATCGTCGGCGGCACCTCGGTGACGTACGGCATCAAGAAGTCCATGAACGATGCGTTGAGCAGCTGACCGTGCTCGTCGTAGGCCATCCGTTCGTACATCGCTCCCCCGACGCCTTGCGCCACCCCGCCGTGGATCTGCCCCTCCACGATGCGCGGGTTGATCAACGGCCCGCAGTCGTGCACGACGCAATAGCGCAGGATGCGGATCTCGGCAGTCTCCGGGTCGGTCTCGATGATCACCGCGTGCATGCCGTTGGCAAACGTCGACTGATTCGGCGAGTAGTAGTCGCGGCCCTCCAGGCCCGGCTCGTCACCCTCGGCTACCGGCGGCTTCGACGGGTCGCCGACGGCAAACTGCGTCGCCGCCTTGGACGCCTCGTCGAAGGCGTACCGCAGCGGATTCGAGAGTACGGCGACCGTGCCGAGCGCGATCTGGCTGTCGGGCGCGCCTCGTACTCGCACCACGCCGTCGACGATCTCGAGATCGTCCTCGCTGGCCTCCAGTGCCTCGGCCGCGATCCGCAGCGCCTTGGCCCGTGCGCGGCGAGCCGCTAGTGCGATCGCCGACCCGCTCATCACGGCGGCGCGAGACGCGAATGTGCCCACGGCATAAGGGAATCGTCGTGTGTCGCCGGTGACGACCTCGATGTCCTCGATCGGCACACCGAGCTCGTCGGCGACGATCTGGGCGAAGACCGTCTGGTGCCCCTGGCCCTGTGACGTCAGGCCGGTCGAGACCCTGACCTTGCCGCTGGTCTCGATGTGGACGTGGCCGCCCTCGTAGGGCCCGACCCCGGTGCCCTCGACATAACAAGCCAGCCCGATGCCGACGCGGCGACCCTCGGCCCGGGCCTGCTCGCGATAGGACTCGAACTCGTCCCACCCGACAAGCGCCTTGAGCTTGTCCAACGACGCCGGGAAGTCGCCCGAGTCATAACGCAGCGGCTTGCCGTCCTGGAAGATCAAGCCGTGGTCGTACGGCATCTCGTCCGGCTGGATGAAGTTGACCGAGCGTACGTCGGCGCGGTCGCGCCCGAGCTCGGCGGCGATCGCGTCGAGGGTGCGCTCCATGACGTACGCGCCCTGCGGCCGACCGGCGCCACGGTACGGCGTTACGAGCACCGCGTTGGTGTAGAGGCTCTCGAACTCGACCGTGTAGGCGCCCGGCTTGTACGGACCGAGCAGCTGCGTCGACGTGATGATGGGCACGATCAAGCCGTACGGCGTGTACGCCCCGTTGTCGTGCCAGAACCGTACCGACAGGCCGAGCAGCCGACCCTCGTCGTCGAAGCCGACCTCGACATGATGCATCTGCCCCCGCTCGTGGGCCGACGAGACGAAGTGCTCGCGCCGGTCCTCGGTGAACTTGACCGGTCGGCCCAAGGCGCGAGCGGCATACGGCACCAGCACCTCTTCGGGCCACGGGTGCACGATCTTGACGCCGAAGCCGCCACCCACGTCGGGTGTGATGACGTCGACCTGTCCGAGGTCGAGCTCGAGCTTCGCCGCGATCGCAGCCCGCAGGCCGGTGGACGTTTGCGTCGACGACCACACCCGCATCCGGCCGGACTCGGTGTCCCATCGGGCCAGCACGCCCCGGCCCTCGAGCGGCGTGCTGGCGCTGCGTTGGATGTCGAGGTCGATGCTGAGTCGATGCGGGGCGGCGGCGATGGCGGCATCGGCGTCGCCGTTGGACTGCGTCATCCGCGCGGCGACGTTGCCCGGGACGTCGTCGTGCACCAGGTCGGTGGCCGCGCGGGCGGCGGCGACGCCGATCACCGGGGGCAGTGGGTCGTAGCTGACGACGATGCGGGCCGCCGCGTCCTCGGCGACGTAGCGGTCGGTCGCGACGACCATCACGATCGCCTCGCCCACGTGGTTGACCTCGTCCTTGGCGAGTGCGTAGGGGGTGCGCGGGTGCGTGAGAGTCGGGTGCGGGATCAGCAGCGGCAGCGGCTCGGCGAGCGGACCGGCGAGGTCGTCCCACGTATAGATCGCGACCAGACCGTCGACGTCGAGGGCCGCGTCGACGTCGATGTCGACGATTCGCGCGTGCGCATGCGGCGAGCGCACCAGCGCGATCTCGAGGGCGTCGTGGCCGAGGTCGTCGAGGTATTGCCCGTTGCCGCGCAGCAGCCGGTCGTCCTCGACCCGCGGGATCGGGTCCCCGAACAGCCGCGTAGTCATGGCGTACCGCCCTCCGGCCGGCTAAGCTCGGCCGCCCGCAGGACCGCCGACACGATGTTTTGGTAGCCCGTGCATCGGCAGAGGTTGCCGCCGATCATCTCGCGGGCCTCATCGCGGGTCGGCTCGGGATTGTCCCGCAGCCCAGCCGTGATCGTCGTCAAGAAGCCCGGGGTGCAAAACCCACACTGCAGGCCATGACAGTCCTTGAACGCTTGCTGCACCGGCCCCAGCTCGCCGTCGGCGCCGGTCAGCCCCTCGACCGTCGTGATCTCCTGCCCGTCGACCGACACCGCGAGCGTCAGGCACGACCGCACCGGATCGCCGTCGAGCAACACCGTGCACGCGCCGCACACGCCGTGCTCGCATCCCACATGCGTGCCGGTCAGCTCGAGGTCGTGCCGCAAAACGTCGGACAGCAATCGCCGGGCCGGCACATCAACGTCGTAGGCAGCGCCGTTGACCCGCAGCCGGATCTGGTGCCTCGGCTCAGCCATGGTCCCCCGCATCCTCGGAGTTGTCAGGCACATGTTGAGCCCAGAGTCCGTGCGTGCCTGACAACTTTGCCTCATCATGTGCCGCCGCCAACGCCTGACGCGTCAACACCCCGACGAGATGTCCCCGATAGTCCGCGCTGGCGTGGATGTCGCTCTCGGGCTCGACCGCCGCCGTCGCGCGTTCGGCCGCGGCCGTCCAGTCACCAGGCTCTGCCGCGTCGGTCAGGTCGAGCACGACCGGGGTGTCCCCGATCGAGAAGTACGCCGCGCGCGCCGACGCCACGGTCGCGCCACCGGCGGTCAAGCCGTCGCCCTGGAGGGTGATCATCGCCGCGACGCCGACCAGGGCGTAGTCGCCATGCCGGCGCGACAACTCCCGAATCGCGACGCCGGACCGAGACGGGAGCGCCGGCACCCACGCCTCGGTCGCAAGCTCATCCGGCCGCAGGGCCGACTCCAGCGGGCCGACGAAGAAGTCCGCCGCCGCGATGTCGCGCTCGCCGCCGGTCGACCGGGCCGTCACCGTGCCGCCGAGCAGCGCCAGCACCGCCGGCATCTCGGCAGCTGGGTCCGCGTGCGCGATCGACCCGACGGTCGTGCCGCGATTGCGGATCGTCGGATGCGCCACCAGCGCGAGCGCCCGGCGCAGCAACGGCTGTCGACTTGCCGCCGCATCGTCGCGCTGCACCTGTGCGTGGCGAGCCAGCGCCCCGATGCGTACGCCGGCGTGGTCAGTCCGCACGTACGCCAGCTCCTCGATCCGATTGAGGTCGACCAACGTCGCCGGCGACGCGAGCCGCATCGACAGCAGCGGGATCAGGCTCTGGCCGCCGGCGAGCACCTTCGCGTCGGCGTGTTCGGTCAGCGCGTCGACCGCCTCCTGGACGGTCCGAGGCCGGACGTACTCGAACGGCGCCGGCTTCACGATCGCCGAACAGTGATATCGCGGTCGACGGGCCCAGGCGGCGGAGTCTTTCCCTCGTGGACAACCTTCCAGCCGATGACAGGCACTCCAGCCTCCTCCACAGTCCCAGGTGGATCGGAGCCTAGTGCCCGAGCAGCGGGCCGACTAGTTCATCGAGGCGGCCAAAGGTCCTACTGCGAGGCAACCGGGGTGAACGCACCGAGACTCGACGGTCAGAACTCGATCGTGTCCAGCGTGGCCGTCTCAGCGAGTACGGCGGCGGCCGACCGAATCAGGGGCACCGCGAGCAGCGCACCGGTCCCCTCGCCCAGCCGCAGCTCCAAGTCGAGCAGCGCCGGCCGTCCGAGTCGGTCCGCCACGACACGCCCGGCCGGCTCGGCCGACACATGCGCCGAGACGAGATAGCCAGCGGCGGTCGGGCAGAGGGCAACCGCGACCAGGGCCGCCGCGCCGGTGATGACGCCGTCGACCACGACCGGCACCCGAGATGCGGCGCCGGCCAACATCACGCCGACGAGCGCGGCATGCTCGAGCCCACCGAGCGACGCCAAGGCACCGAGCGGATCGCGATCGGGCCCGTGCCGATCCAACGCGGCTCTCACGACTTCGATCTTGCGGGGCGTCCGAGCGTCATCGACATTGGCTCCGCGGCCGACCACATCGACCGGCTCGAGCCCCGCGAGTGCGACGTAGAGGCACGCCGATGCGGTCGTGTTCGAGATCCCGACCTCACCGGTGGCGACCAGGTCGACTCCGCCTGCGACGAGACCCCGCACGGTCTCCGCCCCGACCTCGATCGCGGCCCGGCACTCCGACTCCGTCATGGCCGGCGCCCGTGTGATGTCGCGGGTGCCGGACCGTATCCGTCGGTCAGCGGCGCCCTCCGGCGCGGCGGCAGCCGACACGGTCCCGACGTCGACGACGGTCACCGCCGCGCCGACGGTCCGAGCGATCGCGTTGACGGCGGCCCGCCCCGAGGCCATCGTGGCGACCATCGCTGTCGTCACGTCCTGCGGCCAATCCGAGACGCCCTGCGCATGCACGCCGTGATCGCCGGCCGCCACGACCACGGACGGTGCAGACGGAATCGGCGGCGGGCAGCGGCCGGCGATCGCGGCGAGTTGGCCCCCGAGCGACTCGAGTCGGCCGAGGCTGCCCGGAGGCTTGGCCAGCGTCGCATGGCGGTCTCGGGCCGCTGCGGCGGCGTCGCGATCCGGCGCCACGACCGAGTCGATCAGCTCGTCGAGCGTCATGGGGCGCTCCCGTCGACGATGTTGCGAAGCGCGCCGATCACGCGCTCGTTGGTGGCCCGATCGCGGACGGCGACCCGGATCGCTCGGTCGTCGAGCCCCGGAAACGTGTCGGCGCGGCGGGCGGCGAGACCGTGCTCCAGCAGCCGATCGCGGAGTGCGTCCACCGGTCCATGGACGAGCACGTAGTTCGCGTACCCCTCCCACACTCGCAGTCGTGGGATCGCACGCAGCCCTTCGGCCAGTGATCCGCGCAGGACTGCCACCTCGGCGGCACGAGCACGACGTTCGTCATCGGCGTCGACGACCGCCTCGAGAGCGGTGAGGGCAAGGCTGTTGCAGCTCCACGGCTGTCGGGCCGCCGTTAGCCGTTGGATCACCGACCGCGGCCCGGTCAGGTAGCCGACCCGCAGCCCGGCCAATCCCCAGAGCTTGGTCAGACTACGTACGCACACCAATCCCGTCAGATCGCGACGCCAGGCCAGACCACCGGCATCGTCGAGAAACTCCGCGAACGCCTCGTCGACCACCACCGTCCGTCCCGGCCGGCACAGTCGCTCCACGGTCGCCACCGGATCGAGCGCGCCGGTCGGATTGTCCGGCCGACCAAGGACGACGAGGTCGGCGTCGGCCGGAACCTCCGCGGGATCGAGCGCCCAATCTCGAGTCATCGACCTAGCCACCCGCACGACCGGGACGCCGGCCGCCCGGAGCGCCGCCTCGGGCTCGGTGAACGACGGATGCACGCACGCCGCGAGACGCGGCCGTAGCGCCGACGCGATCAGCCAGAACGCGTCGCAGGCGCCGTTGACCACGAGGCACTCGTCGGCCGGCCGATCGTGCCGCGCCGCTGCCGCTTCCCGAGCCGGCCGATCGTCGGGATAGCGGTCGAGACGCGCCATCGCCTCGCCGAGCCACTCGGCCAACCAGGCGGGCGGACCCGGCATCACGTTGACGGCGAGGTCGACCGCGCCGTCCGGGACCTGGGTGTCGCCGTGTGAGCGGAGCGACGGGCCGGCCTCGTCGACGAGGTCTCGGTCCAGCGGCACGACCCGGCCACCGACGACGAGGAGCGCTCGGTCGGCCCGGTCGGACAGCGCCTGGACGCAGAGGCCGTGCAGGTCGATGTAGCGCCGCGCTCCGGGCCCGCCCGCGTGGACGCCGAGACCGGGCTGTCCCGCGATCACGCAGACGTCGCGATCGCCGTCGGCCACCGCATCGGCGAGCGCGCGCAGCGACCCGAGCAGCTCGGACTCGACCGCGTCGTGCCGTCGCGGGTCCGGCTCCTCGTCTCCGATCGAGACCCCGGCGGCCGTCAGCATCTCGGCGAGCCAGGTGTCCAGGGCGTCGACGATCACGAACGCATCCGGTTCTGCCTCGCGGACCGCCTGGTCGAGATCGAAGGTCTCGACGGTTCGCCAGCCGGTCGGCCGATCGCGCTGATGTCGCGCGACCCGAGCGGCAAACTCCGCGTCGCGTACCACCGCCGGTGTCACGACCACCACCGGGCGCCCGCTGGCGGCGGCATGACGAGCGGCCAGCCTCGACTTGCCGGACTTTTGCCCCCCGAGGATCAGCGTCAGCCGACCCATGTCACGCCCTCTCGCGCAAGAGCCGCCACCACGATGGCGACGGCCAGATTGGTCACGACCACACCGGCACCGTGGATATCTCCGGTCACACCGCCGATCCGCCGCAGGGCCAACCGCCATACGCCCGTCAGTGCGACAGCGGCCGCGGCCATGACGATCGGTGCCCATTGGCCGACCAGACCGATCGTGACCGCCGCTACCGTGACCGCCGCTATCGCCGAACCAGCGGCCGTCGGTGCGCCCAGGCGTACTCCTTGACCGTCCGTCCGGGCCGGCGGCAGTGTCGCCGCCAGCACCAGTGGCGCGACCAGACCCCAGACGTGGCCGACGACCAGGATCCGGGCGGCCGTGACGACGTTGTCGGAGTCGATCGGCGCCAACAGCGCGATCCGCAGCAGCAGGTCACCGCTGATCGCGATGACTCCGTAGGTGCCGATCCGGCTGTCGCGCATGATCGCCAAGCGGCGCTTGGAGGTCGCGCCTCCCCACAGCCCGTCGGCCGTGTCGGCGAGACCGTCCTCGTGCAGCGCGCCGGTCACGACGACGGTGGCCAGCACACCGACGACGGCCCCGGCCAGCGGACCGAGGGTCACGGCACCGAGCCACCAGAACGCGAGGCCGATCACTCCGACCAGCCCGCCGACCAGCGGGAAGTACGCGGCCGACGCCGTCAGGCTTGCATCGGCGACCCGACCCACCGGGATCCGGGTCAGGAACCCGATCGCCAACCGAATGCTCACGATCGCGACCGTCCTCGCACAGCGGCGAGCGCCGCGGTCGCCACCACGATCCCTACCGCGCGGCGCCGGACCAGCCGCAGCGCCGCCTCGGTGTCGGTCGGTGTCGGAGCCGGACCGTCGGGGTTCAGCGCGTACGAGCCGGCCTTGTCCAAGCGGACGTCGAGACGCAGCGCCAGCGCCGCCATCGGCCAGCCGGCGTTCGGCGACGGGGTCTGGTGCGCCTCTCGCCGGAGGCGACCGACCCGCACCGCACGGCCCGCGATGAGCAGAGCCGTCAGGCGCGCCGGCACCAGGTTGAGCAGGTCGTCGGCCCGGGCGGCCACCCTTCCGGCATGCTGCCACCGCGGCGTTCGGTAGCCCCACATCGCGTCGGCCGTGTTGGCGAACCGATAGAGCGCGGCGGCCGGCAGCCCGCCGACGGCAAACCACGCCAGTGGAGCGACGACCGAGTCGGACAGATTTTCGGCCAACGACTCGAGCGCCGCCGCCCGCACCTGCGTCGGCGACAACGCCTGGACGTCGCGGCTCACGATCCGGGAGACCGCGGCCCGGCCGGCGTCGAGGTCGACCGACAGCGCTCGCTCGACGGCTGCCGTCTCGTCGACCAGCAGGCGGCAACTCAGCAACGGCCACAGGGCTACGCCTGAGACGGTCGCGCGAAGCCACGCCGGTGTGGGCCGCGTCGCCCGCTCGATCGTCGCCCCGACCAGCACTGCGGTGAGGGCGCCGGTCAGCCAGGCGATGCCTCCGACGACGGTCGCGCGCCGGGCAGGCTCGGATGGCACCCGCCGAGCCGCCGCGTCGAGGTAGTCGCCGGTCCATCGCACCGGATGCGCGCGCGGTGGCGGCTCCCGCAGGCCGGCGTCGAGCGCGGACGCGACCACGACGGCACCCGAGCTCACGGGCTCGCCTCCTGTCGGGCGCGATCGCGTACGGGCACGACCACCACTCCCCTATCGGTGTCGGCGACGACGCGTACTCGCGCACCATAGTGGGTCGCGATGAGCTCCTCGGTGAGAACGTCGGAGGCCACGCCCTCGGCCGCGACGGCGCCGTCGACCAGCATCGCGATCCGGTCGGCGAACTGGCCGGCGAAGGTCAGGTCGTGCAGGGCGCTCACGACCGTCAGCTCTCGGGCCACCCGGAGTTCGTCGACGAGTTCGAGCACGTGCTGCGCGTGGCCCAGGTCGAGAGCGGTCGTCGGCTCGTCGAGCAGCAGCAGCGGCGCCTGTTGGGCCAGCGCCCGACCCAGCACGACGCGCTGAAACTCGCCACTCGACAGCGAGGTCACCGAGCGGCTGGCTAGCGGCCGCAGGTCGAGCACCTCGAGCAGCTCACCCACGATCGCGACGTCGGCGGCAGACTCGATGCCGAGGTAGGGCACGTACGGCGTCCGACCCAAGAGGACGTAGTCGAGGACCGTCATGCCGCTGGGCCGGGCCGGCTCCTGAGGCACGACAGCCACGGTTCGCGCTCTCTCTCGCGACCCCAGTCCGGCCAGGCGTACGCCGTCGAAATCCACCCGGCCCCGATGCGCCACCCCACCCGCGAAGATCCGAAGCAGCGTCGACTTGCCGGCGCCGTTGGGCCCGACGAGCGTCAGCCAGCCGCCGGCCGGGACGGTGACGCTGACGTCGTCGATGACCGTCCGACCGAGCAGGTCGATGCCGACCCGCGAGGCGACCAGCCCACTCATGCCGGCCCTCGTGACGTACGCAGCACCAGCGTGAAGAAGGGCGCGCCGACGAATGCGGTGACGACGCCGACCGGCAGCTCACCAGGCGCGACGATCGTCCGCGCGATCAGGTCGGCTCCGACCAGGAAGGCCGCCCCGACGATTGCCGCCAAGGGCAACACGATGCGGTACGACGTGCCCGCGAGCATTCGGACGAGGTGCGGCACGACGATCCCCACGAAGCCGATCAACCCGCTCACCGCGACGGCCGCGGCGGTGCCGAGCGTGGCCGCCAACACCACGACCAGCCGCACTCGGGCCGCCGGGACGCCGAGGCCGCCGGCCTCGGCGTGACCGACGCTCATCACGTCGAGCAGCCGCCGGTGCGCAAGGATCACGGCCGCGGCCACGGCGATGTAGGGCAGCACCATCACCACGTCGCCCCAGCCCGCCGTGAGCAGCCGGCCGAGGATCCAGCCGTACACCTCGCGCAGCGAGTCGGAGTGCCGCTGGTTCACGTACGTCTGGATCGCGGTGAGAAAAGCCGCGACCGCCACGCCGGCGAGGATGAGCGAGTCGGAGCTGCGGCCGCCCGCGCTGCGGCCCAACCCGTAGGTCGCCGCGACGCCGACACACGCCCCGACGAACGCGGCGATCGGCAAGAGCAACCGATCGGCGGTCGTCACGATCGCCAGCGTCGCTCCGAGGCCGGCGCCGGCAGCGACACCGAGCAGGTACGGGTCGGCGAGCGGGTTGCGGAAGACACCCTGATATCCCGCGCCCGCCAGCGCGAGCATGCCGCCGACGAGCAGGCCGAGCACGATTCGGGGCGCCCGCAGCTCCCACAACACCGCCGACTCGAGATCGCTGAGACCACCGTCGAGATCCACACCCGGCAGGTAGTTGACGATCTCGACGACGATGCCCGACAGCGGCACGCCGGCCGGACCGACGGCCATGCCGACCACGACGACGCCGACAAGCAGAGCCGAGGCAAGCAGCAGCCAGCGACGCGGCAACCGCACCGGGCGCAGTGGCGACTCGGCTGGCGACTCAGCCGGCGACTCCGTCGCCGACAGCGGCGTCGTCATCTCACCCCACCGGCTGGAGCTCGGACCGCTCGGCGACCAAGAGCCGCAGGTAGTCGACAACGCGCGGACCCCATCGGCTCGCAACGTCGGGGTCGACTTCGACCACATGGCCGTGACGCACCGCACTGAGCTCGTCCCAGCCGGGTCGGTCTGCGATCTCGTCGGCAGTCGTCCCGCCCGGGCCTCCGTCGGCGAAGAGGATCACGTCCGGGTCGGCCCGCAGCACGTATTCCGGCGACAGCTGCGGATAGTCGCCGGCGGCATCCGGCGCATCGTCGGCGATGCTCGTCATCCCGGCCAGCTCGTAGAGCTCGCCGACAAACGTCCCGCCCGTCACCGTGTAGAGGTTCGGGTCGAGCTCATGGAAGTACGTGGCCGGCTCACCGTCGGGCACCGTCGCCGTCAGTGCCTCGATGTCCGACCGCATCTGACCGACCAGCTCGGCGGCGTCGCCGACATGACCGGTCGCCGCACCCAGCCGCTCGATCTGCGCGTACGTGTCGTCGAGCGACTTCGCGGCCGGAAGGATCAGCGTCTCGACATCGACCGCGTCGAGGCTGTCGACGAGCCGACCCGGATCCGATGCGGCGACCACGAGATCCGGCTCGTAGTCGATGATTGCCTCGGCGTTGGGCTCGAAGCCGTCCAGATCGGTGTCCGGTGCCTCCTTCGGATAGGTCGAGTACGAATCGGCCGCGACCACCTGATCGCCGGCGCCGATCGCAAACAGCATCTCGGTCGCGGTCGGCGACAACGAGACGATCCGCTCGACCGGTGCCGGCGAGGCGGTGGCCGCCGAGGGTTCGGTGTCGTCGCCGCATCCGGCGAACAGGGCCGAGGCCAGCGCAAGGCCGGCCAACAACACGGGGTGACGGTGCATCGTGCGCCTCCTTCACATCGGTGGAAGGGACGCGGGGTGCGAATGCCGCCTCGCGAACCGCCCTTCGACCGAGGACGTACTCGGGCCACGAGGCTGGCGACCTGGCTTATCCCACCGCGGACGCGGCGAGCTTCACAGTTGCGGGACAGCGCCGGATTCGCACCGGACTTCGCAGACTCTCGTAGCGCCCGGACCAACATCCGGGCATCGGCGATGCTAGCGCCTCGATTGCCCACTCACTAGCGCCGGGAAGATGGATCTGCGCGAAAGCGGCTCACGTCGGGTCGAGCTGCGACTCGTCGGCCTCGACCTCGCGGGTCCAGTCAGCCTTCTGAGCTCGCCAGCCTTCGTCGGTCGTGCCGCGCCGCCAGTAGCCGGACACCGACAGCAACTCCCGTGCGATGCCGCGCTCGAATCGCAGATGGTGCCGCAACTCCTTGACCATGCCGGCCTCACCGTGCAGGAAGGCCTGGCCGGTCCCGGAAGGGAGCCACGACCCGCGGACGATCTCGACCAGTGCCGTGCCGGGTCCGCTGGGCGCCTTGTCGCGATGCACCCACACAACCGACAGCTCGCCCGGCGTCTCGAGCGGCTGCTCCTCGCTCTTGTCGGCGACCTCGATGAAGGCGTACGCGGGTACACCCCCGGACACCCGTTCCAACGACGCCGCGATCGCCGGGAGCGCACTCTCGTCGCCGATCATCAGGTGCCAGTCGACCTCGGCGTTCGGGGTGTAGCCGCCGCCCGGCCCACGGATGCCGATCTCGTCGCCCGGCTGCGCCGCCACCGCCCACGGGCCGGCCAGCCCGCCCGGGCCGTGGTCGACGACGTCGATGGTCAGGTCACCGGCGCGCGAATCCCAGTGGCGCACGGTGATCGACCGCATCGCCGGTCGATCCAGCTCCGGGCGCGCAAACAGCAGCTTGACGTATTCGTCGGTGTATTCGCCGGACTGGAGGTCAGCGAGGTCGGCTCCGCCCAGCACGATCCGCACCATGCGAGGCGTGATCCGCGCCGTGCGTAGCACCTGGGCCGTCCGTACCCGCCGGTCGCCGGCCCGGGCTCGCTCCCGAGACTCCGCCATGTCTCCGAGACTAGGGTGCAAGGAGAAGCCACAGCGAGGGAGGGGTCATGCCACGCACCTCGAGGACGCAGTACATCTATCCGTTCGCTGCCGGCAATAAGGACCAGAAGGACTTACTCGGCGGCAAGGGCGCAAATCTCGCCGAAATGACCAACCTGGGGCTGCCGGTTCCGCCCGGCTTCACCATCACGACCGAGGCGTGCCGCTCCTACCTGTCCGGACAGCGGATGCCGCCGCAGCTCGGTGTGCAGCTCACCAAGGCGGTCCGCGAGCTCGAGGACGACGTCGGTCGGGATCTCGGCGATCCGAAGGACCCACTGCTGGTGAGCGTGCGATCCGGTGCGAAGTTCTCGATGCCGGGGATGATGGACACCGTCCTCAATATCGGACTCAACGACGAGTCCGTCCATGGCCTCGCAGCGATCTCCGACGACGCCCGGTTCGCGTGGGACTCCTACCGTCGCCTGATCCAGATGTTCGGCGACACTGTCCTCGACATCGACGGCCGGGTCTTCTCCCGGGCCTTCGACGCCGCCAAGGAGGCCAAGGGCGTCGAGTCCGACCTCGACCTCGACGCCGACGACCTCGAGAAGGTCGTCGCGACGTACAAGGATCTCGTCAAGGAGCACGCCGAGCAGGACTTCCCGCAGGACCCGCGTACGCAGCTCGATCTCGCCGTACGCGCCGTCTTCGAGTCGTGGAACACCGAGCGGGCCCGGCTGTATCGACGCCGCGAACGGATCCCACATGACCTCGGCACGGCCGTCAACATCGTCACGATGGTGTTCGGCAACCTCGGCGAGGGCTCTGGCACGGGTGTCGCGTTCACCCGAGACCCCGCAACCGGGCGCACCGGCGTCTACGGCGACTACTTGGCCAACGCCCAGGGCGAAGACGTCGTCGCCGGCATCCGCAACACCCTCAGCCTCGAGGACTTCGGCGAGCTCGACCCGAAGTCCTATCGCGAGCTGCGCCGCAGCATGCGGCTGCTGGAGACGCACTATCGCGACCTGTGCGACATCGAGTTCACCGTCGAGCGCGGCAAGCTGTGGATGTTGCAGACCCGAGTCGGCAAGCGCACCGCGGCGGCCGCCTTCCGGATCGCGGTGCAGCTCGTCGACGAGCAGCTCATCACGATCGACGAAGCGCTGCAGCGGGTCAGCGGGCAGCAGCTGGCCCAACTGATGTTTCCGCACTTCGACGCCTCCGCCGAGCGACAGCGGCTGATCACCGGCATGGCGGCCTCGCCCGGCGCCGCGACCGGACAGGCGGTCTTCGACTCCGCGACCGCGCAGTCGTGGGTTGCCGAGGGCAAGCAGGTCATCCTCGTACGCCGCGAGACCGACCCGGACGACCTCGGCGGCATGATCGCGGCCAACGGCATCCTGACCAGTCGGGGCGGCAAGACGTCGCACGCGGCCGTCGTGGCCCGCGGCATGGGCAAGACCTGTGTGGTCGGCGCCGAGTCGCTGCTGATCGACGAGGAGGCGCGGACGGCGCGGGCCGGAGACGGCGACTTCGCCGAAGGCGACGTGATTGCGATCGACGGGTCGACTGGCGAGGTGTTCCTCGGCGACGTGCCCGTCGTGCCGTCACCGGTGGCGCGCTATCTCGACGAGGGGCTCGACGCCGCACTCGCCGACGCCGACGCCGAGACCAGCGAGCTCGTGACGTCGGTGCACCGACTGCTCGGCCATGCCGACGACATCAGGCGCCTACGCGTACGCACCAACGCCGACATCGGCGAGGACGCCGCGCGGGCCCGTAACCTCGGCGCCGAAGGCGTCGGGCTGTGCCGGACCGAGCACATGTTCCTCGGCGACCGGCGGCCGCTGATCGAGCGCGTCATCCTGGCCGACAGCGAGGACGAGCGGGAGGCGGCGTTCGAGGCGCTGCGTCCGTTGCAGCGCGACGACTTCGTCGACCTGCTCGAGGCTATGGACGGGTTGCCCGTGACGATCCGGCTGCTCGACCCGCCGCTGCACGAGTTCTTGCCGGACCGTACGGAGATCGCCGTGCGCGTGGCAGTCGCCCGAGAGCGAGACGAGCCGGCCGACGACGACGAGCGGCTGCTCGCGGCGGTCGAGCGACTCCACGAGGCGAACCCGATGCTGGGTCTGCGCGGCGTCCGACTCGGCTTGGTCGTGCCGGGCCTGTACGCACTCCAGGTCCGGGCCATCGCGGAAGCGGCGGTCCGGCGTCTTCGAGACGGCGGCGAACCCCAGGTCGAGGTCATGGTGCCGCTGGTCGGCTCGTGGATGGAGCTCCGACTGGTCCGCGACGAGTTGGAGGCGGTCGTCGCCGAGGTGGCTGCGGAGCACGACGTCGAGCTGCGATTCCCGATCGGGACGATGATCGAGCTGCCACGCGCCGCCCTGACGGCGGCCCGGATCGCCGAAACGGCCGACTTCTTCTCCTTCGGCACCAACGACCTGACGCAGACGACGTGGGGCTTCTCCCGCGATGACGTCGAGGCAGAGTTTTTCGCCGCGTACTTGGACAAGGGCATCTTCACCGTGTCGCCGTTCGAGACTCTCGACGCGTCCGGCATCGGACGTCTCGTCGAGATCGCCACCGCCGAGGGGCGCAACGCTCGGCCGGCCCTCAAGCTCGGCGTCTGCGGCGAACACGGCGGCGACCCCGAGTCGGTGCACTTCTTCCACCGCGTCGGGCTGGACTACGTGTCGTGCTCACCGTTCCGGGTGCCGGTCGCCCGCCTCGAGGCCGGCCGCGCCGTACTCGAAAACGACTGAGCGCTTGCCGCCGACGACAGCACGTCAATCGCCAAGCGACAAGGCGCCCTCGACCCGGACGCCCGGCTCTCCGAACAACTCGCTTCCAAGCCTCGCGTCGACGGTCATCTCGATGGCCGGGTCGGATCCACACGACGCATGTTCGATCACAACGGTGCCGCTGGCCCCCTCCACGGCCGAGCTGAGTTCATTTTTCCCCTGGGTCGTAGGCAGAGAGGGTGCTGCCTTCGCTGCCACCGCTGTCCGGAAGCGACAGCGTCGCGCCATCGGCCACGTCGTCGACCAGGGCCTCGACCGTGAAGGTCGGGCGAGTCGGATACCCGTCGGGCCCAGGGTCCTGCGGCAGGCCGCCGTAGACGTTGATGAGCTGGCCGGGGGTGTTCGTCTTGCTGGGCGTCTGACAGAGGATTTGGGCGCCGCCGACCGTGAAGGTCGAGCCGTCCTCACGGGTGAAGGTCAACGTGTTCGAGCCGGTCGGGGGCCGATCGGCTTGTCCTGGGAGTTGTTCTGGGTGAGGCCGATCGGGACGGCGATCGCGAGCAGAGCGAGCACCACCGCGGCCGCAACGCCGACGATGCGCCGCCTGCGGACGCGGGCCCGACCTCCAGCCAACACGATGTCGACCGGCGCCGGGGACACCGTCGTACGGGCGGCGTCCTGCTCCAACAGTCGCTTGAGGCTCGTACTCATCGCCGCCTCCCCTCCGTCTCGCGCTCGGCTACGGTCTCGTCGAAGTCTTCACCGATGAGGTCGCGCAGCTTGGCCAACGCATCGGACGTTTGGCTCTTGACGGTCCCGGTCGAGCAGCCGAGCTCGCCGGCGACCTACTGCGCACTCAGGTCCTCGTAGAAGCGCAGCACGACGACCGCTCGTTGTCGGGCCGGCAGCTGTGCCAGCGCCTCCATCAGTACCGACCGCTCAGGGACCACGGCGGTCGCATCGTCGTGGTCGATGTCTGGAATGCGGTCGCGAGGCACTTCGTGCCAAGAGCGTCGGCGCTGCCAGGAGATGTAGGTGTTGACGATCGTTCGCCGTACGTAGGCGTCCATGGCGTCGGGCGCCCGCAGCCGTGGCCAGGCGACGTAGCACTTCTCGAGGGCGGTCTGGACGAGGTCCTCGGCCAGGCCGTCATCGCCGGTGAGCAGTCGCGCCGTCCGCAGCATCGGCGGCCAGCGCACCGTCACGTACTCACTGAACTCAGGGGTGCTGCGCGCCATAGACGGTCCTCTCGTGACGGGGATGCTCGGGCGCGTCACTGGGCCACATCAGCGGCTTGTAAATCAGCGCCGGGCTCAGAACCGTCGCCGCGACGGCGGCCAGCACCCATGCACCGTGGATCCGGCCTTTGGCCCACAAGACCCCGACGACGACCGCGACGACGAGGACAAGCGCCGGAACGACCAGGATGAGAGACCACAGACTGCCACCCAATGCGTCACAGGTTCGGCCCTGGTCGGAGAGAGGTGGCGCCGCCGACGTGTTGTCGAAGCCCTCGCAGGTCGTGCCGAAGTCGAAGGCGTACACGAGCGCAAGTGCGCAGGTGGCCACCGTCGTCGCGGTGAGCAGCAACCCCACCAGCACGCCACGGTGGAGGCCATGCGAGCCGACCTTGTCGCTTTCCGTGATGCTCATCGACCGTCCCATCTGACGACGTCTCTTCCGACCGTAAGACGCGATGGGGGCGAGATCGGGTTGGGTGGCGAGTTAGGGCACGGAATCGAACCCGCCGGAGTGCGCGAGCGGGACGGCTAACAGAAAGGGTCCCGGCGCGGACCGGCCGGCTCCCCCGTGAGAGGGGCAGCCGGCCGGGGCCGTGGTGCTTAGGAGACGGTGACGGTGAAGGGCGCCTTCGGGTTGGGCACCGACGGGCTCGGCGTGATGCCGACCGCGCGCAGGTCGCGCTTGCCCTTCGACGAGAGGATCACGCGAATGCGGTAACGCCCGTCAGTACCGGTCGAGACGTGTGCTCCTGTGAGGTTCCTCCAACCGTCCGCCGTCTTTGACTGGATCTTGACGGTCCTGTTGACGGCCGGCGCGCCGTTGATCGTGAAGAGCCCGTGGACGCGGAACTGCTCGCCGCTGTCGACGGCTGTCTTCGACGGGTGCGCGGTGATGTGCGCAGTCGGCGCCGCGGCCACTGCGGACGTGCCGGCGACGACGCCGCCGGCCAAGAGGCCGCCGGCCATGATGGCGGCAGCCCCACGCCGAAGCAGGGCACGACGCGTTGACAGGTTGTTCATGGTTCCCTCCAGAAAGATCCGTGGGTGGACACTCCACCCGACCGTGTGAACGCAACACGCCCCAGCAGGGTTGCCCGCGCGCTGTGATCGTTACAACCCTCGCTTCCCGGCGATCACGGCGGATAGGGTCCAACGGCCTCCTGACGCTGGTCGGCCGTTCCATTGGCCGCCGCGGGCTAGGGTGCCACCGTGACCGCAAGGACCGTGCCGGCCGCCGCGTCGACCTGGGTCGCCGGCCGACTGCGCGGCCCGCGTCGGTCATACCCCGTGGTCGCCGTGGGGCCCCATGCGGTGTACGTCGATGTCCATGGCGACTGCGTCGGCGTGGTCGCCCGCGACGCCGTCGCCTTGCCGATCGGGCTGCGCACGACGCTCGACCGACTTCCCGATATCAAGGGGCCGGTCAATGTCGGCCAGGGGCGGGTGTGGTTTGACGAGTACGCGGTCGCGGTCACTCGTATCGTCGATCCAGGCGTACCCCGTCTCGGACCGCTGCCCGCGTGGTCGACGCCCGTACCCGTCGACCTGCCGGCGTCGGCGCTTCGGGCCCTGGCGGCCGCCGAGGCGTCGGCGGCGCTGGAGCTGCTCGGTCGCGGCGACGGGCTGACCCCGTCCGGAGATGATGTCCTCGCCGGTTGGTTGGTGGCCCGCCACACGACCGGGCGACCGTCAGGGGAGGTCGGCGCTGCGGTCGCGACGCATGCCGCGGACCGGACGACGTCACTGTCGGCGACACTGTTGGGCCGAGCAATCGTTGGCGAGGCGATCCCGCAATGCCGCGACCTGCTGACCGCCTTGCACGCGGGCGCGGGTGTCGACGGAGCGCTCGCCGCGCTGCTCGCGGTCGGTCACACCTCCGGCGCGGCTCTCGCGGCCGGCATCTCGCTCGGGCTGGAGGACGCCGCATGAATCACGTCGATGTACGTCGGGGCGCCTACGCCGACTCGGTGACGCTGATGCAGGTGAGCCGGTCGGTCGCGACCTCACACGGAGTCGACGGCGCGATGGTGGCGATGGCGACGCCGCTCAACCTGGATCTCCTTGCCGGCATGGGTTTTGAGCCTCCCGACGCGAGCCCCAACGACATGGTCGTGGCGATCCGTCTCGGGCCAGATGGCGAACTCGACGAGGCGCTCTCGGCTGTCGACGCGGCGCTGGCGGTGGCCCGTCGGACACGGGCGGCCGGTGCCGTCGAGGCGGCCCCGCACCGTACGACCGCGACCGCGCTTCGCGACTCCGACGCAACGCTCGCGCTCGTGTCGGTGCCGGGGCCGTATGCCTTCGTCGAAGCGATGGATGCCCTGGCCGCCAGCCGCGATGTCATGGTCTTCAGCGACAACATGCCTCTGGAGCAAGAGATCCGACTGAAGTCGGAGGCGGCCGAGCGCGATCTCCTCGTCATGGGACCCGACTGCGGCACGGCCGTCGTCGGCGGACTCGGGTTGGGCTTCGCCAACGCAACCCGACCCGGACCCGTCGGTGTCGTCGCGGCGTCCGGCACTGGATGCCAGCAGCTGCTCTGCCTCCTCGACTCCGGCGGGGTCGGCATCACCGCGGCCTTCGGTGTCGGGGGCCGAGACCTGTCGGAGCCGGTGGGCGGCGTGTCGACGCGGCAGGCGATGCGCCGGCTCGACGCGGACCCGGCGACCGAGCTGATCGTGGTGGTGTCGAAGCCGCCGGCGGCCACGGTCGCGACCGAGCTCGTGTCGTATGCGGGCGAGCTGTCGACGCCAGCGGAGTTCGTGCTGCTCGGCGCCGGCGAGCCGGATCTCACGGCCGGGGCCGAGCGGGTGCTGGCCGCGCTCGACCGTCCGACGCCGGCCTGGCCGCGATGGGGCGAGCGCGCGGCCAGCACCCGCGTCGGTTACCTGCGCGGACTGTATTGCGGCGGCACCCTCTGCGACGAGGCGATGCTGATCGCGGGCCAGGCCGGCGAGACGGGCCAGGCGGGGCAGGCCGGCCAGACGGGCCAGGCCGGCCAGACGGGCCGGCAACTCGGCCCGGTGCGCAGCAACATCCCGCTGTCGCCGGAGCTGGCGCTCGACGGTTCGCTGACGGCGCCGGCGCACCTCATGATCGACTTCGGCGACGACGCGCTGACCGCCGGCCGGGCCCATCCGATGATCGACCCGACCCTGCGGCTGGAGCGTCTCGCGGCGGAGGCCGCCGATCCCGACACGGCCGTGCTGTTGCTCGACGTGGTGCTCGGGCACGGCGCGCATCCGGATCCGGCGGCCGACCTGGCACCGGAGGTCGCGGCCACCACCACGCGCGGCGTGCCGGTCGTCATAGCTCTGGTCGGCACGGCCGCCGACCCCCAGGACCTCGAAGGTCAGGCGACCGCGCTGGCCGACGCCGGGGCCGAGGTCTTCGCCTCCAACGCCGAGGCGACCCGGCGAGCGGTCGCGCTGGTCGGCACAGGAGGCCTCCGATGACCGACCCCCTGCACCGCGAGCCCTCTGTCGTCGCGACCGGCGTCGACCTCCTCGCCGACGCGGTCGATGCCCAGGCGGCTCCGGTGACCCGAGTCGACTGGCAGCCTCCGATGCCCGGCACCGACGACGATCTCGCCACGGTCGCGGGCGATCGACGCCGGCCCGCCGCCAACGCCGAGGCGGTCCGTCGGATGCTCGACGTCTCGGCGCACCTCGTCGACGTGGTGCCGGCTCGCGAAGCACTCGGCCTCGGCGCCGGCGACTTCTTGCATGCCGGCCCGCCGATCACGTGGGAGCGGGCCTCCGGCCCGATGCGCGGCGCGCTCATGGGGGCGTGTGCGTTGGAAGGTCTTGTCGACGACCCGGAGCGCGCCGCGCCGATGCTGGCCACCGGAACCCAGGTGAGCCTGGATCCGTGCCATCACCATGGCGCCGTCGGGCCGATGGCAGGCGTCGTGTCCGCGTCGATGTGGATGTGGGTCCTCGAAGATCCGGCGTCCGGTCGCCGCACGTACTGCTCGCTCAACGAGGGACTCGGCAAGGTGCTCCGCTACGGGGCGTACTCCCCCGACGTCCTCGATCGGCTGCGCTGGATGTCGACGACACTCGGCCCTCTGCTCCAGGCAGCCGTCCGGCGGGCCGGTCCGATCGACGTCACCGCGATCCTCACGCAGATGCTGCACATGGGCGACGAGGCGCACAATCGCAACCGATCCGGCACGCTGATGTTGCTGCGCGACCTGGGACCAGCGCTCGTCGACGCCGGTGCGAGCGGCGATGTTGCCGAGGCGATCCGGTTCATCGGCGGCAACGACCACTTCTTCCTCAACCTCGCGATGCCGGCCTGCAAGCTCGCGCTCGACGCCGCCCGAGACGTCGAGGGATCGACGATGGTCGTCGCGATGGCGCGCAACGGGACCGACTTCGGGATCCAGGTGTCCGGCACGGGCGACCGGTGGTTCACCGGACCCGCACAGGTGCCCGAGGGTCTTTACCTCGGCGACTACGGACCTGACGACGCCAACCCCGACATCGGCGACTCGGCGATCACCGAGACGGCCGGGCTCGGCGGCTTCTCGATGGCGGCCGCGCCGGCGATCGTCCGGTTCGTCGGCGGCACCGTCCCCGACGCGCTCGCGACCACGCGACGCATGTACGAGATCACGCTGGCCGAGAGCCCGCGATGGTCCGTACCCACGTTGGAGTTCCGCGGCGCCCCGACCGGCATCGACGTCTCGCTGGTGTGTCGTACCGGCATCGTGCCGCAGATCAACACCGGCATGGCCGGCCGCGTGGCGGGCGTCGGCCAGGTCGGTGCCGGCCTCGTCACGCCCCCTGCCGAGATCTTCCCGGCAGCGCTCGCCGAGCTGGCGGCGTCGGCTGACCGGCAACCCTCCGCGAGTGGCGCACGGTCGTCGTAAATCGCGCCCGCTGACGGCAACGGTGCGCCACTCGGCGATTAGGCCTCAGCCCTCGCCCGCGATGAACGCGCGCACCGCGTCAGCCACGAGCTGGACGGCGATCGCCGACAGCAGCAGACCGCTGATCCGGGTCACGAGCGTCACGCCCGACTCGTGGATGAGACGCAGGATCACGACCGAGTAGCGCATGAACGCCCACAGCATCACGTGCACGCCGACGACGCCGAGCGCCACTGCTGTGAACGTGGGCGCGTCGTCGACTCGCTCCACGAACACCATCGTCGCCACGATCGCGCCGGGCCCGGCGAGCAGCGGCGTTCCGAGCGGCACGAGCGCGACGTTGACGTCCTTGGTCTCGACCGGCTCGTCCTCCTTGCCGGTCAGCAACTCCAGCGCGACCAGCAACAACAGCAACCCACCGGCACATTGGAGGGCTGGCAGCGAGATGTTGAGGTACGTCAGAAGCTGCCGTCCGAACAACGCGAACGACACGATGACCAGGAAGGCCACGGCGACGGCCTGCCAGGCGGCGCGCTTGCGTTGGCGAGGCGTGCCACCGCTGGTCAGCGCCAAGAAGAGCGGGATCGTGCCCGGCGGGTCCATGATCACGAACAGGGTCACGAAGACCGAGGCCAGCAGGGTGCCGTCGACCACATCACTCACGGGAGGGCCGCCAGCAGCCGCTCGAACTGGTCCGGCGCGGTCGTCTCGCCTCCCAGCGGATGGTCGAGCTTGCCCGCACCGTGGTAGTCGCTGCCGCCGGTCGCGACGAGCCCGACATCGGCCGCGATCGACCGCAGGCTGGCCCGCGTCTGTGGATCTTGATCCCGGTGGTCGACCTCGATGCCGGTCAAGCCAGCGTCGGCGAGCTCGCCGAGAACCTCGGCGGTCAGCACGCGGCGACTGCCGCGACTCCAGGGGTGCGCGATCACGCTCACCCCGCCAGCTTGGCGTACGAGCTCGATCATCTGAGTGACCTCGGTGGCGTAGCGACGCACATATCCGGGCCGCCCCCAGGCCAGATAGCGCGAGAACGCCTCGCTTCGGTCGCGCACGACGCCCAAGGCCACCATGGCGTCGGCCACGTGCGGGCGCCCGGTCGCCGACGCCGATCCGGAGGCTCGCGCGACGTCGTCCTCGGTGATGTCGACGCCGGCCCCGCGGAGCCGCGCCAGCATCACCGGCAGCCGTGAGGTACGCCCGGCGAGGATCCGTTCGAGCTGTTTCGCTAACGGCGAAAACGTCGGGTCCAGCTGATAAGCGAGCAGGTGAACGCCCACGTCGTCGTACCGGCAGGACAGCTCCATACCGGTTATCAGGCGTAGTTCATGACACGCAGCCGTTTGCTCGGCTTCGTCCCATCCGTCCGCTGTGTCATGATCGGTGAGTGCCACCACGTGGAGTGATGCCTCAACTGCGTGACCGATCAGCTCAGCGGGCGAATCGGTGCCATCGGAGCAATGTGAGTGCGTGTGCAGGTCAATCAGCACCGCGACAGCCTATCTACCGCAAATATCACATGTTGGGATGCTAGGTGTCTGAAGTTCCTTACTATGTGCAATTGTCCCTACACAAAGAGTAGCTAGCGGGTGGTTTGGACGTGCGCGGCGGGTCGGAGGGCAGGTCAACAACGGTCGGGGGGCAACAGATCGTCATCGCCTTTCCGGGGACCGAGGAGGTCAGGACAACTGTAGAGGTCACGACTCCGGTAGATCTCACGCCTTCGCGAGTCGTGGCGCCTACAGAAGTCGGCCCAGCTGCGCCGGACACCCCCGGCGAGGAGCTGATCGATCTCGCAAAGCGCGGCGATCGTGACGCCTTCGCCCATCTGTACGAGCAGCACGTCCGAGGGGTCTACCGCTATGTCTATTACCGCGTCGGCGCCCGCCACCTCGCAGAAGACATCACCAGCGAAACGTTTTGCCGCGCTCTGCGGTCGCTGGGCTCCTATCGCGGCACCGACGCAACCCTGGCGGCTTGGTTGGTAACCATCGCTCGGAACCTCGTCACCGATCACTTCAAATGCGGGGCCCGTCGTCACGAGGTCGCCACGGACGAGCCACAGCCCGGAGCGTCACCGGCCCCCACGCCCGAAGAGGCAGCGATCTCGTCGTTGACGAGTGACTCCCTGATCAACAGCCTGGACGAGCTGACCGAGGCGCAGCGCGACTGCCTGATCCTCCGGTTCATTCAGGGTATCTCGGTCGCGGAAACAGCGGACATCCTTCGCCGGTCCGAAGGATCGGTCAAACAGTTACAATGGAGGGCCATTCGCCGGCTCGCCATGGTTATTTCCGAGGAGATGAGGTGAGTCCCTTGGATATCTCGTCGTCCCCCAATCAACGCCGGTTGGCCAAGGAGTTCGCCAGCTCCCTGGAGCAGAGCCACCGCTCCACCCGCAACGACGTCCACGGATACGTCGAGTTCGCCCAGCACTTGAGCGAGACCGAAGGACCTGTACCGGATCCCTCGTTCCGCGAGGCCCTGCGACACCGACTCCTCCACGAGCTGATCGAGGACGAGCTGGTTCCGCAGCACGACGAGCTTGCGCTCCGACGCGACGAGCGGACCAGGCGCAAGGGCGGGAGCCATTGCTTCGAGCGCGCTCCTCGCGAGCCCTGGATCGCGGCGGCGTCGACCGTCCTGGTCGTGTGCGGCGGCGCGGTGGGCCTCGGCCAAGACAGCAGCCAGACGCTTCCAGGCGACGTGCTCTACCCGGTCAAGCGCTTCTTCGAGTCCGGCGAACTGGCGCTGGCCAACTCGACCGACGGTCAGGCCCGCGAGCTCATGGACCAGGCCACAGAGCGACTCGACGAGGCCCGTGAGCTGGTCCAGGACAACGAGATCCACAGCAAGCAGGCGCTGCCGGAGACGATCGTCGACTTCAACGAGGCGACGACCGATGCCGGCAACCTCATCGTCGAACAGAGCCGCGCGGACGCGATCGACCCAGCGATCGTCTCCGAGTTCCGCTCCTTCACCGTGGAGTCACGCACGGCACTCGACGAGATCGCGGAGAGCGCTGACGGCAAGACCGCGTCTCTCATCGAGGACGCGCGCTCGACGCTCGACAGCTTCGACGATCTGCTGCCCGTGCTCGACCCGGTGCTCGACACGGCCGACGAGACGCCCATCGCGGCAGAGGCGCTCAACGTCCTCGGTCTCGGTGGCAGCGAGCACGCCGACCATGTCAACGAGACTCCGCTCGAGGCGTCCAGCACCGACGCCGCCGAAGCGATCGACTCGACCGTCTCGTCGATCGACGACACCGTCAACGACACGCTCGCCGACACGACCGCTGCGCTCACGGGCCCGGTGTCGGTCGTCGAGCTGTCCTCCGGCACCGTGAGCATGGCGGTCGCGACCGTCCACAACTCGGTGAAGGCGGTCGACCGCGCGGTGTCCAACACGCTGAAGACAGTCGACAAGACGCTGGAGCAGGCGACCGCCGGGGTCAGGGAAACCGTGCACAAGACGACCGAGGCCGCGCAACAGGCGGTTCGCGACGCCGCGCAGGTCGTCGACGACTCGGTGCAGACCGCCGCCGACGACACCGTCGACGATGCCGTCGGTGCGCTGCAAGGCGCCACTGGCGGAGTGCTGTAGAACAGAAAAATACGTGATCGGCCGACCACCGATCACAGCCCAGATCGGGAGGCCGCGCAGCGCTCGCCTCCCGTCCACTGGGGTCGTCCGAATTGGCCCGTCAGATCTGGACACCTGACGGCACCAGATGGACGGCTGACCCAGTGGGCCGGGTAGGGGTTGGCGCCGTCCCGAGAGCGGCGCCAACCCCGTCTAACCCGTGATCACCGGCGGGGAGACCCGTTTCCGTCGGCCAGTTGCACGGGAGCTTCGATGGTGCGAGGACCGGTGTGCCGCGGCGGCTAGGCCTGGTGGAGGACTCCGCTTCCGCGGCGATGTCGCCCAACTGACATGGGTGGCCCCTCCATCCCGTTCCCTTGGCCGTACAAGGGATTGACGAGGGTGCGCCGGATTGGTTACGCCGTTGGTCAGGGAATGGACAGACGTCTGGACAAACCGCTCAAAGGGATGACATCGACCTGTCCGATCAACGTCCGCAGGTCCACGAAGGTCAATCCGCTGCGGATGATCGCACCGGCGGTTGCCGGCCATGCAACGATCCACAACCAACGGCCCGAGGCCTCGCCGACGAAGACATCGCGATCGTCGCGCTCGCCAACCCACCAAAGCGGAGTGGCGTGCTGGCCGACCTGGACTCGGGTGGCCGCCGGAAAGCCGCTGATCTGCCGGCCGACGTCGAGGCCCTGTGCGCCGGCGTAGTAGGCGCCCAACCCGACGCCGGGTTCTTCGCAGACGAGGAGCAGGTCGGCGTCACCGGCGATCGGATCCGGGCCGCTGCAGGCCAGAACGGTCGCCTGCTCGGCTCCGTCGCCGGCCCGGCCGACGCCCGACACCGACCAGTTGGCCGGCATCGGCCAGGGCAGCCAGGTCGGAAGGTGAGCATCGGTGATGTGCTTGAGCAGCACATGGACAGACGGCTCTTCGTAGCCCCCGAGAGGCGCGACAATGCCGTCGGTGGCGCACCACCACCGCCCCATGTCGTCGCACCGTACCGGTGTCCCGCATCGGGGACACCGCTTGGCCCGATTCATGCACTGACCGTGCCGTGCCTCGTGGGTCGGGTCAAGTACCGAAGGGATCAAACGACTATTCGGCTCCGTTGACTGCTCAGGCCTTTACCGTTTCTCCGGTCGGGGTCGGATGCCGCCGGAAGTAGTACCGAAGCCACAACCAGCAGCCACCGCCCATGATGATCGGTCCGAGATAGGTGAACATCCGAAAGACGAAGACCGCACCGACGATGCCGCTATTGCTGGTCTCGGGCGTCGCCCACGACAGCGTGGAGATATAGAGCGTCTCGGCGATCCCCACGTTGCCCGGCGTAATCTCTACTAGCGTCAGTAACCGGACGAAGGTGTAAGCCGCGAACACCTCGATCGCCGTCAGGTCGAACCGTTCGATGTCGACTGACCGCACGGCCACCAGCAAGGCCAGGTAGGTACAGAACTCCTTGCCCACGACGAGAGCGGTCAGGCGAAGGCCGCGATGGCGAGCCGTTTCCAATACGTCGAATCGGAACCGGACGACCGCCTCTCCGACCGCCTCGGACGGCGGACGGTTGACCAATCCGCGCATCCAATTGATCAGCTGCCCGGTCAGCTCACCGAACCGCCGAGCAAACCGCTCGCTCCGGATGATGCAGACGCCGATCGCCACAACGACGACGGACAGACAGAGCGCGAGCAGAGTCACCGCGAGAACGCGATGGGGAATCGCCTCTTGTGTCGCGAGCAGCAGCATCGCGATGCTCGGAAGGATCAGCGCGACGAGATTGCTCCACACGCCGTTCATGACGCTCGCCCGGCTGAAGTCGATGAAGTCGATGCCAAAGCGGCGGTAGATCGCGTACTTCGTGATCACACCGGAAGGGCCGGGAATCGTGTTGGAGACAGTGGCGGCGGCACCCTGGGTCACGAATGCCTGCCCCAACCGGAGATCGTCGATGAGCAGGCTCGGCGCCGCGGCCTTCAGCAGTTCGATCGTCAGTGTCAGGACGATCATGAGAACGATGCCGGCGGCCGAGAGCGAGGTGATGGCCTCCCAGACTTCGTCGTAGTCGGCGAAGTTCGGGATCAGGACGCCGAAGATCAGATAGAGAAGGACGGCGACGAGTACTGCTCGTACGAGGATCTGGAGGGGTGACAGCTTCGGCGTCTCGAAGATCTTCGACGCCTGCCGGGCGAGCTCCTGTTGAGATTCGCTAGCTGGCTCGCCCGGATCGTCCCCAGGAGTCATTACCCAGATGCGTCGGCAGTGTGGGCGCCAGCGCTCATCGTCGCGCCGGATGACGTGGCGAGCAGCTTGGCTTTGGCCGCCTCGTAGTCGCCGGCAGTGATCGCGCCGCGATCACGTAGATCCGCGAGCTTGGCGAGCTCGTCGGCCACGCTCGTCGGCTGGGCGACATCTTGGACGTACTGCCTGAAGTCCCGCTCGTTTTGCTTAGCGTGATCCATCGCGCGCTCGTGCATCGACGGGCCACGCGCGATCAGGTACACGAGAACCCCGACCCACGGCAACACAATCACGAACAGACACCACAGGCCCTTGGCCCAACCCGATAGGTGCCGGTCACGGAAGACGTCGGTCAAGATCGAGATGAGCAACCAGAACCAGGCGACCAGCAGCATGAACCAGAAGATCGAAACCATGGCTTCCCAAAGTTCCATGTCGCACTCCTCCCTTTCGGGCGGGCCAATTCGATGGGGCGCGCCCTGGCTGAATTCTTGGGGCTTGCGAGCCGGGGTGCATCACCCGTCAAAGGTGAGCTCGGGTCATGCGTTCGCGGGATCAGGAACCGCGAAGACCATGACGGCTGTCAGCACGGAGATCAGGAATGCCGCCACGATGGTGGCGAGGAATCCGCCGACGTCGAGGTTGTCGAGCAGGCCCGCGCTGATGGCGAGGAGCAATGCATTCACGACCAGGCCGAACAAACCGAACGTGATCAGAGTCAACGGCAGCGAAACGAGCCGTAGGACGGGACCGATCAGGGCGTTGACCAGACCAAACACGAGGGCGACTCCGATCAACCCGAAGAAGCCGCCCTCGACGTCAATCGAAGGCATGATCGCCGCCACGATGGCAATGGCGACGGAAACGATGGCCCAACGCACCAGCAGGATCTTGATCATGGCGACAGCCGCCTCAGGCTCGTGTTGGCCGATAGGCGACCAAGGAGATGATCACCAGGATCTGTAGCGTCAGGATGAGCACAGCCCAGACCGGGTAGTAGGGGATCCAGAGGAAGCTCGCCATCGCCCCCAGCCCGACCACCGCGATCGCGATGGCGCGCGCCCAGAGATTGCCCCGGACGACGAAGTATCCGGTGACGGCGACGAGGATCCCGAGGATCAGGTGGATCCAGCCCCACGTCGTCACGTCGAACTCGAAGGTGTAGTTGGCCCTGACGACATAGAACTTGTCGTCCAAGACCGCCACGAGACCTTGGAGGGCCTGAAAGAGGCCGACGGTCATCATCAGAGCCCCGGCAAACAGGGCGAGTCCGACGGCCCACGGACTGGGGTCTCGTGCCAGATTCGGCGTCGCGCTCACGTCACACCTCGACCTCCGTGAAGAGCTTTCTCGCTAGATCGCCCGGCGGCTCCCGCATGCGCCAGGCTTCGCATCTGACGATGGCCCGCCGGCCCTGCCCCGGCACCACCCGTTGCGGGTGAGATTGCGCAGTTCGCTCAGGCTCGGGACTCCCTCGTCCATTTCACCCGTGCTGTGTGAGGTATCCGGACG
Organism: Nocardioidaceae bacterium; assembly: GCA_035630615.1. Lineage (GTDB taxonomy): Bacteria > Actinomycetota > Actinomycetes > Propionibacteriales > Nocardioidaceae > DATFRX01. The sequence continues at coordinate 44,292 of DASQKI010000085.1, forward strand.
AGTTGCACTCGCATAGTGTGACGATGACCACCGAGCCGGATGACGAGGCCGCGCGCCTGCGGCAAGAGGTTGAGCGCCTTCGTCGACAGCTGGACGACGAGGAACCGACTCCGGGCGAGCGGCGCGGCTGGTGGCGTCCGCTGGTCGCCGGAATCCTGATCGCGATCGCTGCCCTCCTGGCGCCGGTGTCCGTGCTCGCCACGTGGGCCCGCGACGAGATCGAGGACACCGACCGGTACGTCGAGACCATCACTCCGCTGGCATCTGATCCCGCGGTCCAAAACGCCATCGCGACCCGGATCGAGGACGCGATCTTCAGTCGGCTCGACGTCGACGCGATCACCGATGACGTCGTGAACGCGATCAGTCAGCAGGACCTCCCGCCCCGAGCCATCGCGACTCTCCAGGCCGTCAGCGGGCCCTTGGCCGGCGCGATCGAAAGCTTCATCTCCGACCAGATCAACACCTTCGTGCAGTCCGAGCGTTTCGAGGAGTTGTGGATCGAGGCCAACCGCGACGCGCACCGAGCGATGGTGGCCGTCCTGACGGGCGAGGGCACCAGCACCGTCGACGTCTCGGACGGAGCGGTTTCCATCAACATCGGCGACCTGGTCAACGAAGTGAAGCAAAGTCTGGTCGACCGAGGCTTCGCCATCGCTAATCGCATCCCTCAGGTGACCGCGACCTACACCGTCTTCCAATCCGATGACCTGACCAAGGCGCAGAGTGCCTTCAAGCTCCTGGACGGCGTGGCGACGTGGCTGCCCTTTGTCGCACTGGTGCTGATAGCGGTAGCGGTGCTGCTCGCGCGCGACCGACGGCGGGCCTTGTTGGCCGCAGGACTCGCGATCGCCGGCTCGATGCTGCTGCTCGGCGCCCTGCTCAATCTGGTGCGCCCGATCTACCTCGACGCGATACCGGCCGACGCATCGGTCGATGCGGCGGCGGCGGTGTACGACACCTTGGTGGGCTTCATCCGACTGGCCCTGCGGGCCGTACTCGTGCTGGCGCTGACGTTGGCCATCGTGATGTGGCTGCTGTCTCCGCGTGGGTCAGGCGCGACGGCGCGAAGGGGCCTGGCCCATGGCATCGCCACGCTTCGTTCCGGACGGAGCCGCGCCGGCCTGCGTACCGGTGCCTTCGGCCTCGCGCTCGCCCGCTACCGCACGGCGATCCGAGTCGGAGTCATCGGCATCGCGGCGCTGATCTACTTGCTCAACGACCATCCGACCGGTGGCTATGCCATCGGCGTCATCGTCACGACGCTCGTTGTGCTCCTCGTCGTGGAGGTGCTGGCCGCCGCGCCGAGCGTGCCCGGCGCACCGGACGCACCGGACGCACCGATCGCACCGGATGCCTCGGATGCCCCCGACTCTCCGGACGCCTCGGATGCACCCGACTCTCCGGACGCCCAAGACGCCCAAGACGCCCGAGATGTGCCCGTCGCCAAGGATCGGTAGACCGAACCGGGCTGATCAGGCAGGCAGCTGGCGAAACTCCACGACCGCGATGTTCTGACTCAGAAACCGGGCCAATAGCCCATCAAGATGCGCGCGGTCCACGACGTCGCCGAACAGCACCGTTCCTCCCGCCGCTCCGCGTGCAACCTGCAACTCGGGGAAGCTGGCCAGGGTGGAGTCGGAGAGGTCGCCGTCGATCAGGAACTCAACCCGCATTGAAGATCGCCGCCCTCACGCCTCAACCTGGGTGCCGATGTCGCCTTCCGCGTACGTCACGTTCCACCGTGGGACGTTCGGGACGTGTCGAGCATCACCCCAGGTAGGTGATAAGGCGGCCCATTGCTTGGGGGTCGAAGGGCCCTAGGTGGCCCTCGCGGTGCGTGTCAGCCTGAGTTAGCACGTGTCAGCAGCGGGAGGGACAGAAACCGATGCGGACGACGGCAACTCGGGTGCGCCAACCCATGACCAACCTCGCTGCGGAATCCGCCGCACCGCGGGACGTTGGGGACTGAGGCGTATGAGCGCTCAACCCCGACACTCGGCGCCCACGTTACGGGTGCCACTCGTGAAACGCCGCGAACTCCTTCGGGGTCTCAAGGTGGTTCTTCACGACGAAGGCCCTCAGATCGTTCTCCTTTCCGCCCCCGCTGGTTTCGGGAAGACGACGCTGGTCACGCAGTTCAGCAGTGCGGCCGCCGCGAATGGTGTGCCCGTCGCATGGGCGGACCTGGAGTTTGTGGGCAATAGCCCGCGGGCGATGTGGCACGCCATTCTCGCCGCGCTCGCGTCCTTGTCGACGTCCAGTGCCGAGGCCCTTCGCGGCCTTCGGAGGGACAGGCGACGGGTCGATGATCGATTCTTCGAGAAGCTTCAAGACGCGTTGTCTGAGTTGCCACGTCCGAGCCTGCTCGTGCTGGACGACCTCCAGGTTCTCTCGGGGTCGACGGCGGCAAGCCAGCTGAGTCTTCTGGTCCGGAGGCTGCCCGAATCCGTCCGCTTGATCATGGCGTCGCGACACGATCCGGAGTTTTCGCTCCACGACCTGCGGCTCGGGGGCCGGTTGGTCGAACTCCGGGCCAAGGACCTGGCGTTTACCCCTGCCGAGACCACCCAGGTGCTCTCCCGCAGCGGCCTCGATGCCGACGACATCGCCGCTGTGACCGAGCTGACGGAGGGCTGGCCAGCCGGCGTTCAGCTGGCACGCGTCCTGCTCAAGCAGCCCGGCGACGGCCGCCGGCTGGCCGCTCTCTTCAACTCCGAGTCGGGTCTCCTCGCCGACTATCTGTTCCAAGAGGCGTTTACCAGCCAGGACGCCGCGTCCCAGGATCTTCTGCTGCGGACAGCGATCGCATCCGAGATCAGTGATGGCCTGGCCACGGCCCTGACCGGGCGCTCGGATGCGGGCGAGGCGATAGCGGACATGGTCGACCTGGCGCCTTTGCTCAGTCGGTACGGCGACACCGAGACCGACGAGGTTCGATACCGCTACCACCCGCTCTTGCGGTCCTACCTCGTGAGCGAGCTCGCGCGACGTGACCAAGAGCTGCTGCGAGCCACCCATCGGTCGGCCGCCACGTGGTACGCCAGGCACGACGCGCATCTGGACGCAATCACCCATGCCAAGGCAAGCGAAGACACCGAACTCCTCGACGCCTACCTGGAGCGCTACGGCGCCGCCTTGATCAATATCGGGGAGAGTGACCGCTTACTCCATGTGCTCGCACGCGCTCCCTTGGCGCCAACCGCGTGGGAGGCCGTGGTCGGGGCCTGCGCAGCTCTTCGGTGCCAGCACCTGACGACGGCGGCCCGCTGGCTGGCCCATCCGCACCAGCGAGGGCAGCCGGAGAACGCGCGACTGGCCTGGCTCCGTTCGTCGGTCACGCTCAAGCTGGCGTGTCTCAGTCAGCCGACCGAGCTGCCCGACGTGCCGGACTCCGACGCCGGACCTCACTCGGACGACGAGCTCGAGCTCTTGATCGCGCTCAACCGCAGCTCCGCCTTGCTCAGCGTCGGCGAGACGGCGGTCGAGAGCGAGCTGAAGAATGCGCTCGACCTAGCGAGCATGCTGGGCCGGCCGGCGGCCGAGGTGCAGGCCCGAGTGCTGCTGGCTGCGGCAGCGCTCGGAGACGGCGACTTCGTCACGACCAGGGCGCGGGTCGAGGCGGCTCGCACCCGTGTCGTCGAGCTCGACGACGTAGACGACTCCTCGCTCGGCCTGCTCGAGGTCGTCGCCGCATGGGTTGCCTACGAAGATCTGGACGATCCCTCGGGCCAGCGACACCTCGACGCCTGGCGGGCGGAGGACGGCCACGCGATGGAAGCATCCGTCGCGTCGACGGCGTTGCGCCTCGCCGACCTGCTCCAGCACATCGTTACCCCCGAACCACGCGAACACGGCGACGTCGGGTCCTATCTCGTGGAGGACGTGCTGACGGTCCTGCCGGCCCCACTCCAGGTCATGGCGCTGTCGACCGCTCTTCGCACCACCCTGGACATCGGGCGACCGGACCTCGTACGTCAGGCCTTGGATCGGGCGTCGTCGGTGCTGGGGCGCAGCGGTGACGTCGTCACCATGCAGGCCCTCGTCCTGACGGCACAACATCGCGATGACCTCGCAAGCCAGATCCTCGAACCGGTCATCACCGCGCAAAATGGCTGTCGCGCGCCGGCCTCGCTCGTCGAAGCGCTGATGCTCGCAACGACCCATGCTGTCCACGCCGAGCATCCGTACGAGGCGTTCTCCTACCTCAAGCGCGCTATCGTCGCCGCTCGCGAGTGCGGCGGCTATCGTCATCTCGCCCTGGCGCCTCCTGAGGTCCACGCGTTCATGGCTGAGCGCGCCGAGCGTCTCAGCGAGCACCGCCAGGTCGTCGAGAAGGTGCTCTCCTACGCCAACACCACCACGCAACGTCATCGACAGATCAGCCCACTCACAGACCGCGAGCTCGACATCCTTCGTGAGCTGCAGACGCTCAATCCGGTCGATGAGATCGCCGACAACCTGTTGATCTCGACCAACACGGTGAAGACCCACATCCGAGGCGTTTATCGCAAGCTGGGGGTTCGGTCGCGCAAGGATGCGGTCGCAGTCGCGCGCCGGCGCGGGATTTTGTAACGAACGTCGGCTCAGGCCGTCGACCTCGGGGCTGCTTCGTCAGTGCGACAGCAGCGCTTTGAGGACGACGAGGATGAGGCCGAGCGCAAGGTTGACCACCGCCGAGAGGGCGATGATCCACGGCTTGGCACCGTTTGCCACGGCCGCGACCATCGCCCAGCCGACCTGGCCGGCCACCGCGACACTGAGCGCCAGCCATGCCGTCGACGTGTCCGACAGCCCCAGCAGCACGCCGACCATCGCCGCGGCCGCCGGTGGTATCACCGCCTCCGCGATCGGACGCTCGCGTTGCGCCACTCGACGGATCGTTCGCCAATTCAGGTGATCGGGAGGATGCGCACCGCCGAACAGCTGGGCGTAGACGTGTGCGAGCCAGAAAACGAGGCCGGTCGCAAGGAGCAAGATGGCCAGCAGTGCGGGCTTGGGGGCCGAGTCCGCCGGGCTCGTCCCCGCGACGACCGATCCGGCGAGCAATGAACCGTAGATCGCACCGGCGTAGTCCCTCCCACCGCTCGCGAGCTCAGCATCGCCGGTCGTCATCAGTGATCCGCCCTCCAGCCATCGGTGCCACGCCCATGACAGCAGCCGGCCCAAGGACCGTCCTCGCCCACAAGGGGTGACCACGACCGGATGGCGAATTCACCCACTCCGGGGGATCCGAACACGCGACCCGGGGCCGGATCGTGTGACGGGGGTACTCGACGGAGGTGTGTGCTATGGCGGTAGGCCCGATCCAGTTGCTCGTTCTCGGCTTCGACAAGCCGCAATTCGAAGGCGACGTCGTGCGGCAGATCCGGCGCCTTGCCGACGAAGACTCGGTCCGCCTCATCGACTCGCTGACCGTGTTCAAGGACGCCAACGGCGAGACCGCGGTCGTCCAGGCGAACACCCTCACGCCGGAGCATGCCGGCGAGGTCGGCGCCGTCATCGGCGGACTCATCGGCCTCGGCGGAGCCGGTGGAGAGGGAGCCGTAGAGGGCGTGCTGGCGGGCGCCGCCGCGATGGAGAGCGGGGAGGGAGTGTTTTCGGCGGAGCAGGCGCGCGAGATCGTCGAGGACATCCCGCCAAACTCCGCGGCCGCGCTCCTCCTGCTCGAGCATCGCTGGGCCATTCCGCTGCGGGACGCGATCGTGCAAGCCGGTGGATTCCGGATCACCGACGGGTTCCTCAGCCCAAAGGATCTCATCGAAGTCGGGCTCGCCGCCGCGGAGGAGGCCGACGCGCTGGCCGCCTGGGAAGCCCCACGCTGACCGCGATGGCCCCCGGCGAGAGCGCGACGCCGCCCGAGTACGGTAAGACAGAAGCCGAAGTGAAACACAACTGAAGGCAAGGCCGGATTGACTGCTCAGGTCAATCGCCAAACACTCGGGGAGCCTTCCCACATGAACACGCATTCGCCCTCATACGGCCCGCCGCCGCACCCGTACGGACAGACCACGCGGCCTCCCGGACCGATCGCCACCGTACTCGTCGCCCTCGCGATCATGGTTGGACTGATCGCGGCGACCGGCATCCTCGCGCTCCTGCTGCCGTTCAGCCGCTAGTCGGAGCGACCCGATGAGCGTCCGCATCCCCTGCGTCGGCGCCATCGTCCGCGACGACGAGACGCGCCTCCTCGTCATTCGGCGCGGGCATCCGCCGGCGACTGGCACGTGGACCCTGCCAGGCGGCCGGGTCGAGCCCGGCGAGACTCACGAGCGCGCCTGCGTCCGCGAGCTGCTCGAGGAGACCGGACTCGAGGTCGAGGTCGGTGGCCTGGTCGGGCAGGTCGAGCGGGACGCACCGGGCGGCGACACGTTCGTCATCGACGACTACGCATGCCGCGTGATCGGGGGTCGGCTCCGCGCGGGTGACGACGCGACCGATGCCCGCTTCGTCACCGATGCCGAGTTGGCCGACCTCCCGCTCGCCCCCCATCTGTGGGAGACCCTCCAGCAGTGGGGCGAGATCGGAGTGACAGACGACTAGGCGAGCGGGAAATCCGCGCTGTTGTTCAGACGTTCCAGCGCAAGATGACCGGTGTTTCACGTTCGTAGCCGAGCGTGCTCACCGTTGCCGTGTCGAGTCGGTAGAGCCGCCCCTCGGCGCCGGTCTGACCGAGCCACCGGGCCGTCAGCACGCGCAACGCGTGACCGTGACCGAACACCAGAGTCGTCCCGCCCGCCTCGCGAGCGCCGGCGATGACGCGATCGATGCGGCGCGCGACGTCGTCGCCGGACTCGCCATCGGGGACGCCATGGGTCCAGAGGCTCCAGTCGGGGACCCGTTCGCGGATCTGCACGGTCGTGAGACCTTCATACGCCCCGTAGCCCCACTCGACGAGATCCGGATCGACCTGTGCGTCGGGGTAACCGGCGAGCTCGGCGGTGTGACGCGCCCGGATCCGGGGGCTCGTCACTACTCGGTCGAAGCGCTGACTCGCCAACCGGTCGGCGAGCGAACGCGCGGCCGCCTCGCCGTCGGGCAGCAACGGCAGGTCGGTCGTGCTGGTGTGCCGACCGGACCGACTCCACTCCGTCGGGCCGTGCCGGGCCAGCCACATCGTCACGCCGGCGGTCATCAGGTCCGCTCGTTCTGTATCCACGTGGCAACCGAGATGCCGGCGACGGCCATCGTCACCATGAGCAGCCAACTGGCGGACGGTTGATAACCCTCTTGGCCGAATCGGCCGGAGCCGTCTTCTTGGTGCACGCAGTAGACGACGACCAAATAGAGCAGAGCGAACAGCGCACCCACGCCCTGGACGAATCGCGCCGATTCTGCCTCGGTCATCATGGCCAGACCCACGACAAAGAGCACCTGCAGGACGAGCGCGACACCCGCGAGGATCATGAGCGTGTTCAGATCCCGGTCGTTGGCTTGTCGCACCAACCCGACGAGCGTCACCGGATCGCCGTCGGCGCGAAACTCGGCGTCGCCCACGAAGTCGGTGGCACCTCGCGGACTGAACGTCGGCCAGAACAGCATCAGAACGGCCACCGTCAACACGGGCCACAGCGCGGCCCGACGGTCGGCTCGGTAGACGTCGGCTTGGAGTCGGTCGACGGTGCGTCGAAGCCGATCGAGGCTCTTTACGAGATCTGTGTCGGCCATCGGCTCAGTCGCTCTCCACTGTCACGGGTCGCCCCGGCTGATCGCCACCACGCGCGTCCAGGTAGCTCTGCTTGGGCACCATGACCTTGCGCCTGAAAACGCATACGAGGGTGCCGTCTTGGTTGTGGCCCTTGGTCTCCACGTGCACGATGCCCCGATCGTCCTTGGACTTGCTCTCCCACTTGTCGAGCACGGCCGTCTCACCGTAGATCGTGTCGCCGTGAAAAGTAGGGGCCACATGGCGCAACGACTCGATCTCGAGATTGGCGATGGCCTTGCCCGACACGTCCGGCACGCTCATGCCGAGCAACAGCGAATAGATGTAGTTGCCGACGACGACGTTGCGACCGAACTGCGTCGTCTCCTCCGCATAGTGCGCGTCGAGATGCAGCGGATGGTGGTTCATCGTCAGCAGGCAGAACAGGTGATCGTCGTACTCGGTGACCGTCTTGCCCGGCCAGTGCTTGTAGATCGCGCCGACATCGAACTCCTCGTACGTACGTCCGAACTGCATCGGCGGCTCCTTTCGGTCGGACGGCGACCGAGCGTAGTACGCCCTGGCGCCGACCGCCTCATCCGCGCCAAGCCAGCTTGGTCAGCAGGTTTTGCGCCTCCTCCGCATGCTGGTACTGGCAGAGCACGTCGTAGGTCGTCGCGACGACGCTGCTCGTGGACGTGAAGTCGCGCTTGCCGCCGGTCATCGCATAACCGATGATGCCCATGACCGCTCCGAAAACGGCGCCGGCGATGACCGTCATGACGACCAACAGGAGCCAGTTGTTGCTCTCCGACGCGAACAACGCCAAGACCGCACCGACGAACAGTCCCCACCAGGCACCGCCGGCAGCCCCGGTCGCCGCCGCGCGGTTGCGGTCGAACCGTCCGGTGACCCGCTCCACCATGCGCAGGCCGTTGCCGACGATGGTGACGTGTTGCACCGGGAAGCCCTCGTCGGACAAGAAGTCGACCGCGCGCTGAGCCTGCTCGTAGGTTTCGTAGGTTCCGACGGTCGTGCCCGACGGCGGCACCGGCATCTTCATCGGCATAGCGGACTCCCTCCAGACTCCCTGTCTCCATCGTCGCACCATGCACTGAAACGCGCCCGAGGGACGTGAGCCGCGAGCCGCTAGGCTGGCGTGGGTCATCTCACCGGACTCGGGAAGGTAGTTGTGAGCAGCCAACCGCCGCCGCCAAACCAGCCACCCTATGGTCAGCCGCCACCGGGTCAGCAACCGCCTCCGCCGCCGGGCGGGCCGCCGCCGGGACAGCCCTATGGGCGACAGCCCTACGGCCAGCAGCCGTATGGTCCGCCGCCGCAGTCCAATTCCAGCCGCGCATTGATCGCGGTCATCCTCATCGTCGCACTCGTGGTGGCCGGCGGCGCGGTAGGCGGCTTCCTCCTGATCGGGGGCGACGACAGCGAGAGCTCGGGCGGAGGCTCCCTCGCGGGCGACGGCTATTCGTACACGATCCCGGACGAGTGGAGCGACGCGTCCGCTCAGGGCCAGTCGCAGGGCGTCGACACCATCGTGCGGGCCGACGACGCGGAGTCCGACTTCCACACCAACATCCTGGTTGAGGTCGACCCGGCGTCCGGCGTCACTGATCCCGCCGAGATCCAGAATCAATGGGCATCCAATATCGCTGGTTCAGTCGGCGCGACTCCGAGTCCGATCGACGGCACCACCATCGACGGCAACGACTCCGTCGGCATCCGCCTCGAGACGACCGCAGAGGACGTGGACGTCGTCCAGGTGGCCTATCTCGTGATCAACGACGACAAGGTCTACTCGATCGCCCTGAGCACCGCCGCCGATGCGGAGGACACGTCCACCGAGACCTTCCAGGAGCTTCTCGAAAGTTGGTCGTGGGAGCCCAGCGAAGGCGCCTGAGTCAGCGACAGCGTCGGCGTCTCAGGCGTTGACGCTGTCGATCAGCTCGACGAGATCGGCGCGGGACAGGTCCGTCCGGTCCATGTCGCCGACCTTGTCGAGGATGCCCAGTGCCTGCTGCCAGGTCGCCCGCGCCTCCTCAGGCTGACCGGTGTCGCGCTGCACCCGCCCGATGTGCGACAACGCAACTGCCTCGCGCCAGCGCAGTCCGATCTCGCGGTGTGCGGTCAGTGCCTCGCGCAGGCAGCGCTCGGCCGCGGCGTACTCCTCCTGAGCGGCGTACGCCATGCCCAGCGCCTCCAGCGCGCTCGCTTGGCTCTCATGGCGTCCGGTGCCGGCCAGGATCTCGACCGCCTCGCTCGCCGCGTCGATCGCCTTGTCCGGCCGCTGTGCGTCGAGATGCACCCGCGAAATGTTGATCAGGACGGTCGATACATCGCCGCCGCTCTCCTCGTCGAGCCGCAGGGCATGGGCGCGCTCGAGGTTGCGCAACGCCTCGTCGTGTTGACCGGTGCTGCGATAGGCGATGCCCAGGTTGATCAAGACCATCTGCTCACCGCCGAGGTGCTCCTCCTCTTGGAAGAGTGTCTTGGCGTGTTCGAGCACCTCGATGCAGCGCTCGAAGTCGCCCATCCGGCCGTAGCTGATGCCGAGCTGATTGGTCAGGAAGCCCTCGTCGGCTCGGCGTCCGGCCAGTGCGGCGGCCTCCCGGCCGATCTCTTGCAGCGCGGCGGCGTCGCCGGGGGGACGATGCGCCTCCAGGTAGTTGTAGAGCTTGTTGACGAGCCGATAGGCCGGGATCGGCTGATCGTGGGCCACCGCGTACGAGACGACCCGGGTCAGGGTGAGCCACTCGGCCTCGAACCAGTCGCGGGCCTGCCGGCCGTCGGAGAACGTCAGCGGCACGATGCCCGGTTCGAGCTCGCCCAGCTCCATGAAGCGCGGATCGCGGTCGAAGGTGATCTTGCGACTCGCGGCGGCCGCGGAGTGGACGTACCAGCTGAGCAGCCGACGGATCGCCGCATCGTCGTCGGGCTGCATCTCGTTGTGGAGCTCGCTGGCATATGTACGCAACAGGTCGTGCATCGTGTAGCGGCCATGGCGAGATCGGCGAAGCAGGTTGACGTCGGTGAGGGCGTCGAGTCGGCGGCGGGTCCGAGCGGTCGTCGTGCCGTTGAGGGCGGCCACGGCCGGCAGGCTGAAGTCGGTGCCGAGGTAGCGACCGAGCAGGCGAAACAGCTCCGCCGTATCGCCGTCGAGGGCCTGATGGGACCACGAAAACACCGCGCGCACGCTCGTCAACGGATCGTCGCCGGTGTCCAGGGCGTCGAGGCGCTCCCGCTCGTCGCGCAGTTCGATGATGAGATCGGCCAGCTCACTGTCGGGATGCCGACCGGCTCGCTCGACCGCGACCGCGAGGGCCAGCGGCAGGCGGCCGCACAGCTCAGCGAGCTCGGCGAGCGACTCGCCGTCGTAAGCGACACGTTGGCCTTCGAGCCCGGAGGCCAGGAGGTCGGTGGCGTCGTCAAGTGACAACGTGTCGACCGCGACCCGGCCCGCTCCCTCACGGGCGGCGAGCCCTCGCAGCTGGCTGCGGCTGGTGACGATCACCAACACTCCACCGCCGCCGGGCAGCAGCGGCCGTACCTGTTCGGCGTCGCGCGCGTTGTCGAGCACCATGAGCACGTGACGCTCGGCGAGCACCGTACGCAACAGCGCGCTGCGGGCATCGACGTCGGCCGGGACCTGTTCGGCCGGCACACCCATGCCACGTAGCAGCACTTCGAGTGCCTCGGCCGGCGCCATCGGATCGCCGGGACCGAAGCCGCGCAGGTTGAGGTAAAGCTGGCCGTCGGGGAACTGATGGGCGACCCGGTGGGCCCAGTGAACGGCGAGCGTCGTCTTGCCGATGCCTCCGGCACCGTGCAGCGCCGTGATGACGACCGGGCGCTCGGTCCCATCGTCTGAGCCCGCCTCGTCGACGAGGGCGTCCAGAGCCGCCAGCGCGTCGCCGCGGCCGGTGAAGCTGTCGATGTCGGCGGGGAGCTGGCGCGGGATCAGCCGATCGGGCTCGGCTACGCGGGTCGGCGCGGCCCGTTCCTCGGTCGGCTCGGGTGGCGTTCCCTGCAGCAGCTTGTTGTAGATCCGCTGCAGCTCCGGACCAGGATCGACGCCGAGGTCACCCGCGATCCGGCTGCGAATCGTCTCGTAACACTCCAGAGCCTCGGCCTGCCGGCCACAGCGGTCGAGCACGACGATCAGCCGGGCCCACATCGACTCCCGCAGGGGATGCTGGCCCGCGACATCGCGTACCTCGGCCACCAGCTCGGCGGTCCGGCCGGCCTCGATGTCCAGTTCGATGCGGCGCTCCAACCCTGACAAGTAGCGCTCGAGCAGCCGGGGCCGTTCGTAGTCGGCCAGCCAGGCCGACTGCACTCCCTCGAGCGGCGTGCCGCACCACAGGCTCAAGGCCTCGACGACCCGCCGTCGCTGGGTTTCCGGAGCGTCGTCGGTCCGTTCGAGCAGGTGGAGAAAGCGCAGGGCATCGACGCGGTCCGGCTCGATATTCAGCACATATCCGGCACCTACGGTCGAGATCGTCTCAGCGCCGAGCGCCGACCGCAGGCGGGTGACGTACGTCTGAACGCTCCGCCGCGCGTTGGCCGGGAGATCCTCGCCCCACACCATGTCGGCGAGCCGCTCGATCGACACGACCTTGCCGGCCGACATCGCCAACACGGCGAGCAGCGCCGACGACCGGCCCGCCGATACGTCGAGCGGTTTGCCGTCTGACAGCACGCCAAACGGCCCTAACAACCTGACCTCGAGCCCCGTCACAAGAGGCGAGTCTGCCAGGATCTCCTCCGCGGCGTTGGGTCAGTCTCGACCGGTGAAGCCAGTACGAAACCGAACTGAAGCCCCTATAGGGTCTCGTGAGGTTTGACATCGCCTCTCCCCCACGACTCGGAGGACCCATGCGAAGGAAGCTCACGGTGCTGCTCACCGCAGCACTTGGAGTCAGCCTGACCGGCTTCGCCAGCGGACAGACAGCGTCCGCGACCGCGACAGCGGAGCCGACCCAACAGACGACGGCGTCGAAGGCAGACGCGGCGGGTGACGCCCGCTCACCTGTGGTCGCCAGCCCGAAGTCGACGCCTCGTGATCGACGCGCGACGACGAAATACTGGACCGCCGAGCGCATGCGCAACGCGATCCCGGCAGACAAACTTTCGGTCCAGGCGGCGAAGCTCGCGCGCACCTCGGCGCCGCTTCCGGCCGACGAGCTCATCCCCGAGGTCAGCAAGCCCGCCCAGGCGCCCGTCACCGCACGCCCTGGCGCTGCCCTGGCCGGCTCCGATGACACGGCCCGGCGCGCGACGACCGGTGAACGCTGGACCCACCCGCGTACCCTCGTCGCGAGAACGAGCGGAAAGGTGTTCTACCGCACCGGCGGCAAGAACTGGGTCTGCTCCGCCAGCACCATCGCTGGCAAGCGGAACGACGTCATCATCACCGCTGGCCACTGCGTCTTCAGCGACCACACTCACAAGTGGGTCAAGCATCTGCAGTTCGTGCCGGGCTACACCTACCGCAATGGTCGGCCGGTCGCTCCGTATGGCATCTACACCGAGAAGCAGATGTGGACCACCAAGAAGTACAAGAACCACGAGAACTTCCGATACGACGTCGGCATGATCCGCCTGCACCGCCGCCCGGGTGGCTCCCGTCATGTCGGTGCCGTGGTTGGACAGCAGGGATACCTCTTCGGCGGCGACGGCACACCGTGGGCCGACAGCTTCGGCTATCCGGCGACGCCGCCCCGCTACCACGGCAAGTACCTGATCCACTGCGCCGGAGACACTCGCTCTGCCGGTTCGTTCGGCTACCTACAGCGCTGCCGCATGAACGGAGGTTCGTCCGGCGGGCCATGGATTCGCCACATGAGACACGGCGCCGGCCGCATCTTCTCCGTCGTCAGCTTCGTCGACATCGACAAGCACACCCGCCCGAAGATTCGCGGGCCCTACTTTGGAAACACGATCTACAGCATGTACAAGACTGTCGAAGGCATGCGCAGCTAGGCATCGAGGCATACACCCGGCGGTCCCGGCTCAATCCTCGCCGGGGCCGCCGCGCCCTCTACCTAATCGCCGGTGGCACTTTCGGGGAGCTCGGGACGAATTCCCTCCTGCCGATTGCCACGATGGGACACCGCCGGCTCATAGAAGCCGATGCCGAACTCCGCCCTAGGCAGCTCGACCTGGTCGTCGCTCTGTTGCAGCCAGATCGAAACACTAAACGGTTCGCCCCCGACCACCTGATGACTCCGCGGATCCAGCCACCCTGACTGTTTGACTTCGCCGTTCCGCGGCGGGTAGGCAGGCTTGCCTGACGTCAGCTGCGTGCACGCCCTGGTTGCGATGATGTCGTTGTTGATCGCTACGACCAGGACGATTCGGCCGGACGCGGGATCAGGCGCTGCCGTGGGGTTTGGCGGGATGCGGCAGAACACGATCATCTCGGCGTCGACGACTCGGGAAAGGGAGGTCGTCCACTCCAACGCGCTGTCGCCGGGCGGGTTGACCTGCGACGCGAGCACGCTAACCCCATTGACCCGCTGCGGGAATTCCAGATGAGGCCGGTGGGGGATCGGCTCGACCGGCTCCGGGGACGACGTATCGACGAACCTCGGCACGATCGCCAATCCGGCGACGAGTACAACGACGACTGCAGCGAACGCTCCGGCAAGTCTCGCGCGGCGGCGCAGTTTCACCTTGTGCTCGATGCCGGCAAGCAGTTGGTTGGCCTGCACGATCGGGGCTTCGGTGGCGTCCTCGTGGAGGATGTCGCGCAGGTCGTTCGGGCCGATCATGACGTCTCCTCCTTCCCGATCGAGGACGAGTCGACCAGGGCCGGATCGACCCGCAGCTTGGCGAGTGCACGAGACAGCTGACTCTTGACGTTGCCGGGCGAGCATCCGAGGGTGGCTGCCGTCTCCGCCTCGGACAGATCCTCGAAATAGCGCAGCACGACGACCGCCCGCTGCTTCGGCGGCAGCCGACGCATGGCGTCCCTGATTGCCTCGCGATCTTCGACCATGGCGTAGTCGGCAGCGACACCAGTCTCGGGAAGCTCCTCGGCCGGGATCTCGCCGCGCCACCGACGCCTCCGCCACGAGGTGAACGTGTTGACCATGACCTTGCGTACGTAGGGCTCCGGATCAGCGGTGATCCGAGACCACCGCGGCCAAACCTTGGCGAGGGCAGTCTGTACGAGGTCGTCGGTCAGCGCCCGATCTCGGGTCAGCAGATAGGCCGTCCGGAGGAGGGCAGGCGAGCGCGCCGCGACGAAGTCCTCGAAAGACGGCTGGTCCACCCGGCTCCCCTCGAGCTCCGACACCGAGCGACGACTCGTCGCCCGGGTCTCACCGGTCCGAACCGCGCCCGACCGCAGTCCGAGGTCACCGTACATGAATACGTCCAATCCGGACACCACGTTGGGCGTGCTAGCCCTACTGAGTACTTAGTGACTGGCCGGCCAGGAGGTTGCACGACGGCACTGAGGGTAGGCAAATCGCGGGCCGCGCTCGGCATGTGCCGCGATTTGGCTACCGCCAGCGGCGCCCGGCTCAGCGGAGCTTGTACTCCTCGAGGAGGCGGCGGCCGATGATCATGCGCTGGATGTCGGCGGTGCCCTCGCCGATCAGCAGCATCGGCGCCTCGCGATAGAGCCGCTCGATCTCGTACTCCTTCGAAAACCCATACCCACCGTGGATGCGGAAGGAGTCCTCGACGACCTGCGCGCAATACTCCGATGCGAGGTACTTCGCCATCCCGGCCTCGAGGTCGTTGCGCTCGCCGGAGTCCTTCTTGCGGGCGGCCATCACCATCATCTGGTGCGCCGCCTCGACCTTGGTCGCCATGTCGGCGAGCCGGAACAGCACGGCCTGATGCTCGGCGATCTTCTTGCCGAATGTCTCGCGCTGCTGGGAGTAGGCGATGCCGAGCTCGAACGCCCGCTTCGCGACGCCACAGCCTCGGGCGGCGACATTGACCCGGCCGACCTCGACGCCGTCCATCATCTGATAGAAGCCGCGACCCGGCTCGCCGCCGAGGACCTGGTCGGCGCCGATCTCGTGCCCCTCGAAGATGAGCTCGGTCGTGTCGACGCCCTTGTAGCCCATCTTCTCGATCTTGCCGGGCACCGTGACACCGGGCGCCGTCTCGCCGAAGCCGGTCTCCTTTTCGACCAGGAACGTCGTCATGTTCTTGTAGACCGAGTCGGCGCCCTCGTCGGTCTTGACCAACGTCGCGACCAGGTTGGCGCTGCCGCCGTTGGTGAGCCACATCTTCTGGCCGTCGATGGAGTACGAGCCGTCGTCGCGCCGGGTCGCCTTGGTTCTGATCGCACTCACGTCGGAGCCACAGCCGGGCTCGGACATGCTGAACGCGCCGCGTACCTCGCCGGTCGCCATCCGAGGCAGGTAGCGCTGCTTCTGCTCCTCGGTGCCGTGGTGGATCAGCATGTGCGCCACGATGAAGTGGGTGTTGATCACGCCCGACACGCTCATCCAGCCGCGAGCGATCTCCTCGACGGCGAGCGCGTACGTCAGCAGAGACTCGCCGAGACCGCCGTACTCCTCCGGGATCGTGAGCCCGAAGATGCCGAGCTCCTTGAGGCCCTCGACGATGTCAGTGGGGTACTCGTCCTTGTGCTCGAGCTCGGTCGCGACCGGCAGGATCTCGTTGTCGACGAAGGTGCGGACCGTCTTGAGAATCTCGTCCTGGACGTCGGTGAGCCCTTCGGTGCCTGCGAGGCGTGTCATACCGGCGAGTATCGCTCCCGGCCACGAGCGGTCGCCATGAGGGCCCTCACACAGCGTCGCGGCGACCGCGTGCCCGATCATGGAGCGGTGTACTCCGAACCGGACGCCGACGATCGGCTCGCCGACACCGTCGACGAGTGGCGACGCCGCTGGCGAGATCGCGTGATCGACCACCCACGGGAGCGCGACGAGCCCTGGGCGCTGCCGCTCGTCGTCCGGCTCGAACGCGGCGCCACGCCCACGCACGGGGACGCGCTGCACGCCGCGGCGAGCTCCGTGGTCGCGCTTCTGACACATCCGGACGCGACAGGTCCGTGGCACCCGGCGTTGGCGCGCTGGTCTGACGGGCGGATCCGGAAGGTGGTGCGGCGGGCTCGGGCGTCCCGATGGGAGGAGATCGCCGCGCTGTCGGGCGTCACCGTCAGCCGCGGCGACGCCGAGGTACGGGCGCTTGTCCCGCATCCGGTTGCCGACCCGCCGCCGGCTCTCGCGCGACTCCAGATCACCGGCCTGGATTTGCCGGAGGACTCGACGGTGCCGGACGTGCCCACCTCGGAATCGCCGGTCCTGACTATCGCAATCGCGCCGGGTCTGGCGATGACGACCGGCAAGGCGTGCGCCCAGGTGGGCCATGCGGCCCAGCTCGCACTCCTCCAGCTCGATCGAGCGACCGTGATCAGCTGGGTCACGGCCGGTCACCCGCTCCGCGTCGTCGAGCCCGGCAAGACGGCGTGGGATCAGCTGCTACGGGCCGGCCGCGACGTCGCCTCGGTCCAGGACGGCGGCTTCACCGAGGTCGCCCCAGGCACCCACACATCCGCCGCCACGTTCGCCAACCTGACGACGTAGCACGACTGCGGAGACCCGTCCCTCAGCCGCCTGCTTCGCCGAGCCGACCCCGAAGCTGGCCGGACGAGATCGAGATCGACGACTACCTCAACGGGAAGGGCTAGGCGGCGACGGATCGGTGGACAGCTTCTCCTCGACCTCTCGGGCCTCGGGGACGTCGAGGTCGCGGTAGATCTCCAAGGCACCCTCCCAGTCCTCGCGCGCCAGGTCGTCCCGCCCCAAGTCAGCGTGCGCGTCGCCGAGGCCGGCGTGCGCGCGGGCCGTCTCGAAGCGGAACGCCCTTCTCGCGCGATGGCGAGCGCGCGCTGGTGTTCGTCGACCGCCCGCTCCTTGTCGCCACGGCATCGCAGCGTTCGGCCGATGCCGTTCAAGGCCTGCGCCATCTCGTCGCCGTTGCCCGCCGAGCGAGCGACCTCGAACTGGCGTCGGTGACAGCGCAGCGCTTGGGAATAGTCGGCCCGGTGCCAATGAATCGTCCCCATGACCTCGAGAGCGCTGGGCTCCAGGGCACGCACACCACCCTCCTGGGTCAGCGTGAGCAGGCGACGCGCAAACCTCGACGCCGTATCGAGGTCCCCGGTCCGCTCGGCGACCATCGCATGCCCGCACAAGGAATGGGCCAGCGTCGTACGACTTTGGCCGGCTTCAGCCTGCCGCAACGCCTCTTCAGCGTATTCAGCGGCCTGCTCATACCGGCCGAGCGCCCAGTTGGCGTACGTGAGGTTGTTGAGCGTGCTCGCAGGCGGCGTCGTCCGCCCCAGCTCCCGCTGGAGCGCGAGTGCCTGCTCCAACTGTCTCACCGCACCATGCAGGTCCCCGCCCACATGACTGATCGCGGCGAGCGTGTTGAGGATGGACGACTCGCTGGCCTGATCCTGCAGGCTGTGAAAGAGCTCGAGCGCCCACTCAGCGTGCGTCATCGCCTCCTCGAACCGACCGAGGTCGACAAGGGTGACGGCGAGTCCGCGGTGCGCGTCTGCCTCGGCGACGACGTCATGCCTCTGGAGCGCAATGTCCAGCGCGCGGGTGTGAATGCGGATGGCGGATTCGTGTTCCCGGCCTAGTACGACTAGGTACTGCCACAACGTTGCGGACAACCGGACCGCATGGTCGTCATCGGTCTGGATCGCGACGGCGATCAGATTGGCATGGTCGAGGTCGAGCCATTGGATCGCGTCGTCATGGTCGGAGAGGGTCGGCAGATCGACGTCAACCTGGGCCGATGGAGAGAAGGTACGGCGATGAACTCCCGGCGTTGCCAGCTCGAGAGCGCGATCGGCGGCTCGCAGGTAGAGCTCGGCCAGCCGCTCCTCCGCACGGCGCCGCTCGTCGTCGCCCTCGACGTCTTCGGCCAGCTCCCATGCGTAGGCGCGAAGCAGGTCGTGTGCCCGTACCCTGCCGGCCTGCGTCTCCTCGAGCAGGTGCGCGCGTACAAGATCATCGATCGAACGCCGAACACGCCGAAGATCCAGATCGGCGAGGGCGGCCAACGCGTACGCATCGAAGTCGTACCCCGGATGCAAGCCACACATCCGGAAGACTCGCACCGTGTCCGGCGAGAGCTGCTGATAGGACCACGAGAACACGGCCCGAACTGCGATCTGCGAGTCGTCGACGTCGAGCAAGTCGAGCCGGCCGCGCTCGTCGGCCAACTCGTCGACGAGCCCGGCCACTCCCCGGGCCGGTCGAGTACGGACCAGGTCCGCCGCAATCCGCAACGCCAGCGGCAGCTGTACACACCGCTCGATCAGCCGGCGTGTGGCATCGGCATCCGCCGTCAGGTCATCACCGAGGACGTCCCGCATCAGCCGGGTCGCCTCGTCCATCGACAGCCGATCCAGGTTGAGGCGATGGGCACCCTCACGGGCACCGAGACCCGTCAGCGCGTCTCGACTCGTGACCAAGACGAAGCAGGTGGCGGCACCGGGCAGCAAGGGCCTGATCTGCTCGACCGTCCGGGCATTGTCGAGCAGCAGTAGTATCCGCCGACCGTCGAGCAACGAACCTAGGCGGGCCGATCGCTCCGCCTGACCGGAGGGAATCGCAGACGCATCCACGCCGAGCTCGCGTAAGAAGCGCCCCAACACCTCAGCCGGGTCCAGCGGCGACTCTCGCCCGTAACCCAGAAGGTCAACGTAGAGCTGTCCGTCGGGGAACTGCGACCGCATTCGATGTGCGCAGGATGTCGCGAGCGCTCACGCAGCGGATGCCGAGTGACGAGCTCGCGCAGGTCCGAGACGATCGCCGCGTGGTTTCCGGCGTCCAACTCGGCCTGATAAAGATCCTCGAGCGCCATCACCCGGCGGTCCTCGAGCCGCTGCGACTCGATGTCGAGTTCGGCAACGTCCAGTCCCTCGTACGGTGTGCCGCGCCACAGTGCGAGGGCCTCACGAATCAGCTCGGAGGACCGGTTCGGATCGGTGTTCGAGGCGGCTGCAGCTTCGTCGAGCAGTTCCTCGAATCGGGTGGCGTCGAACTCTCCTGGTAGGACTTCGAGCCGGTATCCACCAACGCCGAAACTCAGACGCTCCGGCTGCGGCAATACGCGGCGCAGCCGGCGCACCAGGACCTGAAGCCGCTGCTCGGCCCGATCAGGCGTCCGGTCCCACAACGCATCGACAGACACGTCGACCGGCACCGGTCGATTGGCGCGAGCGAGGAGGAGGCAGAGCAACGTACGCTGCAATCGGCCGGCGATTCGGATGGGTCGATCTTCGACGATCAACTGGACTGGCCCCAAGACCTCGAACACCATCACCGACCACCCCGACTTTCTGTACGGGTGAGGCTAGCGGGCTGCCGCACCGGCCGGCTCCGAGCACCGAAGGTCGATGAACTAGTGCCCACCGCTGACAGTTCACTCTGTCCGTTCATGCCTCCTTGACTGCCCCGTTCACGTGTCTAAACTCAATGAATGGGGATGATGGGGAAAACACGGGATCCGCTACCAAGTCATTTCGACACTACTGCCAAGGCGATCATCCGCCGGGTGCGCCCGCGCACGATGACCAAGCCGGTCAAGCTCTTCGGTCTGATCGAAGCGACCCGCTACGTCGTTCGACATTGCATCCCGGGCGACATCGTCGAGTGCGGTGTCTGGCGCGGCGGCAGCATGCAGGCGGCCGCTCTCGCCTTGCTCGACGCCGGTGTGACCGACCGCGAGCTGCATTTGTTCGACACGTTCGAGGGGATGCCGCCGCCGACCGAGCGGGATCGCCGCCACGACGGGCGCCCGGCCGCCGAGCTCCTCGCCAGCCAGGACAGGAACGCCAAGGTCTGGGCGGTCGCAACGCTCGACGATGTCCGAGCCGGCATGCTCGAGCTCGGATATCCAGCCGAGCGCATCCACTTTCATTGCGGGCTGGTCCAAGACACCGTGCCGGCTGAGGCCCCGGAGCGGATCGCGATCCTGCGGCTCGACACCGACTGGTACGAGTCGACTCGACACGAGCTCGAGAACCTCTATGACCGCGTCTCGCCAGGCGGAGTCTTGATCCTCGACGACTACGGCCACTGGGACGGCTCACGGCAGGCGGTCGACGAGTTCCTCGAACGGACCGGCGAGCCGTTGCTGCTGCTGCCGACCGCGACCGGCCGCATCACGGTCAAGCCGGGCGCGATTCGGTAGGTCCCATCAGCGACCCTTAGACCAGCGTCGCCGCGTGGTCGGGTACCTCGGTCTGCATGTCTCGCGGCGGCCGCTCGTACCCGCTCGACTCGGGCCGCGACGGCAACGCCAGGGCTGGTCTCTGCACCTCGTGGTAGGGCACCGTTGACAGGAGGTGGGCGATCATGTTGATTCGCGACCGGCGCTTGTCCTCGCTCTCGACCACGTGCCACGGAGCTTCCGGGATGTCGGTGTGGACGAACATCTCGTCCTTGGCCCGCGAGTAGTCCTCCCAGCGACTGATCGACTCCAGATCCATCGGCGAGAGCTTCCAGCGCCGCATCGGGTCGTCGAGCCGAGAGTGAAAGCGCCGCTCCTGTTCGGCGTCGCTCACCGAGAACCAGTACTTGCGGAGCATGATGTCGTCTTCGACCAGGAGCCGCTCGAAGATCGGGCACTGGTGCAGGAAGCGGTGGTATTCGTCCTTGGTGCAAAAGCCCATGACGCGCTCGACGCCGGCCCGGTTGTACCAGCTGCGGTCGAAGATCACGATCTGACCGGCCGCCGGCAGGTGCTCGATGTAACGCTGGAAGTACCACTGCGTCCGCTCCCGCTCGGTCGGCGCCGGCAACGCCACGATGCGCGCGATGCGGGGGTTGAGGTACTGCGTGACCCGCTTGATCGTGCTGCCCTTGCCGGCCGCGTCGCGACCCTCGAACACCAGGACCAGCCGAGCCCCCTCGGCCCGCACCCACTCCTGCAGCGTGACGAGCTCCCCCTGCAGTCGGAACAGTTCCTTCTCGTACGGCTTGCGAGGCAATCGCTTCATCGTCCGCATCTCCCTGTCGTCACCGACACCGTACGACGAACGCGTCCAAGCAACCGCTAGTCGAGTTGACCCAGCTTGCCGCGCGTCGACTCGGCCTCGGGCACGTCGAGATCGCGGTAGATCGCCAACGCTCGCTGCCACGACTCGCGCGCAGCGTCCTGGTCGCCGAGGGCCGCCTGTACGTCGCCGAGCCCGTCCCACGCGCGGGCTTCCTCATGTCGGACCCCCGCCGCCGTCGCAGCGTCGAGCGCCCCCCGGTGGATGCGTCCGGCTGTCGCCGAATCACCGGCCGCATGGCGAGTCAGCGCGAGCTCGTTCAAGGCTTCGGCCATTGCGGAGTCTTTGCCAACCGTTCGGGAGTGCTCGATCGACTCTTCGAGCAAGCGCTCGGCCGTCTCGTCGTCGCCGAGCCTGCGGTGCACCGCGCCGAGCACCATCAGCGCCTCGTCCTTGAGGGAGCGGACACCGCCGTCCCGCACGAGTGGCAGCACCTGATCGCCATAGGCCAACGCATCGTCCAGGCGACCGGTCCGCTCGGAAAGCCTGGCGAGATTGATCAGGGCGTGGGCTCGCCTGTTTTCATCGCCAGACTCGTCGGCGACGGCCATCGCCTCCCGGGCATAGTCGAACGCCGGCTCGTGGTCGCCGAGGCGACCGTGGAGGTACGCCAGATTTGCCAGAGGACTGCTCAGACTTTGCCGGTCGTCGGACTCGCGGAAAAGGGCGACGGCCTGCTCGAAGTACTGGATGGCCAGGCGCGGCTTTCCGGCCATCCACCACGTGCCGCCGAGCGTGTTGGCCGAGGCCGCCTGCCCACGGACGTCGCCGACCTCGGCGTAGCCCGCGCGCGCCTGTTCGAACAGGGTCGCTGCGATGTGGTGCTGCCCGCGGGCGTACTCCGCGACGCCGAGATATCGCGATGCGTCGGCTTCAGCGGACTTGTCGCCGAGCTCGCGGGCCGCCTCGAGGGTGCGGGTCTGCAGCTTCACGGCGTCGTCGAGATGAGCGCCGAGGTAGAGGTAGCTCGTCAGGACGCGGCCGAGCGCGATCGCGCGGTCCGAGCGACAGGTGGAAGCGACCGCGATGAGGTTGGGCCGCTCAGCGTCGAGCCAGGCGAGCCCGTCCTGCGCCTCGAGGTCGGGGGTGTCTGACGTCGTCTCGACGTCGACCTCGGTGCCGCGATGGCCCGCGAGTCGGGCGGCGACCGATCCGGCTGCGATGTAGTAGTCCAGCAGCCGGTCGAGCGCCGCCGATCGATCGACCTCGGACTCGGCTTCCTCCACCAGCTCGGTCGCGTACGCACGAAGCAGGTCGTGGAGCTGAAAGCGACCTTCCGGCAACTCGTCGACAAGGTGCGCGCGCACCAAGACGTCGATGGCCCGCAGCGCGTCGCGTCGGCGACTGCCTGCCAGGGCCGCCAGCGAGTAGGCGTCGAACGAGGCACCCGGGTGCAGGCCGCACATCCGAAACATCCGCAGCGTCCCGCTCGACAGCTGCTGGCAAGACCACGAAAAGACGACGCGAACGGCGCTGTACGGATCGTCCGCGACGTCGAGGAGATCGAGTCGATCGCGTTCGTCGGCGAGCTCGTTGACCAGCCCGTCGATCCCGCGCGACGGGCGGACTCGGACCAGGTCGGCGGCGATCCGCAGAGCGAGCGGCAACCGAGCGCACTGGTCGAGAAGCCTTGCCGTCGACTCCGGCGATCCAGCCCCCATGTCGCCGACCAGTGCCGCCAATAGTCGACCGGCCTCGTCTGACGACAGGCGGGCGAGGGCGATGCGTCGGGCTCCCTCGCGGGCTCCGAGGCCGGTCAACGCGTCGCGGCTCGTGACGAGGGCGACGCAGGCGTCGGTGCCGGGAAGCAGTGGCCGCACCTGGTCGACGGTGCGAGCGTTGTCGAGCACGACGAGCATGCGCCGCCCAGCGATCATCGAGCGAAACCGGGCGGATCGCTCGGCCAGCTCGTTCGGGATGCTCGCGCCGTCGAGGCCGAGGGCGCGGAGGAAGCCGGCCAGCGCCTGCTCCGGATCCAGTTGGCGATCGGGGCCGTAGCCGCGAAGGTCGACATACAGCTGACCGTCTGGAAACCGTTCGCGCACCCGATGCGCCCAATGCACGGCGAGGGCGGTCTTGCCCACGCCAGCCGTACCAGTGAGCACCGCGATACCCGAGCCGTCCCGATCGCCGGTCAGCGTCGCGTCGAGTTCGGCCAGGTCCTGCTCGCGACCGACAAAGCCGCCGACGTGGGTCGGGAGCTGGGCCGGGGTCGGCGGCCG
>DASQKI010000086.1:0-10433 GCA_035630615.1 Nocardioidaceae bacterium
ACGCCCGAACCGCACCTCGACCGGCTCTCCGCCGGAAACGTCTGGCGACCAGCCGATCACGCGTCGCTGCCGTGGGTCTGCAGTTCCCGGCAGTCCAAGATGCCGGTGGACCGATGGTCGGTGCCACGACTGCGTCACACCGCCGCGTGAGCCGCGCCGGACGACCGGCCTTGGGCATGGCCAGGTTGCAGCAGAACCCGCTCATCTGCACCTGGCCGCATCCGTGACATCATTCGTGGTGCGAAACGCTGTTGATCAAACGCTCCTAGACGTAGCTGGAGTGGCAGTTCGCAGGACTCTCGACGCTTGGAGTTGACTGGAGTCAGTGGCGCCGGCGACTTTCCTAATACGCCGATCTCGACTTCGAATCCTGCAACGCTGCATCCCTTGCGCTTAGGCACGTCCCTGGGACAGCAATCGTCGCCACTGCGGACTGGTCCACTGGCGAAACATCAGGCGGGATTGAGCGGAATGACATCTGCATCGTCCGATCCCTCATCCAAAGCTACGGTGGCTCGTCGGCCTCGAGAGCTGACTACGAGTCCCTCCGCGACGAGCATCGCAACCGCTCGATGGGCTGTGCTGGCTGCGACCGCATATCGAGCTGCCAGTTCCTTCTCAGCAGGAATGGGCTGTCCTCGGCGTAGGGCTCCACACGCAATCGCTGCGCGAAGGTCAGCGGCTATCCGTTGGTATGAAGACACGGGCTCCGAAGTGTTATCAGCCGCGTTGTTGTCGGCTCGGGAGTACTCCGACTCGGAACCGGGAATGTCAGGAGCCGCAAGACGTATGCGGCCGCGCATAGTCGCGGCGGCGCGTTGGTCGGCTTCGGAGGACCAGGCGGTGTAGACGCGCAAGGTAGTCGCTCCCCCTCCGCCGTGGCCAAGGCGGCCGGCCACCGTGCGTACATCAACGCCGGCGCTGATCAGCTCGGTCGCGCTGTAGTGGCGCAGGTTCTTGAGCGTCGTGTTGATCTTCAGGCGCTCTGCCATCCGCTTGTAGCGCTGAGTGGCGGTGTCGGGGTGGAGAGGGCGGCTCCCGCCGGGGTCGGGCGAGAAAACATACCCTTGGCTGTTGTACTCGCTGCCAGCTGCCCGGGCCCGTTCACCGACATGCTGCCGATGAGCCACTACGACGGCGACGGTCTCTGGGAACAGGACCACTCGTCGCTGTTGATGGGTCTTGGTGTCCTTCTCCCGGAGCTTGCCGGTTTCGGGATCTACATAGATCGAGCGGCGAATCGACGCGACGCCCCGGTCCAGGTCGAGGTCTGACCATCGGAGTGCGCAGATCTCCCCGCGTCGGGTGCCCGTCGTCATCTTGGTCCACACGAACGCACCCCAGTCCGGATCTTGAACCCAGGCGGCCTCGGCGAGGCGCGCCGCCTCCTCGGCTGAAGGTGGCTGAGGGTCAGGGTGGGGCAGCGCTGGCTTGCTGGCATGTTCGGCAGGGTTCACCGATATCCACTTCCAGATCACCGCACGATCGAGCGCGCCACTCAAGATCCAGTGGATCTGACGAACGGTCGAGTCGGAAAGCCCCTTGCACACATGAGGCTTGCACGCTCGTCGGCAAGCCCTGCAGTTGGTTGGATCAGGGGGTGCGCAGCGTTCGCCCCGATGCTCGTCGCACCGATGCTCACTGCGAGTCCGATGCTGCGCATGCGGCTTACCGTCGCAATGATCTCGACACCGACGGAGTTCGGCGTAGAAGGAGTCCAGCGTCTCGATGTCGAGCTTCGCCAACGAGACTGACCCCACGAGCGGCCGGATGTGCTTGCGGATCTTGGTCTGATAGCCGCGGAGCGTTTCGGATTCGAGGTCGACGACGGTGAGCCATCGGTCGAGGAGCTGGTTGACCGTCGCCCGCGTTCGCGGGTACCGCTTCTCATCAACCTGGGCAAGCAAACGGGTGCGAGCCTTCTCCGCCTCACGCGCAGCCCGTGGTCCGGGTGAAACCGTCTCGGTCAGATAGATCTTGCGCTTCGACACCGGGTCATGGCCCGCAAACACCTTGACCCGCAAGGCGCCTGAGCGAAGCCGTTCGATGTGCCCCCGCTGTCTCTTTTGAGGAGGAGTCGAACGGGCCATGGCCGCACGATAGCACCGTCGGATTCCACGAGTGATTCCACGGCGCTTAGCGCCAATCCGAGTGGAATGGCAAATCAGGCGTCTGACCTGCGCTTTCGTCGGTGGGGCGGGCGGGACTCGAACCCGCGACCCAGGGATTATGAGTCCCCTGCTCTAACCAGCTGAGCTACCGCCCCTTGCGGGCGCAGCGTATCGGGCGGCCGAAAGCCGTCGACGCCGGCTTGGATTCGCGTCATGATGCTGGCGGCGGGAAGACGGGATCCACTTCGCGCTGTTAGGGCCGATGAGAGAGCGTTGCATTACGCGTACTACGGAGGAACCATGGACCAACCCCCGCCCCTTACCCCACTCGACGAGTCATGGGACCGTGCCCTGGCCGTCGTCGCACATCCCGACGATATGGAGTTTGGCGCCGCCGCCGCCGTCGCGCGCTGGACCTGTCAGGGCAAGTGGGTCGGCTACGTCATGGCGACGAGCGGCGAGGCCGGGATCGACGGGATGCAACCCGACGAGTGCCGTCGCGTGCGCGAGGCGGAGGAGGTCGAGTCGGCTCGGATCGTGGGCGTCGACACGGTCGAGTTCCTCGGATTCAAGGACGGCGTGGTGGAGTACGGCCTGCCGTTGCGCGCCGCGATCGCGAACGCTATCCGACGGCACCGGCCCGAGATCGTGATCACCGGCACGTTTCGCGAGTCGTTCGCCGGGCGGATGATGAACCAGGCCGATCACATCGCCGTCGGACGCGCCACGATCGACGCGGTGCGAGACGCGGGCAACCGATGGATCTTCACCGAGCAGCTGACCGACGGCCTCGAGCCATGGGGTGGGGTTCGCCAGGTCTGGGCCGGCGGGCCGGAAGGCACCCACGGTGTCGACATCACCGACACGTTCGACGCCGGCGTCGAGTCACTGAAGGCGCACAAGGCCTACATCGACGGCCTCGGCTGGGAAAACTTCGACGCGGGCGAGTTCCTCGAAGGCTTCGGCCGACAGGCCGGCTCGCGAATGGACACGACGTTCGCGTCGATCTTCGAGGTGTTCCCGATGACGTGGGAGCCGGACGAGGAGTAGCGACTCCTCCATCCGACGAACGACGTCACGTCGATGCTTGACATGCAACCTTTTGGTTGCCTATTGTCATCGGCATGGACGAGGACCTGGACGCGGTGTTCAAGGCGCTGGCCGATCGGAGCCGACGCCTTGTCCTCGACAAGCTGCGCCGAGAGTCCGGGCAGACGCTGACCGAGCTCTGTGCCGACCTGGACATGACACGCCAGGCCGTGTCGAAGCACCTCGCCATCTTGGCGGCGGCCGACCTCGTCGTCGCCGTCCGCCGGGGCCGCGAGAAGCTCCACTACCTCAATCCGGTCCCCATCAATCAGATCCACCAGCGCTGGATCAGCAAGTACGAGCGATCCCATCTCGATGCGCTGGCCACCCTCAAGACCGCCCTCGAGGAGCGTCGCGATGACTGACCCCCGTTTCGTCTACGTCACCTACATCAACACCACTCCCGAGCGACTGTGGCGGGCTCTCACGTCACCGGAGTTCACCCGTCAGTACTGGTGGGGTCGCGAGGTCGTCTCCGACTTCGAGGTCGGTTCGCCGATCCATCTCGAGTATGACGGCGGCGCCAAGCACGACATCGAGGGCACGGTCCTCGCCGCCGATGCGCCGCACCTGTTGTCGTACACCTTCACCGACCCGGCCGACCGCGAGCGCGGCGACAAGCCCTCCCGTATCACGTTTGCCGTGGAGGAGGCCAAGGACTTCGAAGGCGTCGTCAAGCTGACGGTGACCCATGACGACTTCGCCCCGGACAGCCCGTCGTACGAAGGCGTCAGCGCTGGCTGGCCCGACATCCTGGCGAGCCTCAAGACGCTCCTCGAGACCGGCAAGCCGCTGGCGTACGCCTAGGTCTGTCCAAGGGCGCCGATCGGCCGTGTACCGATGAGTTCTGAGGCCATGCTCGGTCCATATCTGTGTGCGAATGCTTGGCAACGAAAGGAGCGAACATGTCCTGCACCTTGACGGTCGACATCTTCGTGTCGCTGGACGGGTGGGCCGGCAGTGACTCACTGCCGGGATACTTCGGCTATTTCGGCCCTGAGCTCGACGAATGGATCACGACGGAGCTAGCCAAACCGCAGGTCGCGATCCTGGGACGGCGGACCTACGAGGCACTGGCCGGGCTCCCGGACGAGGCGCGCGACCAGTCGTCGGACCGGATGGCCCGGCTGGACAAGATCGTGTTCTCTAGGACGCTGCGGCAGACGGACTGGCCCAACACGCGAATCTGCGGCGAAGACGTCGTCGACGAGATCCAGAAGCTGAAGTCCGACGGCGACGTACCGCTGCGCACCATCGGAAGCATCTCCCTGGCGCGGCAGCTGACCGGCGCAGGCGTGGTGGACCGGCTGCGGCTGATGACCTTCCCCCTCATCGCGGGCGACGCCGGACGAGAGCCGTTCTTCGCCGACATGGCATCCGCCGACCTCGAGTTGGTCGATCACCAGGCCCTCGACGGCCGGGTGCTCCTCGTGGACTATCGACCGACTGGCAAGGACATCCCGCGGGCCTGAGCCAGTCAGGCCGACGCGACGGCCTCGGTCTCGCGGAGGACGTCGTCGGAGAGCCGGTCCGGCGTACCGAAGCGATGCGCCGTGATGCTGATCGCCTGCTCCTTGAGGAACGGCAGCAGCTCGACGCGCCCGGACTCGGTCACCGGTTGGCCGTGGACAGCGACATCGGGCCGACCGGACACCGCGTCGTACGTCTCCGTCGTGGAGCCGCCGACGAGCCGAATCCGGCCGGCGTCGAGCGACTTGAGCCGCGCCGACCAAGTGGCGTCGTCGTCGGTCGTCGGATGCACTCCCACGGCCGCGAAGGCGTCGACGATCGCCGCCGGCAGCTCGGCGGCTGTCGACACGGTCAGCTCGGCGCCGGCCGAAACGCCGGCGGCGACCACGCGTACGAGGTCGGTGACCGGACCGGACGCATGCCGGATCGTCACCGGGTGCGGGTGGTAGCGGAAGACGTTGCGCTCGGCCAGGAGGCCCGTGACATCGCGGACGGTCCCGAACTCGCCGACCCACGCCTCGGCGTCGCTGTGTAGGGCCCGTTCGAGCGCGTCCACCGACTCGAGGCCGGCCGAACGTGCTGCTGCGAGCAGCCCCGCGGTGGCCTTGGGGATCTCGGTCGTCGCGTGCGCAGTCGCCGGCTCCCAGTCGGTCAGGCCCATCACGTAGTTGGGGCCGCCGGCCTTCGAACCGGTGCCGACGGCCGACCGCTTCCAGCCGCCGAAGGGCTGACGACGTACGACGGCGCCGGTGACTCCTCGGTTGACGTACGCGTTACCCGCCTCGACTCGGTCCAGCCACAGCGCGAGGTCGGCGGGGTCGAGGGTGTGCAGCCCGGCGGTGAGCCCGTACGCGACCTGGTTTTGCAGCTCGACGGCCCGCTCCAGGGATGGCGCGGTCATGATGCCGAGCACCGGCCCGAAGTACTCCGTGAGGTGGTACGGCGAACCGGGCGCGACGCCCTCCTTGACCCCGGGCGACCAGATCCGGCCGTCGTCGTCGAGCCGCTGAGGTTCGACGACCCAGCTCTCGCCGGGCTCGAGCACCGTCAACGCATGCAGCAGCTTGCCCTCGGCCGGCCCGATGATCGGCCCCATCTGCGTGGTCGGGTCCGACGGAGAGCCGACCCGAAGAGACGTGACGGCGTCGACGAGTTGGTTGCCGAAGCGCTTCGACGTCGCGACCGGCCCGACCAAGATGACCAGCGAGGCGGCCGAGCACTTCTGCCCGGCGTGCCCGAACGCTGAGCGCACGACGTCGCGCGCCGCGAGGTCGAGGTCGGCGCTGGGGGTCACGATGATCGCGTTCTTGCCGCTGGTCTCCGCGAGCAGCGGCAGGTCGGGCCGGAAGCTGCGAAAGAGCTCGGCGGTCTCGTACGAACCGGTCAGGATGAGCCGGCCGACCCGCGGGTCGGATATGAGCTGCCGTCCGAGGTCGCGCTCGGCCAGCTGGACGAGCTGCAGCACGTCGCTCGGCACGCCGGCCGCCCACATCGTGTCGACCATGACCGCGCCAGTGCGGCACGACTGGCCGGCCGGCTTGGTGATCACCGCCGATCCGGCCGCGAGTGCGGCGAGTGTGGACCCGGCCGGAATCGCGAGCGGGAAGTTCCAGGGTGGCGTCACGACCGTCACGCCGACCGGCTTGGCGACCGCGCCGTCGATGTCGTCGAGAGCCTCGGCCCGTGAGGCGTAGTAGTTGGCGAAGTCGATCGCTTCCGAAACCTCAGGATCGCCCTCCCCGATGGTCTTTCCGCACTCGGCGGCCATCACTTCGAGCAGGTCCGCGCGGCGTCGTTCGAGCTCGACGGCGACGCGACGCAGCACGGCGGCTCGCTCCGCACCCGAGCGGGCGCCCCATGCGTGACCGGCACTCGATGCGCTGGTGATCGCCGAGTCCACGTCTTCGGGGGTACGGAGGGTGTGCTCGTTGACCAGGTCGACGCCGAGCTTGCTCGTCGGCACCCGGGTCAGTGTCTCGCGCCCCCAGGCCCGGTTGGCTGGCAGCGACGGGTCGGTGTCCGCCACGTTGCGAAACTCCGGCTGCACGTCGGCGCCCACCGGCACCTGGCGGTCTTGATCCCGGTGCGGCGTCGGGACGGTGCGGTCGAGCGCGTCGAGCGAGGCGAGGAACCGGTCGCGTTCGCGGGCGAACAGCGTCGCGTCGTCGTGCAGGTTGAAGACCGCGGACATGAAGTTGTCGTGGCTGGCGCCCTCTTCGAGTCGCCGGACCAGGTACGCGATGGCGACGTCGAACTCGCGTGGGTGGACGACCGGCGTGTAGAGCAGCAGCCCTCCGACGTCACGTCGTACGGCTTCGGCCTGACCGGGGGCCATCCCGAGCAGCATCTCGAACTCGACCTCGTCGCGTACTCCGCGCTTGTCGGCCAGCAGCCACGCGAAGGCGATGTCGAAGAGGTTGTGGCCCGCGACCCCGATCCGGATGTTGCGGACTCGGTCGGGATGCAGCGCGTAGTCGAGCAGGCGCTTGTAGTTGGTGTCGGAGTCCTGCTTGGTGAGCCAGGTCGCCAGCGGCCAGTCGTGCAGGGAGGCGTCGACCCGCTCCATCGGGAGGTTGGCCCCCTTGACCACCCGTACCTTGATCGGAGCACCGCCGCGCGCCCGTCGCGCCTCGGACCACTCCTGCAGGTCCACCATCGCGGCCATGGCGTCCGGGAGGTAGGCCTGCAGCACGATGCCCGCCTCGAGATCGAGGAACTCCGGCTGATCGAGGATCGCCTTGAACACGGCGATCGTCAAGTGCAGGTCGTGGTATTCCTCCATGTCGAGGTTGATGAACCGGCGCGGCGACGACGTCACGGCGCGTCGGTACAGCGGGGTGAGCTCGTCGACGACGTGCGCCACCGTCTCGTCGAACGCCCACGGCGACTGCGGCGCGACCGTGGCCGACACCTTGATCGACGCGTAGTCGACGTCGTCGCGGGCCAGCAGGCGGTGGGTTCCCTCGAGTCGTCGGGCTGCCTCCCGCTCCCCCAGTACGGCCTCGCCGAGCAGATTGAGATTGAGCCGGCGACCCGTCTGTCGGAGCTTCGCGATCGTCCGCCCGAGCTGCTTGTCCCGCGCGTCGATGACGAGATGACCGACCATCCGGCGCAGCGCTCGACGAACGACCGGAATCACCAGCATCGGCAGGACCAGGCCGATCATGGCGCCGACCCGGATTCCGATCCGCAGATGCCATGGCACGAAGGCCGGGGTGTCCTTCGCGAGGGCGGCGAACTCGCGGGCCGCGGTCCGGGTGTCCTCGGGCCGGATCACCCGGTCGATGAATCGCACCGTGAACGGCAACCCCTGCGGATCCCGCAGCATGGTCGCGAGCCGTTTCGCCGACGTCTCCGCGGGCACCTCAGCAGCGACCTTCAGCCACCCCTCGACGGTGCTGATCACCTCGTCCGACAGCTCGGTGAGCTCGGAGAGCCCGGCCGAATCGCCATATGTCGCCTGGTCGGCCTGCATTGCCATGAGGACCCTTCGTTCCGGTGGCAGTTCCACGTCGTCGTGGACAGTGTGTGCCCGTAAACCCGTAAGGTAAAGAGACGATATCTGACGGGTGACCGTCGGATTTGCTTACGGATATGGGTGGTCGCCATGCTCGACGTCCGTCGCCTTCGGCTCCTGCGCGAGCTCCACATCCGAGGGACGATCGCCCGGGTCGCGTCGGCGCTCCACCAGAGCCCGTCGTCGGTGTCGCAGCAGCTCAGTCAACTGGAGAAGGAGGCGGGCGTAAAACTGCTGCGCCGGTCCGGTCGCGGGGTCCAGCTCGAGCCGCATGCCGAGATCCTCGTCAACCACACGGCGGCCATCCTCGAACGACTCGAACGAGCCGAGTCGGAGCTCCGATCTGCCGAGGACGAGGCGGTTGGCACAGTGCGGATCGCGATCTTCCAGTCCGCCGCCTTAGCCTTGATGCTCGGAATGTTGCGGACCGTCGCCGCACGGCATCCGCGGCTTCGAGTGACGCTGACACAGCGGGAGCCAGAGACGGCTCTCCTCGAGACGTACGCGCGCGACTTCGACCTGGTGGTCGCCGAGCAGTACCCGGGTCACGCGGCCCCGTGGCACCCAGAGCTGGATCGAGTCGGCCTCACCCACGACGCCATCCGGCTCGCGGTGCCGCACGGCGCCGAGTGGGCCGAGGTCCGCGGCCTCGCCGACACCGCGGGACGGCCCTGGGTGATGGAGCCCTACGGCGCCGCCTCGCGACACTTCGCCGAGCAGACCTGCCGCCAGGCTGGCTTCGAGCCGGACGTCAGGTTCGAGACCGCCGACCTGCAGGCACACGTCGCGCTCATCGAGTCGGGCAACGCCGTCGCCCTGATGCCGGACCTCATCTGGCAGGGACGGACTCCGGCCGTGCGCCAGATCAGGCTGCCGCAAGACCCGCATCGCACGGTCTTCACCGCCACCCGGCGATCGATCGCGGACCAGCCCTCGATCATCGCGATCCGCGATGCCCTCGACACCGCCGTCGCCGGCCTGACCCATGCCGTATCGCTCTAGCCCAAGAAACCCCGGCCGTCACAACCGACGACCAACGGAAAGCCCCTGGCCTGAGGCGTTGGCTCCCGCGACTGGACTCGAACCAGTAACCTGCCGGTTAACAGCCGGACGCTCTGCCGATTGAGCTACGCGGGATCGTCTGCCTTTCACAGGCTAACGCTCGGATAGGTTAGCAAGCCACGAGTCGTACGACGAAACCGTCATACCCCCAGCTCGTCGCCGGCCTCCACGATCGCCTGCTCGACCGCGCGCGCGACCTCGGGATCGGACGGGTCGAGGGAGTCGGCCAGGCGGACGGACCAATCCACCTCGCCGTCAGCGACCGGCGATCGACGGGCCACCACCTGCAGCCCGCGACTGCCAGGGACCGGCACGTGACGGGTCAGCAGGATGCTCGCGGTAACGCGCTCGCGGACCAGCTCGAGCAACGACCCCGGCTCGGTCATCGCGATCTCGTGTCGCGGCTGCGGCTCGCCGAAGTCGGCGATTTCGACGACGACGAGACGCTCGGTGTCGCGGTCCCATCGGGCGTGGTCGATCCGATGCCAAGGCAGCCGACGCCAGCCGTCGTCGGCGTCGAGATAGAGCGCGCGATCGGTGCCGACGAGCCAACCGCCGTCGGCGTCGTGGGCTGCCGTGAGGGGCCGCTCCCCCGGAGCGGTCGGCAGCTGCCTCCACACCTCCGGCTCGACCACGCGACGCCGTGACCACCGTGTCATGCCTCCATCGTGGCACCATCGTCAGCCGGCCAGGCGATGGGCCGGCTCGCCCGACAGCGCGATCAATGTCGGCGAAGCACGAAGGGTCGCGAGCGCCCGTTGCTCGATCTGGCGAAGTCCGGCGCCGTCGAGGCCGAGCTCTGAGGCGACCGCCTTTCGATCTCTTGGCACGCCGCTCAGACCGTATCGACGCGCGACGACCTCTCGCTCGATCGCCGGCAAGCCGTCCAACGCCTGCTGGACGCACTCCCGGAGGAGCTTCGTGGCGACCAGCTCACCCGGATCGGCCGCCTGCGGATCGGCGATCTGCTCGACACCGAGATCGATCTCCGCGGCGTACTCCAGCGAGAGCGGATCGACCGCCAACCGAAACAGCCCCTCGATCTCGGCCGGCGTCCCGCCGCAGGTCTCGGCGAGCTCGGCGTAGGTCGGCTCGCGCCCCCACGCGACGGTCAGCTCGTGGCGTCGCGCTTGGCAGGCCCGAATCCGGCTGGCTACCTTGACCGGGAGGCGCACCGCCCGCTC
>DASQKI010000087.1:0-24144 GCA_035630615.1 Nocardioidaceae bacterium
GGCACTGCGGGGCGTCTCAAGAATCCAGCGCGGCCGACTCTCACCCGCACATCGACACTTCGGATCAGCCACTTCCCGGACCCGCGAACCCGACGCTACAACCACACCAGCGACCCCGGAAGACCACCGATCAACAACCCCTCACAGCCACCCGTTGACAACAAAGGGGAGCCGGTATGACGCACTGATCCGGCGCATGGATCGCTCGGCGTGAGAGCAGTTGCCCCCTCGACCTGACACATCGTCCGGCCTAGTCGTCTCGGCCGCGCTGCTGAGACGCCTAACACGAGTCCGACCTGCCGGCTGTCTCTAGTGATCGGGTGCGATGGCCGGCGCAGCGCCGGTGGCGTCAACTGCCGCCGAGACCTGCTTGACGGGCTTTGACGATCGCTGCCGACCGGTCGGACACCTGCAGTTTGGTGAAGATGTTCGAGACGTGGTTGCGCACCGTTTTGAGGCTGATCATCAGCTCGTGCGCGATCGTCGCGTTGCCCTTGCCCGCAGCGACCATCTCGAGCACCTCACGCTCACGGCCGGTGAGCGACGGGAACGACGCCGCGGTCGACCCGGCACCGCTCGCGAAATGCGCGATCACGCGTTGGGCGATCTCGGGACCGAAGATAGCCTCACCCGAGGCGGCGGCGCGGATCGAGCGGACGATCTCATCCTGCTCGGCGCCCTTGAGGAGGTAGCCCTGGGCACCGGCTCGCATCGCCGCGAACACTGAGTCGTCGTCCTCGAACATGGTGAGTACGACGACCGCCGGCGCCGGCGTGCCACGGCTCAGCCGGCGGGTCGCCTCGATGCCGTCCAGGTCAGGCATCCGCAAGTCCATCAGGACGACGTCTGGGGAGAGCTGCTCGGCGAGCTCGACGGCCTGTAGCCCCGTCTCGGCCTCGCCAACGATCTCGACGTCGTCGACGTCGCGCAGCATCAGCTCCAGCCCACGCCGGAACGCGGGATGGTCGTCAGCGACGAGTAGCTTGGTCACGTGTCGGCCTCCACGCTCTCATCCTCTCCCAGGCGTTGCTCGAGCGGGAGTACGGCGCGCACGTCGAGGCCACCTTCGGGGCGACTGGAGATCGTGCAGCTGCCGCCGAGCTCGGTCGCACGTTCCTGCATTGACGTCCATCCGGTGCCGCACTCGGTCGCGCGGTGGGTGCCGCGCCCGTTGTCGGCAACGGTGAGCTCGAACGAGCCGTTCACGGCGATGCCGACGCGGCACCGGCTGGCACCGGCATGCCGGGCGACGTTGGTCATCGCCTCTGATGCGATGCGGAACGCCGCGACCTCGACGGCCGCGGGCAGCGCGGGCATCGGGTCCGGTCCGGCCACCTCGATTACGAGCTCGCCGGATAGCGCCGCAGCTCGCTGCCGGATCGCGCCGAGCAGGCCGACCTCGTCGATCGCGGGCGGCCGCAGGTCGTCGACAAGGCGCCTTACCTCCGCGATCGCGTCCTTGACCTCGTCGCGTGCCTCGGCCAGCAATCCGGTGCCCTCGGCATTGTCGGCCCGCGACTGTGCCGCGTTGAGCTTGAGCACGATCGCGGCCAGCGACGGGCCGACCCCGTCGTGCAGATCCCGGCGCAGGCGGCGGCGCTGCACAGCGTTCGGCCCGCGGACGCTCGCGGTGCCAACAGCTGTGAGCCGATGAGTTTCGGCCCGCGGCAAGGTCTATCCAGTCATGACGATGACGACAAGAGTGTTGAGTGTGTCGGTGCCGGTGGCCGATCAGGACGCCGCGTTGCAGTTCTACACCGAGGTGCTGGGGTGCGAGCTACGCACCGATGTGGAGGTCTGGCCGGGTGCGCGGCTGGTTGAGGTTGTACCGCCGGGCTCGGCGGTCTCTCTGGTGCTGTTGCCGCCGGACAGCGAGATTCCGGTCGCGATCCGGTTGGGTACCTCTGATGCTCAGCAGGCCTACGACAATGTCCGCCGGGCCGGGGTCACGCTGCACAGTGAGGGGTTGATCCGGTTGGAGGGAATTCCCGCAATGTTCTCCTTCACCGACCCGGACGGCAACGGCCTGGTCTATCTGGAGGATGCCGACGAGAGCGGGCCACACGAGGAGGAGCGATGAGCAACGCTGTGCTGTACATGTCGATGTCGGTCGACGGATTCATCGCCGGACCCAACGACGGACCGGGCAACGGGCTCGGTGATGGCGGGAACTGCCTACATGAGTGGTTCGGGATGGACCCCGAGGGCAGCCATAACGACGCCGTCGCCCGCCTGTCGGGTGTGAACCGCGAGGTCATGGACGAGCTGATGGCCACCGGAGCGGTGGTCACCGGCCGGCGGACGTTCGAACACGCGGGCGGCTGGGGAGGTGACCACCACGACGGCGTGCCGATCTTCGTCCTGACTCGCCGACAGTCGGACGCCACGATGCTATGGCCCGCGGTGACCTACGTCAGCGACGTGAGCGACGCGGTGCACATGGCGAAGGAAGCTGCCGGCGACAAGGACGTGCTGGTCCACGGCGCGGTCACCGCGCAGCTGGCGCTGACCGCGGGGGCGCTGGACGAGCTGCACATCCATCTGGTTCCGGTGTTGCTCGGGCAGGGCCACCGGCTGTTCGAGAACATGCCGCCGGAGCACATCGAGTTGGAACTCACCCGTGCCTTCGATGGGCCAGGCGTGCAGCACCTGCGCTACCGGGTGCGGCAGACGAGGTGAGCCGAAATGGCGCTGCTCTGGCTGTCGATGACCGTGTCGATGGACGGCTACGTTCCGCCCGTTCAACTTGCTCGACCCGACGCCATGACCGGAGGCTGAGTGGGTGGGCAAGTAGATTGCGACTTGCGGCGCATTGTTGACCGCCGCTGGGTAGAGGGTCCAACCAGGGGATGGTCCGACGTGTCACGAGTCGCGACACGAAATGGTGTCAACCGAGGGTGTTGCGGGCCGACAGCGAGGACTGGAACAGGACTCCCGCCGCCTTAAGCCGACCCGAGTCAACGGGGAAGGTGCGCTATAGATCAACGGTTGGCGGCTCGAATCTCCGAGCGCGCCGCGCTGACCTAGACTCCGCACCTTAGCCACGGTGACGCCGGCCGTCGGTCCATCGCCACTGCGTCGGCAGGCTCGCCGGGTCTTGGCTCTCGTCGTCTGGGTCATACCCGACGAGGTGTCCGAACCGGCCGGACGGCCAAAGGGCGACCGCGAGATGAAACCAGGACGTGTCGATGTGCAGACGCGGCGGCGGGCGACCATACCGCCAGTCGTGCGGGCTCAGCAGGCAGCAATGGATCGACCACCGCCGTCCCATGCCGATTATCCTCAACCCATCCGAGAACTTCGACTGCCGGACGCTTGACCCTACGCATAGA
The DNA here is from genome assembly GCA_035630615.1 of Nocardioidaceae bacterium. GTDB lineage: Bacteria > Actinomycetota > Actinomycetes > Propionibacteriales > Nocardioidaceae > DATFRX01. The sequence goes on from DASQKI010000087.1 coordinate 3,333, forward strand.
TGGAAGTAAGATTCCGGTTATGCGTAGTGAGGCGCCGGTGTTGATGCCGATCTTCCGCTCCCGGCATCAGGCTGACCTGCTGGCCTGGCTACTGCTTCACCCAGACCACGAGTACACGACCACCGAGCTGGCCGCTCGGCTCGAGGTGCCGTTGACGACGTTGCACCGAGAGGTCCAGCGCCTGGTGGATGCCGAGCTGCTCCGGGCGCGCTCGGTTGGCCGCGCCCGCCTGCTGCGGTCTAACCCGGACCATCGGGCGACTGCGGCGTTGACCCGGCTGCTCGAGGTCACTTTCGGTCCGCACCCGGTTGTCGAGGACGAGTTCTCGAAGGTGACTGGCGTCGACGAAGTTCTGATCTTCGGGTCGTGGGCGGCCCGCTACCACGGCACCCCCGGCCGGGTCCCGGCCGATCTTGATGTCCTCGTGATCGGCAACCCCGAGCGTGCCGACGTCTACGACGCAGCCGACCGCGCCCAGGAACGACTCGGCATGGAGGTCAACCCGGTGATCCGAAGCCGCCGTCAGTGGGATGCGGCCGCAGACGCCCTGACCCAGGAGGTCAAGACGGCCCCCACGCTCGTGGTCATCGACCGCGGTGAGGACGCCGCGTGAACCGCTGGACGCCAGGCGAAGCCGAGATCGAAAAGCAGCTCCGCGGCGGCGACCTCCAGCAGGTCACCGGTGGCCGATCCAACGGAGCTGCCCTGCTGGACAAGGCCCAGCGCACACTCGACACTGCCAGATCGATCGCACAGGCCGACCCGAACAGCGCCTACACCCTCGCGTATGACGCCGCCCGTCATGCCGGCACTGCGCTTTTGGCGCAACAGGGCCTCCGTCCGACGTCGCGCGGGGGCCACTACGCGCTTGAGCGCGCGCTCAGAGGCCAGTTCGGGCAGGGATTCCGCGCCTTCGGCACGATGCGCCGGCGCCGCAACGAGCTCGAATACCCAGATCTTCCAGACGAGTCCGCCAGCGCCGATGAAGCCCGACAGGCGCTCGACGACGCGCAGGCGCTCATTGATGCGGCCGCAAAGCTGTTGCCGACCCTTGGGATCTTCTGACGACCCGCAGACCCCGCTCGTCGGTGCCAAACGGCTGAGGGATGTCGTGGTCACGGCGAACACGATTCGGACACGACGACCGAACTTGGCGGACTGCAGGTCGGCGAGCGCGGCGTGACACGGGTCGTGACACGAAATGGTGTCAATCAGGGGTGTTGCAGGTCGCCAGAGAGGGCGGGAGACGGACTCCTGCCGCCTGAAGTTGGCCGGTGTAGGTGGGGACGGGTGCGCTACGGATCAGAAGGTTGGGGGTTCGAATCCCTCCGAGCGCGCCACCTGACCTGCATAAATGCTAGTTGCGTACGGCCCGGCGGGAGGGTCGTGGCATGAAGTCCAGCGCCACGGGCCTGCCTGGGGTGCCGCGACTTGACCGTGTCAGGGGCGCGGCCACGACTCAGGTTGACTCGACACGCGCATTGCTGTCGCGCCGCGACCGAGTGCTGATGCCCAGCAGCCGATACATGGGACAGAAACTCACCTCAGCGGTCACCGCCAGGACTCCTGCGACCACGAGGAGGACGACACCGGCGGTCGAGGAGAAGCCAGCCCCTGCCTCGACGGCGACCGCCCAGCGGCAGTGGCGCCGTGCAGGATGCGGTCGGTGTTGGATTCGTTACGTCTCATCAGAACCTCCATGAATGTCCCCGGCGGTCACCGAGGTGCGGGTGTCTGGTCAAAGGCGTGCCAATCCCAAGAAGGGATACCACCCACTTGATGCAGGTTGAGTCGAGGACCGCTTATGCGAGTGAGAGGAACAGCTTTTCCATCTTCTTGACGTCCACGCTGTCGATGTCGTCGCCGGCGGCCAGGCACTGCTGCAGGCCGGTAGCGACGATGGCGAAGCCGGCCCGGTCCAGTGCACGGGAGACTGCCGCGAGCTGGGTGACGACGTCTTCGCAGTCACGCCCTGTCTCGAGCATGCGCAGGACGCCGTCGAGCTGTCCGCGAGCGCGCTTGATGCGGTTGATGACCGAGGTCATCTCGGTCGGATCGAGCTCCATCAGTTGTCCCCTTCTGCGTCGGATTCCAGGGCAGCCAGCGCTGCGGTGAGTCGTTGCCTGGCGTCGGTCGCGACGGTGCGCAGGGCGTCGTGCTTAGTGATTCCGATCATCGCGTCCGGGTCGAACGCCTCCACGACCGTGGTGGCATCATCGAGCGCGCGGACCACGACGTTGCAGGGCAACACCGCGGCAATGGAGGGCTCGGCGGTCAACGCCTCGTAGGCCAGCGCCGGCCGGCAGGCGCCGAGGATGACCTGCGGTGCGACGTCGACGTCGAGCCTGGCCTCCAGGGTGGCTTTCAGGTCGATCTCGGTGAGGATCCCGAACCCCTGATCGGCGAGCGCGGCGCGGACTGCCTCGACGGCGCCGGCGTAAGGCTGGGTCAGCTGTGTCGTGAGGGTGTAGCCGGTCATCAGGCGCTCCGCTTGTGCTCGGCAAGCGCGGCCTCCACATCGAGACCTCGGACGGCGGTGATGAGCTCCTCGAACGCCGCCGCGGGGACGGCTCCGGGCTGGGAGAACACCAGGGTGCCGCCTTTGAACGCCATCAGCGTCGGGATGGAGGTGATCTGCGCGGACGCTGCCAGTACCTGCTCGGCCTCAGTGTCGACCTTGCCGAACACGATGTCGGGGTGCGCGTTGGACGCCTTCTCGAACACCGGGGCGAACATAAGGCACGGGCCGCACCAGGACGCCCAGAAGTCGACGAAGACGATCTCGTTGCTGTCCACGGTGCTCTCGAAGTTCGCCGCACCCAGCTTGATGGTGGCCATCGGTGGTCCTTCCTCGTTCTCGTACCGCCCCGATCAGGGGTTCACCCAGCTAACCCAGCATACCCCCCTCGGTATTCCACACGGCCTTCAGAAGCGTGAGGTGCCCATCACCTGCGAGGGCCACCTTGGCGGCTTGAGGAATACCCCCGGGGGTGTGTACGTTGAGCCAAACGAATACCCCGTCGGGTATCGGGTACCAGCGGAGTGAAGGGATACCAGACAATGAGTGCGGCCACCCCAGGGGTCGACGTCGACTGCCTCGCGCTTGCTCGATCCGACAGCGCGACGGTGGTGGACGTGCGTGAGCCGGTCGAATACCTGGAAGGCCACGTGCCGGGCTCGGCGCTGGTCCGATGGGGCAGTTGGCCGCACGGCTCGGGGAGCTGGACAAGACCCGACGTGTGTACCTGGTCTGCGCTTCGGGGAACCGCAGCGCTGCGATGGCCGATCTGCTGCTCGCGGCTGGGTACGACGCCTACTTCGTGGCCGGCGGCACCGCTGCCTGGGTGCGGTCCGGGCGTCCGGTAGAGACCGGCGCTCCCCGTCCCAGCTGAGCCGCGACTTTCCTCAACACGAAACGACAGGAGAGCCTCGTTGATGAGCACCGACCTGACGATCATTCCGATTGAGACGCCCTCGCTCGGCGACCGCAGCTACGTGGTGCACGACGGTGAGGTGGCCTTGGTGGTCGACCCGCAGCGCGACATCGACCGCGTCCTGGCAGTCGTTGAAGAGCACAGGGTGCGGCTGACCGACGTCTTCGAGACCCACATCCATAACGACTACATCACCGGAGGCCTCGCGCTGGCCCAGCGCACCGGCGCGGCCTACCACGTCAACGCCGAGGACGAGGTTTCCTTCGAGCGCACTCCGATCCGTGACGGCCGGACCGTGGAGGTGGGCCCCCGGATGCGGATGACCGCGCTGTCCACCCCGGGTCACACCTTCACCCACCTCTCCTACGCGCTGACCGACACGCAGGCCGACGCCGGCATCGACGGCTCGATCGGCGTGTTCTCCGGCGGTTCGCTGCTGTATGGCGCCAGCGGTCGCCCCGACCTGCTGGGCGAGGAGCACACCGACGCCCTGGTTCGCCAGCAGCACGCATCCGCCCACAAGCTGGCCGAGCTCCTGCCCGACCAGGCGGACGTCCTCCCCACCCACGGTTTCGGGTCCTTCTGCGCCGCGACCCAGTCCGATGCCACCGAGTCCACGATCGGGCAGGAGAAGCAGTCCAACCCGGTGCTCACCCAGGACGAGGAGACCTACGTCCGCGAGCTCCTCGACGGGCTCGGCGCCTACCCGGCGTACTACGCTCACATGAGCCCCGCAAATGCCTCCGGGCCGTCCGAGCCCGACCTCACCCCACCGGCGGCGGCCGATCCCGGTGAGCTGGGCCGACGCATCGAGGCCGGCGAATGGGTCGTCGACCTGCGCAACCGCACCGCGTTCGCCGCCGGCCACGCGCCCGGCACCCTCAACTTCGGCCTCGACGGAGCCTTCGCGACCTACCTAGGGTGGCTGATCACCTGGGGCACCGCGGTCACGCTGCTCGGCGACACCGCCGACGAGGTCGCCGAGGCCCAGCGCGAGCTCGTCCGCATCGGCATCGACCGGCCCGCCGCGCAGGCCACCGGCGGGCCCAAGGACTGGACCGACGACGAGCTCGCGTCCTTCCCGACCGGCACCTTCGCCGAACTCGAGCAGGTCCGCCGCCACCGCCCGGTGGTAATTCTGGACGTGCGCCGTGCCGACGAGCACGACAAGGCCCGGATCAAGGGTGCGGTCAACATCCCCATACACGAGTTGCCTTGCCGCGTCGAGGAGGTCCCCGACGGTGAGTTGTGGGTGCACTGCGCGAGCGGCTACCGCGCCAGTATCGCCTCATCGTTCCTTGACGCTGCCGGTTGTCGCCTGGTCGCGATCGACGACAGTTTCGAGAACGCCGAGAAGGTCGGGCTGCACCTCGTCGGCCCCGACGCCTGATCACGCCGGACTGTGACACTCCTACTGGCGGTCGCCGCGGGCACGCTCATCGGGCTTAGCCTGGGCGCGCTCGGCGGCGGTGGCTCCATCCTCGCCATCCCGGTCCTGGTCTACCTGCTCGGGCAAGATGCCGGGCAGGCCACCACCGGCTCGCTGGTGGTCGTCGGCGCTACCTCACTGATCGGTGCCGCCACCGCCCACTGGGCCGGCAACGTGATGCTCGGGCGAGGCGTCACCTTTGGCGTCGTCGCGGTCGGCGGCGCGGCCGCGGGCGCGAAGGCGTCCGCCCACGTGACCGACTCCGTTCTACTGGCCGCGTTCGCCGCCTTGATGCTGCTCGTCGGCGGGTTGATGGCCTTCCGGCAGGTCCGGCACGCCCGCCGGCCTTCCGGCGGGCAGCAGAGCGAACCGGGTGGCTCCGGGCCGCAGGTACCGACGCTGGACGACCCAATCATCGCCTTCGGGGAGGGCTTCATGTGTGACTGCCCCCGTGCGGTCAAGATGCTGGTTGCGGCCACCGCCGTCGGGCTGCTCACCGGGTTCCTCGGTGTCGGCGGCGGCTTCCTTGTCGTCCCGGCCCTCGTCCTCGCGCTGGCAATGCCGATGACTTACGCCGCAGGAACGTCACTTGTCGTCATCACCCTGACCAGCGTGGCCGCCCTCGCCGTGCGCGCCGGCGTCGGGGTCACGCCCGACTGGGCGCTCGTCGCCGCGCTGACCGCCGCCTCGGCGGCCGGGGGCGTGGCCGGTGCCCGGCTCGCCGCCCGCGTCGACACCTCCAAGCTCTCCGCAGCGTTCACGGTCCTGGTGCTGGGCGTCGCCGCCTACACCGCCACCCAGGCACTCCCCGCACTCATCTGAAACCCAACTCCGCCGTCCACCCCAAAACCCTCCACGAACGGATCACGCCATGACGTCGACGCCCACCCGCCGCCACGCCCGGACCTCCTCGGGGGACTCCCGCCCCGCACCCGGCTTCCGGACCGGTCCGTTGGGTCGGCTCGGCATCTGGGTCACCGACCACGCCAAGCTCGTCACCGGCGTATGGCTGCTGCTCCTCATCGGACTCGGAGCCTTCGCACCCCAGGTCGAGCACAACCTCTCCGGCGCGGGCTGGCAGGCCGACGGCTCCGAATCCGTTGCCGCCCGTGAGCTGGCCCAGGAGCACTTCGGCGGCAACGCCAGCTCGGCCATCCAGGTCGTCCTCCAGTCCAGCGACGGCCCCGTCACCGACGGCGAGGGCGCCGAGGTCCTCGCCGAGGTGACCGAGATCCTCCGGGACGAGCCGCGGATCGCCGACGTCGTGCAGCCGGTGCCGGGCGCCACCCTCAGCCAGGACGGCAGCACCGCCATCGTCCTTGCCGGCGCCGGAGCCGACACCGACGAGATGGTGCGCGTCGCCACCGACCTCAAGCAGCCGCTCCAAGACCTCTCGGTCGACCGGGTGCAAGTGAACTCGACCGGCTCTTCGCTGCTCTGGTCGGACTTCAACGAGGCCAACCTCGAGGCAATGCTGAAGTCAGAGATGGTGTCGTGGCCAGTCACCATGGCGATCTTGGTTCTCGCCTTCGGCGCCCTTGTGGCTGCCGGTCTGCCACTGATCCTCACCCTGGCCGGTCTGGTCGCCTCCGCGGGCTCCCTGGTGTTGATCAACGAGCTCGTCCCGGTTTCCATCTGGGCGATGAACTTCGCGATGATGTTTGCCCTGGCCCTGGGCATCGACTACGCACTGTTCCTCGTGGTCCGCTACCGCGCCGCCCGGATGGGGACCCACGAGTCGAAGCGGCAGGCGATCGCCGAGACGATGGACACCGCGGGCAAGGCCGTCCTGCTGTCCGGTCTCACCGTGCTGGTCTCGCTGTCCGCGGTGATGCTGGTGCCCTCCCCATCGTTCCGGTCCATGGCCGGCGGGATCATGCTCTCGGTGATCTTCGTCCTGGGCGCGACCCTCACCCTGCTGCCGCTGGTGCTGTTCAAGCTGGACAACAAGGTCAACGAGTTCGCACTGCCCTGGGTGCACACCGGCGAACACCGCTCGGCGAAGTTCGCCGCCTGGGGCGAGCGGCTCTGGAAGCGCCCGGTCGCCTGGGGCCTGACCTCCCTGGTCATCCTGCTCGCGCTGGCCGCGCCCGTCCTGGGACTGAACACCGCGATGCCGTCGATCAAGGTGCTGCCCGAGGACGCCTCCGCCCGCATCGGCTACGACGTCGTCCAGGACAAGTTCGGTGAAGGTGCCCCCGGCACCCTGCAGGTCGTGACCGACAGCACCGACGCCCGCGCCGCGGCCGAGGTAGTCCACGGCGATGACGGCATCGTCGCAGCGATGCCGCCGATGCCCGCCGCCGACGGCTCTGGCTACGTGATGATCCAGGCCGTCCCCAGCGCCGACCCCTCCGACCCGAGGCTCGATGCCACCGTCGACCGGCTGCGCGCCGACCTTCCGGACTCCGCCCTCGTCGGCGGTGCTGCCGTGGAAAACCTCGACCTCAAGGCCCAGCTCGACGCGTCCACTCCGCTGGTGATCGGCGTGGTGCTGGGACTCGGTTTTCTGTTGCTTCTGGTCGCGCTGCAGGCGCCGCTGATCTCGCTGCTCGGCACCTTGGCCAGCCTGCTCTCCACCGCGGCTGCCTTCGGTGTCGCGGCGCTGGTCTTCCAGGAAGGCATCGGCGCAGACCTTTTAGGCTTCGAGCCTCAGGGGTTCCTCGATGCCTGGGCACCGGTGTTTTTCTTCGCGCTGATCTTCGCCATCGCCATGGACTACACGGTGTTCCTGCTGGCCAGCGCCAAGGAGCACTACGAGCGCTCGGGTGACCCGAAAGAAGCGATGGTCGGCTCGCTGGCCCACTCCGGGCGCGTCATCTCCGCCGCTGGCGCGGTCATGGTCGCGGTCTTCTTCACCTTCGCGCTCTCCGGACCGCTGCCGCCCAAGGAGATGGGCATCGTGCTCGGTGTCGCCGTCCTGCTCGACGCGGCCCTCGTCCGCCTCGTGCTGTTGCCGGTGATGCTGCGGCTCACCGGCAGGGCCGCCTGGTACACCCCCACATGGCTGAAGAAGGTGCTCCCCAACATCACCTTCGCCCACGACTAATCCCCCAACACCACCCGCGGACTGGAGCGACACCATGTGCCGAGCTACCCGATGCAAGACCTGCGGCAAGGCCACCTGGGCCGGCTGCGGCCGACACGTCAACCAGGTCAGAGCCACCGTGCCGCCCGACCAGTGGTGCGATGGCCACCCCAAAGGTGAGCACCCCGGCGGTGGGTTCCTCAGCCGGCTCCTCCGTCGGCGTTGAGCCCACCTCCCAGCATCCACACCTTCGAGGGGCCGAGCCTCCCCAAGGTCGGCGCGATCGTAAGTGCTGTCGGACGCCTTCGGCCACCGACCTACCTCACCAACGGCTTGGTTGAGAACAACCGACCTCGGGTACTGACTGCCTACATCCGTCTGGGTCGCGTTGCAGCTGTCCGTCGGAGCTTCGCCGCCCTGAACCAGCCCACATTCCAACGAGTTCAGCGCAGGGACCTATAGGTGTCGGGTTCCCAACTGGTTGTCCTGGCTGCTGCCACTGATCCAGCCGGGCTGTTGCCGGCGCGAGAGCAGATGGCGTTGTCGCTGGGCTGGCACATTGTGCTTGCGTGCTTCGGGGTGGCGTTCCCGACGATGATCTTCGTCGTCCATCGCCGCGGGATCGTGCGTCATCGCCGCTACGACGAGTCGGCCGTCGACCTGATGCGGTTCATCCAGGGTGCCCAACGGTACGGCCTGCGCCTGGCTGACATCCGCGAGCTGGTCGAGCTTCGGTGCTCTGGTGAGTGCCCATGCGAGGCCGCCGCCACCCTGCTCCGGGGCAGCTGGCGCAGATCGAGGAGCAGATCGTCCAACTGACGGCGCTGCGCTCGGAGCTGGCCGAGTTCGTGACCCGCATCCCGTCCAAGGACTGCCCCGACCCCACACCGGGCACCTGGCGACCCCGAAGGGAGGTGTCGTGATGTGCAAGTACTGCGGACTCCCCTGTGACGACTGCACCTGCGACGTTTGCTGCTGCGAATAATCAGCCGAGGATGGCCTGTGCGAGGACGAGGCCGGTGTATCCGGCGCCGAGACCGGCGCTGATGCTGCCCGCCACGTTGAGCAGTGCGAGTGCGCGGGCGTTGACCTGGACGAGACGCACCACCTCGTAGCCGAAGCTCGAATAGGTCGTGAGTGCGCCACACAGGCCGGTGCCGGTCAGGGCCATGACAGCACTCGAGGTGGGCAGGCCGGCGATGACGCCGAGGATGAACGATCCGGCGATGTTGACGGTGAAGGTGCCCCAGGGAAACACCGAGTCGTGGCGGGCCTGGATGGCACGGTCCACCAGATATCGCAACGGACCACCGATCGCTGCGCCGAGCGCGACGAGTAGGAAGCTCACGAGCCGACCACCTACCCGCGCTCGGCGTAGCTGGGCATGTCGCCAGCATCATCCGCGAGTTGGCGCTGTGTGGTTCGACGGTCGATCATCCGGCGGGTCAGGGTGGCGGTGACCCAGACCGCGCCGAGGGCCGCCACGGGCATCGCGACTAGATAGAGCAGGGCAACGCGGGGTGCGCTGGCATCGACGGCCAGGCTGACGTCAACCACGTAAGTGGAGAACGTGGTGAACCCGCCGAGGACACCGACGCCCAGGAACGGGCGCAGCAACCGGCGAGTGGTCCACACGTGCTCGACCAGCACCATCAGGACGCCGATCAAGGCACAGCCTGCCACGTTGATGCCAAAGGTGGCCCAGGCGAACTCGCGGGCCGCGTGCGGGAAGGCAAGGTCCAGGCCGTGCCGGGCGGCCGCGCCCATCGTGGCCCCGATCGCGATGACCACCAGAACCGGGATCGGGCGGTCTTCAAACTCGCGTCGCTGCGTCGGGATGTGGAGATCGACATCAGGGTCGACCGCTTCGTTTGCGGGGTTCATGGCATCGGGCATGACGGGTCCTCCTACCAGCTGTATTTCCACTAGGAGGGACCGTTGGCGATCGCGTTGTCGCGCTTCTCCGGCTCATGGCCAGACGGCGGGCCCCACCGCCCTCCCACGGCTCACGTGGGCGTCGCCCAGCGTAGCGAACACCACCCGGGCCCAAGTTCATCACCGTGAAGGAAGTGACCAACCTCATGCTGCTCCCCGGCCAGTCCTGGCCCTGCTCCCGTAGCGGGACTTTCCGGCAAACGGTGTAGCTGGCCCCCGACACGCCGAGTCGGTTGGCTTGGCGGGGAAGGACAAGTGATGACGGACACGATCGAGCCCGACCAAGCGACGTCCGGTAGACAGCAGCGACGGGCTTGCCGCATCGCCGTGGTGTTCCGAGGTGCTCGGCGCGCACGGCGCGAACGCCACGCGTGGCATGGTTCGTGGCATGAAATGCCGTCAACTAGAGGTGTTGGACTTCACCGGAGAGGCCGGGAGGCGAACTCCTGACGCCTTGAGTTGACCGGTGTAGGTGGGGACGGGTGCGCTACGGATCAGAAGGTTGGGGGTTCGAATCCCTCCGAGCGCGCCACCTCTGACCAGCGCGAACGTCAATTTCGAAGCCAGTAAGAGGCTCGTCGTGGTGCCGTACGTGGTGCGAAACCGCTGAGCGAGCGGTCCATCTACCTGAAGGAGACCATCCCCCCGGGGCCCAAGGCTCAGTCCCAGGCGGAAAGGCGCTGACTCGTCTACCCAGTCAGGTCGATGAGGACCGGCACCCCGAACGTCTGCCACGGTCGACCGGCTTCTCAGCCGCCATCTCAAGATGGTCGAGAGATCGACCCTGCGGGAACACGACTGCGATCCTCACTCGAAACGAACCTGCAGCCCGGCGGAGCCCGACTGCCCTCACTGCCGGCGCGTGTGCAAACGTACGTCTGCAAACCCTCGGCAAGTCGGGCATCAGACAGGCGCGCTGGCCAGTGCCGTGCGCTGGGGCGGGAGTGGCGTCAACCCGGCCGAGCCTGTGAAACGACCTGAACGCGAACGTCTGTCCGGTGCTCGATTTCCGCCACCCGAACGGACCTGACGCAAGGTACCTGCCATCGAGCCCGAGTGTCAGCAGCAGGCTCGCGGTGGTTGTCTAACTCGCGGTTGTCGTGGTGCTGCGGGCTGGAAGACTCCCGTAGAGGTTCAGACATTCGTGCTTCTTGCGCCAGCGCCGTCGTTGGCCCGCGGCCGAATCCTCGTCGGGCGAATCACACTGCCGCCGATAACGCACGTTCTTGCAAACCACGAAGAACTCGTGATCCGCAGAGAATCCACGGGCGATCTCCATGAATGTTTCGTCGTGGACCAGCTGGTCTAGGGCCGAAATCAGTGCGAGGTACGCAGGGTCACAACAGATCGGTAGCTGCCACCTGTGGCGATGTCGTTGCGCCAGGGCTTCATAGAAGTTCTCCAACGGATTACGGACCGCATAACAGATCCACCGCCAGTACGCATGCATCTCGGGTTTAAGGCGATCGAATTGCCCGTCGGCACGAAGCATCAGGTCCGCAGTCTCGAGCAGCGGAGGACTAGCCAGGACCCCAAGGTCGAAGCTCAGCCAAGCGTTGCGTACCTCGCGCTCGCCCTGGAGGAGACCGAGCGACCGAGTCACGCGGTACGCGAGCAACGCAAGCAGCACCGTCGTCAGAAATTGAAAGAAGGCGATCAAGTCCGAGGCTTCCACAGCCACCTCCATAACCATTCAGGCCGGCCTCAATTTGGCCTAGCCCCTTCTCCCTGTCCCGAGAAAGCCCACTCGTCCGAGGCTGGCCCGAGCTGATTCGCCGACGGCAGGGCCAAAAGACCCTGCGGGCTGTCGGACATCGTGGACCTACTGCATGGCCCCGACCGTCCCGTATGCACAGCGATGCGCGATCCTCGCTGACCGTGGGCGAGGTCAATGCCATCCGCGAGGGTGGTGCGTCGGGAACTGGGGCATTCTCATCCGACGCCAAGGGCGGCTAGCAGGTGGTACAGGGAGCCGTATCCGGCGGCGCCTGCGGTGCGGGCCGGATCGGGTGTCGCTCGTTCACTGTAGGGCTTGGCCTGCTCGTCCATGTCGGCATCCAGGTCTGAAACGCTGGCGGACGACACTGACCAACCAAGCGGCGCCGCGATCGAGGGTTGCGGCGTCTGGTGGATGACGAACACGGGCCTGGTGGCCAGCGGATAGTCGAGCAGGTCGAGGCACTCGAGTCGGGTATCGGTGGTGGTCGCCGCGGTGCCGGGTACCGGAGGGGTACATAACGCCGCCCTGGCCAGCACGCGCGACCTTGCCAGCGCCGTGTTGGCCGAGACCTTGTGGTCCCGGGCGTTGTGGTTGCCGACCGGAGGGATCAGGATCTCGGGGATCGGCTTCGAAGCCCAGCCCCAGTCGCCGGCCTGCTGAGGCGGCGCTTCCTCGTTGTCTCCGACGCTCTCGGATGCCAGCTCGCGGTCGGTGACGGAGTAGTCGCCGCCCGTGCCGTTCTCAAGGAACACGACCACAGGCATGATCAGCTCGCCCTCTCCATCCGCGAGCACGCCGTCGTTGTGGATTTGTACCAGGGGAACCCATAGTGGGCCGAGCGCGTTGATCGTGCCGAGCCCGGTGTTGTCCGTGTAACCGCCATCGATCAGCTGAGTCGGATCCAGCTCGTTACAGCTGCCCACGACGCCGGAAGGCGTCAGGTACGGGAACCGGCTTGCCAATAGTCCCGCGGTCATCGCCGGAAGGTTGCCAAGGCAGTGCTTCCCGACCGTCGCCTCGTCAGCATCCGGCCCTTCGCTGTACAAGGCAAACGCGTCCCAGCTGTGCCGGCCCGCGTCGCTGTTGCCGCAGCTCGGCCACTTGCCGGTATTGATCTCTTGGTGGAGGTCGACCTGGCTGAGCAGTGCCCGGCAGCCGTCCCTGGCCGCCGACGAGGTCAGGATCAGCTGGCCCGTCAACGCGTCCGGTACGACGTGATCCTCGGCGTCGGCGACCTCGGGGAGGAAAGGCGTGTGGATGGTCTCCATGCCCGGCTCTCCTTCCCATGCAGTCTCCATGAGTCCGGCACGATCGAGGAGAGCTCGCTCGCTCGAACGGTGCGGCAGGACGGGAGCCGAGAACCTAATGCCCGCGGCCGATGCCAGTAGATCGCCCGAGGCCAGCGACACGGACGCGACTGACAGCGCCTCGGGCCCGGACATCGCCTTGGTGGCGTCCAGTGGATCCGGATCGAAACGTGCGAGAGTGAGGCCCAGTGCGCCACCTGACGCACCTGCCGAGAACAGGGCGCTGTGGCGGGCACATTCGTCGCCGGCCGAGCCGATCCGCTGCAGTGCGGAGGCGGTCCAGTACGTCGCACGGATCCCGCCGCCTTCGGCGGTGTACATGACCATGGGTCGGACGCTGATGCCTGGGTGACCTGCGTAGGGGACGCGTCATCCTGGTCCATCCAAAGATCGAACGCCTCTTCCAGGCCCGGCCGCTCGGGGATCGATCCTGAACCCACGACCGGGTGTACGTCGGTCCGGCTGCCGAACATCGCGGTCGCGGCCACGGTGATCGCCAGGAGGGAGATCACGGGAGTGGCGCGAAACCTGCGGAACACTCGAGTGTCCGAATCGTCTGCCCATGCCTGGCCAGTCACAAAGTGCCGTACCCACTGGGGCCGCAGCACGACCCGGAAGAGCTGGACGAACTCAGGCGGCTGACGGCCTTGGGCGTACGCCATGATCTGGCCGAGCATGAGCGTCAGCGTGCCGAGGGCGAGCGTCGCCACGGCCAGCGCGCCAAAGCCTGCTCCGAACGCCTCGTATGCGAACCAGCGAGGAAAAGCCGCGAGCAGTACGAAGATGGCGATCCACACCGCGAGCAGCCCCGCGGACAGTAGCTCGCGCAAGTTCGGAAGCCACCCGTCATCCGCCTCGACGACGCTCGCGCCTTCGCCTGGCTTGAGGATCGCCGCCGCCCATGGGGGCACGGCAGGATGTGGCGGGAGACCGTGCAGCCAGGTCAACACTGCGAAGGAGAAGAGCCACGGCAGTATGGTGAAAGCGAGCCCGACCAGCAGGGGGAACCATGGTGGCGCCCACGGGTCCACCACGTTCCCGCCCACGACCAGCGATCCACCCGGGTCCAGGTCGAGCAGACCGATCCAGGACAACACGGTTTCGCCCGTGAACGCTCTGATCAACCCCAGCCCGGTCAATGACAACGCGGCGACGGTGAGGACGTCCCCAACTGCCATCACGTCCCGTGCGTACGCGATGTCGCGAGGGGGGAGCACCTCGAGGGCTTGGTAGCCCCTCCCGCGCATGAGTAGCGAGACGGCCATGATGACGAACGGGACGGCGCAGAAGATGCCCAGTCGAAGGCCGAACACCTCTCCATCGAGGACGAACGCCACCAACAGCGCAAGAATGATAAGCAGAACGGGACCGGCCAGCCAGAACATCAGGCCCTGACGTCGAGGTACCGGCAACCCTCCGTCGGACGGGGGATCGTAGTAGGGCCAACAGGTCCCCGAGCCAATCACTCGCCGGTACGCCCAGTTGGCCCGCAGTCTGCCCAGGATGAAGATCGTCGGCAGAACGACCAACCCAAACACCAATCCGGCGGCGATCCAGTGCCACGCCCCGGTCCGGTTGTCGAGCCAGGCTCGCTGGACGTCGGGGAGCTGGTCGAAGAGATTGTTTACGCCGGCCAGGGGCAACACCGCCAGCACCGCGATCGGCAGGAAAGCGAGCAGGCTGAAGCGTTGGATTGACAGGGCGCTGCGGATCGCACGGAATCGTGCAGCCACGAGGTCGCCGGACCGCACCGCCGCGACGACCGCCGCGAGAGCCAGGCCACCGATCAGAAGCCACTTGATCGCCGCGAGGGCAGCGAGACCATATGTGGCCACCGGTGAGACAGGGTCGCCGACGTCCCGCGCGCAAACCCCCACCGCAAACCACGCCGCATCCTCCGCAAGGTCGACTAAGGCGAGTGCCCAGACGAGCCTGCCGGTCCAGTGCCGAGGTGCCCCAGGTGCCCTGCCCGAGATCGTGTCGATCAGTTTCACCAGCGCATACCGGTACAGGAAGATGAAGATCACATCGAGAAGCAGGTAGGCGATCAACAGTTGCTTCCAGTCCGCCACCTGCGTTTCGGAGAACACGTCACGCCGATGGTCGGCGAACCTCCACGCCATCGGCCCGCCGAGCTCGTTGAACGTTGCGTGCCCGCCGCCCTCCCGGGTGAGGAACTGACCGGACAGGTTACTGACCTCGTGCAGGGCCAGCCACAGCGCAGCGAGCGCCGCGACCAGCGCCCCGGGTCTCTTGAAGTTGACCGGCGTTGGGGGGTCTGGCGGGACCGAAGAGGGCGGCGCCGGCGCGGCGTCAGAGCCGGAGAAAGCGAGATCATCGGTCATGATCGCCTCCTTGAAACCCGCGGCGCTCCCACCAGCTTCGAGGAGCTGCGACTCGTCCGGATATCGGTAAACGTCCCAAGATCTGCGACCCCACGGCCCCATTGCTAGCGTGCCGAAAGTCCCAAATTGATCGCCGATGACCGCCTGGAGCCAGAGTCGATGGTCTGGGGTTCGAATCCCTCCGAGCGCACCACTGACTCGCGGAAACGTCAGTCCGAGCCCTCCGTCGAGGAACAGTCGAGTTGTCCGCTCTGGAAAGCCGTTGTGGACGGGCCGGACCGTTCGGTGACCGCCTGATGGCCTGGTCCCACCCGCATGACAGGTGGATCGGGCCGACAGTCAAGCCGCGCCTAGCGCTCGCCGAGAGCCTTGAGAAGTGCGTCGTAGGTCGAGTCCAGATCCGTGCTCTTGATGCGGATCAGGGCGTCGTCTCCGGCGGCCATGGCTTCGAAGGCGGCATGCTCTCGTTCGAACGCTGCATCGCCACCTTGGGCGGCGACCTCGGCAAGGACGAAACGAGCCCACGCGTCATGCCCCGCATCTCGACCGCGTGAGTGAAGCCGTTTCGCGGCGGCGTACGGCTCGATCTCGAGCAGGATGCCGACGTACTCGGCCCCGGCCTCCTCGGCCGCGGCGCGGAAGCGGTCGATCTGGTCGCGTCTCATGACCAGCTGCGGGAGCACCACGTCGTAGCCGGTGGACAGATAGGCGGTGATCAGCGCCAATGCTGCAGTACGGATCCGCGCCGCAGCCTCGGGGTCGGACTCCCAGCCGCCGATCAGCGTGCGCAGGCGGTCGATGTCGCACAGCAAGGTGCCGGGGTGCTCCGCGGAGTATCGATGGGCCAGTGTCGTCTTCCCTCCAGCTTTCGGGCCGTTGAGGTGGATGAGCCGCGGCACACGTCGAACTTAGCTGACCGAGGTAGTCCTCGGCTTGGCTCGTCGGCCGGCGGGCCCCTGGCCGATGGCCCGTCAGGTGCTGGTCGCGATGCCGATCAACGCCGTCAGCAGGGGCGCCGCGATCACCACCGTCGTCTCGAACGACCGCCACGATCCACCGCCGCCGGTAAGGGTTGCGAGGTCATTGCGGCGTTGGATCTGATCCGACAGCGTCGGATCGGCCGGATCGGGCAGGGGCGCGAACTCGTCGATGATCCGCTGCGCCCGCGCGTCGATCGCCGTCGTGGCGAGGCCGTAGAACGCCCCGAGCATGACGGCGAAGATGAGGCCGTAGAGCAACACCTGCTCGGGCGGCACCGGAAGGTCGGGATCGAAGGCGAGCAGAGCGCGGCGACGCAGCCCGGTGGTGATCACGAGCAACGTCAGGAAGGCGCCGAAGGTCGTGAGGAGGCGCCGCAGGTCTGCGCGGAGTTGAATGATCAGCCGCACTCGACAACGTCCGGACTCGTCCCAGTGGCTGTCGTCAGCGGCGATCCAGCGAAGGGCCAGGAACGTGGCGAGCCCCGGTGTCATGCACAGCCCGGCGAACAACGTGATCGGTCTGGTCTGGATCGCGAGATCTTTGTCGATGGACGCTTCCGCTCCCGATGCGCCGAGAAAGAGGCCGGCGAACACCGAGGCCTGGATCAGGAGGACGATCACCGCCCACGACGCCACCGTCGTACGTTCGATCTGGCGGCTCAATCGGACCACCCGTACAAGCCAGAACGCGAAGAACATGCCGGCCGCGAGAGCGAACCCGCCCAGTGCACCGAGAAGCGCGACCCACATGTCGAACTGAACGACGCCTTCCAGGCGATCCGCCGCGCCAGTGTTGCCGACGTAGGCAACGGTGCCGGCGTACCCAGCGATGAAAAGGACGAAGCCAGCCGCTGGAGCCCATCGCGGCGAGCCATCGGCACTGGCTCGCTCCGCCCGACAGCCATCCGACAGGTCAGACACCGTCACGCACCCTCCGGAGGCTCCGACCGCTCATCACTCAGCCTGGTCGTGCCCGTGATCCTCAGGCGTCAATGCCGGCGGTTTCGCCGACGCTAGCGCCTCCTCGACGCGGTGGGATGGGCCCAAGGTCCCCCTAAGGTGGGGGCAGCGCGCGGAGCGACCCGGTGGCGACGAGGCTGACGTCTCCGGCAACGGTGACCCGATTGATGGCGTCTGGCGAACCGTGGACGGTCGCGATGATGGTGCTCGGTCGACCGACGAAACGGCCCTGCGCGAGCGCGATCGGTGTGTCGACTGCGGCTCGGACGTGCCGCACGAGGTAGGCAGCGACACAGCCGGCCGCGCTTCCGGTGGCGATGTCCTCGACCGAGCCGTCGTTCTCCCAGTGCCTGCCTTCGACGGCAGCCGGGTCGAGGACATAGGCATACTGGGCGCCCATCCGGTCCAGGAACCCTGCTAGGTCGGCATGCGTGACCGATGCTCGAGCCAACGCCGCCCCACGTACCGGAACGATCAGGTACCTGAGACCGGTCGACACGATCTCGAGGGGCAGGGTGTCATCGAGGTCGGACTCCTCCAGGCCGAACGCGGCGGCCACCGCCGGTCGGTCAATGGCGGCGGTTTGGTCGATCCAGTCGGGTTGTCCCTGGTCCAACAGCGCGGACACCTGACCTGGCGTCTCGCGGCGCGTCGTCACACGCACTGTCTGGGCGCGGAGCGCGATCGTCCACAGGCGCTCCTCGTCGGTCGACGCCTCGGCGAGATCGTGTAGTACGGCCGCCGCGCCGAGCACCGGATGGCCCGCGAAGTCGAGCTCCTGAGTCAGGTCGAAGACCCGGGCTTCGACCGCCGACGTGGCCGATCTGGTGACGAAGATGGTTTCGAAGTGCCGGAGCTCCTGGGTGATCCTGAGCATTTGGGACGTGGTCAGCTCCGGCGGGTCGACGAAGACCGCAACGCTGTTTCCCGCGTATGGAACGTTGGAGAAGACATCGACGTGGTGGTAGTCGGTCACGAGGCGAGCGTATGTCCCCCTTCGCCGACCCGTCGGGCGCCCTCGAAGCAGGACGAGCGACGTGCCGATTCGGTCGAGTACGACGCGTCGCGTACAGTGAACAGATCGAGGGGCATGTCGTACGCGGAGTCCGTCTGCGGCGCCCTTGGGAGCAGCATTGACCGCCGGTCGGCTTGGGGCCGGAGATGGGGTATTGGCATCTCCATGGCATTGGTTCAGACGGTCGACCCCACCGACAGCTCGGCAGGTGACGGCCAGTCCGAGCCGCCGCCCCCACAGCCACATCTCCCCGCGATCTTGCGCCACATTGCCCTGAGCCTGCTGATCGCCTGCTTCATGCCGGCCCTGTTGTTCTACGTGTGTATGGCGACCATCAATGTGTGGGTGGCGCTCGTCGCGGCGCTGGCCTGGTGCTACGGAGTCAGCGCATGGCGGATGGCCACCAAGCGGCAACGGTCGGGTCTGCTCATGTTGACGGTGGCGGTTCTGACAGCCCGGACGGCGTTCGCGTTGGCGAGCGGCGACACCTTCCTCTACTTCTTGCAGCCGGCCGTCACCGATGTCCTGGTGGCCGCGGTGTTCTTCGCCTCGCTCGCCACGACTCGCCCGGTCGTGGCTCGGCTGGCATCGGATTTCTTTCCGATGACCGCCGACGTCGCCAGGCGGCCACGGATCCGACGTCTGTTTTGGCACCTCACCCTCCTGTGGGCCGTGGTGTGCCTCGGCAAGGCCTCGGTAACGGTGTCGTTGCTCGTGTCGCAATCGACCATGACCTTTGTCGTGGTCAAGAGCATCTGCCTCCTCTCGATCACAATCTTGGCTGTCACGGCCACGGTCATGGCCGCGGTGTGGGTTGCGCGCAAGGAAGGACTGTTGATGACCGCGTGACGGTCTGCATCGCCGACAAGTATTTTTGATTGATATTCCGAAGGGGTCGAAATTCCGTACTCGACCGATTAGGGAAATCAGTGGGCGTGTGACACGGTTGGGATGAACGGTCCTTAGAAACTCTGTGTACGTGGTTACTCTTCACGCTCGCCGATTCCTGCGGGCGTACGGCTTTTGTCGAGCCCCCACCAGTCGTGGATCGACAAGCCGTCAAGGCTAGGAGGAGTCCATGACACAGGGAACTGTCAAGTGGTTCAACCCGATCAAGGGCATTGGTTTCCTCAGCGTCGACGGCGGTGAACACGACGTATTCGTCCGCTTCTCGGCAATCGAGACCGACGATGCTCGCAGTCTTGACGAAAATCGGCGCGTGGAATTCGACATCATCCAAGATGAGCGAACCAGGCAAGCCGCCCGTGTTCGATATATCTGACCACGAGTCAAACTCGCGAACGAGCGGCGGCAGGACCGTTGCTACGTGACAACAAGGGCGGTGCCGGACCTCACGCAGGCAACGGTGTCGCCCTCGTCAGCCGTCGCCCGAACCGAGGATAGGCCGGGCTGTGCGACGATGACGCGGCGCTCCTACGGTTGGCTGAGATCGTCGCGACCTTCGACCACATCGCCCGCGAGATCTGCCAACCGGCGGTTGGACGACCGCGCTGCGCGGCGAAGTCGCTCGAAGGCGGTACCCATCTCGACACCATCGCGCTCGGCGAGCACCCCCTTGGCCTGTTCGATCACGATCCTGCTGTTGAGGGCGGTCTGCAGTTGGGTGGCCAACTCCTCGCGGCTGCGGGTGGCTCGCTCTTGCAGGATCGCGATGGTCGAGACATCGGCCAGTGCCTGAGCCACGCGCAGGTCGTCGTCTAGGACATCGGCGGGCTGGGCCCAGAAGAGATTGAGAGCACCGATTGTGTCGTCCTGCCACCGCAAGGGGAGGGCGTGCACCGTCTCGTAGCCAGCGGCCCCGGCTGCGGCGGCGAAATGCGGCCACCGGTGGCTTCCTGCGCTCAGTCGCTCGGCGCGCGTGGCCTGCCCCTCGAGGTAGCAGTCGAGGCACGGTCCTTCGTCGGTCTGCAGCTCGAACAACTCGAGCAACCGGACCTGCTCGTTGGACGACGCGGCGAGGCGGAGCCGTCCCCTTTGATCGCCGAGCACGATGCCAGCCGCGTCGACCTGGAGCAGTTCGACGCAGCGCTCAGTCAGCAGATGGAGCAGGTCGATCACGTCGTAGTCGTCGACAAGGGAATCCGCGAGCTCGACGAACGTCTTGGCCAGGCGATCGGTGTCCATGTCACCTATTTTTCCAGGGGATGGGGTGCCGCGCATTCAGCCGTCGAGCCGGGTCCGTCGGTTGACGATGTCGTGGGACAGTTCGGCGATGGACCGACCGTCGGCGTAGGCGGCGGCGCACAAGCGCGCGAAAGCGTCGAGAACGTCGAGTTGGAGCTGGACGGTGAGCATGCCAGTGGCCTGATGGACCTCGGCACGGAACCTGCTGTCGTCCGCAATGATCCACACGAGGGCATCCGGCGACCCGATCTCGGGGGCGTCCAACAGCACAATCGCTGCGGCGTCGGCCACCGCGACCGCGGCCGAGCGGTCCGTGGTCGGAAGGGCGCCCGGACTTCGGCGGTATAGCCCGAGTACGCCAAGCGATGTCGCGCCGACTTGGACCGGCCAGGCGTACGCCGCGCCAGCGCCCAGCCCAACAGCGGCGGGCGAGAACCATGGCCAGCGGATCGCACCCGAGTCCTTGAGATCGTCCTCGAGTGCTGGCCCGGCGGTCCGTGCAACATCGACGCAT
>DASQKI010000088.1:0-37925 GCA_035630615.1 Nocardioidaceae bacterium
GCCCGGCTGATCGACGCCGGCGCGATCGCGGAGTGACGACTCAGTCGGGCAGCTGGCGAAACTCCACCACGGCGATGCCGAGGTCACGGAAGCGGCTGAGCACGCCGTCGAAGTGCGCCCGATCGGTCACGGATCCGAACAGCGCCGTGCCTCCGGCCGGGCCTCGCGTCGAGTCGAGTTCGGGGAACCGGGCCAGAACCGTGCCCGACAGTTCGCCGTCGATCAGAAACTCGACCCGCATCGGGCAGTGATCAGCCAGTCCCTTGGGCTTGCGATCCGCGCTGGCCATCCGTGGAACCTCCGATGCGGAGGTGCCCAGCGTGTGACAGGTGCATCGGGCCGAGCATCACCCGAGCAAGGTGAGCCGTTCATCGGCCGATCGATCGGTGTGATCTCGTACGGGATCAAAGCCGTGTACCGCGTCATACCTCCACGGTCGATGTCCACAGGCGAGCGTCGGCGGGTTGGGCTCTCGGCGCGGATGTGATTCACTCCCCCGGAGGGACAGTGCGTTACCGTTTCGAGATGTAGGTGATCCAGAGGTGTCTGCCGGACGCCATAGGGGAGCAAAGAGGCGGAAGCCTCGCCGATTACTTATCTTGGGAGCATTGACCGCCGCGGCCCTGACGGCTGGGGACGCGAGCGGCGTCATCTGGTCGGGTGAACCGGACTCCTCCACGACTCCATCGGCGGAGTCGGCCGAGGAGTACTCCGTCGTCGCTCCGTCGTCGCCGGATACGAGGACCCGTACCGACGACGACCGGGTGAGCCGCAGTGACGAGCGGGCGGAGCTGGACTCCGAGCCGCTCGACGCCGGAGCGACTCATGTGGCGCCGGCGATCGCGACGAAGCCCAGGTTCCTGACCGAGGACCTCAACGTCTGGACCGGTCCCGGCGAGGACAACACGCTGCTGACGGTCCTCGACGAGGGAGCCAAGATCCAGGCGACCGGTCGCGTCGTCGACGGCTGGGCCGAGGTTGTCTATAACGACAAGCTGCGCTGGGTCAACGCCGAGTACCTGTCAACGGAGAAGCCCGAGGAAGACACCGACACCGACACCGACACCGATCCGTCCGGCGGTCTGTCCGACGCGCCGTGCGCATCTGGATCGGAGGTCGAGGACGGCCTTGTCGCCAACGGGATCGCGGTGCACCGGGCGGTGTGTGCGGAGTTTCCCGAAGTCACCACCTACTACGGCCTCCGGCCCGGTGACGACGGCGAGCATGGCACCGGGCAGGCGATCGACATCATGATCCCGGACAGCGCCACCGGCGACGCCATCGCGGACTTCGTCCAGGACAACTATCAGGCGCTCGGTGTCAGTGAGATCCTCTGGTCGCAACACATCTGGACGGTCGAGCGCATGAGCGAAGGCTGGCGCTGGATGGAAGATCGCGGGTCGGACACGGCCAACCACTACGACCACGTCCACGTCACCGTCTACTGACCCCGTCGCGGTAGGCGTTGACACGGTGTGGTCGCCGGCGTACGTTCGCTGATTGATAGGAAACCTTCCTAACAAACGATCGGGTACGCAGCTGATCATGACCCGGGACGGCACGCCACGACTGCTCCGCAGTCTCAACGACCGAGCGGCGCTCGATCTGCTGCTCGAGCGTGGCCCGTTGACGCGTGGTCAGCTGGGTGAGTTGGCCGGTCTGTCCAAGCCGACCACCGCACAGCTGCTGGCCAGGCTCGAGGACGCCGGCCTGGTCGTTCACGGCGGCCGGATCAGCGGTCGCCCGGGCCGAAGCGCCCAGCTCTACGAGATCAACCAGGCCGCTGCCTACGTCGCGGCCCTCGACGTGACGCCGACGCGCATCCTGGCCGCCGTCGCCGACATCACAGGTCAGATCGTGGGCGAGCACGAGCTCCGCACGCCGCGTCGCAAGGGAGCCGACGCCGTCGCCTACGTGGGCGAGGCCGTCGATCGGGCAGCTCGCGACGCCGGCATCGACCGATCGCGGCTGCATCGATTGGTCATCGGCACGCCTGGGGCGTTCGACCCACAGAGCCGACGGCTGCGCTATGCGCGACACCTGCCGGGATGGCATGACCCCGACCTGCTGGCACGCATGTCAGACGCTCTCGGCGTTCCGTTCGGGATCGACAACGACGTCAATCTCGCCGCGGTGGCCGAGCAGCACCGAGGACGGGCTCGCGGTCACCCCAGCTTCGTGCTGTTGTGGGGCGAGGAAGGGCTCGGCGCCGCCATCGTCATCGACGGTTCACTGCACCGAGGCGCATCCGGCGGTGCCGGCGAGGTCGGCTTCCTGCCGCTTCCGGGCACCCCCGTCGTCCGAAAAGTCGGGCGGAGCAACGCCGGAGGGTTCCAGGCCCTTGCCGGAGGGCCCCAAGTCCTCGAGCTCGCCCGCGAGTGCGGTCTACACGCGAGCACCCCGGAGGTGGCGGCCGCCCGTGCGCTGACCACGCCGGGCGCGGGCGATCGGTTCCTCGACGCACTCGCCTATCGCCTCGCGCTCGGCCTGGCGGCCGTCGTGTCGGTGGTTGACCCCGAGCTCGTGGTCATCACCGGAAGCGTCCTCAAGGCCGGCGGCGACCGGCTGCTCGACCTGGTGCGCTCGGAGCTCGCCGACCTGGCGGTCGCCCCACCTCCGATCGAGCTTTCAGACATCCCCGAAAAGCCGGTTTTGCACGGGGGGCTCTGCGTAGCCCTCGCGACCGCCCGCGACGAGGTCTTCGACACCATCCAGTCAACCCAGGCGGTCGGCGACACCATCTGAGCCGACGTCCACACAGGAGATGAGAACCATGGCACGACTCCATCGGACCGTCGGCATGACCGCTGCCGTCGTCCTCACCGCGGCCGGCACGGCATGCACCGGTAGCACCAGCGGCGGTGCCGAGGACGATCCGACCGAAGAGGTCACGATCAAGTTCTGGCACGGCTGGAGCGCACCGAGCGAGGTGGCCGCGATCAACGCCACCATCGAGGACTTCGAGGCGGAGTACCCCAACATCCACGTGGAGGCAGTCGGCAACATCACCGACGACAAGATCAACCAGGCCCTCCGCGCGGGCGGCGACAACGCGCCGGACGTCGTGTCGTCGTTCACCACCGACAACGTCGGGCAGTTTTGCTCGTCCCATGTCTTCGTCGACCTCGCGCCGTTCTTCGAGGAGTCCGGCATCGACCCCGAGGAGACCTTCCCGGAGACCTTGCTGGACTACACCCAGTTCGACGGGGTCCAGTGCAGCCTGCCGCTGCTGAGCGACGCCTACGGCCTGTACTACAACAAGGACGCCTTCGCAGAGGCCGGCATCGAGTCGCCGCCCAAGACGCTGTCGGAGTTCGAGGCCGATGCGATCAAGCTGACCAAGTCCGACGGCGACACGTACTCCCAACTCGGCTTCATGCCCAACTACCACGGGTACGAGACGACGATCACCCACTACGCATCGCTGTGGGGGCCGACGTACTTCGACGAGGACGGCAACTCCAACGCGGCGAACGATCCGGCCATCGCCTCGGCGTACGAGTGGCAGAAACACATGGTCGATTCCCTCGGCGGCTACGACAAGTTGGAGAAGTACCGCGCCACCTTCGGTGACGAGTGGGGATCGAAGCACCCGTTCATGACCGGACAGGTCGCGATGCAACTCGATGGTGAGTGGCGGGCCGGCATGATCGACGACGCCGGAGTCGACTTCGACTACGGTGTCGCGCCGTTCCCGGTGCCGGACGACCAGGCCGACACCTACGGCAAGGGCTATCTCAGCGGGACCATCGTGGGCATAGCGAGCACCAGCGAGAAGCAAAACGCCGCGTGGGAGTTCGTGAAGTACCTGACCACCGACACCGACGCGGTCGTCAACTTCGCCAACGCCATCCACAACGTCCCGTCGACCATGGACGCGCTGGAGTCACCGGACCTCGACGTGACGCCCGCCTCTCAGGTCTTCATCGAGATCGCGCAAAACGACAACAGCAACACGACGCCGGCGAGCCCGAACGGCGGCGCCTATCAGCTGACGCTCCAAGACGTCGGCTACGGCTACGAGTCCGGCGAGATCACCGACCTACATGCCGCCCTGGAGGATGCCGACGAGCAGATCGATGCCGACATCGACCAGGCCCAGTGACGCCGAGCCCGACCGCGTCCTGACATGAGCCGCGTCGCCTCACCCGCCACCAGCCCGCCGCGGGCGCCATCGCTGCGGTGGAGCCGGTGGCGTGGCCGGCTGCGGATCGTGGCGTTCTTGTCGCCGTGGCTGCTCGGGACCGGTCTGTTCTTCATCTATCCGCTGATCGCGACGGCGTACTTCTCGTTGATGAAGTACGACGGGTTCACCCCACCGGTGTGGACCGGCCTGACCAACTGGGATTACGTGATCAACGTCTATCCGTTCTTCTGGCCGGCGCTGCGCAACACGATCTGGCTGGTCTTCGTCGTCGTCACGCTGCGGGTCCTGTTCGGCCTCGCGGTGGGTCTGCTCGTGGTCAAGCTGCGGCGTAGCGCCGGGGTGTTTCGCACCCTCTACTACGCGCCGCATCTCGCTCCGCCGGTCGCCGCGACGATGGCGTTCGTCTTTCTGCTCAACCCGGGGACGGGTCCGGTCAACACCATCTTGGGTCACCTTGGCCTGCCCGAGCCCGGCTGGTTCAACGACCCGGCCTGGTCCAAGCCGGCCCTGACCATCTTGGTGTTGTGGGGGATCGGCGACCTGATGATCATCTTCATGGCGGCGCGGCTCGACGTGCCGCTCGAGCAGTACGAGGCTGCCGGCCTCGATGGCGCCGGAGCGTTTTCGAGGTTCCGCTTCGTGACGCTGCCGAACATCCGACCGATCCTGGTTTTCGCCGCAGTGGTCGGCGTTATCGAGACCATGCAGTTCTATACCGAGCCGCTGGTCGCCGGGAAGGTCGCCAGCGGCCAGATCGGCGGCTCCGGGCAGCAGGTCGAGCCCGGCTACCCGAGCAAGTCGACGCTGACCCTGCCGGAGCTCGTCTACAACCTCGGCTTCCAACGGTTCGACATCGGCGCAGCCTGCGTGGTCGCGCTCGTACTCTTCGCCCTGTCGATGCTGTTCGCGGTCTTCCTGATGCGGCGCGGCTCGGGCTTCCTGGCGGCGGAGGACTGAGATGGCCGAAGGAACCGTGATAGCCGCCGACGTACGTCGAGAAGGCAGTACGCGTCGACAGCCGGCCGGTCGGTCGTGGTCGGGCCGAGACGCGCTCGAATGGGTGGCGGTGCACGCGATCGCCGTGGCGGCGGCGCTCTTCTTCATCCTGCCGGTCGTCTTCGTCCTGCTGACGTCGGTCATGACCGATCAGCAGGCACTGACCCGGGACCTGTGGCCGCAGTCGTGGGAGTGGCAAAACTTCAAGACGGTATGGAACACGCCAGGCTTCCTGACCTGGTGGCGCAACACGCTGATGTACGCCGGACTCGGTACGGCGCTCATGCTGGTGTCGAGCATCCCGGTGGCCTACGCGCTCGCCCGGTTCCGGTTCCGCGGCCGCAACGTCGTGATGATGGTCGTGATCGCGACGATGATGCTGCCGCCGCAGGTGGTCATCGTCCCGATGTACCTCGTGTGGTCACGGCAGTTCGACCTGACCGGCTCGCTGTGGCCGTTGATCATCCCGCTGGCGTTTGGTGATCCGTTCTCGATCTTCCTGCTACGCCAGTTCTTCCTGACGATCCCGCAGGAGTACGTCGATGCCGCCAAGGTCGACGGGTGCAGCGACTTCCGGGCGATGGTGCGCGTCGTGCTGCCGATGGCCAAGCCGGCCGTCGCCGCCGTCGCACTGTTTCAGTTCTTCTACTGCTGGAACGACTACTTCGGCCCGCAGATCTATGCCAGCGAAAATCCGGCCGCCTGGACGCTCAGCTACGGGCTGGAGTCGTTCAAGAGCGCGCACCATACGAACTGGAACCTGACGATGGCCGCCACGCTGCTGGTCATGGCGCCGGTCATCATTGTGTTCTTCTTCGCGCAAAAGGCGTTCGTCGAGGGAGTAACGCTGACGGGAGTCAAGGGATGAAGGTGTCGGTTGTCGGCGGCGGATCGACGTACACGCCCGAGCTCGTCGATGGGCTCGCCCGGCTCGGCTCGACGTTGCCGGTCGACGAGCTGGTCCTCGTCGATCCGGCGCGCGACCGTCTCGATGTCGTCGGCGGGCTGTCCCGGAGGATCCTCGCCCGGCGCGGTCATCCGGCGCGGTTGACGCTGACCGACGACCTCGACGCCGGTGTGGCGGGAGCCGACGCGGTGCTGCTGCAACTGCGAGTCGGTGGCCAGGAGGCCCGACGGGGAGACGAGACCTGGCCGCTGGAGTGTGGCTGCGTCGGCCAGGAGACCACCGGCGCGGGCGGCCTCGCCAAGGCGCTCCGCACAGTGCCCGTCGTGCTCGACATCGCCGACCGGATCAGGCGACAGAGCCCGACCGCATGGATCATCGACTTCACCAACCCCGTCGGCATCATGACCCGAGCGCTGCTGCAGGCCGGCCATCGCGCGATCGGGTTGTGCAACGTGGCGATCGGGTTCCAGCGCCGGTTCGCGGCGATGCTCGGCGTCGCGCCCGACGCGGTCGACCTGGATCATGTCGGGCTCAATCACCTCACGTGGGAGCGGGCGGTGCGCGTGGGCGGTGAAGACCGACTGCCCAAGCTGCTGGCCGACCATGCCGACGAGATCGCGGCCGACATCGAGTTGCCGCCCGATCTCGTACGCGAGCTCGGCGTCGTGCCTTCGTACTATCTGCGCTACTACTACGCTCACGACGAGGTCGTACGAGAGCTCGCCAATCGACCGTCACGCGCCGCCGAGGTCGCAGCAATCGAGCATCGGCTGCTCGAGATGTACGCCGACCCCACCCTCGACACGAAGCCCGACCTCCTCTCGCAGCGGGGCGGCGCGTACTACTCGGAGGCCGCGGTCGAGCTCGTCGCCGCCCTGCTGCAGCCGCAAGCCGACCGGCCGGATCGTTCTGGCCCGGGGTGGCCCCGGTACGAACCTATTGGCCCGGGGCCACCCCGGACCAGCATCCGCGTCGTCAACGTGCGCAACGACGCCACGCTGCCGTTCCTCCCCGACGACGCGGTCATCGAGGTGCCGGCCCGGATCGGCACGGACGGCGCTCGGCCGCTGCCGGTCGAGCCGCTGGCGCCCCTCTACTCCGGCCTCGTCGCGGCCGTCACGGCCTATGAGCACCTGGCTCTCGACGCTGCTCTGCACGGGGGTAGACGGCGCGTGTTCGAGGCGCTGCTCGCGCATCCGCTGGTCGGCCAGATCGACCTGGCCGAGGGCCTGACCGATCGGCTGATCGCCCACAACCGAACCCATCTCGCGTGGGCCTGACGTGACGAGCGCAGACGCGACAGACGGCCGGGCGGCGGTGCTGGCCATCGATGCGGGCAACAGCAAGACCGACCTCGCGATCATCGACATCGACGGCCGCTTGATGGGCGCCGCGCGCGGACCGGGCTTCAAGCCGCACCTGGTGGGGGCGGTCGAGGCCGTGTCGGGTCTGGCGCCCTTGGTCGCCAAAGCGTCCGCCGAGGCCGGTCTCGCCTCACGTCGCGGCGTCGGTCTCGTCGAGCATGTCTCGGCGTGCCTGGCCAACGCCGACTTCCCGTCCGAACGGCAACAGCTCCGTGATGCGATCGGAGCGCAGCGCTGGAGCCGTACGAGCGAGGTCGTCAACGACACGTTCGCGCTGCTCCGCGCCGGCGGTGAACGGTCGAGAGGCATCGCCGTAGTCTGCGGGGCCGGCATCAACTGTGCCGGTCAGCTACCCGACGGGCGGACCGCGACGTTCGCCGCCGTCGGGCACATCTCGGGCGACTGGGGTGGCGGCGGGCACCTGTGGCAGGAGGCGATGTGGTGGGCCGCCCGTGCCGAGGACGGTCGCGGTGGCGAGACCCAGCTGCGCACGGCGCTCCCCCGACACTTCGAGTTGGCGTCGATGGCGGCACTCATCGAGGCGGTTCACCTCGGCATCGTGCCTTCGGATCGCTGCCACGAGCTGACCCCCATCCTCTTCGAGGTGGCCGAATCCGGAGACGAGATCGCCGGCGACATCGTTCGCCGACAGGCCCGAGAGATCGTGGCGCTTGCCGTCACGGCGATGAGCCGGCTCGACGTACTCGACGAGCCGATCGAGGTCCTGCTCGGTGGCGGAGTGCTGACCGCGCGACCTCGACTCCTCATGACGTCGATCGACGCGTTGTTGCGGGCGGCCGCGCCACATGCCGTTACCCGCGTGGTGACGACGCTCCCTGTGATCGGCGCCGGACTGCTCGGACTCGACCGGGTCGGGGCGACCGACGAGGCGCGGCAGAGGCTGCGGTCGAGTGGCGCCTAGCGGTCAGGCGATCTCGACGACGAGCTGTGGCTGGTGGCGAAGGGTGTTGGACACGTAGCAGAGCCGCTCGGCCTCGGGCACCAGCTCGGCCAGGACGTCATGCGGCGTCTCAGACGACACCGAGAGCGAGACCCGGTCGAATCGCAGGCCTCGGTAGACACCCACCCCGGTGACGTCCAGCCCGCGAAGGTCGATGCCGCGCTTCTTGGCGACGAACGCGATCGCGAGCGTCATGCACGACGTAATCGAGGCGAGCAGAAGATCGGTCGGTTGCGGACCGGTGTCGGTTCCCCCCGCCGACTCGGGCTCGTCGACGACCAGCGTGAACCGCCCGACGCGGGTCACGGCACGCATGCCTCCGTCCCAGGTGGTGTGCACGGTGCGATCGCCCATCGTTGGCTCCTCCGGTCACGCTGTGCGGGCGGCAAGTGAGTGCAGCGCCGCCTGAAAACACTCGATCGGCGCCGTCGCGACGCCGGCGCCGATCTGGCCAACGCCCGAGTGGGCGTGCAAGATGCCGGTCGTGACCTTGGGGGTACGGTTCAGCTCGACGACTCGTCGGACGTCGACGCCGAGCGGCGTACCCCGATAGCTCCAGGTCGGAAGCTTGAACCGGGAACTCTCCCGCTCGCAGATCGACGCCATGTGCTCGGTCATCGTCGCGGCATCCGTCAGGCCGCCGGGCAGGAATCCGGCGACCGCGGGTGAGCCGGCGGCGGCCGCACCGCCGAGACCGACGAGCTCCAGGATCGCGCTGTCTCCGATATCGGGAGCGCTCGTGTCGGGTCCGTAGCCCGGGTAATACATGGCGTCCTCGATCGGCGGCGACGCCGCGACGAAGACCTCGTCGGACCCGGCCAGCCGGACGCCGTAGGTGGTCCCGTTGCGGCACATCATCGTGACGATGCTCGAGCCGTCGACCTGCTCGGCCCACATCGCGGTCGCCTTCGCCGCCGCCATCGCCAGGTTGAGGAAGAAGAGGTGGTTTCCCCGGAGGTAGTCGGCGAAGGCGACCCGCCCGTCGTCGGGCAGCGCGGCGAGATCGGGGAGGAGATCGCGGATGAACAGGCTGGTGGTGCCTTGGGTCCGCATATGGACGTCGTCGCCGATCTGGACGCCTTGAGCCGCCAGCGCGAAGAGGTCGATGGGTTCGGACAACTCGACGATCCTGCGGAGCATCGGTCCCGCGACGTCACGGAGAAAGTCCAGCCGGGCGATCGCTCGTGGGGTCTCGGTGCCGAACCACGCGGTCTCGCCCGGACCCTGGTTGATAGGAGCGAACGCCCTCGATCCGCCGTCGCGATTGTCAACGACGAACACCGGGGCGGACGGAGCGATGGCGCTCGCCATCGGCAGCACCGTGTCGTGTCGGTACGCCGGCTCGAGCCGCACCGCGCCATCTGCGAGCAGCCGGTTTGCCTCCCTGACGTTTTTTGCCCAGCCCTCGGAGACGACGGCGGCGCGCATCGAGCGGCGCAGCGGATCGCAGACGTCGGTCCACTCGATCTCCGGTCCGCAGTGCAGCAGCATGCGATCGGTCATCCCTGGGACGACCTCAAGGGCGGCCTCGACGCCCACGAGCAGCGGAACGCTCTCGTCGAGTCGCCGGACCACCTCGGCATTGGCGGCGTCGACGACGGAGGACGCCTCGCCATACAGTCGCTCCAGGTCGTCGATCAGGCCGGTCCGACCGTCGGCGGGGATCCGCCAGTCGACCTGCTGGACCGGCGTCGCCTGATCTCGTACGGCGTCGGCGAACAACGAGAGGCCCACGTTGACGACGGCCACCTCGTCAGGCAGCGCGATCGTGCGGTCTCGCCCGTCGTTCACCCGTCCGCCCCCTGTTCGATCGCGCGGGCTTGCTCGAGCAGTTGTTGCCGACTGTCGTCGATCGACTCCTGTCGCTGCCGCCGGGCCAGACCCAGCTCCGCGGTCTTGGTCTCGCACTGCGCGATCATCGACTCGATCGCCCCGCGAGCCGCACCGCCGGTGGCCTGGCGGGTCGCGATGATCACCCGAGGGTCGAGCGCCTCGTCGAGCGAGGTCTCGGCCAGCCCCAACGGCTCTCCGGTCACCTCGACCGCGGCGTCATCGAGCATCGCGCCGGTGATCTGTCGCCCCGGAATGCCGCGCCGGCTGGCGTCGCGGACCGTTCGGCCCACCACGTCGTAGGCACTGCGGTAGTCGACGCCACTCGTCTGGACGATGAACTCGCTGAGGTCGGTCGCCTGGGTGTAGCCGTCGGCGAGCGCGTCCGCCATGCGCTCGGCGTTGACCCGAAGCGTGCCGACGACGCCCGTCATCAGCCGGGTCACCCGGATGGCAAGGTCCAGGGCTCGCGGCACCTCGCCGTACGCGAAGATCAGGTTGTCGCTGCGCGCGGAGGGGCTCTTGGCGACGGCGAGGAACCCGGTGAGGCGTCCGATCAGCACGCCGGACGCCCCGCGGACGATCGACAACGAGTACGGATTGCGCTTTTGCGGCATGAGGACGCTGGAGCGGGTGTAGGCATCCGCCAGGTCGACGAAGTCGAACTCCGTACTCGACCAGATCTCGAGGTCCTCGGCGAGCTTGCTCTGGGTCGACAGCAGGCTGGCCGCCGTGGCGAGCACGTGGATGAGGCCGTCGATCTGCCACATGGCGTCGCGAGTGTGCTCGATGACCTCGTCGAAGCCGAGCGCGGCGGCGACGTAGGACCGGTCGTCCAGCAGCCGGGTTCCGTTGACGCACCCGGCGCCTGCGGGGCTTCGATTGAGGTCGTCGAACTCGGCAAGCAGCCGATGGGCGTCGCGGACCGCCGGGTAGACGAACGACAGGACGTAATGACCGAAGGTCGACGGCTGTGCCTGCTGCAGGTAGGTCTGATCGGGCATCAGCGTGTCAACGTGCCGGCCGGCGAGTGCCGTCGTGTCGTCGGCGAACCTCTCAACCTCGCTGACCAACTCGAGCAACTGGTCGCGCAGGTAGATCCGCATCGCGATTCGGGCGGCCTCGCGTCGGGGCCGGCCGGCGTGCATCCAGCCGGCGACCTTGCCGAGCCGGTCGACGAAGAAGCGCTCCCGTGAGTTGTACGGCTCGCCGACCTCCGGGTCGTACGGGAAGTCCTCCGCGGGCATCCGATCGACCTCGAGCAGCAGCCGCAGGAGATCGCGAGCCGCGGCCTCCGGGACGATCCCGCGGCGACGCAGATCGAGGACGTGGGCGATGTCGGCCAGATTCAGCCCGCCATGGAGGAACGGCGCATCCGCGTTCTCCAGCGCGAACCCACTGTCGATCAGCTCGCGCGCCGCCCCACCTTCTGGGGGACCGCTCCGTCGCGTGGACGTGGTCATCGTGCTCCCTGCCTCAGTGCGGTGAGTGCCGCGGCGACTCCACCGGTGTGCCAGAAGACCGCGGGTGTCGATGCGCTGTCGGCGAGCAGCGTCCGGAACAAGGTCAAGGCCTTGGCGCCGTAATAGTCGTCGAGCAGCAGCCCTTCGTGAGTCAGCGCGAGTCGAGCGCTTCGGCGGTCGTCGTCGGAGGCGATGCCGAAGCCCTCGCCCCGGCAGTCCCGGAGGTCGACGTCGTCGGCCGTCGGCGGTTCGAGGTCGATCGACTTGGCACATTCGCGGGACGTACGCAGCATCTGGTCCGCGAGCGAGTCCGCCGGTCGGCTCACCGATGCGCCGACTACCCGCCAGGGCAGACCGAACCCGACCTGTCCGGCGACCAGCCCCGCCTGGGTGGCGCCGGATCCGGTCGCCACCACAACCGTGTGGATCGTCGTCCCCCGGTGCTCGCTCTGCTCAGCCAGCTCACGAGCGGCGTACGCGTAGCCGAGACTGCCGGTGGCGGTCGCTCCGCCTCTCGGGACCGGCATCGGCCGTCGACCCGCTGCTCGCAGATCGGCGGCATGGTCTTCGACGGCGGAGTCGAGGTCCTCCCGCCGGGCCACCTTGTCGTACAGCAGGCGAGCGCCGGCGGCCTTCGCCATCTCGAGATTGACCGAGGGCGTCGACGGCGCGGCGCCGGCAATCAACAGCTGACACTCCAGGCCGACCCGGGCGGCGGCGAGAGCGGCTGCCGCGCAGAAGTTGGACGAAGGGCTGCCCGCCGCCACCAGGACGTCGGCGTCGTCGGCCAGGGCCGCGCCCAGGAGGTATTCCAGCGCCCGCGCCTTGTTGCCGGCCACACCGAACCCGGTCAGATCGTCCCGCTTGACGTACAGCGGCCCGGCGCCGAGCGCCCTCTCGAGTCGGGGCATGCGTTCGAGTGCCGTCGGCAGCACGGCGAGTGGGACCCGAGGCGGCGTCACGCCCACACCTTCGGTTCGGTCTCGCGGGCCAGCCGGGCTCGGGCGACGACCTTGTCAACCATCGCCCCGGCGTCGCCGACCTGCCAAGACACCCAGGCTCGCCCCTCGTCCTCGGTCACGATGCCCTCACTCACGAGCGAGTCCACCACGGTGTGGACGTCCCGGCTCCCTGGGGCGAGGGCGTCGTGCATCGCCGACTGCGCTGCGTGCTTGCCGAGCTTCGCGGACAGGCCGGCGAGGATCTGCTCCGACGCCAGTTGATCGCCGTGGCGCGAGAGGTTGGTCCGCATCACGTTGACGTCGACGCTCAGCCCGGACAGCAACTGCCGCCCCAGCTGTAGTGCCACGCCGGTCAATAGACAGATCTCGGGGAGCGCGATCCACTCGGCCTTCCAGGCCCGGCCGTCGCGTTCGTGGCCGGCGGGCAAGCCCTCGACCAGCACGGCAGCATTGGCTCGAGCCAACCGCGCCAATGTGTCGAGGTGCTCACTGCCCTCGGGGTTGCGCTTGTGCGGCATCGTGATGCTACCGACGGTCGCGGCGGTGGTCGGCTCGCGCAGCTCGCCGATCTCGGGCCGTTGGAGCTCGTAGACCTCGTTGCCGATCCGGGCCAGCGTGCCGCAGACCATCGCCAGCAGCCCGCCGAACTCCGCGACTCGATCTCGCGAGCTGAGCCAGGAGATGCCCGGATCGGCGAGCCCGAGCTCGGCGCAAAACTCCGCCCGCAGTCGCAGTCCGTGCGGTGCGAAGAAGCCCAGGGTTCCGACGGCTCCGCCGAGCTGGCCGACCGTCCAACGCCGCCGCCCGTCCGCAAGGCGCTCCAGATGCCGACGTACCTCGTCGGCCCACGACGCCACCTTGAATCCGAACGTGATGGGCGAGCCTGGTTGGCCATGGGTCCGGCCCGCCATGACGGTGTTCCTGTGCTGCTCGGCCAGCGACAACAGGCTGTCCTCGATCGCGTGCAAGTCGCGCCACAGCACGGCCCCGACGTCACGCATGACGAGCGCGAACCAGGTGTCGGTGATGTCTTGAACAGTCGCGCCGACGTAGACGTACTCCCTCGCCTCCTCGGGCAGGATCCGCTGCAGTTCGCGTATCAGGCCCAGCATCGAGTGCGAGGTGTGCCGGGTCTCGCGGCCGATCCGCTCCAGGTCGAGCCGATCGGCCCGCGCCAGGTCGGCGATCTGTCCGGCGGCTCCGGCCGGGATCAGCTCCAGGCGCGCCTGGGCGGCGGCCAGGGCGGCCAGGATGTCGAGCCACCGTTGGAGTCTGGCCCGCTCCTCGAAGAGCTCCGCCAGCTCGGGCGTGCCCCACAGGTGGGCATATTGCTCGGCGTCGCTCAGGCGGGTGCCCACGTCGGTTCCCACTCGTCAGCCAACGCGGAGAGTGCCTCGGCGATCTGGGCCAAGGACGCTCCCCACGGAACCACGACCTGCTGGTCCTCGGTCTCGATGTGGGTCTCGAGCAGGCAGCACTTCGCGAGGATCGCGCCAGACCCGCCCTGGCGCTTGCGCGGACAGATGTCGACCTGCGGCGCTCGTTCGCCGTAGAACCATTCGTGGATCTGTTGGGAGCGTTCGCAGCCGATCAGGGTCCACGGCCTGCGAGCCGGCCGCTCGTCCAGATAGTCGACCCTGGCGCCCTCGATGGACACGTCGCCGCTCCGGCAAGGAAGCAAGAAGCTGGTGCCGGGGCCAAGGTGCGCCTGTTGGGTCAGATCCATCACGTCGGGCATGAGCTCGATCGGCGGCAGGTCTTCGGCCAGCGCGAGTACGCGGCGAGCCTGGTCGATGAGCTTCGCCGGATAGGGCGGTGTCGCTTCCCGTACGGTCACCCGGAGCGGACTCGGGTCGAGGATGAAGTTGACGTGGCCGTAGCGACCTTGCACCACGACGGCGCGCTTGCCGGGCGCCTCAGACAGTGCGGTGTCGGCCAACGCGGTCGGGACGGCGGTGTCGACCTCCGGGTCATCGACGTACGCACACTCGGCGGGGCCGGCCAGCAGCCGGAGCTTCGAGATCGGGGAGAACAGCGGCTCGTCGGACTCCTTGTGTACCCCGACGATCGCGGTCTCGTCGCCGTTGCGGACGACGATGAAGCGAGTCCTCCGGTAGGCCTCGCGGCCGATGAAGTGCCGGGACAGTTCGGCCGCGTGCAGCGGGCCCTCGAAGGACGTCACGGCCACGCCGCGGTAGGCGCCAGGGACCAGGTTCGTAGGAACGGCCGCGGCTGGCTGCGTCATGCCGGCTGCCACGTACGGCTGACGTCGCAGGTGTCCGCTCGCAGTCCCAGCCGCAAGGTCTCGAGCGCGAGGACCTGATCACAGGCGATGTTGGCGAGGTTGACCTCCGGCCCGAACAGCCGGATCAGCCAGGCCTGCTGGTCCTTGCGCGGCGCCTCGAAGAAGACCTTGTCGACGCCGCCGGCGGCAGTCGCGGCGAGAACAATGTCTTCGCGGATCGAGCCGTCGCTGCGATAGATCCCGACCGTGCCGCTCTCGCGGCCTTCGGTGATGACCCACTGGGCGCCCGCGTCGAGGTCGCCGGCGATCTCGCTCGCCCACTGCTCGGGCGGCGCGACCTCGTCGGGATTCTTGCTACCGACCTCCGCCATCACGTCGAACGACTCAGCGGCCCGACGGATGAGTTTGTGCTTTTCCGACACGCTCATCGGTGCGACACCGCGCGAGACCTCGACCCGGTCGAACCCGACTTCGCGTGCCCAGTCGAGACAGGCCTCCGCCTTGCCCTGCGCCGACGCGATCTCGAGCAGAGTGCCACCCAGGCAGGTGTGGACGTTGGCGGATCGCAGCAGGCTGAGCTTGTCGGCCAGGGTCGGGTCGATGTAGGCGGTGCCCCATCCGAACTTCCAAACGTCCACGTGTGCTGCTGCCGTGGCGAGGATCGACTGCGTCGACTCGACGGTCTCGCCCTTGTCCAGGACATGGGTCAGACCGGTCGTTCTGGGCTTGGTGCTGCGTTCCGGCAGGCTGAGGAACGATGGGAGAGCCACGTTGCCTATACTACATTTGTTGTTCACTTTCCGACAGGGAGCGGGCTCGTACAGGCAGCCGTCCGGAGGGAGGAGATCGGTGATGGCCATGGACCTGGATCCCGCCGAGCTCGACGATCTGGCCGCCTCGCTCCGGTCCAATCCCGCGCTGTTGGCCAAAAACGAGATCGGCCTGGTCAGCGAGGTCCTCGGCGGCGGTAGCTGGCTGCAGGGCCCGGGTGACGACGGCGCCGTGGTGCCGTCCAACGCAGACGGCGGCGACGACGTCATCGCGTGTGGGGAGGCGCTCCTGCCGGCGTTCGTCGCCGCCGATCCCTATGGCGCCGGCATCGCGGCCGTACTCGCCAACGTCAACGACCTCGCGGCGATGGGTGCGACGCCGCTGGCCATCGTCGACACGATCGTCGGCACTCCGGCCGTCGCCCGAGAGGCCCTTCGCGGCATGAAGGAAGCCGCCGAGTGGTACGACGTCACTCTCGCCGGCGGCCACCTGACGGTGCATGACGGCATGCCGGCGCTGTCGGCCTTCGGGGTCGGTCGAGCCAGCGGCGTGCTGTCCGCCACCCACGTCGCCGTCGGCCAGTCGCTGATCGTCGCGGCCTGTACCGAGGGGGAGATGCGCTCGGACTTTCCGTTCTTCCGCTCTTTCGACGAGCGGAGTACGAAGCTCGGTGACGACGTCCGCGTGCTCCCGTACGTCGCGTCCTCGGGTGCGTGTGTCGCCGCCAGGGACATCAGCATGGCCGGGTTGGTGGGGTCGTTGGCGATGCTGCTCGAGTGGAGCAAGCTCGGCGTGACGATGGACCTCGCTCAGGTGCCGTGCCCGGCCGGCGTCGCCATGGCCGACTGGCTGATCTGCTTTCCCGCGTACGGGTTCCTCCTCTGCGCTCCGCCGGAACGGGTGTCCGACTGTCTGGCGCCGTTTCACGCGCGGGGACTGGAGGCAGCGGTCGTGGGCGAGATCGACCCGACCGGCGTGCTGGCACTGCGGGCCGGGAGTGCCGAGGCCACGGTCATCGACCTCACCACGAGCTCGGTCACAGGTCTCGCGCGTTGACCCCGTCGGCCAACCGGCGCAGGGTCGCGCTCGCCTCGCCAGGGTCCGGGAGCACGATCGTCATTGGCTGGTGGACCAGTCCCGCGTAGATCTCCCGACCGCCCCGGCTCGACCAGCCCAATCGCTCGAAGAACCTGACGTTCGTGGGCTGGATGTGAGCGGTCATGGCGGTTCCGCCCAAGACGGCGGCCGTCGCGACGGCGGCGTTGACCAGTGGTCCGCCAAGGCCGCGCAGCCGGTACGTCGACAGCACGGCCAGCCGGTCGCCCTGCCAGATCCCGCCCGCCTCGTCGAGCACGAACAGCCGCACGGTTCCCGCGGCGATCCCGTCGCAGTAGCCGTTGATCGCCAGGGCGGAGCCGTCTCGATCGTGCCCGTCGAGGTCCGATTCGGTGAAGATGGCCTGTTCGTCGACGAAGATCCGTTGCCGCATCGCGTGGTGGTCGGCGCGCTCGGCCGCCGAGTTGACCCGTCGACAGCTGACGTCGGAGCTCGCCCGCGATGTCGGGAGAGTCGCCTCCGACGGCCAGCTGAGGTCAGACGACATGGGAAACCTGCGCCGGCCGTCGATCGATCTGCAGCAGGTTCTGCATGCCCTGTAGCCCGGAGCAGGCTTGGCAGCGAGCGCACCCGGCCTTGGGCACGCTGGTGTCCATGCCGCGAACGGCCATGTAGCTCGCCACCTTGTGATAGATCCGCTGGGTGTAATCGCGCTCGGGTGGGAGCAGGTCCTCCATCAGGCTGCCCGCGACCGGACGAATCGGGACGACGAAGGGAAACACGCCGATGTCGATGGCTCGGCGACAGCCTTCGACGGTGAGGTCCGGGTCCTCGCCCATCCCCAAGATGACGTACGTGGATACCTGTCCCTCGCCGAATCGGGCCACGGCGTACTCCCAGGCTCGGAAGTAGTAGTCGATGCCGGTCCGGGCCTTCGCCGGCGCGACGTTGGCCAGGACGGCCGGGTCGAACGACTCGACGTGGATGCCGACCGAGTCGATCCCCATATCGGCCACCTCGTCGATGACGTCGAGCTTCATCGGCGGCTCGAACTGGACCTCCACCGGCAGCCCGGCTCGTTCCTTGACCGCCTGTCCGCATCGGGCGACGTAGCGCGCTCCGCGGTCGACGCCGTTGGAGCTTCCGGTGGTCAGCGTGGCGTCGACGGCTCCGTCGAGCTCCTTGGCGGCCACGGCCACCTCGGCGAGCTGCTCGGGGCTCTTCTTCACGATGGTGCGGGCGGAGTCGAGCGAGACGCCGATGCCGCAGAACTTGCACTGATCGTCGTTGCCCCAATA
Source organism: Nocardioidaceae bacterium (assembly GCA_035630615.1). Lineage (GTDB taxonomy): Bacteria > Actinomycetota > Actinomycetes > Propionibacteriales > Nocardioidaceae > DATFRX01. Next base: position 18,001 of record DASQKI010000088.1, read on the forward strand.
GGAGCAGGTCTGGACGACCGTGCTGGCGAAGGAGTCGAGGTGCAGCAGGCCGATCTTCCAGTACGGGATGCCGTCGGCCGTCGTGAGGTCGTAGAACCGTGGCCGTCGCTGGGTCGATGCGGTCGCCCGTCGTACGTCGCCCTCGAAGATCGCATAGCCGTCGTCCTCGGCCCGCAAAACGTACGGCGAGCCGGCCGCGGCGGCGTTGTCGGTCGGAACGGTGATGGAGTAGCCGCCGACCCAGAGGAAGCCGGAGTCGGCCGGACCGGCGCCCCCGCTCCTTCGCTCGATCGGCGTTTCGACACGGAGGCCGCGGGCCTGAAGGTCGACGATCAGGGTGGCCAGCGCAGCCGCGGCGCCGGAGGCCTCGTCCGGCGCAGTCGGCTGGGGTGTCTCCGTCTCGGAGGCCCCGTCAGTCACCGTCATCGCTGAGCCTCCAGCCGTTTACTTGACGAAATGAATCTTCATCGATAGTAAAGGCATTCCGGTCAACCGGTGTCAAGGAACATGCCGCTCCGGTCGCCTCAGCCGAGCGTCTGCAGTTCGCGGCAGCGAAGCGCCGACGCCGCGTCGACGATCGTGTCCGCCGGAAGGCCGACCGATTCCACGCCGGATGCCCGGGCCAGATCGGGTAGCCGTTCGATCAGGTCCGTGCGGGCGGCGAGGACCGAGTCGAAGTCGGAGCACGACTCCCGGAGTTCGTTCGCGACGAGACCGACCAGGGTGATCGCGTACTCGTAGCCGGCCGGATCGGTCATCGCCAGCGGGTAGACCTGGCTCTCGGCCATCGTGAACCGCATCATCGCCGCGGATGAGAGGGCCTGACCGGTGTGGTCCCTCGGTGCGGCCCCGAAGGGCTGCTGGGCTTGTGGCGTCACGATACGTTCACTATCCTCCATGAGCGCCTAGTATGCTAAACACGGTGAGAATCCCAAGTCACGCATCCGTTTTGGATTGTTTCATCGAAGTGAGGGAGTGTGACCAGGACTGCGATAGTCGCTCTCGGGGGTAATGCGCTGGTCGCGGAGGGCCAGGCCGGCACCTACGACGAGCAACGCGACAACGCCGCGGCCATGGCGGCGCCGATCTGCGAACTCCTCGACGACGGCTGGTGCGTGGTCGTCGTGCACGGCAACGGGCCGCAGGTCGGAAACCTCGCCATCCAGCAGGAGCTCGGTCGGGTGGAAGTGCCCGCCATGCCGTTGTTCAGCCTGGGGGCGATGACGGAGGGCCAGCTGGGCTCGCTGATCGCAATCGCTCTCTATCGCCATTGCGGTCGCCGACAGCCGATCGCCGCCTTGCTGAGTCACGTGATCGTCGACATCGACGATCCGGCCTTCGACCACCCGACGAAGCCGATCGGGCCGTTCTTCGCCGAGGAGGCAGCCAAGCAGCTGGCCCGCAACCGCCAATGGGACGTCGACCAGGACGCCGGTCGTGGGTTCCGCCGAGTGGTCGCCTCGCCCGAACCCAAGGGCTTCGTCGAGATCGGCGCGATCCGAGCGTTGCTCGACACCGGGCATGTCGTGGTCACCGGTGGCGGAGGCGGCATCCCCGTCGGTCGGCGCGACGGAGTGTGGGATGGCGTGGACGCCGTCATCGACAAGGACTACGCGGCTGCCGAGCTAGCCCTGCAGTTGGAGGCAGAGGCGCTGGTCCTCATCACCGGGGTGGCCGCCGTCCAGCTCGACTTCGGCCAGCCGACCCAGCGACCGTTGAGCCGCGTCGACGTGGACGAGGCAGAAAACTACCTCGCCGCCGGGCAGTTTCCACCCGGCAGCATGGGGCCGAAGGTGCGAGCCGCGACCCGGTTCATCCGGCACGGCGGTGAGCTGGCGGTGATCACCAACCCGCAACTCGTTGTACGCACGCTGCGCAGTGAGGGCTGCGGTCCCGATCCGTCGATCGGTACTCGGATCACCCGGGTGGCCAGCCGCAACGAGGTGATCGCGTGAGCGTCGCGGTCAAGGTCTTCCCGGACACGTACGTCGACTCCGTCGTGCAGCTTCAAGGCATCCGGGCGATGCGCGAGATCGACGGCGTGGAGTGGGCCAGCGCGGCGATGGCGACTCCGGCGAACGTTGCGACGCTGCACACCGAGGGCGTCGACGAGGACGCGGTCGACGATGCCGGATCCAACGACTTCTTCCTGGTGGCGCGAGGGAGCGGCGACGACGTCGTGGCGCGGGCACTCGCGGCCGGCGAGGCCGCCGTTCGGTCCGAGTCGGCCGACCGCGACTCCGCCGAGCGAGAAGTGACCGCCCGATCCCTCCGCGACGCCGTGCGCCGGCAGCACGACTCGAACGTCGCCGTGATCTCGGTGCCTGGCGACTACGCCACTCTCGCCGCCTACGAAGCCCTCTCGGCGGGCTTGCACGTCCTGCTCTTCAGCGACAACGTGCCGATCGAGAAGGAGATCGCCCTCAAGGACTACGCACTCAGCCGGGACCGGTTGGTCATGGGACCCGGTGCCGGGACCGCGATGATCGGTGGGACCGGCCTGGGTTTCGCCAACGTCGTACGCCCCGGCCCCGTCGGCATCGTGGCGGCGGCGGGAACCGGTGCGCAGGAAGCGATGGCGCTGCTGGACCGATTCGGCACAGGCGTCTCCCGGGTGATCGGTGTCGGCGGCCGAGACCTGTCGAGCGCAGTCGGGGGACGGATGGCACGGGCGGCGATCCAGGCACTTCGCGAGGACCCGGCCACGGACGTGATCCTTCTGGTCTCCAAACCGCCGGCGCCGGATGTCGCGGCTGACATTCTCGCGGCCGCGGGCGAGACCCCGGTCGTCGCGGCGTTGATCGGGCTCGACTCGGAGCTCGCCACCCCCGCTGGTGTCGTACTCGCGACCACGCTGGAGGGCGGTGTGGCGGCGACACTCGACGCGCTCGGCGCCGACTCACCCGACACCGTGGCGACGGCTGGTCCGTCGATCGAGCAGGCTCGGGCGCGACTGTCGCCCGGGCGGTCCCTGGTCCGGGGACTGTTTTCCGGAGGCACGCTCTGTTACGAATCCCTCGTGCTGTTGGGCAAGACGATCGGCGAGGTGCGCTCCAACACTCCGATCAACCCGGAGTGGGGCTTGCCGGCGCCGGCTGGTTCGCATCAGTGTCTCGACCTCGGTGAGGAGGAATACACCCGCGGGCGACCGCATCCCATGATCGACCCGGAGGCCCGGCTCGACCTGCTTCGCGAGCACGGCGCCGATCCGCAGGTGGCGGCGATCATCCTCGACGTCGTCCTCGGCCACGGCGCCCACCATGATCCGGCGGGGACGCTCGCACCGGTGTGTCGGTCGGTGATGGAGGACGGCGGGCCGCAGGTCGTCGCGTACGTCCTAGGCACGGAGGCGGATCCGCAAAGCTACGCCGCCCAGCGGGACCGTTTGGTCGGGGCCGGCTGCATCGTCACCGAAACAGCGGCCCGGGCAACGCTGGCCGCCGCGGGGGTCGCGACCGGCGATCAGAGTCTGCTAGGGATGCGTCTGTGAGCGCTTCTCGGCCGAGGGTGGCCCTGGTGACCTACTCCACCAAGGCGCGGGGTGGGGTCGTGCACACCCTGTCCTTGGCCGACGCCCTGCTGGATCTGGCTCTGGACGTGAGCATCGTCGCGCTCGCGCCGCCGGGTCAAGACTTCTTCCGACCGGTCCGAACGCCGTACTCGCTGATCCCGGCCGCACCGCCGGCCGACACGTTGGAAGAGCGAGTGTTCAACGCGATCGACGACCTCGAGGCCGGACTGGCCGAGATCGCCGACGACGTCGACATCCTGCACACCCAGGACTGCATCTCGGCCCGTGCGGCGGCCCGGGTCCGCGACGCGGGTGCCGCCGTACGAGTCGTGCGCACGGTGCATCACGTGGACGATTTCACCACGGCTGCCCTGATCGAGTGTCAACGCAAGGCGATCGAGGAGCCCGACGACCTGATCGTCGTGAGCGACGACTGGCGCAATCGGTTGAAGGCCGACTACGGGGTGGACGCCGACGTCATCCACAACGGGGTCGACGCGCACCGGTTCGGGCCGATCGAGCCCGGACGCCGATCGGCGGTACGGCACCGGGCGGATGTCGACTATCGGTTCGTGTTCCTCTCGGTGGGAGGCATCGAGCCGCGCAAGGGCACCATCTACCTCTTCCAGGCGATTGCGCGGCTGGTGCGAGAGCTCGACCCGCCGCCGGCCGTCGTGGTGGTCGGCGGTCACTCGTTCCAGGACTACACGCGCTACCGCGACGACGCGCTGGCCATGCTGCCGGAACTCGGGCTCGAGGTCGGCAGCGACGTCGTCTTGGCCGGTTCACTGACCGACTTCGAGCTGCACGAGTGGTATCGCAGCGCCGATGCCCTCGTCTTCCCGTCGACGAAGGAGGGATGGGGCCTCGCGGTGATGGAGGCGATGGCAGCCGACCTTCCGGTCGTGTCCAGCGACATCGCCGTGCTGCGCGAATACCTCACCCCCGACGAGACCGCGGTGATGACGAAGGCGGCCGACCCGGACTCCCTCGCGGTCGGCATGCGAAGGATGGTCACCGACGAGGCTGTGCGCGAGAGGCTCGTCCGTGGCGGACGCGCACTGGTGCCCGCCTTCAGCTGGCAGCGAGCGGCCGAGGAGCATGCCCGCGTCTACGCGAGGTCGCCGAGCACGTCGACATGACGCGGTGCGACTCTTGCGGTGGCCGGGTCTGACCGTCAGACCGTCCAGGTCTGCATGATCAGCGCGCCGGCGCGACGTGCGGTCAGGACCGAGTCCAGGACGTCGAGTGGGTTGATCGGCGTGACGCCCTCCATCATGTCGATCTCACGCATGCCGTAGAGAGCCGCGGCCGAGAACCGGCACGCGTAAACGTGGCCGCCCTCGTCCATGAAGGTCTGCAGCTGCTTGTTGTAGCCCAGCGCGCCCGGGAACGCCTCGTCGCCGACCTTGGGATATCCACGAGTAGCCGCGGCCATCAGCGAACCAGGCCCGTAGAGGACCAGATGCGTGTCGAAGCCCTTCCGATTGATCCGGGTCGCGGTCAGCATGTTGACCAGGCCCACAGAACCTTCGAAGGGCACGGTGTGCATCAGGATGTAGGCGCTGTCGCCTTCTTCCGCCTGGATGTCTTCAAAGACCTTGTCGTCGTAATCGACGATCGCGTCGCCCTTTTGGACCCGCTCACCCACGATCTGTGCCATTGCCAGACTTCCTCTCTCGTTGGATTGAACTGCTCGACGAATAGGACTGCAGGGCAGAGCCGTGCGGTTGGGGCGGTGGCGTCCACGTGCGACGGTGGCTGCCCGGCATCGCTCGCATCACCCGGTGGCGCAGCGACCACGGCAGCACGCGATAGGTCGTCGCGAAGACCCGCAACCAGAAGATCTCGGCGAGACCGTGCGGCTTTCGCGGCCGACGTGCCCCGTGCTGTCGGGCGATCCGCTCTTGTGCCGCGATCAGAAGGTAGTGCTCCGAGTTGCTCCGCAGCCACCGAGAGAAGGACATGTCAGGCCTTCGGTGCGGAGTCGAGACCGTTCTGGGCGGCCACCACGATGGGCTCGTTGAGGGCCCCGATCGCGGGCGAGTAGACGTTTTCCATGCGCGCGAGGTCGTGCAAGGTGAGCCCGAACTTCACGGCCACCGCCAGGAAGTCGGCGCGCTCCTTGATCCCCTCGCCGCCGACCATTTGGGCGCCGATGAGCCGGAGACTGTCCGGCTCGGCCAGCAGCTTGACCTTCACCGGCTTCACACCGGGGTAGTAGCGAGCTCGGGAGATGCCCTGCGCATTGCCGACGACGTACGGGATGCCCAGCGCGGTCGCGGTGGTCTCGCCGAAGGAGGCGCCGCCGATGATCCACTTCCCGGCCGCGGTGCCCCACGGGACATAGACCGAGCTATAGGCGCGCGAGCCGCCGCCCGCGTTGATACCGGCCGTCTTGCCCTGCGCGTACGCGTGACTGCCGGTGAGTCCTTGAAGCGGAACGCCGGTGAGTCCGTGGGGGATCTCGGTGCAGTCGCCGGCCGCGAAGACATCCGGTGCCGAGGTCGCCATCCTCTCGTCGACGATGATGCCGCCGGTCGAGCCGCACTTGAGCCCGGCTGCGACACCGAGTGTCGTGTTCGGCTCCTTGTGGGTGCAGACCACCGCGAGGTCGGCCGCGATCTCGCCGTCCGAGGTTTGCACCGCGGAGAGCTTGCCGTCGCCGACGAAGGCGGTCAGTGTCGTGTTGAAATGCGTGACGACCCCGAGCTCGCCCCACGACTCCTCGACCGGAGCCATGATGTCGGGGTCCGCGACCTCGGACATGGACCACGGACTCGGGTCCACCAGATGCGTCTCGATCCCGCGATGAGCGAGCCCGGTGACCATCTCCACCCCCAGCGGCGAGGCCTCGATCACGACAGCGGACTTGACCGTGTCCAGGACCTTGTCCCACTCGATGGCCTCGCGGATGTTCTTGACGTAGTAGAGGCCGTCGAGATCGCCACCGGGAACCCCCGGGTCGGCGTAATTGAATCCCGTGCCGAGGATGAGCGAATCCCACGAGATCTCACCAACGCCTGCGACCTCCGCGACCTTGCGCTTCACGTCGACCCCCGTGACGTCGGCGTTATAGTGCACGTCTATGCCCGCGTCGACGTATGCCTGTTTGGACGCCAGGAACAGCTTCTCGAAGTTTTCGATCTCACGGCCGTGGACGTAGGGAATGCCGCAGGGGCTATAGGCGACGTCGTCGAAGCCGGTGTAGACGACGACCTCCGCGTCGGGATCGACGGCCTTGACGCCGCCGGCTGCGCCCATGCCAGCCGCACCACCGCCGACGATTACGATTTTGCGCGCCACATACGCCTCCACGTGTGGTGGGCGACCCGATGATCGCACACCATGATTTACTTTCGTTTACTATATTGCATGACTTCTCTGCGTCAAGAGAAACAAGGACTCAGTCATGACCAACGGCACCACCCGCGCTACGGCCCGCGTCGAGGCGCATGTCCAAGGAATCGTTAGTTCCATCGGGCCGAAGGTGAAGAAGCTCCGTCAGGAGCAGCGACTCTCCCTTCAGCAGTTGGCAAGCAAGGCTGAAGTCTCGGCCGCGGCGATCCACAAGATCGAGCGCAACGACATGGTTCCGACCATCACGACGCTGCTCAAGATCGCTACCGCCTTGGACCATCCGGTGACCTTCTTCGTCGAGCAGGACGAGGGGCAGCCCGAGCCGGTGGCCTTCACGCCGAAGCGGGATCGTCCAGCCGTGTTCACGCCTCATGAGGGATTGGAGCTTGCGGGTGTGTCCGGGCCGTACTCGCCGTTCCGGAGCGCGGCCGCGATCGCCACTGTGGCGCCCGGCGCGAACAGCGGGAGCAAGCCGCTCATCCATGCCGGTGAGGAGTTGGTGTTCAGCCTCGAGGGCACCATCGTCTTCGAGATCGACGGGACGACCTACAAGGTGGGTCCGGGCGATGCGCTGCACTTCATGGGCGACCAGCCGCACCACTGGGCCAACGAGGGATCGAAGCCCGCCCGCGCCATCTGGATCGCGCTCCGCGACTCGTGAGCCGGCTCAGCCGCCGTACAGCTCCTCGTAGTTGCGATAGAGAATGCGCTGCTTCAGCTCGTCGCTGACCGGAGCACCGTTGATCTTCCAGTACTCACCCCAGAAGTCGCTCCACGGCTCGTCCGACGCGAACAGCACTCGGTCCTCACCGACCCCACGGCGCTCGATCTCGGTCATCAGCCAACGCGCTCCGAACCCGATCGTCCACGTGGTGTCGCAATAGACCCGATAGCCCTCCTCCACCCAGTCGAGGAACTGCGGGACGAGCTTGATGTGCCCGCTGACACCACCGCCGAAGTGGACGAGGTAGATCTTGATCCGCTTGCCGTACTGCTCGACCAGGGGGATGAAGTTGTTGATGTCGGAGGTGCCGCCGGCGCTGGTGTGGAAGTGGAACGTCAGGTCGTGCTGCTCCGCCGCGGCGATGCAGGCTTCCGCAATCTCGCGGGTGTCGTCGTCCCACGTGCCGGGGTCGGGATTGCCGCCGAGCAGGAAGGTCGTCTTCAGGGCGACGATGCCCTCCTCGCCAGCATTCTCGAGGGCCTTGAGCGTCATCTCCTTGTTTTGAGGGAGGAAGGACACCCAGATGCCACCGGTCAGCCGATCGCTGCTCTTGATCGACTCGAGGACCAGGTCGTTGAGCGAGAACGGCTGGCTCTGGACTGGGATCCCGTAGTTGGGCAGGATCAGACCTCGTTCGACACCGGCGTCGTCGAGGCGTTGGAGGTACGCATTCGCGTCGGCGAACTCGTACACGGTCGGCTTGACGGGCTCCTTGAGGTTGTAGAACGCCCACGCCTCCATCTCGCCGATGTGGCTGTGCGCGTCGATGACCCTGCCCTTGACCTTCTCCGGAGCTGCCATGCCGATCCCTCCTGGGGACGTCAACTATGCGACGTGTATGAGTCGGATAGTAGACCTCTCAGGCGTGGCATGTAACCCCAGTCGGTCCGGCCCGATCGCCGGATCACTCGATGACCAACTCCACCGGGATGTTGCCCCGGGTGGCCGCGGAGTACGGGCAGGCGCGGTGAGTCGCGTCGACCAGGGACCGGCGCGCGGAGTCATCGAGGTGGTCGGGCAGCTCGACCCGGAGCGTCGCCGCGAGTGCGAAGCCGGGACCGTTTGGCACGAGGCTGACCTCGGCGGTCACTGCGACGTCGCTCGCGTCGAGGCCCTGCTTCTGCGCGATCAGACCCAACACGGTCGAGAAGCAGGCGGCCCATCCGGCCGCGAGGAGTTGCTCGGGGTTGGTGCCTTCGCCGGTCCCGCCCATCTCCTTGGGTAGTGCGAGATCGACGTCGAGTTTGCCGTCCGAGGAGATGGCACGAGCATCGCGACCGGACGAGGTGGCGACGGCGGTGTATGTGGCGTCCATGGCGGGTGGTCCTTTCGGGTGGCGTACATCCGATGCCGACGATCACCCACCGCTGTGCCCCGGCTCAATTACCTCCTTGGTAATGCCGAGTGGCGCACGGTCGTCGAAAATAGGCCCGCAAAGTGACGACCGTGCGCCACTCGGCGGGTTAAGGGGGCCCACGCGGAGGCGGTTACCCGGCAGGTAATGGCTCGACCCCGATCTGTCGGCCTAGGCTCTACGCGACATGAGTGTTGACCTTCTCGACGAGCCCAGGACCGCGGGCGAGCTGCTCCGGTTCTGGCGCCTGCGTCTGCGCCTCAGCCAGCTCGAGCTTGCGCTGGAGGCGGGGGTGTCGACCAGGCACCTCAGCTTCGTCGAGACGGGACGAGCCCAGCCGAGCAGACAGCTGCTGCTTCACCTCGCTCAGCAACTCGACCTGCCGTTGGCCGAGCGCAATCGCCTGCTGCTCGCGGGCGGCTATGCGCCGATCTATCTCGACGAGCCCTATCAGGCCGAGAGGATGCGGTCGCTGCGAGACTCGCTGCGCCGACTGCTTGACGCGCATCAGCCCAATCCGGCGCTCATCGTCGACGGGCTCTGGAATCTCGTCGAGGCCAACGACGCCGCCGCATTGCTGTGGGAGGGCGTCGATCCGGAGCTGCTGGCGCCGCCGGTCAACATGCTGCGGTTGGCCGTCCATCCCGGCGGACTGCCCAGCGTCTCCTCGATGACGGCCGCCTGCAACACGCCGCTCATCCGCCAGCTCAAACGCCGCAGCCGCGACAACGCCGACGCCGCCTTGGCGGAGCTGGTCGACGAGGTCGAGACCTATCTGCCCGACCGACTGCCGGATTCCCCGGCCCACCAGCCCGTCGTCACGCTGAACCTGCGAACGCGGAAGGGCGACGTCAGTCTCTTCACGGTCATCGCCACGCTGGGAGCGCCGCTGGAGGTGACCGCGGCGAGCCTCGCCATCGAGACGTTCCTTCCGTCCGATGCCACCAGCGCGGCCCGGCTGCAGGCCTTGGCGGACTCCCCGACAACCGGCGCCGGCCGAGACCATCCAGACTGATCCCCATGAGCGATCTGAAAGAGCCCAAGGCAGCCCTTCTTCACTACCTGCAGGCCAATCGCGACGCGTTGCTATGGAAGCTCGACGGCCTCGGCGAGCGCGACCTCCGAATGCCTCGTACGCCGACCGGCACCAACCTGATCGGCATCGTCAAGCACATGGTCAACGTCGAGATCGGCTACTTCGGCGACACGTTCGGCCGCAAATGGCCAACACCGGAGGAGCTGGTTGCGGACGAGGTCTTTGAGACCGACCCGCAGGCCGACTGGTATGCGACCGAAGACGAGACCTGTGACGGCATCGTCGATCTCTACCGCCGGGTGTGGACATTCGCCGACGCGACCATCGAAGAGCTGCCGCTCGACGCACTCGGGCGAGTCCCGTGGTGGGGCGAGCGTGGCAGCGGGGTCACGCTGGAGCGCATCATCGTCCACGTGATCGTCGACCTGGCACGACACGTCGGCCACGCCGACATCATCCGCGAGGAGATCGACGGTGCGGTCGGCCTCCGAGCCGATAATTCCAACCTCCCCGACCAACAAGACTGGTCGGCCTACGTTGCCAAGCTGACCGCCCTCGCCGAGCGGTTCTGAGATCGGCGAGTTGTCAGGCGCATGTGGCGCTATGGGCATGCGCCTGACAACGCTTCGCCTTAGGCCCCGAGTCGAGCCTTGAGTCCGTCGAGCTCGGTCCAGAGCACTGCCGGCAGCTTATCGCCGAACTTGTCGAACCACTCGTTGATCTGCGGCAATTCCGCCTTCCACTCCTCGACGTCGACGCTGAGCAGCCGCTCGAGGGTCTCGCGGTCGAGGTCGAGCCCGGTCAGGTCGAGGCTGTCGGGCGTCGGAACGTGGCCGATCGGCGTCTCGACCGCCTCGGCGTCGCCGTCGATCCGCTCGACGATCCACTTGAGTACGCGGCTGTTCTCGCCGAAGCCGGGCCAGAGGAAGCCGCCGTCGTCGTCGCGGCGGAACCAGTTGACGTAGAAGATGCGCGGCAGCTTCACCGCGTCGTGGGCCTTGCCAACCTGGATCCAGTGGTTGAAGTAGTCGCCGGCGTTGTAGCCGATGAACGGCAGCATCGCCATCGGGTCGCGACGCACGACTCCGACCGCGCCGGTCGCCGCGGCAGTCGTCTCGCTCGACAGGGTCGTCCCCATAAACGTGCCGTGTACCCAATCGCGGGCCTCGGTAACCAGCGGGATTGTCGTCTTGCGGCGACCGCCGAAGAGGATCGCGTCGATCGGCACGCCCTTGGGGTCGTCGTACTCCGGCGCCAGGATCGGGCACTGCTTGATCGGCGTGCAGTAGCGGCTGTTGGGGTGGCTCGACAGCTCGTCGGAGTCCGGCGTCCAGTCGGCTCGCTTCCACGACGTGGCGTGCGAGGGCTCGTTCTCCATGCCCTCCCACCAGATGTCGCCGTCATCGGTCAGCGCGACGTTGGTGAACACGGAGTTGCCACGCTCGATGGTGCGCATGGCGTTGGGGTTGGTCTTTTCGTTGGTGCCGGGCGCGACGCCGAAGAAGCCGTACTCGGGGTTGACCGCGTAGAGCCGGCCGTCGTCGCCGAATCGCATCCAGGCGATGTCGTCGCCGAGCGTCTCGACCTTCCAGCCGGGGATGGTCGGCTCGAGCATGGCGAGGTTGGTCTTGCCGCACGCGCTGGGGAAGGCGGCGGCGACGTATTTGACCGCACCCTCGGGCGAGGTCAGCTTGAGGATCAGCATGTGCTCGGCCAGCCAGCCCTCGTCGCGGGCCATCACCGAGGCGATCCGCAGCGCGTAGCACTTCTTGCCGAGCAGGGCGTTGCCGCCGTAGCCGGAGCCGTAGGACCAGATCATCCGCTCCTCGGGGAACTGGACGATGTATTTGGTCTCGTTACACGGCCACGCGACGTCGGCCTGGTCCGGCTCGAGCGGCGCACCGACCGAGTGCAGACACGGCACGTAGTCGGCTTCGAGCTCCTCGATGCGACGGAGTACGGACGAGCCGGTCCGCGCCATGACGAGCATCGACACCGCGACGTAGGCCGAGTCGGTGAGCTCGACGCCGAACATCGGGCTCTCGGCCTCGAGGTGACCCATGACGAACGGAATGACGTACATCGTGCGGCCGCGCATCGAGCCCCGATAGAGGTCGGTCAGCGTCGCCTTCATCTCGTCGGGGTCGACCCAGTTGTTCGTGGGGCCGGCGTCGGACTCGTCGCGGCTGCAGATGAACGTGCGATCTTCGACGCGGGCCACGTCGGACGGGTCAGAGGCGCACCAGAACGAGTTGGGCTTCTTGTCAGCGTTGAGCCGGACGAACGTGCCGGTGGAGACGAGCTGCTCGGTGAGGGCGCCCCACTCCGCGTCGGACCCGTTGATCCAGTGGATCCGGTCCGGCTGAGTCAGTGCCGCAGTCTCCTCGACCCAAGCGCGCAGCCGCGGATGAGTCGTCTGATAGGTGCTGCTGAGTGCGGTGGTGCTCAGCGGAGTGTCGGTAGCCGTCATACGTCTCGTCAACCTCTCGCGTGGGTACGGGGAGCGCCCGCGACCCTGCGAGCTTGCCCACACCGTACGCGTTGAATGCTGATGTAGCGAACTATTGTCTCGTGAAGCGAGTCACAAATCTAGTGGGTCCGCGAAACCCCTTATATATAAGGCGTCTGAGCGAGGCGCACGAAGACAGACTTCCGTCTTTGTTGGACGGAAGTCCGATCCTGGACTGCAAATGGTCCCCTCGCGGACTCCCCGATGAGCGGGTCGCGAGGTTATGGTGTGGCGCACCGGCTTCGTGCCCAGACCGGTCGCGGTCGCTCGGGAATGCCGTCCTCCCCGGACGAGAGGTGTGATCTCCTGTGCCCACGGAGCCGCCGCCTGCACCCGATCGGGGCGAGATCTCGCGGCCGCGGTTCGTCGGCCGACAGCGCGAGCTGACCGAGCTCGCCCGCGTGCGCGCGCAGGCATCGACTGCGGTCGTCCTGGTCGAAGGCGAGGCCGGTGTCGGCAAGACCCGGCTGGTCCGGGAATACCTCGCCGCCCGTCCGGATGTGGGCGCCCCGGCGATCGAGGCGGTCTGTCCGCCGTTTCGGGAGCCGTTCAGCCTCGGCCCGGTCGTCGACGGGCTCCGCACCGCCACCGGGTCGGTCGCCGACCTCGACCTGACGCCGCTCGCCGGTGCGCTGCGCCCGGTGTTTCCCGAGTGGGCCGAGGAGCTGCCGCCGGCGCTCGAACCGCTGCCTGACCCGACCGGCACCCGTCACCGGCTCTTTCGCGCTCTCGGCGAGCTGATCGCCGCCCTCGACGTTCGGGTCCTGGTGCTCGAGGACGCCCACTGGGCCGACGAGACGACGTTGGAGTTTTTGCTCTTCCTCGTCTCGACCCAGCGACACGACGACCTCAGCATGCTCGTCACGTACCGGCCCGCCGAAGTGCCGGAGGGCTCGCCGCTGCTGCTGCTCTCGTCCCGGCTGCCGGACCGGGTGGCGTTGTGCCGGCTCGAGCTCGGCGGCCTGAGCGAGGACGAGGTCGCCGGCCTCGTGGCGTCGATGCTCGACGGCGACACGATCTCGCCGGAGTTCGCGACGTTTCTCTATCGCTACAGCGAGGGCCTGCCCTTGGCGGTCGAGGAGCTCGTACGCCTCATGCACTCCCGTGCGGACCTGACCCGGCGCGACGGCAGCTGGGTACGCCGGCACCTGACCGACATCGGGGTCCCGCGCAGCATCCGAGACGCCGTGCTCGAGCGATTGAGCCGGCTCGAGCCGTCGGTACGCGAGGTGCTCAAGTCTGCCGCCATAGTCGCGGACCCGACCGACGAGGCCACGCTCGTCAAGGTGAGCGGGCTGTCGACCGGCGAGGTGGCCGACGGACTCGCGGTCGCGCTCGAGGCCGGCTGGCTGCAGTCGCACGGCCAGCAGGTGGGCTTTCGCCATGTGTTGGCGTCGAAGGCCGTCTACGACTCGATCGCCGGGCATCGCCGGCGGGCCATGCACTTGCGGGCCGGTGAGTCTTTGGAGGGACACAGCCCGGGTCCACTCGTACGCCTCGCGCGGCACTTCCGAGAGGCGGGCGAGACCGAACGCTGGTGCCGCTACGCCGAGCTGGCGTCGGACCGCGCCGCCGAGTCGGGCGACCAGATGACGGCGACGACGCTTCTGCACGAGCTGATCGTGCACGCCGACCTGCCGGCAAGCGCGTTGGCACGGGTGGCGAGCAAGCTCGGCGATGCGGCTGTCCGTCGGCGTGAGACGGTCGACGAGCTTCATACCCAGGTTGTCGCGACGCTGCTCGACGTCCTCGACTCGGCCGAGCTGACTCCTCAGGAGTCGGCCGAGATCCGCGAGCGTCGTGGCCGTCTGTTGCTTCAGATGGGCGATCTGGAGACCGGCTACCGCGAGCTGGAATTGGCGCTGCCGCAGCTCGACCACGAACCCGTCGAGGCGGCGCGGGCGATGACGTTTCTCGGCTTCCCACTCGCCGATCCTCGGCCGGCCGCCACGTATCTGGAGCGCCTCGAGCGCGCCGCCGCGGTCGCCGACCGCGTACGCGAACCGGCCGAGCGGCTGGCGCTGATCGGCGACCGTGCGACGGCGCTCCTCGTGTTGGGTGAGGACCGCGGATGGGAGGTTGCCGAGGAGCTGCCCGAGCGGGTGTCCGGCCTGGAGCAGCAAAAGCAGCTCGCCCGCGCCCATGGCAACCTGGGCTATGCGGCGATGGTGTGGGGCTGCTACGCCGAGTCCGATCGCCGGCTCACGGCGGCCCTCGAGCTCGCGGCCGCGACCGACAATCAGCGGCTGCACGCCAACGTCCTGCACTCGCAGGCCCGGCTGCATTGGTGGATGGGTCGATGGGACCGGATCACCGACGACGGCCACTCCTGGACCGATGACGGCGATGGCTGGCCGGCCGCCCTGGAGCTCGAGGAGCGGCTCGTTCGTGGGCTGCACGACGTGGCCACCGGCCTGTGGGACAACGCCGAACGGGCCTTGCGCGAGGTCGTCGACGAGGCGAAGGTGAGCACGACCGCCGATGTGCAGATGACCGCCGCCGGTGGTCTCGCTCGCGCGATGTTGGACCGAGGCGAACCGGTGGCCGCGTTGGAGGTGACCGACGAGCCGATCGCGATCCTGCGCCGATCCGAGATCTGGATCTGGGCGACCGACATCGCCGAGCATCGGGTCGACGCCCTGCTCGGGGCCGGGCGGGATCGCGAGGCGGTTGAGTTGGTCGATGCGTTTGCTCTGGGCATCGAGGGTCGGTCGGCGCCGGGGCCGATGGCCGCGCTCGAGACGTGTCGCGGACTACTCGCAGATGCGGCCGGCGAGGCGGAGACTGCGGCCGCGACGTACGAACGAGCCGTCGCCGCGTGGACCGCGTTACCGCGTCCGTACGACGCCGAGCTCACCCGCGAGCGCCTCGGCCGGAGTCGACTCGCCATGGGCGACGTTTCCCGGGGCATCGAGATGCTCTCCGAGGCATGCCGCAACCTGCATGCCCTCGGCGCTCGCCGCGACGCCGACCGGATCGCCCACGTCCTTCGCGAGCACGGCGCCGAGGTGTCGCGGCCCTGGCGAGGCGGACGACGCGGCTATGGCGACGCGCTCTCGCCGCGCGAGCTCGAGGTGGCTCGCCTCGTGCGCGACGGCCTGACCAACCGCGAGATCGCCGGCGCGCTGTTCCTCTCGCCGAAGACCGTAGCCCGTCACCTCAACTCGGCGATGCGGAAGGCCAAGGTGACCTCTCGAACGGCGCTCGCCCTGCAGCTCGCCGGCGCCGGCGCCGAGGTCGAGTCGGCGCGGAAGTAGCACTGCAACCGCTCGGCCGGTCCGCAAAGTGGGTCATCTGACTCATTGCTAGCGCGGCGGCGCCGGCCCAAGCATGAGGGCGTTATGACGCGCCCCGATCCCACGGCTGCCCAGCGGCCCGACGACGACGCCCGGACGGACGATCCGTCCGCCACGTCGGCGACCTCCGCGGCACCACCGAAATCGGCGCGACCGCGGCCCGCGGACAACGAGCCACCGGACGAGTACGAGCCGGTCTGAGTCGGCGCCCGCCCGACGAGAGGAGACACCGTGACCCGCAAACCTCCGAGACGGTGGGCGGCCCTGGCGGCCGCACCGGTAGGGCTGGCTGTCGTCGCCATGTCTTTGACCTCGGTCGACCAACCGTTCGCTCAGGCTCAGTCGTTCGGATCCGAGGCCGCCGCGCAAGGGCCGGACCTGGCGCTCGGCGCGTACTCGGTGACGCTGCTCACCGGCGACCACGTGTACGTCGCGGTTGACGGCAAGGGGCAGCCGGCGGTCCGGGTCGAGTCGGTCAAGCGGCCCGACGGGTCGAAACCCGAGATCGAGGTCACCCAGACCCAAGACGCGATCTACGCGGTGCCTGACGACGTACGACCCGCGCTCGCCGCCGGCCACCTCGATCGGGGCCTGTTCGACGTCGCGACGCTGATCTCCAACGGCTACGACGATCGATCGTCGAAGACGCTGCCGGTGATCATGCAGTACGCGAAGGACGCCACGAAGCGCGAGCTCAGCGCGCAGGCCGACGAGATGCCGGCGACACCACGCGAGGCGACTGGGCTGACGAGCATCAACGCCGCCGCGGTTGACTTGGCGAAGGGCTCGGTCGACAACTTCTGGAGCGAGCTGCGGCCCGGTGCGAAGCCGCGCGCGGCGTCACTCGCCGCCGGAGTCGACAAGGTCTGGCTCGACTACAAGGTGACCGTCACACTCGACGAGAGCGTGCCGATGATCGGAGCGCCGGAGGCCTGGGCGGCCGGTTTCGACGGCACGGGAGTACGGGTCGCTGTGCTCGACACGGGCATCGACCAGACCCATCCGGACCTCGAGGGCAAGGTCGTCGCGAGTCAGAGCTTCGTCGGCGACACCGTCACCGACGGCCACGGGCACGGGACACATGTCGCGTCGACGATCGCCGGCTCCGGAGCTGCGTCCGACGGCAAGTACAAGGGCGTCGCCCCTGGCGCCGACCTGCTGATCGGCAAGGTGCTCAACGACGCGGGCTCTGGCGACACCTCGCAGATCATCGCCGGCATGGAGTGGGCGGCGCTGCAAGAGCACGCCGACGTCATCAGCATGAGCCTCGGCTGCGCCGACTGCCCGGGAGACGGCACGGACCCGGAGGACCAGGCGGTCGACCAGCTGACCGAGCAGACCGGCGCCCTGTTCGTCATCGCGGCCGGCAACAGTGGGCCGGGCAGCCAGACGGTGGCGTCGCCTGGCTCGGCCGACGCCGCCCTGACGGTGGCGGCCGTCGACAAGTCCGACCAGCTGGCCGGCTTCTCCAGCCGCGGGCCGCGTCGGGGCGACGGCGCCATGAAGCCCGAGATCGCGGCGCCGGGGGTCAACATCACGGCCGCCCGTGCCGACGGCACCGCGCTGGGTCCGGTCGTCGACGACAACTACACGACGATCTCCGGCACGTCGATGGCGACGCCGCACGTCGCGGGCGCCGCGGCGATCCTGGCGCAGAAGTACCCCGACTGGGCCGCGTCGCAGCTCAAGGCGGGTCTGATGAGCACGTCCAAGGACGATGGCTACAGCGTCTACCAGCAGGGTGCCGGGCGGGTCGACGTGGCTCGGGCGATCGGACAGACCGTCTTCGCGGCCACGGCCAAGCTCGACTTCGAGAACGTCCAGCCCACCGACGCGCCGGTCACGAAGTCCGTGACGTACACCAATCTCGGCGACACGGACGTGACCCTCTCGCTCGACGTGTCGGCCGAGAGCGGCAACGGCCCGGTGCCCGACGGAACCCTGGCGGTAGGCCCGTCGACCGTGACGGTGCCGGCGGGCGGCACCGCATCGGCCGACGTGACGCTGACCCCGCCGACCGACGCGTCCGGCGCGTACTCGGGTGCCCTCCTGGCGACTGGGACCGACGACGTGCAGCTGACGACGCCGGTCGGATTCACCGAGTTCAGCGAGGTCACGGTCACGCTCGACCGACGGCATGACGGCGCCGACGACACTGCGGGACTGGTGTGCGCGACGCTGATGTACACCGGCGTTGGCGGCGCAGCGGTCGGCGCCGCGGGCGATCAGGATCTGTGCTGGCAGGGCGGGAGCACCGACGCCAAGCTCATCGTGCCGGCCGGCAAGTACTTCGTCGCGGCATCGATCGACTGGACCAGTGGCGGCCAGCCGCAGTTGGGTTACGTCTTCCGACAAGAGGTGATGGTCGGTCCGGATACGCACCTGGCCCTCGATGCCGACGAGACTCGACCCCTGTCGATCGGCACGCCGAGGCCGGCCGAGTTGACGTCTCAGCAGGTTCAGTTCAAGCGCACGGCAAACGATGGAAGCGGGTTGTTCCATCGAGGGCCGTCGGTCAGTGGTGCGACGACGACCTGGCTGTCGCCCGCGGAGGACCCGGCGACCGGAGACTTCGTCTTCAGCGCGAGGTGGAGTCTGGCCGCCCCCGGCGACGGTGCCCCGGGTGCGCGCGACTACGCCTACATCTTGCAGCCGTACGAGGACGAGGTCCCCGCGTCGGCGCGCTTCGCCTACGACGACTCCGAGCTCGCGCTGGTTAAGAATTACGTCCACGCGAGCCCGGGCGATCCCAGCACGGGCACCTTCAACCTGGTCTCGTTGCACGAGGAGGACTACAACCTCACGACTCAGGGCGCCGTCCTCGATATCCCCGCTCCTCGTGTGATGCCGGTCTACGTCGGACCGACGTCGAACGACGACCCCAAGGTCGCGTACTACACCCCCGATGGCACCAGCGGCACACGGGCGGTCGAGCGCGGGGCGTACTCCTTCTCGGAGGCGAAGACCTACCGGGTCGACTGGGGTGAGAAGCCGGTCGTCCCCGGGCCGATCTATACGCCGCCGGACGCCCGTCTGCCGCTGTCGTACCTCTATCAGTTCGCCGGGTTCCTGTTCGGTGGCTGCTCCGGCTGCCGTGAGGGCGACCAGTTCAACGCCATGGTCCTGATGGCGACACCGGACGGGCGTAACGAGGCCGGGTACGCCGGCGCCGCGAGCGGGTTCGAACCGGTCCAGAGCGGTCTCGACGGCCTGCACCTCTACGGGCCGGACGGCGAGGAGATCACCGGGCGCATGCACTACCCATGCGACGGCGTACAGCACATCTGCACGATCGGCGTCGGGTGAAAGGGAGCACGATGATGACGACGACACACCAACACAGCCGTCGATGCGCCGGCCGGATCGCGGCACTGGTCTCGATCGGTGCGCTGGCGATCGGCGCCTGTGGGTTCGGCGCCCCTCGGTTCGCCGACTACAACCTGCCGGCCGAGGAGCAGCGCTACACGATGACGCTCGACTACAACAACACCCACACGACTTGGCGCTTCTTGTCGAGTCGGGTGAGTGAGGACGAAACTCCGGAGGGGTTCGTCTGCTCCGAGCAGATCCACGCCGCCTGGATGGGCAACGAGATCCCGCCACCGTGCCGTGCCGAGCCGCTCATCTTCCTGCGGTACGACGCGGGCGTCGACCTAATTAACGCGGTCTCGGCGGCCGGCGTACATCGGTTCGACGTCACCGCGTACCGCCAGGCCACCGACGGGCCTCGCATCCAGGGTCTTCGGCTATGGACCAGCGTTGACGGCGGCGAGACCTGGCGGCCTGCCGTGGTGATCCCGTCGGGTCACGGCCGCGACGGGACACAGGACTATCGCTGCGTCGCGGTCTATCCGCCGGCGAGCAAGACCAACGGCTCGGTGAGCCTGCGTGCTGAGTCGTGGGACACCGACGGCAATCGCATCGAGCAGCGGGTCGATCACGCCTTTTACCTTCGGTAGGGCGGCGACCGCGTACACGTGGTGCGTCGGCGCCGGCCGGATCGGTGGCGATTTCAACTCCGATGCCGGGACTGGCTACACTCAGTTCGGCCTACACACCTGCGCTCGTAGCTCAACGGATAGAGCATCTGACTACGGATCAGAAGGTTGGGGGTTCGAATCCCTCCGAGCGCGCC
>DASQKI010000089.1:0-13017 GCA_035630615.1 Nocardioidaceae bacterium
ATCTCGCCGGAGTCCGCGGGGCTGCTGCTCGGCTCCGACTATTCGTTCGCCGAGCCGGACGACGTTCGCGAGCTCACTGATGCCGCGACGCTGACCCTGGCCGGCATCGAGTTCGTCGTCGATCACACCCCAGGCCATACCGAGGGGTCGGTGTCGTTCCGCACCGCGTACGACGGTCCCGAGGACGTGCCCGAAGTCATGTTCGCCGGCGACCTGCTGTTCGCCGGTTCGATCGGACGCACCGACCTGCCGGGCGGCGACCACCTGACGATGCTGCGCAGCCTGACCGACAAGGTGCTGCCGCTGGACGACCCCATCGTCGTGCTGCCCGGCCACGGACCCCAGACGACCATTGGCCGCGAACGCGCGACAAACCCCTTCCTCGCCGAGTTGACCGAGGCGCGCAGCGGCCCGACCCGAGGCCTCTGACCCCATGGCAAAACCGACATCCCTCTCGGGATTTCCCGAGTTCCTCCCCAGCCAGCGCGCCGCCGAGCTCGCCGTCATCGATTCGGTACGGGAAACCTTCGAGCTGCACGGCTTCGCCTCGATCGAGACCCGATCGGTCGAGCCGCTCGACGAGCTCATGCGCAAGGGCGAGTCCTCACAAGAGGTGTACGTCGTGCGCCGCCTGCACGCCGACCCGGACGCCGACGACGCCGGTCTCGAGGTGCCTAACGTACTGGGGCTGCACTTCGACCTCACGGTGCCGCTGGCCCGCTATGTCGTCGAGCACCAAGGCCAGCTGAGCTTCCCGCTGCGGCGCTACCAGATCCAGCGTTGCTGGCGGGGCGAGCGGCCGCAGGAAGGGCGCTACCGCGAGTTCACGCAGGCCGACATCGACATCATCGGCCGCGACGAGCTGCACCTCGACGCCGACGTCGAGGTCACGATCGTCATGGCCGAGGCGCTCAGTCGGCTGCCCTTGCCGTCGATCACGCTGCGGGTCAACAATCGCAAGCTGATCGAGGGGTTCTACCGCGGCCTGGGCATCGACGACCCGGTGCCGGTCATCCGGGCGATCGACAAACTCGCCAAGATCGGCGTCGACGGTGTCCGGTCAGCGCTGCTCGAGGTCGGGCTCGACGCCGATCGGGCCGAGCGGTGCCTCGACCTGGCCAAGATCAACCGCGACGACCCGTCCTTCGTCGACGACGTACGCAAGCTCGGCGTGACCCACCCCCTGCTCGACACCGGCCTCGACGAGCTCGCCCGAGCCGTCGAAGAGGCGGCACCGGCCAGCTCCGAGCGGTTCGCCGTCGTGGCCGACCTCGCGATCGCCCGTGGGCTCGACTACTACACCGGCACGGTATTCGAAGGATTCACCACGGAGCACGGCTCGCTGTCGATCTGCGCCGGCGGCCGCTACGACTCGCTGGCCAGCGACGGCCGATCGACCTATCCCGGCGTCGGCATTTCGCTCGGCATCACCCGACTGCTGGCACCGTTGATTGCGAGGGGGCTGCTCGACGCCGATCGCAGTGTTCCGTCGTGCGTCCTCGTCGCCGTGCCCGACGACGCGTCGCGGCCGGTGAGCCGAGACGTGGCACGGCGGCTGCGGGCCCGCGGGATCCCGACCGAGGTGGCGCCAGCGGCCGCGAAGTACGGTCGGCAGATCCGCCATGCCGACCGACGCGGCATCCCGTACGTCTGGTTTCCGCCCGGCGCCGACTCGACTGGCGGCCACGAGGTCAAGGACATCCGGTCCGGCGACCAGGTCGACGCCGATCCCGACGCGTGGCAGCCGCCCTCAGTCGACCTCCGACCCCGCATCGTCACGAAGGAGCGCAACCCGTGATCCGTACCCATGACGCCGGCATCCTGCGTGCCACCGACGTCGATACCAGCGTCACCCTCGCCGGTTGGGTGGCGCGCCGGCGCGATCACGGGGGAGTGGCCTTCATCGACCTGCGCGACGCGAGCGGTGTCGTCCAGGTCGTGATCCGCGACGAGGAGGTCGCGCACCCGTTGCGGTCGGAGTTTTGCCTGAGCGTCGTGGGCGCGGTGCGCCGTCGGCCCGAGGGAAACGAGAACCCCAACCTGCCGACCGGCCAGATCGAGGTGATCGCCGACACGGTCGAGATCCTCAGCGAGGCGGCGCCGCTGCCGTTCCCGATCGAGGAGTACGAGACGACGCCGGTCAACGAAGAGGTCCGGCTGCGGCATCGGTACCTCGACCTGCGCCGCGCCGAGATGGCTCACAACCTGCGGCTGCGAGCCGACGTCACCCGGATCATCCGCGAGGTCATGAGCGACCGCGACTTCGTCGACATCGAGACGCCGTACCTCACGCGCTCGACACCCGAGGGCGCCCGTGACTTCGTCGTGCCGGTGCGACTGCAGCCGGGCAAGTGGTACGCGTTGCCGCAGTCCCCGCAGCTGTTCAAGCAGTTGCTGATGGTGGCCGGACTGGAGCGCTACTACCAGATCGCGCGCTGCTTCCGAGACGAGGACTTCCGGGCCGATCGGCAGCCGGAGTTTACCCAGCTCGACGTCGAGTGGAGCTTCTGCGATGTCGACGACGTGCTCGACCTGACCGAGCAGATCATCGTGCGGCTGTGGCGCGAGGTGCTCGACGTCGAGGTGACGACGCCGATCCCGCGGATGACGTATGCCGAGGCGATGCGGCGCTTCGGCATCGACCGACCGGACCTCCGATTCGGCTGCGAGTTGGTCGACTGCACGGAGTACTTCGCGGACACGCCGTTTCGGATCTTCAGAGCACCCGACGGCGTCGACGACTTCCATGTCGGTGCGGTCGTCATGCCCGGCGGTGCCTCGCAGGCCCGACGCGAACTCGACGCGTGGCAAGAGTGGGCCCGCTCGCATGGCGCCAAGGGGCTGGCGTACGTGCTCGTCGGCGATGACGGCGAGCTCGGTGGCCCAGTGGCCAAGAACCTCTCGGAGACCGAGCGCGCCGGTCTGGCCGAGCACGTCGGAGCGAACCCTGGCGATTGCGTGTTCTTCGCGGCCGGCAAGCGCTCCGACGCGCTCGGCCTGCTCGCCGCCACCCGACTCGAGATCGGTCAGCGCTGCAACCTGATCGACGAGTCCCGGTGGGAGTTCGTGTGGGTCGTCGAGGCCCCGATGTTCGAGGCGACCGACGACGGGTGGACGTCGGTGCACCACCCGTTCACCGCCCCGACGGAGGAGTGGATCGACGGCTTCGAGAAGCAGCCGGGAGATGCGCTCAGCCGGGCCTACGACATCGTGCTCAACGGCACCGAGCTCGGCGGCGGCAGCCTCCGAATCCATCGGCCCGACGTGCAGCAGCGGGTCTTCGACGTGCTCGGCTTGAGCGAGGGCCAAGCCGAGAGCCAGTTCGGCTTCCTGCTTGATGCGTTCGCCTACGGCCCGCCTCCACACGGCGGCATCGCGCTGGGTCTCGATCGGCTCTGCGCGCTGCTCGCCGGCACCGAGTCGATCCGGGACGTGATCGCCTTTCCGAAGACGGCCTCCGGCGGCGATCCGCTGACCGGAGCACCCAATCCGATCACGCCGGCGCAGCGACGCGAGGCAGGGATCGACGCGAAGTCGGAGGAATCGGGCGAGACCACATCCGGGGTGTGACACAACGGCCTCGGCCTGGTCAGCAAGCGTTTCACGATCGTTACCTCCTCTAGTCCGTTCCTGTCGAGCGGGTCGTCTAAAGTCCCGCACGGCGCATCGGAAGACACCGGTGCCCGCGGCACCCAGAACGCGGCCCGAGGAGAGGTGACCATGACGCTGCCCCCGACCGCGGCGGACGAAGCGCTGCGCCACGCAGACGAGGTGTCCGCCGCTCCCGAGGCCGTCAAGATCCATGGCCGTTCTCCGATGCAGATCGCTTTTGAGCGACTGCGCCACGACTGGGTTGCGGTCATCTCGTCAGTGATCGTGCTGTTCTTTATCGTCATCGCGTTATTCGCCCCACTGATCGCGAACGCGTTCGGGGTCGAGGAAGGCATCGTCGAAAACCCGAGCGACGTCTTGGAGCTCGACACGGGCTATGGACTCGAAGGCCCGCCTAACCACGGCTTTACGTGGGACCACCCGCTGGGCGTCGCACCATCGACCGGCAAGGACAACCTGGCCGAGTGGCTTTTCGGCGCGCGTACGTCCCTGGAGGTCGCGTTCGTCTCCGCGATCGGGGCGACGAGCCTTGGCATCGTGTTCGGCCTGCTGGCTGGGTTCTCCCGCGGCTGGCTCGACCGGATCATCTCGTTCTTCCTCGACCTCTTCCTGTCTTTCCCGTTCATCCTGGGCGCGCTGTCGCTGGCTCCGATCCTGATCAACCGGTTCGGTAGCGACGCCGCGAAGCTCGACCAAGCGCAGTTCTACTCGCTGATCCTGATCCTGGTGTTCTTCAGCTGGATGTATCTCGCGCGGCTGATCCGTGGTGAGGTGCTGTCTCTTCGCGAGCGGGAGTTCATCCAGGCAGCTCGTGTGATCGGCGTGCCGACGCGACGCATCTTGTTCAAGGAGCTCTTGCCCAACATGATCGCGCCGATCGTCGTTTCGTTCTCTCTCGGGCTGCCGGCCTTCGTGGCGGCTGAGGCCGGGCTCGCATTCCTCGGCATCGGGCTTACAGAGCGGCCGAGCTGGGGGCAGACGATCCTCGATGCCATTCCGCACTTCGAGGTCTATCCGCTCTTCTTGTGGGCGCCCGTGATCGGGATCATGGTCCTGGTCGTCGCCCTCAACCTCCTCGGCGACTCACTCCGAGACGCCTTCGACCCAAAGACTCGCCGGTGACCACACGGCGCCGTTCGAGCAGATCAACCAATCCGAAAGGGGTTGACCACATGAAGTGGAAGAAACCTATGGCGGCCGTGGGGACGCTGGCTCTGCTGTCCGCCGCCGCCTGTGGCGGTAGTGACAGCAGTAGCGATACCGACGAGGGCGACCAGACCACCGTCGGAGAGGCGGGTCTGGCCCAGGATCCCAACGTCGAGCCGCCGGCTGCGCCGATCGAGGGCGCACAGAGCGGCGGGACGGTCACCGTGTTGTCGGCCGCCGGCCTCAACACGATGATGCCCCCGGAGGCCTACTACACCAACACGGGCTCGATCCTGACCAGCCTGGTGACGCGGGAGCTGACGCAGTACCGCTACAACGCTGACATCGGTGGTATGGAGCTGGTCCCTGACCTCGCGACCGACCTCGGTCAGCACAACGAGGACTTCACCGAGTGGACGTTCACGATCCGCGATGGGGTCCGCTACGAGGATGGCACCGAGGTCACGGCTGAGGACTTCGGGACCGCCATCGACATGTCGATGGACCGCAAGCAGTTCCCGGACGGCGCCGAGTACTCCAACGAGTACTTCCTCAACGGCCAGACCTACAAGGGCCGCTACACCGACCCGCAAGGCTCGTGTGATTGCTACGAGATCGACGGCAACACCATCACCATCAAGATGGAGCGGCCGTTCCCGAGCATGAACTACTGGGGGTCGTTCCCAGCGATGAGCCCGATCCCGGCGGACAAGTCGGAAGACCCCGACGAGTACGCGCTGCACCCGCTGTCCACCGGCCCGTACATGTTCGACCAGTACGAGCCGGAGACCTCGCTGACGTTGGTGAAGAACCCCGAGTGGGATCCCAACACCGACCCGGCGCGGCACCAGTACGTCGACCAGTGGGACATGAAGCTCCTCGAGGACTCGTCGGCGCTTGACCAGGTCATCATTGAGGACCAGGGCGACGCGCAGACCACCCTCACCTACGACAACCTGTTGCTCCCGGATTACCAGAAGGCGCAGGCGCAGGCTCCGGAGCGGGTGGTCGCGGGACCGGACCCGTGTCAGTTCTACGTCTTCCCAGACGTCCGCAAGATCACCGATCCGAAGGTGCGCGAGGCGATGGCCTGGGGTTACCCGTACAAGGACGCGTGGCTCGCCGGCGGTGAGATCGTCGGTGTGACACGCAGCCCGGAGACGCAGATTGTTCCGAAGGGCGTTACCGGTCGGGTGACACCGCCGTACGACGTCTACGGCAACGGAGGCCAGGAGACCGACCCGGACAAGGCGCAGGAGCTGCTCAAGGAAGCCGGCAAGCTCGGCATGGAGCTGAAGTTCCTGTACGCCTCTGACGACCCGCCCTCGGTGGACGTCAAGGACGTGCTGGTCAGGGCCTGGAAGGAGGCCGGATTCACGCCGAAGCCGGTTGCGACCACGGTGGCGGAGTTCTCGACCCTCCGGGCCGACCCCAACACCGACATCAACTACCGGACCGGTGGCTGGTGCCTCGACTGGCCGGTATGGGATTCGTGGCTGCCGCCGCTGTTCCAGACCGACCAGTACGCCAACTACTCCTACTTCAGCAACAAGCAAGTCGACCAGCAGCTCCGCCAGCTCCAGTCGGAGCCGCCGGCGCAGGCCGCGGAAGACGCGCAGGATGTCGAGAAGGAGATCATGGAGAAGTACAAGCCGGTCATCCCGGTGGGGAAGGGCGGCGTGGCCATGATGCACGGCTCGCGCATCAACGGCATGGAGGTCGACTCCGTGTACGGCTTGCTTACCTGGAAGGACGTCTGGATCTCGCAGTAGGACACGGTCGAGGGGCTGACTGACCCAGTCAGCCAGCCCACCGATCTGCCGTGGGGGTGTCGCGACCGGCGCGTCACCCCCACGGACTACCCATCTCAGGAAAGGAGACTCCGGTGGTCGGGTTTGTCATCAGACGGCTCCTCTCGGCCGTGCTGGTCCTGTGGGTCACGTCGCTCATCGTTTTCGGTATCTTCTTCTTCGGGCCGAGCGATCCGGGGCAGACGCTCTGCGGCCAGGGAACCCGGTGTACACCGGAGAAGGCCGAGCTGATCAACGAGTCGCTGGGCTTCAACGACCCGGTCGTGCAGCAGTACGGCGAGTGGCTCGGCGGTGTCTTCGTCGGCCGGACCGTGACGCTGGGATCGAGCGAGATCGACTGTCCGGCGCCGTGTCTCGGGGTCTCCTATCGCACCCGCGAGCCGGTCTGGGACATCATCAAGGACCGCTACCCGGCGACGCTGTCGCTCGCGATCGGCGGCGCTGCCATCTTCCTTACCCTCGGCACAACGCTCGGCGTCATCGCGGCTCGCAATCGCGGCACCACACTCGACCGGGCGATGGTCGGCGGCTCCCTGATCATGAGCTCGATTCCGTACTACCTGCTGGCGTTGCTCGCGTTCCTCTATCTCGTCCAAGTGTGGGGCATATTCCCCTCCACTTCGTATACGCCGATCACGGAAAGTCCGTGGGAGTGGTTTACCGCGCTGCTCTTACCCTGGCTGGTCATCGGGCTCGCCAACTCCACTCAGTACGCCCGATATAGCCGCGGATCCATGGTCGAGGTCCTCAACGAAGACTTTGTGCGGACCGCTCGAGCCAAGGGGCTTCGCGAGCGACGGATCGTCCTCAAGCACGCGCTGCGGGCGGCGATCGTCCCAGTGGTCACCATCTTCGGCCTCGACTTCGCCTTCTTGCTGGCCGGCACGATCTTCACCGAGCAGATCTTCGGGATCGACGGCATCGGCCGGACCGCGATCCAGGCCATCCCGCTGCAGAATCTTCCCGTCATTTCCGCGACGGTGTTGATCGCCGCGACCTTCGTGGTGATGGCGAACCTGATCGTTGACATCCTGTACAGCGTGATCGACCCGAGAGTGCGACTGACGTGACCACATCAGCGGTGGCGGACCCGACCGCCAAGGAATGGACGTCCGACGAACCGTTCTTGGTCGTCGACGACCTGACGGTGAAGTTCCCAACCGCCGACGGCCTAGTCCACGCTGTCACCGGCCTGAGCTATAAGGTCGAGTTGGGCAAGACGCTCGGCATCGTGGGCGAGTCCGGCTCGGGCAAGTCCGTCTCGAGCATGGCAGTCGTCGGGCTGCACGATCCGAAGCGGACGCGCATGTCCGGCTCGATCCGCGTTGGCGGCGCCGAAGTGGTCGGGCTCAGCGAGTCCAAGATGCGTCGCCTGCGGGGCAACGATGTCGCGATGATCTTCCAGGACGCGCTCGCTGCGCTGCATCCGTTCTACCGCGTGGGCGTTCAGATCGCCGAGGCGTATCTGTCGCACCATCCCAAGGCGACGAAGCGAGAGGCGCAGCAAAAGGCCGTCTCGATGCTCGACCGGGTCGGCATCCCACAGCCCGACCAGCGGGCCCGCGATTTCCCGCACCAGTTCTCCGGTGGCATGCGCCAACGTGCGATGATCGCCATGGCGCTGGTCAACGACCCGAAGCTGTTGTTCGCCGACGAGCCGACGACCGCGCTCGACGTGACCGTCCAGGCGCAGATCCTGGACCTCCTCCAAGAACTGCAGCGTGACTTCGGCTCGGCGATCGTCTTCATCACCCACGACCTCGGTGTCATCGCCGAGATGGCCGACCAGGTCTTGGTGATGTACGGCGGTCGCGCTGTCGAGTACGGAACGTGCAAAGACATCCTGACCACGCCCCAGATGCCGTACACGTGGGGTCTGCTCGAGAGCATTCCCGAGATGGACTCGGACCCGACCCAGCGCCTGTTGCCGATCGCCGGCACGCCGCCGAGCCTGCTCACGCCGCCGAGTGGCTGTCCGTTCCATCCTCGCTGTCGGTTTACCGGCGACGTGCCGGGTGACCTGTGTGAGCGTGAGCTCCCCGAGTTGCTCCCTGGCATCGAGGGTGTGCGTCATCTCAAGCGCTGCCACCTGCGCGACTCCGCCGAGGTGCTGTCCCGAGCCGCGACCAGCACGAGGGAGAGCTGAGCCGATGACCGAAACCATCGCCTCCGATCGTTCCACGGCCGACCCCAGCTCGGCCGACGGCTCACCGCTGCTCGAGGTGACCGACCTAGTCAAGTACTTCCCGGTCAAGTCGTCGGGCGTCATACGTCGGGTGATCGGCCAGGTCCAGGCGGTCGACGGCGTCTCTTTCAGCGTCGGCCGCGCCGAATCGCTCGGCCTCGTGGGCGAGTCCGGCTGCGGCAAGACGACCACCGGCCGGGTGCTGACCAAGCTCTACGAGCCGACCAGTGGCTCGATGGTGTTCGAGGGCACCGACCTCGCGCCCCTGTCGGCCAAGGAGATGCTGCCGATCCGCAAGGACGTGCAGATGATCTTCCAGGACCCGTACACGTCGCTCAACCCGCGGCACACGGTTGGCGCCATCGTC
Source organism: Nocardioidaceae bacterium (assembly GCA_035630615.1). Lineage (GTDB taxonomy): Bacteria > Actinomycetota > Actinomycetes > Propionibacteriales > Nocardioidaceae > DATFRX01. Next base: position 9,122 of record DASQKI010000089.1, read on the forward strand.
GGCACGCCGCTGCAGGTGCACAGCGTGGTGCCGCGCAACAAGGTGCTGTCGAGAGTCCAGGAGCTCCTCGAGCTAGTAGGCCTCAACCCGGAGCACTACAACCGCTATCCGAACGAGTTCTCCGGTGGGCAGCGGCAGCGGATCGGCATCGCGCGAGCGCTCGCGCTGCAGCCGAAGCTGATGATCGCCGACGAGCCCGTCTCGGCGCTTGACGTGTCGATTCAGGCTCAGGTGATCAACCTCCTGCAAGATTTGCAGAAGGAGTTCGACATCGCGTTCTTGTTCATCGCGCATGACCTCTCCGTCGTCCGGCACTTCTGTCCGCGAGTCGCGGTCATGTACCTCGGCAAGATCGTCGAGATCGGCGACCGCGAGTCGATCTACCGGAACGCCCACCATCCGTACACTCAGGCGTTGCTGTCGGCGATCCCCGACGTCAGTCAGGCGCAAGTGGGCGGCAGGCGCGAGCGGATCTGGCTCGAAGGCGACGTGCCGAGCCCGATCAACCCGCCGTCGGGCTGCCGTTTCCGGACCCGGTGCTGGAAGGCGCAAGACATCTGTGCCGAGCAGGAGCCCCCACTGCTTCAGATCGGTGACAACCCGGGTCACCAGGCCGCCTGCCACTTCTCCGAGCCTTACGACTCGGCTATCCACGACGCGGCCAAGATCACGCGGGCGGCAGCCTCGCGGGCGGCGACCGAGTCCGACGAGGCCAACGCCTCCTGATCCGAGGCATGATTGATCTCCCGGGACAGGAACGCGCGCCTGCGCCGTCCGCGACAGCGATCGGTCGGCGGGACCCCGTAGGGTCGACGTCGATGGACTCCGACGGACTCTTCGACCTGCCGGGCGCGCCGCCCAAGGCCAGTGGCGGCAGCCTCGCGGATGCCGGCCATAAGCATGCGCCGCTCGCGGTCCGGATGCGGCCGCAGGCGCTCGCGGAGCTCGTCGGGCAGGAGCATCTGCTTGCGCCCGGATCGCCGCTACGTCGCATGATCGACGACGATCAGTCGATGTCGTTGCTGCTGTGGGGCCCGCCCGGGACCGGCAAGACCACGATCGCGGCTCTGCTATCGGCCCATACTGGGCGACGCTTCGTCGAGGTGTCAGCGGTGTCCGCCGGCGTCAAGGATGTCCGTGAGGTGCTGGCCGCGGCCCGACAGGATCTCGCAAGGGGCGGTCGCGAGACCGTGCTTTTCGTCGACGAGGTGCATCGATTCAGCAAAGCGCAGCAGGATGCACTGCTGCCCGGCGTCGAGAACCGGTGGGTCTCACTCGTCGGCGCGACGACCGAAAATCCGCACTTCGCGGTCATCTCACCGCTGCTCTCGCGGTCACTCCTGCTCACGCTGCAGCCACTGACCGAAGAACAGCTTGGCGAGTTGCTCGAACGGGCAAGGGTCGACGAGCGCGGGCTCGACGGCGTCGTGGAGCTCGACGACGAGGCGCGTGATCATCTCGTACGGCTGTCCGGTGGCGACGCGCGTCGGGCCCTCACGTACCTCGAAGCGGCGGCCTCGGCCGCCCAGGCACGCGGCGCTGACGCAATCGATGTCGAGACGGCGGCGCTCGCGGTCGACCGGGCGGCGGTGCGCTACGACCGCAAGGGCGACCAGCACTACGACGTGACCAGCGCGTTGATCAAGTCGATCCGTGGCTCTGACGTCGACGCGGCGCTGCACTACCTCGCGCGGATGGTCGAGGCCGGCGAGGACCCACGGTTCTTGGCCCGCCGCCTAGTGATCCTCGCCAGTGAAGACATCGGGCTCGCCGACCCGACGGCGCTGACCACGGCCGTCGCTACCGCCCAGGCGGTCGCGATGATCGGCCTGCCCGAGGCGCAGATCAACCTCGCCCATGCCGTCATCGCGCTCAGCCTCGCGCCCAAGTCCAACGCGGTGGTCCAGGCGATCGGTGCCGCTGTGTCAGACGTCCGTGCCGGCAAGATCGGCCCGGTGCCGCCGGCGCTGCGCGACGCGCACTACAAGGGCGCCGAAAGTCTCGGCCATGGGCACGACTACCGATATGCCCACGACGACCCGCGAGGCGTGGCGCCGCAACAGCACGCACCCGACGTCGTGGCAGACCGTGACTACTACCTCCCATCGGCCCATGGTGACGAAGCCGCGATCGCCGAACGGCTGGCCAAGATCCGGGCGATCCTGCAGGAGGGGTAGATGCCTGCCGGTCATCGATCGGCACGCGGTAAGGTCAGCGCATGTCCGGGCTCGAGACCAGCACGGTCGTCCTCTCAGCCGTCGCCTTGCTGGTCGCGCTTGCCCTCGCGGTTGCGTGGCGGCACTCCCGGCGCGACCTGCGCGAGCTGCGGAGGACCGTCGACGAGCTGTCCGAGCGGCATACCGACGGACAGCTGGGCGTCGTCGTGGTGCCGGAGCGGGTTGGCGCTGGGGACCCCTACGCCAAACCTATTGGCGCTGGGGACCCCCACGCCAACGAAATCGCGACCACGGTCCCGGTCCCGGATCGTCGGGCCGACGCGATTGTAACCGCGGACGGCCGGACCATCGTGGTCCCGACGACGGCGCAGGTCGTCGACGCGACCATGGGTCGCCCGCTCGTCCGCGCCAGCGCCCTCGCCCACGGGCTTCGTCGTGCGCTGCGCACCGAAAATCGGGACCGAATCCGGGCGATGGTGCGCCGAGAGTTTCAGCGCCGGCGCAAAATGCGGCAGCGCGCTGCCCGCCGAGCGGCGAGAATGGCACCAGTCCACCAGACCGACGAGGGGACGCACAGGTGATGGGTCGGACCTTCTGGTTCGTCGCGGGCGCGAGCGCCGGGTTGTACACCACGATCAAGGCTCGCCGGCTCGCCTACCGACTGACCCCGGATGGCATCGCCGACCAGTTGGCCAGCCTCGGTATGGGGGCGCGCGCATTCGCCGACGAGGTGCGGGCCGGCATGGCCGAGCGCGAGGCGCAGATCGCTCACCAGCTGGCGCTCCCGACCGTGGAGGCATTGGACGCCGGTCAGGTCGGGGAGCGAGCTCCTCAGCCGGTGCTCGAGGAGGCTGCCGCGCGGCCCCGGGCACTGGCTTCTCCTCGCTCCTGACCGTCCGTGTCCTCTCTGAGGTGATTAATCATGCGCTCCGCTGATATCCGGCAGCGGTTTCTCGACCATTTCGAGACCAACGGGCACACCGTCGTGCCCTCCGTCCCGCTGCCCTATGACGATCCGACCCTGTTGTTCGTCAACGCCGGCATGGTGCCGTTCAAGCCGTACCTTCTCGGCCAGCAGACTCCGCCCTACGAGCGTGCCGCCAGCGTGCAGAAGTGCGTCCGGACCCTCGACATCGACGAGGTAGGCAAGACCACCCGGCATGCCACGTTCTTCCAGATGAACGGGAACTTCTCCTTCGGTGACTACTTCAAAGCCGAGGCCATTCGGTACGCATGGGATCTGGTGACCGGCTCGCAAGATGGCGGTGGGTATGGCTTCGACCCAGACAAGATCTGGGTCACGGTCCTGCGCTCCGACGACGAGGCCGCAGCTCTCTGGGAACGCATTGCCGGCCTGCCGCCTGAGCGCATTCAGCGACGCGGGGTCCTCGACAACTACTGGCATATGGGTGTTCCCGGACCTGGCGGTCCAGCCAGCGAGATCTATGTGGACCGCGGCCCCGAGTATGGACCTGATGGCGGCCCGGTGGTGGATGAGGATCGCTTCCTGGAGATCTGGAATCTGGTCTTCATGCAGGAAGAGCTGTCCGTCGTCCGGAAGAAAGACGACTTCGATGTCGCGCGCGCCCTGCCGCGCAAGAACATCGACACCGGCATGGGTCTGGAACGGGTTGCCTACCTCTTGCAGGGGGTGGACAACCTCTACGAAATCGACCAGGTCTACCCGGTGATCGATCATGCCGCCCAACTCGCCGGCAA
>DASQKI010000090.1:0-19010 GCA_035630615.1 Nocardioidaceae bacterium
GCCATCGAGCGGATGTAGACGTCGGGGTCCAGCGCGTGGTCCTGCATCCGCACCCGGTCACCCAGCAGCGCGCCGCCCGAGAACGGCGAGGACGGGTCCACCGCGAGCACACCGACCCGCTTGCCGGCCTTGCGCAGCTCGCCGACGAGCGCGTTGGTGGAGGTCGACTTGCCGACCCCGGGCGACCCGGTGAGACCCACGACCTGGGCGTGACCGGCGTACGGCGCCAGCGCCGCCATCACCTCGCGCAGCTGGGGCGCGTCGTCCTCGACCCAGGAGATCAGCCGGGCGACGGCGCGCGCGTCGCCCTCGCGGGCCCGGCTGACGAGCTCGTCGACCGAGGGGTTTGCTCTCAACAGGGCGTGTCTCCCTCTCCTCGGCCGTCGCGAGCGTCGTCGCGTCGCGTGCCTGGCAAGGCGGAGGAGGGAGACATGACGGAGTCATGGCGACTGACGACAACGCAGTCCAGGCGCCGACGGGGCGACGCGCAGCAGGCCATGGGGTAGGGAGTCATGTCCTTAGCGGTCGGCCAGCTCGGGGACGTCGTCCAGCGGCAGGGGCTCGGTCAGCTCGGGACCGTTGTTGCGCACGTTGCTGACGGCCTTGGACACGGGGTAGGCCTCCAGGGCGCCCGGGGCGGCCGGCACGAGGAGGGCGAGCAGGTCGTCCTTGTCCTTGATGGTCGGGTCGAGCCAGCTCGACCAGCGGTCCTTCTCGACCATCAGGGGCATCCGGTCGTGGATGTGGCCCACGTCGTCCTCGGCGTCGGTGGTGATCACGGTGCAGGTCCACCGGAAGCGGTCGGGGTCGTCGTCGGCCTTGTCGGAGTCGCGCCAGATCTCGTAGAGGCCCGCCATCGCGAGGACGCCGTGGTCCTTGGGTCGGATGAAGAACGGCTGCTTGAGGGGCTTGCCGGACTTGCCGAGCTTTTGGGTCGGAAACCACTCGTAGAAGCCGTCGACCGGCACGATCAGCCGCCGGGTCTTGAACGCTCGTCGAAAGGACGGCTTCTCGTGCACCGTCTCGGCCCGGGCGTTGATCATGCGGCCGAGCTTCGGCTCCTTGGACCACGACGGGACGAGGCCCCACTTCAACGTACGCAGCTGCCGGACCGGCTCGGCGTCGTCGGGAGCGTCCTTGGACAGCCGCGACAGCACGACCGGGGCCATCTTGGTGGGAGCGACGTTGTAGTCGGGAGTCAGCTGCTCCTTTACGTCGACCTGGTCGACCTCGAACTCAGCCGCGAGGTCGTCGGCCGAGCGGCTCGACGCATACCTTCCGCACATGCTCGCAGCCTGCCACACCCGACCGACATGGCGTCGGCACGGAGCGGTTGGCCGCCGCCGCGTCCGCCAGCCCCGTGATCGGGCGGAGGCGACGGCGACCCGTGGTCAGCGCGCCAGCTCGTCGAGGAGCATCGACGCGGAGTCGTGCGACGCCGGAAGCCCCTCGATCCACACGCGTTGCTCCCCCGCGTCGGGCCTAGCGGCTGACCGGCTCCTGAGGAATTGCCGCAAGGACTCCACCTGAGCGGCCAGGTCGGGATGCCGTCGCACCACCGCCACGGCGCGATGCACCCCGACTCGAGCGACCGTCTCGCCGCCCGAGAAGACCGTCCGCAGCGCGTCGGCGACCTCGGCCATCCGGAGGGCCGAGCCGAACCGCCGCGCGACGGAGTGGTCGCCTCCCAGTCCGACGGATCCGTCGTCGGCGCGAGTGCCGGCCCGGTACGCCTCGACGACCACCAGGGCGCGTTCGGTCGAGATCGGAGCGCCGCGCCACTCGGCCTCGCGATAGATCTCGTCCAGCCGGCTGCGAAGGTGGGGCAGGCTGGCCAACCCCGAGAGGGGGTCGTCGCACGACAGACCGTGGAGGTAGCGCAACGACACCTCCGTCCAGGCCTGGCACAGAGCTCGGACCGCCTCGTAGTCCGGCTCGGCCATCCCGGCCGCGTCGTATGCCGCCTCGAGATCGGCGAAGACCTCGTCCAGCGGCACCCCGTCGGCGGCGAGGTCGCGACCGGTCTCGGTCGCGGCGGCCCCCACATCCCCGTTGGTCAGCAGAGCATCGACCACCGGCTGGAATCCGCGTGGGATCGCTCGACTATCAGCGTCAGCGGGCAACGACGGTGTCGAGCCCTGGACCAGGTTCTTGCGTCGCACCAGATGCGCGAAGAGCACCACTGGCCACCTCCTGTCGGTCATGAGACGGCGACGTGGCAGGGCCATGACGCGACTTCGAACCAGAAGTTGAGGATTTTGCTGGCCCTACGCGACACGGAGGGCGTTCGACGGTATGCTCTCCGGCACCCGCGGTCTCGGTGCGTCGATTGCGGCATATGTCGCAGGGAGCGTCGTCCAGCACCGACCATCGACTACGTCACGATTGATATGACTGAGACCAGCACAGAGAGCGTCGACAGCGACGCCGAACTCATCTCCCAAGTACGCGCCGGCGACATCGACGCCTACGGGTTGCTCTACGACCGCCATCGCGATGCCGCGTTGCGCCTGGCCCGGCAGCTCACCTCGTCCGGCGAGGCCGACGATCTCGTCTCCGAGTCGTTCGCCAAGCTGCTGCCGATCCTTCAGGGCGGCGGTGGGCCCGACGTCTCTTTCCGCGCCTACCTGCTGACCTGCGTACGGCGGGTCCACATCGACAGGGTGCGCGCCGGCCGGCGTACGCAACCGACCGATGACCTCGAGTCGTTCGATCCGGGCACCCCCTTCGCGGACCCGGCCCTCGACGACTTCGAGCGCACCGCGACGGCCCGGGCGTTCGCCTCGCTGCCGGAGCGCTGGCAGCTGGTCCTGTGGCACACCGAGGTCGAGGGCGAGAAGCCCGGCGAGATCGCACCGATGCTCGGCATGACCGCCAACAGCGTCGCCGCGCTGGCCTACCGGGCTCGTGAGGGTCTGCGCCAGGCATACCTGCGCAGTCACCTCGCCGACACGGCCGACGACTCGTGCCGTTGGGTCACCGAACATCTCGGCGGCTTCGTGCGCGGCGGACTCGCCAGGCGCGACCACGCCAAGGTCGAGGAGCACCTCGACGACTGTCGCAAGTGCACCGCGGTCTACCTCGAGCTCGTCGAGGTCAACTCCAACCTCCGCGTCCTGCTCGCTCCGCTCCTGCTCGGCAGCGCCGCCGCCGGCTACCTCACGGCCGCCGGACACACCGGCATCGCAGCCGCCTCGCCGAAGTGGCTGCGCGGGCGTCAGGTCCTTCGGGGTCACCAGGGCGCCGCCGCCGCGGCCGTCGCCGCCGTGGCGGTCACCGCCATCGCCGCGACCGCAGTCATCGGCGCTCGCGAGACCGGCTCCGACCGTGATGTGAGCGACGGACCCAACGCGAGCGACTCGCTCGGCAACGACGGCTCGTCGGCCAATAACATCGGCGGTCCGCCGGCGCCGGCCGACAAGCACCACAAGGCTCCGAAGGAGTCCGCGAGCGACGACGACCCGACACGCAACCGGCACTCCGACCGGACCGACTCGCCAACCGAGGACGACACCGGCAGCGACGACCCGAGCGACTCGTCGTCGACGGAGCCGACCGACGATCCGTCGGGCACCTCGGATCCGACGACCGATCCAACCTCGGACCCGACCGACCCCACGTCGGACCCGACGACCGACCCCACCACCGACCCGACGACCGATCCGACAGAGCCCACCTCGGATCCGAAGGATCCCAAGGCGGATCTCGGTGTCGGGCCCAAGATCGACAAGCAGGATTTCCTCGGACTGCTGTGGAACGAGCTGACAGTCCCGGTCAAGGGCGCCCAGAAGGTCGATACGGCCACGATGGTCGTCACGGTCGAAAACCTCACGTCGTGGAGCACGGCCAGTGGGTCCGACTACGCCGCGTGGTCATGCACCGAGAGCGGCTGGGAGACGATCACCTGCACGCTGAGCGGCGTCGACAGTGCCCGACAGGCACAGGACTTCGGCCTCAACGTCTATACGTCCGACTCGTCGTCCGACGTAACCGCGTCGATCTCGGCCAGTGGCTACCGCGACCCGCACCGGCGCAACAACTCGGTGTCGACGACCATCGCGTACTAGCTAAGCTGCCACTGACGGCGTCGACGAGGACGAGTACGTCCCCGATCACCGCAGCACAGAGAGTCGCCTGCAGCTGAGAGGGCGGCCTGCGGCCGGGGTCCGAAGACACCTCGGAGCCGAGGGGGACCGAACGAGGCCGGACGTGTCCTGCGTCCGGCGAAGGTGCGGTGGCACCGCGAGATCCCGCTCGCCCGCGCCTCCCGGGGCCGATAGTTCCGAGGAGGTGCCTCTCCATGACGTCTACCCGTACGCTCGCCCGCGAGCTACCCGAGCAGGTCGGCCGCGACGTACGCCTGCAGGGCTGGATCCATCGCCGACGGCGACTCGCGTCCGTCACGTTTTGCGTCGTCCGCGACCGGACCGGCCTGGCGCAGGTTGTGATCAAGGATCCCGACACGTTGAGCCAGCTGGACGCACTCGGGGAGGAAACCGTCGTCGAAATCACCGGCGCCGCGGTGCCCAATCCGCAGGCGCCCGGCGGCGTCGAGGTGATCGAGCCGACCGTGCGCCCGCTGAGCGACCCGGCGCAGACGCCACCGGTCGAGCTGTGGCGGCCGACGCCGCAGGCCACCCTGCCGACGCTGCTCGACAACGCGGCGACGACCTGGCGGCATCCGCGCCGACAGGCGACCTGGCGGCTCGCCGCCGCGTCGCTTCAAGGGTTCCGCGAAACACTGCGTTCCCTTGATTTCATGGAGGTGCAGACCCCGAAGGTCGTCGGCATGGCGACCGAGTCGGGCGCCAACGTCTTCGGCGTCGACTGGTTCGGCACGCCGGCCTACCTCGCACAGTCGCCGCAGTTCTACAAGCAGATGCTGGTCGGCGTCTTCGAGCGGGTCTTCGAGGTCGGGCCGGTGTTTCGGGCCGAACCGCACGACACGGTGCGACACCTCGCCGAGTACGTCTCGCTCGACGCCGAGCTCGGGTTCATCGACGACCATCGCGACGTCCTGCGCGTGTTGCGTACCGCAGTCGCCGGCATGCTCGACGCCGTCACGACCCAGGCTGCCGACGCGGTCGAACTGCTCGGAATCGACGTGCCCAAGATGCCGGCCGAGATCCCGATCGTGCATTTCCGCGACGCGCTCGAGATGGTCGGTGCCGACCCGGCGGAGCCCGACCTGAGTCCAGAGCACGAGCGGGCGATCTCGCGATGGGCGGTCGACGAACACGGCAGCGAGTTCGTCGCGGTCGAGGGCTATCCGATGGTGAAGCGGCCCTTCTACACTCACCCGGACCCGGCCGACCCGCGCTGGTCGTACTCGTTCGACTTGCTGTTTCGAGGCACCGAGCTCACGACCGGAGGTCAGCGGCTGCATCGCTACACCGACTACCTCGCGGCGCTCGAAACCACCGGCGACTCGGCGGATGCGTACGCCGGTTATCTCGACGCGTTCGCCCATGGCATGCCTCCGCACGGAGGTTTCGCGATCGGGTTGGAGCGCTGGACCGCCAGGCTCGTCGGAGCCGACAATGTTCGCGAGACCACGCTGTTTCCGCGCGACCTGCATCGGCTGGGGCCCTAGCGGTCTTGCCGACCCGACGGCTGCGCAAGAATGGGGCGCATGACATCGCCGCGTGTGACGACGAAGTCCGACCAGGACGCGGGCTGACCGTGTGGCCGGCGCCGCGAGTACGGCACGCACTGGACGCCGCGGTACGGCTGCCCGGCTCGAAGTCGCTGACCAACCGCGCCATCGTGTTGGCGGCGCTGGCCGATGGGCCGTCGACGCTCCGGGCGCCGCTGCTCGCCCGCGACACCTGGCTGATGTCCGACGCGCTTCGGGCCCTGGGCGTCGAGATCCGCACTGTCGAGGACGGCTGGCAGGTGACGCCGATGCGGCTACGTGGTCCCGCGGTCGTCGACTGCGGGTTGGCCGGCACCGTCATGCGTTTTCTGCCCCCGGTCGCCGCATTGGCTGACGGTGATGTCGACTTCGACGGCGACCCGCGGGCCCGGGAGCGTCCGATGGGGGCGATCATCGAGGCGCTTCGTACGTTGGGCGTCACGATCGACGACGAGGGTCGCGGCACGCTGCCGTTCCGGCTCGCCGGCACTGGTCAGGTCGACGGCGGCGTCGTGACGATCGACGCGTCGGCGTCGAGTCAGTACGTGTCGGGGCTGCTGCTCGCGGCGGCCCGCTACCGCGATGGGATCGACCTGCGACACGACGGCAAGCCGGTGCCATCGCTCCCCCACATCGAGATGACCGTGCGCCAGCTACGGTCGCGCGGTATTGACGTGGACGACGCCGAGCCCAACCGCTGGCGAGTGGCGCCGGGGCCGATCGACGCCGTCGACGTCACGATCGAGCCGGACCTGTCCAACGCGGCGGCGTTCGTCGCCGCTGCCATGGTGACCGGCGGCCGGGTGCGCGTACACGACTGGCCGGCCGACACCGACCAGGCCGGGGCGGCCCTTCCCGGGTTGCTGACCATGATGGGCGGCGAGGTCGTACGCGAGGGGAACGACATCGTCGTGTCGGGTCCGAGCCGTATCGAGGGCATCACGGTCGACCTGCATGACGTGGGCGAGCTGACGCCGGTCATCGCGGCCCTGTGCGCACTGGCCGACGGGCCGTCGCAGCTGACCGGCATCGCGCACCTGCGCGGCCACGAGACCGACCGGCTCGCCGCGCTCAGCCGCGAGATCAACGGCCTCGGCGGCGACGTCACTCCACTCGACGACGGCCTGCGCATCGTGCCGCGACCATTGCACGGCAGTGTCTTCGCAAGCCACGCCGATCACCGGATGGCCCATGCCGGCGCGGTGCTCGGCCTCGCGGTCGACGGAGTCTCGATCGACGACATCGACGCGACGTCCAAGACCTATCCGGACTTCGCCGCCGCGTGGAAGCGCCTCGCATCGTGACGTCCGGCTACGACGTCCACGACCACGAACGGTTCGACCGGCCCGGACGTCGCAGCCGCCCGCGTACGAAGCAGCGTCCCGCCCACGAGGACGCCCGCCTGGCCCGTGTGATCACCATCGACCGGGGTCGCTACACGCTGCTGCTCGACGACGCCGACGTCGATGGGCTCGTCATGGCGATGAAGGCTCGTGCTCTCGGACGCGGCAGCATCGTGGTCGGCGACGACGTCCGTGTGGTCGGTGACGTCAGCGGCGCCGACGGGACGCTGGCCCGCATCGTCCGGGTCGAGCCGCGCCGGACCGTGCTACGTCGGACGGCCGACGACGACGATCCGATCGAGCGGGTCGTCGTGGCCAACGCCGACCAGTTGGTGATCGTCGTGGCGCTGGCCGATCCGGAGCCGCGGCCGCGCCTGATCGACCGGTGTCTGGTCGCCGCCTACGACGCCGGCATGGACCCGCTGCTCTGCCTGACCAAGGCCGATCTGCGCGCGAGCAACGAGGAGCTGGCGCGATACGAGCCGCTCGGCGTGCCGACCGTGACGACTCGCCAGGGCGGCAACCTCGACGTCGTACGCGAGGCGCTGCGCGATCGGATCAGCGTCCTCGTCGGTCACAGCGGGGTCGGCAAGTCGACGCTCGTCAACGCGCTGGTGCCCGGCGCCGATCGGGTCACGAGCGGCGTCAACGTCGTAACCGGTCGGGGCCGACACACGTCGACGTCGGCGTACGCGCTGCGGCTGCCGTTCGGCGGCTGGATCGTCGACACACCAGGGATCCGGTCGTTCGGCCTCGCGCATGTCGAGCCCGACCACGTGCTGTCGGCCTTCGGCGACCTGGCTGAGGCCGCGACCGCTTGCCCCCGCGGCTGCACCCACACCGCCGACGAAGCCGAGTGCGGTCTCGACGCGGCCGTCGCCGCCGGTCAGATCTCAGCCGAGCGAGTCGACTCGTTCCGGCGCCTGCTCATCAGCCGCGAACAGCCCGTCGCCGACTGAGGCCGGAGTCGGCGCTACTGCAGGGATCCGATGCCGTAGTCAACATCGCCCGTCGGATTCCATACGGCCTTGGCGCCCTGCTCGCCGACGCGGACCGTCTGGACGCCGACCGCAACCGCGCCGACGATCACCAGGCCCGCGACGACGACGCGAACGATCGTGTCCAGGCGCGTCACACCCTCTTCGCCGACGTCGTCGTCGCTCTCGCGGGGGAAGGGCCCGGTTTCGCCGACCGGCCGCAGAACGTACGCGGCGATCCACACGACGATGGTGAAGGCGATCACGATATAGAGCAGCTGGTTGCCGAGTTGCTGATGCCGATTGACGACGTCGGCAAGCTCGGTGTTCGCCGCGCCCGCGGGGACCTGGGTCTTCTCGAAGTTCCGGCCGCTCAACACCGCCGCGTAGGCCGATCCCAATGCGGCGGCAGCGAGCAACACCATCGGCCATCGCAGCGCCGCACGAAACCGCGGCACGAGAAACAGCACCGCGACCAGAGCGGTGAGCGGTATCAGCACGACGGTGGCGTGGACCACCAGCGGATGAAGAGGCAGACCACCGATCTCTTTGGGTATCCAGTCCTCGGGCATCCAGTCCTCCTCGCTCACGTCGATGATCCCAGCGGACCTACATCTGGCCTCGTCTGCCGCGCCGTACGGCCCGAGACAGACTAGGGTGCCCTCGTGGCCGCTTCCTTCACCGACGACCTGCGTTTAGCCCATGTACTGGCCGACGATGCCGAATCGATTGCGATGGACCGCTTTAAGTCGCTCGATTTGCACATTGTGACCAAACCAGACCTGACGCCGGTGACCGACGCGGATCAGGCCGTCGAGCAGGCGATTCGGCGGACGCTGGCCCGCGCCCGGCCGCGCGACGCCGTCCAGGGTGAGGAGCAGGGAACGTCGGGGTGGGGGCCGCGGCGGTGGGTCATCGACCCGATCGACGGCACGAAAAGCTTCGTACGCGGCGTCCCGGTCTGGGCGACACTGATCGCTCTCATGGTCGAGGACGAGGTGGTCGTGGGCTGCGTCTCGGCACCCAGTCTCGGTCGCCGGTGGTGGGCCAACAAGGGTGGCGGCGCCTGGACCGGCCGCTCTCTGATGCACGCCAAGGAGTGCCACGTCTCCGACGTCGACGACATCGCGGATGCGTCGTTCTCGTACTCCTCACTGGCCGGCTGGGAGGCGATCGGCCGGCAGGAAGCCTTCACGGCGCTGACCCGGCGCTGCTGGCGGACCCGGGCGTACGGCGACTTCTGGTCCTATGCGCTGGTCGCCGAGGGCGCGGTCGACATCGCGGCCGAGCCCGAGCTCGCGCTGCACGACATGGCGGCGCCCGAGGTGATCGTTCGCGAGGCCGGTGGCAAGTTCACCGGGCTCGACGGGCGACCCGGTCCGCACGGCCGCAACGCGCTGGCGACCAACGAGCGGCTGCACGACGCGGCGATGGCGTTCCTCGGCTACTTCCCCGACGACGACGGCGACGCCGAACGCGGCGACAACATCTCATCGCTCACAACGTCGCGTCGGTCGCCGGACTCGGAGTGACGTCCGGCTCGACGACGACACGTTCGAGATCGCGCACGGACTTCGACAGCAGAGTCGCGAATCCCAGCGCAATGTAGACGACGGCGCCGGCGACGACGACCCCCCGCTCGCCCCACACCGAGGCCAACGGTCCCACCAGGATCTGCCCGATCGGCAGCGCGATGAACGACCCGAACGCGTCGTAGGACCACACCCGCGAGAGCACGTCGCCAGGGATGTGTTCGTGCATCGCGGTCTGCCAGCCGATGCCGAAGACCTCGCCCCCGGCGCCGGCGATGAACGCGGTCGCCACCAACGCCATGGCCTGCGGCTCGAGCCCGAGCAGTGCCATCGGCAGGCCGAGCGCCGTCACGCCGATCATGCCGGCCCGCAAGGGATAGCGCAGGCTCACCCGCAACAGGATCAGGCTCATCACGAAGAAGCCCACTGCCTCAGCGCTGATCACCAAGCCCCATTGCCCTTCGCCGATCGTGTCCTTGGCGACCGCGGGGCCGAGGGTGAACCAGACGCCGGCGTGGATCATGTTGAGGACGCCGAAGGCCACGACGACGACCCACACCCACGTACGCGACGTGAACTCCGACCAACCGACCCGGAGGTCGTGCAGCATCGACGTACGTTCGGTCCGCTCCATCGTCGGGAGCCGGAGCCGTCCCATGCAGTACGCCGCGACGACGAAGCTGATCGCGTCGTACCCGATCGCCCACCCCGAACCGACGGTGACGACGAGAAGGCCGGCGATGCTCGGCCCGACGACCATGGCGGCGTTGCGGGCGAAGGCGAGCATCGCGTTGGCCTGCTGCAGACTTCGGCGCTCGACCACCTGCGGGATCGCGCCCTGCAGAGCCGGGAAGGCGAACGCCATCAGTGTGCCGTTGGCGAACTCGAGCGCGATCAGCATCCAGAGCTCGGCACCGCCGCTGATGAGCAGGGCGGCGACCGCACCCTGAGTGACGGCGGCGCCGATCTGCGAAATCTGCAGCACGAGGCTGCGGGACACGCGGTCGGCGATCACACCGCCGACCAGCATGAGACCGGCCATCGGGATGCTGCGGGCGGCGAGGACCAAGCCGAGATCGGACACCTCGCCGGTCAGGTCGAGCACGGCGAACGCCAGAGCGATCGGCGCCATGGCGTTGCCGAACAGCGACGCCGCTCGTCCGAAGAAGAACCAGCGAAACGGCGCCGTACGCAGCGGTGCCAGCGAGTCGGCGAACGTCACGACTCCCCCTCGTCGCTGGCTGGATTGGTCGGTCGCATCGGGAACAGGACGGCCGACATCGAGACCCGGATCGTGCCTTCGGAGCCGGGGGGCTTTGCTTCGGCGTGCAACCGATGCGACGCCTCGCCGGTCGTGTCGAGCACCTCGCGCCAGACGCCTGGGTCGACCCACATCTCGGCATCGGTGTAGTGGCTCATGCCTTGCCCCGCGTACTGCAGCCCGAAGCGGCGGACCATCTCGTTCGCGAGCGCCTGGACGTAGGGCTGCATGCCCGCTTCGTCGGCCGGCAGCTTCATCGGTGGCCTCTCCCATGGGTAGCGATAGAGCTTGGCCACGCCACCCCGGATCTTGCGCTCGCCGGCCTCTTCGATCAGGTCGACGGCCGCGAGCTGCCGCAGGTGGTACGACGCGTTCGCCTGGGTGATGTCGAGCTCGCGGGCGATGTCGGCCGCGCTCATCGACGCGCCGGTGAGCAGCGACAGGATCTGCAGCCGGGTCGGATGCGCCAGCGCCCGCAGCGAACTTACCTCCAAAGACATGTTTGGGAGTATGGACAGTTACGCCGCGTACTGTCAAGCACTTCTTTGGCAGTGGCGGCGGTCAGGGGTCGGTGACATTGGCGCAGGGGTCCCCCACGCCAATAGGTTCGTCACTGGGGTCCCCCGCGCCAACAACCGATTGGCGCGATCCTCCCCAGTCGCGCCACCGGCCCAGCAGCAGCGGCGTCAGCAACAGCGCCGCGAGGTCGAACCAGCCGTATCCGCCGGCCGCCCCCGATGGCGGGTTGCCGACCGGCACCCATCCGGTCGGGTCGTACGGCTGCCACGTCCAGGTGCCGAGGGCCGTGCCGACGATCTCGAGGTACGTCACGACGACGAAGGCACCGACGTACAGCGGCCGCGACGGCCCCCACGCCAGGAAGCCGACGAGGCAGCAGAACCAAAACGCACCGAGCACATCGATCCGCGGCCCCAGGGTGAGACCCCACGCCGCGTACGCGCCACCCGCGACGACGACCGCCGCCACGCATCCGCGCAGGTGCTCGCGCACGAACGTGGACCGCCCGAGGCTCAACGCCGCGAGATAGACCAATCCATGCCCGGGCGGCACATAGGCCGGCACGTTGTCGAAGCGGTAGACATAGACCTCGAGCAGCGGCGAAAACGTGTATTCGACCGCGGTCGCGAACACGACGACGACCCCGGTCTGCACCCGCACCACGATCGACTCGCGGCGCAGCACCGCCAGGAGCAGCGCCCACGTGAGCACACCGAGCAGCCTCTGGACCGCCAGGCTGCCGTCGGAATCGACGATCAACACGAGGCTGATCCAGGCCATCACCGGCGCCGCAAGCACCCTCGCATCCTCTCAGCTGGCGATGACGGTGCTGTCGGACGACGTCGAATCAACGTTAGGCTTCACAAATCGACCCCCGGGCGAGGGAGGACCAGATGCGGATCAGCGACGTACTCCAGTCCAAGGGCAGCGCCGAAGTCGCGACGATACGGCCCGACGCGACCGTACGTGAGCTGCTGACTGAGCTCGCGACGCACAACGTCGGTGCGCTCGTCGTCAGCGAAGACGGCACCAGCGCCATCGGCATCGTGTCCGAGCGAGACGTCGTGCGCCACCTCAACGACGACGACGCGATCCTCGACGGACCGGTGTCGGCGATCATGACGACGTCGATCCGCGTCGGCGAGCCCGATGACAGCCTCGACCGGCTGATGAGCCTGATGACCGAGCATCGGGTACGGCACGTTCCCGTCGTCAAGGACGGCCAGCTCGTCGGCATCGTGAGCATCGGAGACGCCGTCAAACAGCGGCTCAGCCAACTCGAGTTCGAGCGCGACCAGCTCAACAAGTACGTCGCAGGCGCCCAGTAGGGCATGACCGCCGTCGCCGGGGTCGCGCTGGGCGGTTGGGTCTCAGTTTGAGCGTCGATTAGGGCCCGAGGGCACCCAGTCAAGGGACCAAAGACCCCTCATCACCCGGTGCAGAGATGCCAAGGTCGACCGAAAGGTCACCTTTTCAGGGCCGATCAGCGGCCGGGAGGACATCATGGCTTCCGCGTATAACGACCAGGGGCCAGCCATTGACACGATCCTGCTCATCCACGGCCTGTGGCTCACGCCGCGCTGCTGGGAGCACTGGATCGGGCACTATGCCGACTCCGGTTTCAACGTCCTGGCCCCGGCATGGCCGGGGATGGAAGCCGAGGTGGAGGCGCTGCGCAAGGATCCGTCGGTGATGGAAGGTCTCAGCGTCGACGACGTGGCCGATCACTACGACAAGGTGGTGCGCAACCTGAGCCGTCCACCCGTCTTGATCGGTCACTCGTTCGGCGGGCTGATCGTGCAGATCCTGCTCGATCGGGGCCTTGGAGCCGCCGGCGTCGCCCTCCATTCGGCGCCGGCCAAGGGCGTCTATCGCTTGCCGGCGTCCAGTGTGCGTTCGTCGTTCCCCGTCCTGCGCAACCCAGCCAACCGGAAGCGGACGGTCGCCCTGACGGCCGAGCAGTGGCACTACGCCTTCGCCAACACGCTCGACCGCACGGATTCTGCCGTCGCGTACGCCCGATATCACGTGCCAGCGCCGGGCCGACCGCTCTGGGAGGCCGCCACCGCCAACCTGCGACGTCGCTCACCGACTCGGGTCGACTTTCGCCACCACCGGGCGCCTCTGCTCATGATCGCCGGCGGGGCCGATCGCACGGTGCCGGCCGCGATGTGCCGCGAAAACGCCAAGCGCTACCGCAAGTCCAGTGCCGTCACCGACTACCACGAGTTCCCGGATCGACCGCACTTCACCACGGGCGCACCCGGCTGGGAGGACGTCGCCGACTTCGCGCTGCGATGGGCTCAGTCGCGGCACGCCACCGTGTAGCCCCGCGAACGATCAGCTGGCCTCGCCGCGGCGTCGACGGCGCCGGTCCTTGTCGATGGGACCGGTCGACGGGCCGAGCGAATCGAGATAGGCCTCGATCTCCTCGATGCCCTGTCGGGCCTCTTCCCGGACCCCGACATCGCTGTCATCGCGCAGGGCTTCGCGTCGCATGCTGGTCGCGATGCCCGAAGCACCGCACCACATCGAGCCCATGACGGTCAGGCTTTCCAACAGCATTCGCCCGGTGCGAACGAGCACGCTGCGAATCCAGGTCGCGGGTCGATCGCTCACCGCTCACCTCCGCGATGTGCAACTCGCCTAGACCTACCGTACCGCTAACTACATAGCAGGAACATGGTGTGCCACGGCCGGGTTCAAAACAGCTCGTCGACGAGGCCTGCCAACCGTCGAAGCAGCGGCACCGCGAGCGATCGCTCGGCCGGCGTCAGCAGGTCCCACGCCGCGGCGAACTGCTCGGCGACCACCGCGCGCTTGTCGGCGAGAAGCCGCTCGCCGCGCGAGGTCAGGGTGAGGACGCGGCGTCGGCCGTCGCCGTCGGACGTCGCCCGGGATACGAGGCCCTCACGCTCGAGCGAGCCGGCGCTTCGCGTCACGGTCGGCTGGCTCAACCCGGTGAGGGCGGCGATCGCACCGACGCCGTCGTGCCCGACCTCTTCGATCGCGTCCAGCAACACGAGCTGCGGCACGGTGATGTCATCGAACAGTGGCTGCATCCTGCCCCGCGTGCGACGGGCCGCCGCGAGGAAGCTGAGCAGCGCGTTGGCGAAGTCGAGTGCCTCGTCCGACGTGCCCCCATGTGCCAATCCGAGCAAGCGATCTGGGCGATCCACCTGGCCATGCCCCCTCCGAGTCGCCAACCGATGCCGTCGATCCGACCGTACGCCTCTCGCCGGTTCCGCACCCCGAGAGATCCGACACGAGGCTCGCATTGTCGCCGAGACCCGCAATGATGGGGTCCGTGACCGATCCGCGACTGTTCGTGCTCATGGGCTCCGGCGAGACGAGTCCGACCATGATCGACGTCCATCGCGGGCTCGCCGAGCGGCTCGCTCCAGACGCGCGAGGCTCGGCTCTCCTGCTCGACACGCCGTACGCATTTCAGGAGAACGCTCCGAGCATCTCGGCCCGTGCGCAAAAGTACTTCGCCGACAGCGTCGGCCTGACGGTCGAGGTCGCACCGGACGAGCCCGACGCGGCGGCCGCGACGATTCGGACGGCGGCCTGGGTCTTCGCCGGTCCGGGGAGTCCGACGTACGCGCTCGACCACTGGCGCAACGGCGCGGTCCAACGAGCCCTCCACGAGCGACTCCGCGCCGGGTCCGGCATCACCGTGCTCGCGTCGGCGGCCGCCGTGACCGTCGGTTCGGTCGCGCTTCCGGTCTATGAGATCTACAAGGTGGGGGCCACGCCGCACTGGATGCCGGGCCTCGGGCTCACCGAGGAGCTGGGCCTCGACGTCGCGGTAATCCCGCACTATGACAACACCGAGGGCGGCACCCACGACACTCGCTACTGCTATCTCGGCGAACGCCGGCTGACGATGCTGGAATCGGAGCTGCCCGAGGGCGGCGGCGTCCTGGGTATCGACGAGCACACCGCCGTCGTGATCGACCTCCAAACCCAAGAGCTGAGCGTCGTCGGGCGCGGTCGCCTGGTCGTGCGACGATCCGGTCACGACACCGTCTTCGCCAGCGGCAGCCGGCTCACCATCGCCGACATCATGGCGATCCTCAGCGGCAGCGCCCCGGCGGTCTCGACTCCCGTAGAGGCGGCTCCGCCTCCGGAGGCGCCGGCGTCGCGGACCCTCGTCGAGGTCACCCGCAAGGCCGAAGCCCGATTCGGCGCGGCCCAGTCGGAGCGCGATGCGAGAGCGATGGTCGAGGCGATCCTCGACCTCGAGTCCGCAATCTGCGAGTGGGCCGCCGACACCGAGGAGGACGAAGGCACCGACCTCGCGCGCGACGTGCTGCGCGGCCTCATCACGCGGCTCGGCGAAGCCGCGACCGGCGGGCTGCGCGATCCGGACGACGTCGTGCGGCCACTCGTCGAGCCGATCCTGTCGTTGCGAGAGCGGCTTCGCGTCGGAGGCGCCTACGACACCGCTGACAGCCTGCGCGACATCGTGACGTCGGCCGGCATCGAGGTCCACGACACCGGTGGCGGCACGGCGTGGACGACGGCCGATCGCGACTGAGCGCCGTCAGGACTTGCGATAGCGAGCGACGGTCTCCCGGATCGCCGGCTTGGTCGCGGACGACGCCTGCGCCCACGACTCGAAATCGAGAGTCGCGTCGAAGTCACCACGGGCCGCGAGCCGCACGGCCGATTTGACGTCACGCGCCAACTGCGGATCGAGGTCGGCATAGCGCTCCGCCATGCCGAGCGCGCCGGCCTGTGGGTCGTCGTCGACCGCCAGCACCAACGATGCGGTGGGGCTCGCGATCCGGATGTCGCAGGCCATGGCGAGGTTGAGGCCGGCACCGACGGCGGCACCGTGGACGGCGGCGATCGTCGGGATCGGGAGCGCCGTGATGCTGAGGAAGCTGTCGTAGATCCGCTTGAGGAAGTCGCGGGTGTCACTGACGGTTCGAGCCTCGTCGCCGAACAGCCCAGGCAGGTCGGCGCCGGCGCAGAATCCTTTGCCCGCCCCCGAGACCACGAGCGCCCGCGCGTCGGCGTCGTCGCGCACAACTTGGACCGCCGCCGCGAGGTCGTCACGTAGCTCTAGGTCGATCGCGTTGCGGCGTTCGGGATTGTCCAAGGTCAACACCCGGACCGCACCCTTCGCCTCGACCGTCACCTTCGCCATGCGTACTCCTCGTCGTCTGCCGACTGCCACGATCGTAGGGGCAGGCGCCATCACCGCATCATGCGAGGACCCGACCGCTAGTACGGTTGCGGGATGACGGAGGACGCCGCCCAACTTGTCGTGCGCTGCCTCGAGGCCGAGGGGGTCGAATACGTTTTCGGCATACCCGGCGAGGAAAACATCCGCTTCGTCGACGCGTTGTCGAAGTCGTCGATCCGGTACGTCCTCGTCCGCCACGAGCAAGGCGCGTCGTTCATGGCCGAGATGTACGGTCGGCTGACCGGCAAGGCCGGCGTATGTTCGGCGACTCTCGGACCTGGTGCCATCAACCTGCTGCAAGGCACGGCCGACGCGATGACCAACAGCACACCGCTCGTGGCGCTGGCCGCTCAGGGGTCGCTGTCGCGAAGCCACAAGGAGTCGCACCAGGTGATCGACCTGGTCGCGATGTTCGACCCCGTGACGCAGTGGTCGGAGCGGGTGCTGATCGCCGACGCCATCCCGGAGATGGTGCGCAAGGCTTTCAAGACCGCGCAGAGCGAGCGACCCGGCGCGGTCTTTCTCGCCATCCCCGAAGACGTCGAGGTGTCCAGCCCGAGCACGCCACTCGAGCCCCTCCACATCGTGCGGCCGCGGGCCGATGCGCCGTCGCAGGCGCAGATCGAGCGGGCGTCGGAGGTGCTGAACTCGGCTGTCAGCCCGGTGGTGTTGGCCGGCCACGGCGCCGCGCGGGCGGACGCGTCAGCAGCCCTCGTACGATTCGCCGAGTTGCTCGACGTGCCGGTGGCGACGACGTTTCACGGCAAGGGCGTCTTCCCCGACGACCACCCGAACGCCCTCGGCGCGGTCGGCTTCATGCGGCGCGACTACAGCAACTTCGGGTTCGACAACGCCGACGTGATCATCAGCGTCGGCTACGAGTTGCAGGAGTTCGACCCGGTGAAGATCAACCCGAACGCCGACAAGCGCATCCTCCATGTGCATCGCTTCCCCGCCGAGACCGACGCGCGCTACCCCGTCAGCGTGGGCATCCAGGCCGACATCTCGCAGACACTCGACGCGTTGGGTGCGGCTTGCACCAGTCGCTTCGGCACGACGGTCGACGACAGCATCCGGGCTCTCCTGGCCGAGGAGTTGGACTACGGGCGCACGCACGACGGCTTCCCGTTGGTCCCGCAGCGAGTCGTCGCCGACGTACGCGAGGCGCTCGACCGCAGCGACATCGTGCTCGCCGACACGGGGGCCGGCAAGATGTGGATGGCGCGGCTCTATCCCACGTACGAGCCCGAGACCTGTCTTGTGTCCAACGGCCTGTCCGCGATGGGGTTCGCACTCCCTGGTGCGCTCGGTGCCAAGCTCGCTCGACCCGACCGGCGGGTGCTCGCGATGATGGGCGACGGCTCGTTCTTGATGAACTCCCAAGAGATCGAGACCGCTGGTCGCGAGAGCATCCCGTTGGTCGTGTTGGTGTTGGTCGACGACGAATACGGCCTGATCACGTGGAAGATGGAGCTCGACCTCGGTCGACACAGTCACACCCGCTTCGGCAACCCGGACTTCGTCGCGTACGCCGAGAGCTTCGGCGCCCGTGGCTACCGGATCGAGGCGGCCAACCAGTTGCTGCCGACGTTGCGCGAGGCACTCGACGACGACGGCGTTTCGGTCATCGCCTGCCCGATCGACGCCCGCGAAAACCTTCGGCTCACCGAGCATCTCGGCGCGGTCGAAGAGCCGCTCTGACGCTACCCGTCCGCGAGGAGCGACATGACCTACATCGGCAAGCCAGCCGATCTGCCGGCGGGCTCCGTGACCGGTGTCGGCGACTACGCGGTCGGCAACAACGGTGACTTCTTCGCGGTCAGTCGCCGCTGCCGCCATCTCGGCGCCGATCTGGCCGACGGCAGCATCGACGACGACGGTTGCCTCGTCTGTCCTTGGCACAGCGCGAAGTACGACGTCGGCACGGGGCGGATGGTCCGCGGGCCGCAGGGTGTCTTCGGCAAGATTCCCGGCCTCGGCACGGCCTTCCGCGCATTGACACAGGTCGCGCCGTTGCGTCGGGCCCGAGTCGAGCTCCGAGACGGCGAGCTGCACCTGTCCGACTCGAGAACCGAGGCCGACTAGCGCAGGCAACGACGACAACACCCAGGGGACTGGATCGGCACGGGCTTTCTGGCCACAGCCCCGGGATCGAAGCGTCGGTTACCTCGCATGTCCACAACTCGTCTCGTGGTGTCTGTCTATTGGCGTTGTGGTCGGTGGTGGGTGATGGTGCATTGGGCGTTGATGGGGTGGGTGTAGATCTCGATTCGTGGTGGTGGGCGTGGTGGTCGGCGTCGGGGGGTGTTGCCGTGGCCGAGGATGGGTGGGGGTGTTGAGGTGTGGGTGTGGCCGGTGGGGGTTGTCCAGGTCGCCTGGTGGCCGGCGTGGGTGGTGGTGACGTGCCAGTCGGGGAGGTCGAGGGTGTGGTGGTCGCCGACGCCGAGGCCTTGACCGTTGCCGGCGGTGGTGGGGCCGCCGTCGGTGTGGCGGTCGATGTGGTCGATGTCGTAGATCGGGGTGCCGGAGTACGGCCGCCGGCTACA
>DASQKI010000091.1:0-13454 GCA_035630615.1 Nocardioidaceae bacterium
CTTGTCGATCGTCGAGGAGAACACCACCTTCGGCGTGTCCCGCCAGTTCCGCGCGAACTCGATCTGCGCCGGGGTGGCGTCGGGCTGCTGGTCGCCGGTCGGCCAGTGGGAACTCATCGCCTCCCACAGCTTGCGCCCGTAGAGCAACAGCCCGATCGCCAACTCCTGGTCGAGCCACCACTGAAACAGCTCGTCGCTCGGCCCGCCCCAGCCGAGGTCGTCGCCGGGCGCGGCGATGTAACCGTCCAGGGTCAGGTTCATGCCGTAGATCAGTTTCCGCATGGCGCCATGCCTTTCTGTCAGTCGGTCTCGGGAGTCTAGATCGGCTCGGCGCAGGAAACTGATCAATGCGCGGGCCGACTCCACGATGACGCGGTGGGCGTGCCACCTACGTGCCACGACGAGCCGGCGAGGCTTCGATGGCGGGACAGTAGAGTCCTCGCTTGTGGTCGCGGATGTCCTGTTGGGGTTCCTCGCAGGCGTTGGGATCGCGGCTATCACTGCGCCGGTCGGAGTGTCTGGTGCCGTCTTCTTGCTGCCGATCCAGTTGAGCGTGCTGCATGTCCCGAACCCGGCGGTGACGCCGACGAACCTGCTCTACAACGTCATCGCCGGACCGGGCGCGCTGATCAAGTACCGCCGAAGTGGTCAACTGACCGGTCGACTCACGGGTCAGCTACTCGCCGGGACCGTCCCGGGCGTCATGATCGGTGCGGCCATTCGGGTGTTCGTGCTTCCCGGGGCTCGATCCTTTCGGATCGTGGCCGGGCTGGTCCTGCTGGCCATCGGGGTCTGGCTGATCTGGCGGACGATTCGGCGCCAGCCGACCGATCGACCTCCGTCATCCCGAGCACTCTTCGCATTGGCGCTGGGCGTTGGTGTCGTCGGCGGCGTCTACGGCATCGGTGGAGGCTCGATCCTGAGCCCGATCCTGGTCGGCTCCGGCATGGCCGTCGCAGCGGTTGCTCCCGCTGCTCTTGCGTCCACGTTCGTCACGTCCATCGTCGGTGCTCTGACCTACGCCGTACTCGCAGTGTTCGCCGAGGGCTCGATCGCTCCCGACTGGACGATCGGGATCGCCTGTGGCCTGGGAGGACTCGTCGGCGGCTATCTCGGGGCACGCCTTCAACCACACCTCCCCGAACAAGCGCTCAAACTGCTCCTTGGCTGCCTAGCCGTCGGCATCGCGGCCCTGTACCTCGTTCAGGGACTGGCATGAGTCGACATCAGCTTGTAGTGGAGTCGGACGACGGTGGCTGACCACAGACAGAGCACGTGATCGGTGCGGAGCACTCCCTCACCGTCGACGTAGACCCGAAACGTCTCATGGATCGGTGCGCGTGCGGCGTGAAACCCTCCACCGTCCTCGACCACCACGTACGCTCCGTTGTCGCCGAAGGACCCTCGCGGCGAGGACAACACGAGGGCGCCGTCGTGGTCCGTCCTTGGCCGAAGGAAGACTTGGACGTTGCCCGACTGCAGCGGGAACGCCACATGCACGCTGGGTTGCCGTGCCCCGGGCAGCAGCCGGCTCGAGTAGCAACCGCTGTAAACGTACTCACCGGTCGACCGCAGCGTTCGCAACCATGCGGCCGCGCGCTGATCTCCGGCTGGGCCGAGGATGACCGCCACCCGGCTGTCCATCCCGTGGGCCACGGCCAGCGGTCGTGTGGGCAGCGCCAACTGCTGCACCCGACGGCCGAACAGTCTAGAGACGAGCTCCCCCGCGGGCTGGAAGACCGGACTCCATTGGGTCCACACCTCCATGCGCCACCGAGAGGGTGTGCTCATAGAAGTCCCGGATCTCCGGTCGCAGGTCGTCAGCTCGGAAGTCCGGGCCGTCCAGGTCGGACATGTCGGCCAACAAGCCTCCGGACACGGTTTCGCTGACTGTGCCGCCATGCGCAGCTGCCGCCGCAACGAGCCAGCTGTCGCCGATGGTCTCGGCATCGTGCATCGGCGCCGACAGCCACCGCTCTGACCCGGACAGGTCGACGGGCCGACCCCTGACCCGCCAGAACATGCGTGTCAACCGATCAAGGGAAGGAACAATCGTCTCCACCCGAGTCAGCGTGCCAGGGCTGCCGCGAGGCCCGATGCCCGCGTTGAGCGCGTCTACTGAGACGGCTCAGGCAGATCGCACTCGTCGACCTTGGGGTTCGCCCCGACGTAGTTGAGCGGCCCCGCGATGATCGTCACCGCAATGGTGCTGGCACGCTCACAGTCGGGGTCCTTCCGGCCATCGAAATAACCCCGCTGCCAGGCGGCGATCACTCCGATGAGCAGCCAGATCACGACGAGCACAATTCCGATCCGCACATTTCTGATACGCACGATTACCTCCGCGATGCGAGTACCCGCCGGAGCGCGGAGCAAACCGCCACCTCTCGGGACAGGCGCTCAGAGAGTCGCTTCGAGAACCGTTGACATCGGTTCGAAGCCCTGCCGTCGGTAGAACCGGACGGCACCGTCGTTGCTTGCATAAGCGGTGACGGCCAACCTGTCGGCGCCTTGCTCTCGAGCCCACCCCCGGAACATCTCCACAAGCCGTGCACCGACGCCCTCACCTCGATGAGCGGGTCGTACGTACATGCTTGCCAACGTCGCGACGGCGACCAGCCGGATCGGCGATGGTTCGTCGACGCGACCGGTGAGATGGCCGATCACTTGCCCGTCGGCTTCCGCTACCAAGACGAGCTTGTCCGGTAGCGCCACTAATTCAGTGAACCCGTCCACTCCGAACAGCCGCGGATAATCGACACTCATCGTCGAGTCGCGCTCACCGGCGTCCTCGGCGAAGAGCGCGGCCATCGAATCGACCAGTTCAGCCGCATCGAGCGTCGTGGCCGTGCGGACGCGGACCTCAGTCATCACCAGCGAACGTAACCCACCCTTCGACCAATCGGCGCGCCATTTCTCGGCTTGAATACGAGCATGCTGATCTGCCACGCGAGTGAGCCGGCGCCAGGCAACGTACGCAACGAGGATCTCGTCGTGACCGGTCCAGACTTCGCGATCGTGCTCGATGGGGCGACACCGGCACCGGGCGTCGACACGGGTTGCGTCCACGACGTGCCCTGGCTGACCGGCCGACTCGGATCGGAGCTGGCCCGGCTCCTACTCACCCGGCCCGACAGCCTCGCGGACACGCTCCGAGGTGCCATCGAGGTTGTCGTGTCGGAGCACGCGCATACATGCGACCTCGCGAACCCGGACAGTCCGTCGTCGACGCTCGCGATTCTCCGCGAGCGACACGACGTCGTGGACTACCTCGTACTGGCCGACTCCCCGATCGTGCTCGGCTGCCGCGACGGGTCGACGGAAGTCATCCACGACAATCGCGTCGATCACCTGCCCGGATACAGCGTCGAGATCGTCCGCGAGCAACGCAACACAGTCGGAGGCTTCTGGGTCGCCAGCACCGATCCAGCAGCGGCGGACGAAGCCCTGACCGGCTCGATGGCTCGGGAGCGGCTCAACCACGCCGGCCTGTTCACCGATGGCGCGACCCGACTCGTCGAACGGCACGGACTCCGGTGGACCGACCTGATGCGGCTCCTCCACGAGGAGGGACCGACCGCCGTCATCGAGCGCGTGCGTCGTGAGGACCAGCGGGCCGCCGGCCGCTTCGCCGGTAAGGCTCACGACGACGCGACGGCCGTCTGTTGTCGCTTCTGACTCCGCTGTCCACCACGGGTTGTCAGTGGCCACTGCCGATGATCATCTGCTGGCGCTCGGCCTCGTGCGCTCCGCCCTTCTTTGCCAGGGTTTGGCAGGCCTGTTCGATGTCGCGGGCGAGCGTGTCGACGTGCTCGCGGCTAAACGTCTCCTTGACGAGGGCTCGCATGATCGTCACGTCCTGGGCGTTCGGCGGGAGCGTATACGCAGGAACCATCCAGCCGCGCTCGGCCGACAGCTGCCACGCGATATCGAACTCGTTGTAAGACGAATCGTCCGTGAGTCGGAATGCAACCAGCGGCAACTGCTCCGTGTCCTCCCCGATCAGCTCGAAGTTGCCCATGGCGGACAGCTTCTCGGCAAGTGCGGCGGCGTTCGTCTGCATGTTGCGCATGATGTACTCGTAGCCCGCACGTCCGTAGCGTATGAGGTTGTAGTACTGCGCCAGCACCATCGCCGAGCCGGTCGAGAAGTTCAGCGTGAACGTCTTGTCCGTCTTGCCGAGGTAGTTCTCCTCGAAGACCAACTCGTCGGCGAGGTCGGACTCCTCTCGGAAGATCAGCCAGCCGATCCCCGGATAGACCAAGCCGAACTTGTGCCCGGAGACGTTGATCGAGCGGACCTGATCGAGCCGAAAGTCCCACGGCGAGTCGGGGTAGAGGAACGGCCAGACGAATCCGCCGCTCGCCGCGTCGACATGGAGCGGAATGTCGAGTCCGCGATCCTGCTTGACCCGTCCCAACAGATCGTTGATGCCGACGATGTCATCCTTGTGCCCGGTGAACGTGGTGCCCAGCACGGCTGCGACGCCGATCGTGTTCTCGTCGAGGTACGCCTCGACGTCCTCCGGCCCGATCGTGTACTTGCCGGGCTGCAACGGCACGATCCTCGGCTCGACGTCGAAGTAGCGGCAGAACTTCTCCCAGACGACATGGACGTCGCCGCCGAACACCAGGTTGGGGCTCGCGGTCGACTCGCCGGCCGCTTCGCGTCGACGGCGCCAGTTCCACTTGAGCGACAGGCTGCCGAGCATGATCGCCTCGGACGAGCCCTGGGTGCGCGCGCCGGTCGTCGGGCCGGGCGCATGGTAGAGGTCGGCGAGCATCCGGATGCAGCGCTGCTCGATCTCGGCCGTGCGCGGGTACTCCGCGTGGTCGATGAAGTTGCGCTGAAGGTTCAAAGCGATGAGCCGTTGTGCCTCAGGTTCCATCCACGTCGTCACGAACGTCGCCAGGTTGCGGACCGGCAAGCCTTCGAGAGCAATGTCATCGATCACGAGCCGAAAGGCGTCCTGGCCTGGCATTCCAGATTCCGGGAACGTCTGAGACGGCACTTCCTGGGTGAGGAAGCGATTGCCGAACAGCATCGTGTCCTGCTCCGTCGCGTTCTGGGCGTCGGTCATGGGCACTCCTCGGTTCGGTCTCGACAAAGGACCGCTTCTCACCTTGTCGACGACGCCGCTTGGTCGGCATCACCCACACCGGGTGAACGCGCCAGGACCGACCGGGCATATTCGGAGCCGACTTCTCGTTGTTGGTCATCAACGACTTCTGCAGGTGGCGGCTCGAGGAGTGGCATGGCTGAACCAACCGACGTCGACTGGGTGCCTGACGCCTGCACGCTGCCCACCGCCGAACAGCCGCTGCGGGTCGCGGAGTTCGGCGAGCTCTTCGCAAGCGCCGTACGCGATGTCCGCCGCGTCGATCCGACGACGCTGCACCTGCGGCTCGATCGAGCGGCCCACGCGACCGCTCAAGAGCTCACCGAGCGCGAGTCCGACTGCTGCTCGTTCTTCACGTTCGACTTCCTGCCGGCCGACGATCGGACCGTCACGCTCACGGTTACGGTCCCAACCGCCTACACGGCCGTACTCGACGCGGTGGCCGACCAGGCCGCTGCGGCCCCTCCGGATTGTGGCGGGTCGGCGTTGCCCTCGGCTTCTCGATGGGCGTCTTGGAAGACACCGGCCGACCGATGCACGTCGAGGGATGGGAGGCGGTCTACATCGTCGGCATCAGCATCGTCGCCGAGGCGGTGGCGCTGACGGCATTCGGGCTGGTTCGGGCGTAGGGCGAGGTCGTGCCGCGTTGGATTCCGCTGGTCGGCGGACGACGGGTGCCGCCGATGGCCGCGGTCGTACCGGCAGTGCTCGGATCCGTTTCGCTGATGTTGATCTGGACCTACGGCTTCCGCGACGTGTTCTTCTCCTTCGACGGCATCGGCATCACGTTCAGCAACGACGCCTGGGCGGCCCTGATGCTCGCCTGCTACGCGCCGTTGAACCTCTGGGGTCCCCTGCTGCTCGTCCTCACCTGGGCGTACTACCGCCGTCGGGTGCCCCGCCACGACTGACCGGACGCGTCGTTACACCAGCGCCGATGCACCGCGCTTGGCGAGCTGGTCGGCGATGATCAGGCGCTGGATCTCGCTGGCGCCCTCCCAGATGCGCTCGACGCGGACCTCCCGCCACAGCCGCTCGGCGACGTTGTCGCGCATGTAGCCGCGTCCGCCGAAGATCTGGACGGCTCGATCGGCGACTCGGCCGGCGAGCTCCGAGGCGTAGAGCTTGACCATCGACGACCGCGCGTGGAGCACCTTGACGTCGACCCCTTCGTCGACCGAGCGTGCGGTCTCGTAGGTCATCGATCGGGCGGCGAAGAGCTCGGTCAGGCTGTCGGCGAGCATGGCCTGGACGAGTTGCCGCTCGCTCAACGGCACACCGCCGACGACCCGCTGCTTCGCGAACGCCGTCGACTCGTCGACCAACCGCTGGGCGGCACCCAGACAGCGGGCCGCGACCATGAGCCGCTCGAAGCGAAACCACTCGTAGACGAACGACATACCGTCGGCCTCGGTGCCCACGAGCTGATCGGCCGGCACGCGTACGCCCTCGAAGGCGACGATCGGATGCGTATGCGCGATGGTGTGGCTGTATTCGGGCGTCCGGACGACGCGTACTCCCGGCGCGTCGACATCGACCACGAACAGCGCCTGCTGCCCGGCGTAGTCCCCGGTCGTCAGCACCGCCTGGAAGAAGACGTACGCCGCGGAGCCGAACGACGTCACGTGCCACTTCACCCCGTCGAGTACGTAGGTGTCGCCGTCGCGTCGGGCCGTCGCCCGAATCTCGGTGACGTCGGATCCCGCGTCCTCCTCGGTGATCGCATAGCACTCGGACATCTCGCCCCGCACGGTCGGAAGCAGCCACCGCTCGCGTTGGACATCGTTGGCGACCTCGGGCCACCAACTCGGCGGCGTATCCATGCACCAGCCGAGGGCGTTGGTCACCCGACCGGCCTGCTCCTGAACCAACACCTGCTGCAGGATCGTGCAGCCCTGACCGCCGACCGACCGGGGTAAATTGGTCGCATAGAGGCCGAGCTCGAGAGCCCGCTCGTGATGTGCCTTCTCGACGGCGTCGGGCAGCCCCCCGTCGTTTGCCTCGGCCTCGACCTCGAAGGGGATGAGCTCATCGGCGAAGGCGTGGGCGCGGCCCTGGATCTCCAGGTCAGCGGCGGACAGGCCGTACATCGGGCCTCCAGCACTCGTGTATTGACTGACTGTTCAGTCTATGTGACGCTGATGTGCTGTGGCCAGCAGCGCGATGCTCCCGCGCACGGCCGACGCGGTCGTTGTCGGCGGTGGGACCATCGGCGCTTGGTGCGCCTGGTCATTGCGCCAGTCTGGACTGGCGCGAGTCGCCCTCATCGAGGCTCGCACCCTTGGCTCGGGTGCCAGTTCGCGCGCCGCTGGCATGGTGCGAGCCCAGGGTGGCACGGAGACGGCGATCCGGCTCGGTCTCTACAGCCGGGCCTTCTACGCGAACCAACCCGAACTGCTCGGCATTGACTCCGGCTTCGTCCCGCAGGGCTACTTCATGCCCTGTTTCGACGATGCCGAGGTCGAGCAGGCCAAGGACCGGATCGCCATGCAGCAAGGGCTCGGCCTCGACGTACGGTGGGTCGACCCCGACGAGTTCGACGACCTCAACCCCGCGATGGCACGCGGCCAGACGATGGGCGGCTCGTACGCGCCGGGCGACGGCTACATAGACCCGCCGCGCAACGTTCTCGCCTACACGGCGGCGCTGGTCCGATCGAACGTCTCCGTGGCCGAGCGGACGTCGTTCGTCGGCCTGATCCGGCGGGGCGACCGCGTCGTCGGAGTACGCACGACTGCCGGTGACATCGCGACGGAGCGCGTCGTGCTCACCGGAGGTCCGACCCTGGCGGCAGTCGGGCAGGCCGCGGGCGTCCGGATCCCGTCGGGCGGAGCCAGACATCAGGTCGTCGTCACCCAACCGCATCCCGACCTCGCGGCCGACCGGCTGCCGATGATCTTCGACGTCGCATCCGGAATCTATTGGCGGCCGGACGAAGGCGGCGTGCTCTGGGGCATGAGCAACCCGGACGAAGCGCCGGGCGATCACGTCGACTTCGACTGGGTCTACTACGACACGATGAGCCGGCGGATCTCCCGCCTGCTCCCCGCGACCGACGGACTCAGGCTCCGGAAGCTCTGGGCGGCCACCATCGACTTCACGCCCGACCACCTCCCGATCTTGGGCCCGGCCATCGACGGAGACGGGCCGGTGTGCGGCACCGTCGTCGCTGCGGCCGGCGGCCACGGCATGATGTGGGGCCCGGCAGTTGCCCGAGCGGCGGCAGACCTCGCTCTAACCGGCCAGACCGATGTCGTCGACGTGACCGATCTCGGTCTCGACCGATTCGACGAGCACGGCCGCAGTCGGCTCGCGGCCGACCCGATCGCACTTCCCTTCCCCGCCGATGTGCCAGAACCTCACCCGTCGGTTACTCCTTGAGGTTCTGGCACGTCGGGGCGGAAAGGGACGATCAAGGCATCCACGGCGATCGCACCCGACGGCGACACGATCAGCGGGTTGAGGTCGACGGCCTCGAGTAGCTCGCCGAGCTCCATCGCGAGCTGCGACATCGCCGCCACCGCGTGGGCGGCCGCCGCGAGGTCGCCGCGCGGCCGTCCTCGATAGCCGCTGAGCAGCCGAAACACGAGGAGCCTCGCGAGCATCTCGGACGCCGTCTGGGCATCGACCGGCGGCAGGGCAACCGCTCGCTGATCGAGTAGCTCGACCAACGTTCCTCCGGCGGCGACGACCACGAGGGGGCCGAGGAGCGGATCCCTGACGATGCCCAGCGCCAGCTCGACACCTGACTCAATGTGCCGCTGTACGACAACGTCGGGACCGAGTCGGTCGGCGATTTCCGCGTACGCCGCGCGCACCGCGTCGGCATCGGTGAGCCCGAGCCGTACGCCGTCGACGTCGACCTTGTGCCGGATACCGTCGGTCGCGGTCTTGAGCGCGACCGGATAGCCGAGCCCGTCCGCGGCTGCGACCGCGTCGTCGGCCGATGCGGCTCCGTGCGCCGTCGCGACCGAGATGCCGTAGTCGGCGCCCAGCTCGATCGGATCGAGGTCGGCCTGATCGGAGGCGAGGCGGCGCATCCAGCGTGCGCGACGCTCCTCGTCAGCCGGCTGCTGGAGTGGTCGACGACGCGATTCGGCATGCGCCAGCAGGTGCCCGATCGCCCGGAGACCCGACCGGGTGCCTTCGAAGACCGGCACACCGAGGTCACGCAGCTGGCCGGCGGCGTCCTGGTCGACGGCCGACGAGAGGTTGGTCAAGACGACGACCGGCTTGTCGGTACGGTCCGGCATCGACGCGATCGCAAGCGGATAGGAGTCGTCGCCGTCGTATTCGGGCACGAGGTCGATCGCCACCGCGACGACGCCCACGCCGTCGTCGGCGGCCAACGCGTCGAGGCAGTTGGCGACCAGCGCCTGCGTGTCACCGACCGTGCTCCAGACGTCCAGCGGGTTCGTCGCCGACAGTCCCGGGCCGAGCCATCCCGTCAACGCGGCCCGGGTCTTCGCCGTGAGCGGTGCGAACGGCACCCCGAGACGGTCGGCGACGTCCGCGACAAGGGCGCGCTCGGCACCCGAGTCGTGCAGCGTGGCCACCCCCAGCGGTGTGCCGTCGCGGCGTACGCGGCGACCGATGGCGAAGGCCTCGAGACTGTCAGCCAACTCGTCGAGGTCGTCCACCCGATGTACCCCGTACGCGGCGAACAGGGCCTCCCACGCCGCGTCGTCTCCGGCGATCGCGCCCGAATGCGCGTCCACGAGTGCGCGACCGGTCGGCGAGCCTCCGACGGTCAGGGCGACGACCGGGATGTCGCGATCGGCCGCCGCCATCAGGCTGTCGCGCAGACGAGGCACCTCGCGCAAGGTCTCGAGGACGAGGGCTATCACTCGCGTCTCGTCCAAGGCCAGCGCATAGTCCAGATAGTCGGCTGTGGTCGTGACGAGCTCCTGACCCGACGAGACCGCCAGGGAAAACTCCAGTCGCCGATGCGTGCGAAGCATCGCCGAAAAGACCGAACCCGAATGGGTCACCATCGCGATCGGTCCGGCTGGCAGCGGATAACGCTCGACATAGCCGATCGCGCGTACGCCGCGGGCCAGGTTGACGAACCCCATGCACCCGGCCCCGCAGAGCGCCAGGTCGCCGGCCGCGGCGGCGACTTCGGTGGCCTGTCCGGCAGCGGTTCCGAACACCACGGCCCCGGCGTCGCCACGGGAGGACGCGATGGCCAGTTGCTCGGGGACGGCGGCGTCGGGTACGCCGAGCAGCACGAGGTCGACCGGCTCGGGTACGTCGGCCAACGACGGCAGACAGTGGTGGCCCAAGACCTCGCGTCGGCGCGGATGCACCAGATGAACCGTCGGCGCTGAGGGGCTTCGCAGCACTTCGGTCGTGAGGTTGAGCCCGAACGACTCCGGACGCTCGCTCGCCCCCACGACCGCGATCGTGCGCGCCTCGAGCATCGCCGCGAGGCGAGCACCGGAGACGGCGGGGTCCCCGCCAGTGGCCACGGTGCACCTGCTTTGCGACGAGGCATCCTGACTGACTGTTCAGTCTATGGGCTTGGTACCCTGCACGACAAGAAAGTCTGCCCCGGGAGAGTCCATGGCCGAGAAGGCGTCCGCGGCGGTCGTCGCCGACGAACGACGCGACCAGATGCTGGCTGCGGCTGCCGCGCTGATTGCCGAGCGAGGTTTCGGCGACACCCGGATCGCCGACGTCGCGGAGCGGGTCGGAGCGAGCCCACCGCTCGTCGTCTACTACTTCGGCACCAAAGACAAGCTGCTCACCGAAGCACTTCGCTACTCCGAGCAGTCGTTCTACAAAGCGGCCGACGAGATGCTGGCGTCGACATCGGCGATCGTCAAGCGCCTCGAGACTCTCGTGGCGTGGACGTGCCTCCCCGACGACGAGGAGGAGGAGACGCCCGGCACGTGGGGGCTGTGGTTCGACCTCTGGGCGCAGGCCTTCCGCCACCCCGAGGTCAAGAAGGACCGGGTCGAGCTCGACCAGCGCTGGCGCGCGATGATCGCCCGCGTCGTCCGCGAGGGAATGGATGCCGGCGAGATCGACACGGTCGACGCCGAGGAGTTTGCGATCGCGTTCGCGGCGCTGATGGACGGGCTCTCGATCCAGACGGCGCTAGATGACCCGGTCGTCGACGGCCAGCGGGCCTACCGGGTGGCGATGCGGTTCGCCTCGACGTCGCTCGGCTTCACCTGGAAATACCGCCGCCGTCGCGCGGGTCGCTGACGGCCACGCGCTGGGTGAATCGCTCGAAGTTGGCGACGAAGCGATCGATGTCGGCGTCGTCGTGCTGGACCGACACCAGCCACTGCTCGACCTTGCCCCACGGTGGTAGGAACGCCCCGCCGTTGTGCTGAACCAACCAGTGCGCATGTCCGTAGCGGCCGTCGAGGTTGAGGAAGTCGCGGAAGTTGCGGATCGTCTCCGGATAGAACGAAACGCAGCCCTTGGCGCCCGCGAGCACGACCTGCCAGGGCAGCGCCGACGCGTCGATCGCGCTCTGGAGCTCGGAGCCCAGCCGGTCGCGCAGCCGGTCCAGATGCCGATAGGCGTCGGGAGTCAGGACTTCCGTGAGCGTCGCCCGCGCTGCCGCCATGACGAGGGGATTGCCGTTGAACGTGCCCACCTGCTCGTAGCGGCCGTCCGCGATCATCGACATCAGCGGATCCGTGCCGCCGATCGCCGCCGTCGACAGCCCGCCGCCGAGCGACTTGGCGAGGCAGATCACGTCGGGTACGACGCCGGACAGCTGGGTCACGCCGCCCGGGCCGGTCGTAAATCCGGTCTTGACCTCGTCGAAGGTGAGCAACGCGCCGTGGCGGTGCAAAACCTCGCGGAGGTCGGCCAGGTAGCCGGGTTCGGGGAGGATGATGCCAGCATTCATCATGATCGGCTCGACGATCATCCCGGCGATCTCGCCCGGGTGGGCGACGAGGGCCCGCTCGACCGCCTCGACGTCGTTGAACGGCACGACCGACACCAGGTCGATGAACGCCTGCGGAATGCCGGTGTTGCCGGCGACGCCGGTCGGTGCAGTGGCCGGGCCGATGTCCTCGTCCGGCTCGGGGAGCACCGACACCTGCACGGAGTCGTGATGCCCGTGATAGCACCCTTCGCCCTTGATGATCCGGTCCCGGCCGGTGGCAGCCCGCATCAGGTGCACCGCGTCCATCGTCGCCTCGGTGCCAGAGTTGGCATAGCGCCACAAAGGGAGGCCGAACCGCTCGGTCAAGTGCTCGGCGACGACGATGGCGTCCTCGGTCGGCTGCGCGAAGTGGGTGCCGCGGCCGACTCGGTCACGCACCGCGGCGACGATTGCGGGGTGCGCATGGCCGGCCAGGCAAGCGCCGTAGCCGCCGTGGAAGTCGCTGTATTCGTTGCCGTCGACGTCGAAGACCTTCGAGCCGAGGCCGTGACTCAGCCAGACTGCCTGCGGCTCGGCGATCTGCCAGTTGGATGTCGCGCCGCCGGCCAGCGACCGCGACGCCCGCTCGATGAGCTGTCGGCTCCGAGGCTGTCGGGCGAGGAAGGTCTCGGTCTCCTCGGCGATCAGGGAGTCGAGCGTCGCGTCTGCGACCCGGTCGGTGTTCGTCGCGGTCATCACGATCTCCCTCGGGCCGAAGTATTGACTGGCCGTTCAGTCTAGGCGACCGGGGCTCGCACCTCCAGCACGGCTCTCTCGACACTTCGGCAATTGAGAAGCACTTGACACCTATCGTGTCAGGCGCGGCATTCTGTTCCCTGCCTGGCAAACCGGTCGAGTCGTGACGGCAACCGGTGACGATCCGGAAACGGCGTCGTCAAGGCTCGACACGTACGGCTTCGAGAGCAACAATGAGTCAACGCTTGGCTGAACAGTCAGTTAAGCGACCTCTCCGGAGGCCGGCACGACGTCTTGGCTCGACCGTGAAGGGGTTGGCATGAGCTTCGACCCGAAAGACCCGACCTGGCGCCATAGGCCACCACCTCGACCGCAGCTGTCTCGCCGAGGCCTGCTGCGCGGAGGACTCTGGCTCGGAGTCGGGATCGGCGCAGCACCGATTCTCGCAGGCTGTAACGACGACACCACTGCGGCGCAGGGCAGCGCGCCCTATCCGCTGGCCCGACCAGACGATCCGGTGACGTTGCCGCTCAATGACAGCAACCCACCCATCGACGACGGACTCGACCCCGAGACGGGCGGCACCTTCAAGATCCTCAACTACAACGACTACATGGCGCCCGGGGTCATGAAGGACTTCGGCGAGCAGTACGACGTCGAGGTACAGGTGACGCCCTACAACAACTACGACGAGATGCTGGCGAAGATCCGCGCGTCGGGCGAGTCGTTCGACCTCGTCTTTCCGGG
>DASQKI010000092.1:0-14837 GCA_035630615.1 Nocardioidaceae bacterium
TCGGGAAGAAGCGGCAGAGCAGGCGGCCAAGCACCCCGAGTCATCAAGTGACAGCCAGCATGAAAGCCATACCCGCCCTGCCAGCACCGAGCTCGGATCTACCACACCCGAGCCCCGACTGAAAGGTAGGGCGGCATGAGTACGTTCGTGTTGATCCATGGCGCCGGAGACGTCGGCTGGTACTGGCACCTGGTAGCCGCGAAGCTCCGTGACCGAGGCCACGACGTGGTCGCCCCCGACCTTCCGGCTGACGACGAGTCGGCCACTCTCGACGACTACGCCGACGCGGTGGTCGAGGCGGTAGGCAGCCGGAAGGACCTTGTCGTCGTGGGCCAGTCGTACGGAGCGTTCACCGCCCCGCTGGTCGCCGATCGGCTCGCTGCCGATGTCTTGGTCCTGGTCGCCGGCATGATCCCGGCCCCGGGCGAGCCGCCGGACGACTGGTGGTCCAACACCGGATACACCAGTGCGGTGCAGGCACAGTCCGCGCGGGATGGCGGCCTGACCGGGAACCCGGACCCGTACGTCAGCTTCTACCAGGACGTACCGCGTGAGCTGGCCGAGGAAGCGATGAGCAAGGAGCGGGCCCACCCGTCGCAGGCCTCGATGGTCGCCCCGTGGCCGCTGGCTGCCTGGCCGGACGTACCGACGAAGTTCGTGCTGTGCAGCGAGGATCGGTTTTTCCCGCCGGATTTCTTCCATCGCCTGGTCGCAGAACGCCTCGGCATCGAGCCCGACGAGATCGCCAGCGGACACTGCGTCGCCCTCAGCCGCCCCGAAGAGCTGGCCGACCTGCTCGAGAGCTACCGCCCTCTCGGCGCCCCGTGAAGGGGTCGAGAGTCGGCTGAAGCCGGTGCGAAGGGCACTGGTGGTCCGATGAGCGGCGTCTTCAGTGGTCCAGCGGCACCAACGGCGACCACGATCGCATTCCCGAACGGGTTCACGAACGGATTGGCGTCCCGCTTCCAGTTGTTGGTCAGCCAGATGTTTCCCGACGGGTCGATCTGGCCGCCGGTGATTCGTTCCAGGGCGTTGCTCGTATAGCCGGTGGACGGCGAGATCGGATCGCCGACCCGCATGCCATTCGGGCAGTTTTGAGTCGCGACGCCGCAGAACCGGCTGATCGCCGTCGGAGCATTGGTGGAGGTGCCCACGGGGGCAGCGCCGAAGTTGAACACCCAGATGGTGTCGTTTCCGTCGACCGCGATTCCCCACGGAAGCTTGAGGCCACCGCCGGTGAAGGGCGAGCCGGGATAGGGCCTGTGCGTGTCCGTCCGGAACATCGTGATCGACGGGTTCTCTGCGGTGCCGATCTGAGTTCGGGTCGGGCAGGGCGAGTCGAGCCAGTCCGAGTTGGCCACCCAGATGTTCCCCTGGATGTCGGCGGCGTTTCCGACGGGATGGCTCAGAACCGTCCTGCCTCGGTATGTGCCCGACAGCGTGTCGATCAGTTTGCCCTCGGGGGAGATGACCGAGACGGTGCTGCTGCGGTTGTTGGCGGTCCAGAGATTGCCGTCGAGGTCGACGGCGGCGCCGAATGGTTTGATCTGCGGGCGTCGCTCGGCTGGCGTCGGTCCCAGCGGGATGTTGAACGCCCGATCGGGCTCACCAGCTGGGATCTTGGTGACCGAGTCGTTGCCGCAGTTGGCGAGCCAGATGTTTCCCTGGCGGTCCGACACCGTTCCCTGCGGCCACGAGATGTCGCCGTTCGTATATCCGCCGATGCCGGTGATCGGGCTACCGCTGGGTTTGAAGACGGAGACGCTGTCGTGCCGAGCGGCGATCGGACGGAGTGCGCACGGTGGATCCTGGAACCCGAAGTTGCCG
Source organism: Nocardioidaceae bacterium (assembly GCA_035630615.1). GTDB lineage: Bacteria > Actinomycetota > Actinomycetes > Propionibacteriales > Nocardioidaceae > DATFRX01. Next base: position 1,828 of record DASQKI010000092.1, read on the forward strand.
ACCCAGACCCTTCCGCTTGGGTCGAGCGTGATGCCGTACCCCGCGCCGCTGAGACCGCCGCCGAAGTAGGGCGTGCCGGGGAAGGGCTCACCCCACGGATAGAACTTCAGCAGCCGCCGACCCGCACAGGCGACGTTGCCCGGCCGCTGAGGGACGGCGTTGTCGTTCACCCACACGAACCCCAACTTGTCGATGGCGAAGTTGCCTGGCCCGTTCATCAGGTTGTGGCGGTTCTGGGCGCTGTAGGCGCCGCCGGTGAACTTGAGGAACAACAGCCAGTTCGTCGGCTCCTGCCTCAAGGCGGGGTGGTAGACGGGCGTGAGCTTCGACAGCCGGAACACCGGATCGCCCGATCCTCGGCGGCTAGGCGGATACGACGGGTACTTGACGATGTTCGCGACCGCCTGAAGTACGGTGCGCGGCGGCGGCCCCCCGGGCGGCTTCGTCGCTGCGAACAGCCTCGTGCAGTTGTTGCCGTCGGCGACGCAGCTCGCCACCGCGTTCGTCAGCGAGTTGAAGGTCGCAAGTGTCGAGGTCTTCCTCCCGTTCGGCGTCGAGGCGAGTACGGAGCCGACCGCTCCCGTCCGTGGGTCGGCGAGATTTGCCGCCATGTGGACTGCGTTGCTCATCCCGTACCGGTTGCCGGCGATCTTGCGACCGATGACGAACTGCGCGAAGGCGTTGCCGGTCGCGACCGTTGTGCGCTCGTTGACGACGACATGACCCGGAACCCCGCTGGGCCCTTGACCGATCGCGCTGGCGAGCATGGCGCGGCCGCGCGTCGCTTCGACGAACAGCAGCGGCTCGCGCTCCGCCAGACCGTCAGGCAGCGAATACGTTATCTCGAAGTTGCCGTCTCCATCGGTCGTGTCGGTGCCCAGGCGTACCCAACGAGGCTGGCCGTCGCTGAAAGCCGCGTAGACCGAGACCGAGTAGCCGGCCAGTCCGTTCTCGCCGCTCTCAACGCTGCCTTGGAGCGACCTGCCACTCGGGTGAGCGGTGCCATTCGTCGCTGCCAGCGTCAGGCCGATCGCCATAATCGCGGCGAGCGACGTCAAGCGGGACAGCAGCGATCGCGCCGAGCTTCCAGCAACCTGCATGACCGGCCTCCTGGCTCAGGACGACATCCGCATGCGGTCAACCTAGGAAGCAATGGCGATGTACGGCCCGGGCCGAACGGCCCGCTCTGAACGGGATCTTGGCCTCGGCTCCGAAGGCTGGTTCGTGTCGGAGGCGGCGCCCTAAGGCAGGTAGCGGCGAGCGACGATGCGTTGCTGACCGACCGGGGTACCCCCTAGACCGGTCAGGCAGACTGTCCGGACTCGGCTGTGCCCGGTCCGCCGAGGGACCAGAGCTGCTCGTCCCCCCACGCGCCGGTGATCACGACGTCGGGGTTGTGTCCTCGTGTCTCGGCGAGCTTCAACGCCAGGGCCTGGAGCCGCGCGGTCAGGGGGAGTTGGGCGAGCACGGGATCGAGCTCGGCGTCGATCGACACGTCCTGCACGGTGACACCCTCGGCCGCGGCTGCCTCGCCGATGGCGCCGACCAACCCGTCGTCGTCGGCCGCCGGTTGCAGCAGGATCAGCTCGTCGCCGGCTCCGAGGGGTACGGCGCTGCCGTGCAGCAGATACTCCGCCTCGTAGCCGACGGCGTGTACCCGGGCCGCCTCCCGGAGCTTGAGGGCTCCCTCGCGTGCCGTGATCGCACCGGGGCCGGCGCCCGCCAACACGACCATGCCCCGGCCGGACACGTCGGGCAGAGGTGCCGAGACCGCTTCCGCGACCGCATCGACCGACCGGGCCAGCGCGTCGTCGCCGAACTCGGGGGCGCCCACTCGACCGGCGATCTTGGCGAGCACCAACAGGACGGCGGCATAGCTGAACGTGTAGGTCTCGGCTTGCTCCCGGGGGGCTACCCGCAGAGCCTCCCGCCAGTCGGCAGTGGCTCCGGTCAGCGTGATCAGGTGTGGCGCCTCTGCGCGCAGCACCTGATCACGCACGGTTCGCGCGAAGGCGGTCTCTCCGGTGTGCGAGATCACGATCACCGCGTGGTCCCGCCACTGCGCGGCGCGAGCTGCCGTGGCCGAAGACCACCAGCTGGCATCGAGTCCGCAGCGACGCAGGGTGCACGCTCCGAGCTCGGCCGCGTGTTGGCTGCTACCTGTGCCGACGAGATGGACTCGCTCGACCCGACGCAGCACGTCGACCGCGGCCTCCACGTCGAGGGCGAGCGACTCGCGCAACACGTCGGCTTCTTGCTGCAGTGCCTCCTCGAGATAGCTCACAGCTCGTTCTCCTCTCGGCGTGCGCGCAGCACGTGAGAGGCTAGCGGCGTACGACGGTCAACGTCACCTCGTCGTTCTCGTAGGACACCCGGAACGTGTGGCCGTCAGCCCGCAGGAGATCCCCTTCGCGAAGCCCCTGGAACCCGCCGTCGACGTCTCCTCCGTCCATGATGGTCAACACGGTCCCTTGGGTCAGGTCGCCGTGCACATCCACGGCCAGGCCACCGTCCAACACCAGATCATCGCCAGCCACCACGCTGGTGTAGTCCTGGTCGCCGGAGATGGTGACGGCGAAGCGACCGTTCTTGCCGATGCGGACATCGTCACCGACTTCCAGGACATTGCCGGGAGTGACGGGCACCTCGGTGATCAGAGTGGCTTCCTCAGACGTGAGACCGGGCCGCAGGACGCCGTCGGCGACATTGACGCCGCCTCCCACCGCGCCGCTGCCGCTTAGGGTGCCGCCTCGCACGTCGATCGAGGTCGCGTGCGAGCCGACGATGGAGAGCTTGCCGTCGCGGACGGTGCTCGTCCCGTGCCAGGAGTTGGCGCCGGTGAGGAACAGGGTGCCATCTCCTCGCTTGGTCAGGCTGCCTTCGTACGCCCGGTGCTCGCGGGCCTGCTCGCGACGGGTACCGATGGCGAAGTCCGACTTGTCGATTTCGCTCGCGTCAGCCGGTAGGCCATTGGTCCAGCCCTTGTCGATCTTGGTCTGCTCCCAGGCGGCCGCTTCGGCAGCGTCCTCCTGCTCGCGGGCCCGGATCGCGACGTCGGAGATGTCGTTCGACCAGACGTCGCTGTATCCCTTCGTGTTGACGTCGGTCGGCCCCAGGAGCTGTCCCGGACCCCGCATGGCTTCGCGGAGACTGACGGTGCCCCAGCCGTTACGGCTGTCGGGAACCTGCACGATCTGGCCTGCAGTGGGGTTCGGGACTGCGATGCCCGACGCGTCGTTGATCGTGGCGTTCTGCCGACCGGTGCTGAGCATCGTGTAGAGCGCCTGCTCGTTGGTCATGTACGGGAACCGCTGCATGATCAGCGCCAGTGCGGCCGCCGAGTGCGGGCCGGCCATCGAGGTTCCCGAGGCGCTCCGGTAGCGCGCCTGCGGCACACCGTCGACGAGCTCCACCCACGTGCTGTTGATCTGGCGGCTCGGCGCCGTGATGCAGGACCATTTCGCGAGACCGCACTGGTTGAACTCCTGCGTCCCGGGGACCAGCACCGACCCGTCCGCGTTGAAGGTCCGCCCGATGTTGGGGTTGATCCCCGATGTCGTGTACCACTGGCCCTCCAGATCGGGCAGGAAGTACGGTGCGGCGCCGCGTGCGGTCGGGTTCCTGACTCCAGCGTTACCGGCGGTGAACTGCAGGATCGTGCCGGTACGCGCGACGCTGATGGCGCCGTTGAGCCAGTGCACGGTGTTGCCGTTCGCGTCGGCGACGCCGTCCGGAGTCGAGAGGTATCGCCACGCCGCGTTCAAACCGAAGGTTGCCGGACCGCCAGGTGGTGGGTCGTACGTGTCGTAGTTCTCCGTGGGCGGCGCGCTGCCCCAGCTGGTGGTGATGATCCTGATCGGCTTGCCATTCGCCGTGTCTGCCCTGTTCACGGCCCGGTAGACGTTGGCGAGGTAGCCGTTGTCCGGCGTCTGCGCCGGAGTCGCGTCGGGTGGCACGAGACCGTAGTAGACGCCGTCCGTCTTGTGGGTGTTGCCGCCGTAGAGGTTGGCGTTGAACGCGACACCGTGCATGTTGGCCACAGGCCCGTCAGGCTGGGATTCGCCGACCCCTTCACGGCTGGCCGCGATGGTCCCGCTGACGTGCGTGCCGTGGCTGTCGTTGAATGCCGGGTCATAGAACCCTGGCGTCGGGCCGGTCTGGCCGCCTTGAGCCACCACTGAGAAGTAGCGGTCCCCGATCTCGTAGTTGGTGTCGAGACTGCCGTGCTCGCGCATGTGTCCGGCGAAGAAGCCCGAGTCGACCATGCCGATGTTCGCCCCGGTGCCGGAGTACCCGGCGGCGTAGGCGAACTCCGCTCCGATCGAAACCAAGCCGTTGTCGCGCAGGAACTCCGGTGTACGCCAGCTCGCTGGATCGCCTAGCTGGCCAGGATCTCCCTCGTACGACTCGATCGGCGGCGGTGGCTCCGACAACCCCGCCATCGCGCCCATCGGGGGCATCGCGGCCGCGAGACCGGCCATCAATGAGGCGCACGCGAGCGCGGCAAGCCTTCGTGTCATCGGTTCTTCACCTCTCGTGAGTCGACCCCTCGGCCCCAGGAGGAGAACGGACACGGGCAGCCACCGGAGGCTGAGCCGTGACGACAGCCTCGAAGCTATCTGCGGCGTCGACGGCCGGCATCCGTCATCTGCCGGAAGATCCCGCCGGCAACTCCGTCGGGTGTCGGTCAGTGAAGGTCTCGGGCGACCGCCCGAGCGTACGCGCGTTGTCCCAGCCTGGTCGGATGGAGCATGCCCTTGGTCCGGGGACCCCTGATCCAGGACTTTCCGCTGCACAGGCGGTGACCTTTGAAGGCCCGGTTGACCCCCGCGTAGCGCAGCCAACTCTCCTCGCCGGCGGCATGGCGCAGCTCATCGTTGATGGCGTGAACCTTGGACTGGACCCAATGCTTCTCCGCCTTCGAGACACCGTGGCTCGCCCGGCAACGCTTGGGCCCGAACGGATCGTAGTAGCCGGTCAGCGCCGACCGCGGCTTGCGGGTGTCGTTCTGCCAGGCGCGGAACTCCACCTCGGTTCGCATCCGCCACTGCTCGTAGCGGAGGTCCTGCTTGAGCAACCAGAACAGGTCCTTGTCCGTGTCAGTCCCGCAGCGGCTCACGTAGCACTTGGCGACGAAGTAGCTCCAGCGCATGTCGTTGGCGCCGATCGTGATGCTCATGAGCCGAGGCGTACGTCGAGAGAACACTCGCTCGATCTGCTCCGGCATCTCGACATCGCCGACGTCTTGCTGGCCGTAGAGGCCATCGTCGAACGTGGCGCCGCTGCAGGCTACGAAGCTGCGCAGCCGTGCGTCGAGCCGACCGGCGACGCGAAACGGGTATGCCCTCGAGGAGCGTTTGCAGAGCCGGTCCTGCTTGGTGGTCTGCGAGCCCGGCCGCAGCCCGAAACCGGCCGCCACCGAGTCACCCAATGCCGCGTAGCCAGCCCTTCGCGTGGCTGAGTCTTCGCTGCCGGCAGCCAGCGGGACAGCGGCGACGGCCAAGCTGGTCAACGCCACGGCGGTGAGCCAGACGGTCATGGCCCGACGCGACCTTCGACCCATGGCGATCCCTCCTCCACGTCGTTTCAGGATAGGCAGATCGGGGCGAAAGCGTCGTCCCGCAGGCGCTCATGGGCTACCCGAACGCGTGGAGGCCGAGCGGCAACGCCAGCGAACCACCGGGGCGGCGCGCTGCGCAGCCGGTGCCGCATCGGGGTTGCCGTCGAGGCCGACGATGCGGCCGCGGTCGTCGATTCCGCGCGCGATGGAAGCTCCGGCGACCGTTGGCGACGAGCCGGCAGACGCCGGAATCGTGGCGAGGGCCGCGCATGCGACCGTGGCGGTGGCGGCGGTGAGGACTTGGGGGAGTCGGCTCGTTGGAGCACTCATCAGGCGTCCCTTCTCGCGCTGAGGCCGAGGGGCAGCGCGTCGAGCAGCGGCGACTGCGCCACCCGGGTGGATCCCGGCGTGGTCCGAGTCGCCCTCGGGTTGTCACAGACGCCGATGAGCCGGCCGCGGTCGTCGAGGCCATAGACGGCCGTGCGCGGCACGCCGAGGACGTCGATCTGGGTGATCGGCCCGCCGACCCCGTCGGCCAGTACGAAGCCGTGGGCCTCGGTCAGGTCGAGGTCGCTGATTGCGTAGCCGGCGATCTGTCCCCGGTCGTTGATGTCGGTGGCGAAGGTGAGGGGAAAGCCGAACGCACCGAACTTGGTGTACCTGCCGCGCCGAAGCCTGAACCCGCCGAGGGTGCCGTCCTCGGCGAAGTAGACGCCGACCATGTCGCCGCGGTCGTTGATGTCGGCCAACGACCCGCTCAAACCATCGGGACCGTCGAAGAAGCGGCTGAACCGGCCGCGCTCCCAGCGAAACCCGTGGTATTTGCCGTCATCGTCGAGGTACTCGCCCACGACCTGGCCGCGGTTGTTCAGTCCCAGCGCCTGCGTGTACACCGCGCCGGGGACGGCGATACGCGTGAACCGGCCGCCGTCGAGCAGGTACCCGAACGTGCCCGGGAAGCCGACCATGGGAGATCTGCGATTGGCGGCGCCGACGATCTGCCCGCGATCGTTGGCCTTGGTCGCGTACGTCCCTTTCGCACCGGGGAACCTGAACCGGCGGAGCCTGTGGACGTCACCCACGAGCCCGTCGAACCCCACGCCGTCGCGGCTGGGGGCCTTGCCGACGATGCGCCCCCGGTTGGTGACCCTCGAGAGTACGGCCTGATCGCCATTGCCCGGCAGGTCGATCCGCTTGACCCGACCCCGATCGAGGACGAACCCGATCGTCACGTCGCGCGACGTGGCGGCGCCCGTCGAGGCCCAGGCTCCGGTCGGGAGCGCCCCCGCCACGGGTGTGGCGGCGAGCGCGCCGAGGAACGTTCGGCGGGTCCAGGCGGTGGTCGATGTCATGAGGGAGCTCCCTTCCCTGCGGGAGGATCACCGAGTTGGTGTCCGGTATGGGAATCGCCATTGATTCGGCACACCCCGGCGGGCGGATGGGCTTCACGACAAGATCGGGGCTTCACGACAAGATCGGGGCGACGAGGGTGCAGCCGGTCTCTACGCTGTGGGCATGGACATGAAGCTGGAGCTGGTGGCGGTGCCCGTGTCGGACGTTGACCGGGCGAAGGAGTTTTACCTCAAGGCGGGTTTCGTCGCCGACCACGACCACACGGTCAGCGACGAGATGCGGTTCGTGCAGATGACCCCGCCGGGGTCGGCGTGTTCGATCGCGTTCGGCCTCGGACTGACCAAGATGACGCCGGGTTCGCTGGACAACATGCAGATGGTGGTCGCCGACGCCGACGCCATTCAAGCGGAGCTCGCCGAGCGTGGGGTCGAGGTCAGCGAGGTCGACGAGCAGCCGTGGGGCCGCTTCGTCTACTTCGCCGACCCCGACGGCAACGGGTGGGCGCTGCAGCAGCTGCCGGCTTGGTCGCAGGGCGCCGGCGGCAGCGGCCAGAACCCAAACGCTTGATCGGTAGCGACGGGCGTTTATCCCCGTTCACTCAGCATTCGACATCTGGCCTATATCCCGCAATGTGCGGCCCGGGGACGTGGTCGCGCTCGACGAGGTAGATCTCGATGTGGAGGCCGGACAGGTTCACGGGGTGGTCGGGCCGAACGGTGCCGGCAAGACGACTCTTCTCGGGTTGATGTTGGGCCTCGCCGTCGCGGATCGCGGGCGGCTCGACATCCTGGGTGCGACGGTCGGGCGGACGCTCGCCGTGCCCGACGGGGTCGCGGGCTTCGTGGACGGACCCGGCCTCTATCCGTCGCTCACCGCTCGGCAGAACCTTTCCGCGCTGATGTCGCTCCGGGGGTACGACCGGCGAGCTGCCGGCGTTGACGACGCACTGGAGCAGGTCGGGCTCACCGATGTCGCCGACGACCGCGTCCGGGGCTTCTCGCTGGGCATGCGCCAACGACTCGGGCTCGCCGCATCGCTACTCACCGAACCGCGGTTGCTTGTGCTCGACGAACCCGCGAACGGACTCGATCCGGCGGGCCGGCATCACGTGCATCGCGTCATCAACCGGCTCGTCAGGGACGGCGTCACCGTGCTCGTGTCGAGCCACCGAATGGACGACGTCGCGGCACTGTGCTCCGACGTCACGATCCTCGCGACGGGACGGGTGGTCTTCACCGGTCCGTTGAGCAAGCTCGCCTTCGAGAGTGGCGAGCTCGACTATCGGTTGCTCACCTCCGACCCGGTGGCCGCGCGGCAGCTGGCGCTCGAGACGGCGGGCATCCACGTGCGGCCGGGACCTGAGCCCGGTCATGGGTCGGATGCCGACGTCCTCATCGTTCGGGGCCCCGTGCCGGCACTCAATGAACTCGTGGTGCGACTGGTGCACAACGGCGTGGCAGTACGCGAACTGGCGCCGGTGATCTCGCCACTCGAAGCCGCGTTCCTCGCCCTGACCGAAAGCGGCACGGTGTCCGACCGTACCGACGAGGTGGAAGGGCGATGACCGCGATCGTCGCACTGCCCGAGGCCAGCGCTCGGCCCGCGCCGGTGTTGCGGGGCTACCGGTTCGAGCTGGTCAAGCTGCTCTCTCAGTGGCGGATCCGTCTTCTCCTGCTGGCCTGCTGGATCGCACCAGCGGGCTTCGTCGCCGTGGTGAGTCAGCAGAGTGCTCTGCCCACCGATACGGTCTTCGGTCGCTGGATGCATGCGACCGGCTGGTCCGGATCGCTGGTGGTGCTGGGGTTTTCGTGCGCATGGGTTCTCCCGTTGCTGACCGCGTTGGTCGCCGGCGACGTCTTCGCGCTCGAAGACCGTCTCGGCACCTGGCGCCACCTCATGGTGGCGGTCCGCTCGCCCCGGCGGATCTTCGTCGCGAAGGCCTTCGCCAGCCTCACGGTGATCCTGTTGCTTATGGCCGGACTGACGGTTTCTGGCATCGTCGGCGGCCTTCTCGCGGTCGGCCACCACCCACTCGTCGGTCTGGACGGCCACCTGCTGGCTCCCGCGGACGCGGCCAGCACGGTCTTGCTCGCGTGGCTCTGCGTCTTGCCGCCGACGCTGGCGTTCGCTGCCGTCGGGCTGCTCGGATCGGTGGCCCTCGGCCGTTCCCCGATGGGGCTGTTGATGCCCGCGCTTCTCGCCTTCGTGCTGCAGCTCGCCCAGCTCCTGCCGCTGCCCGTGACGGTGAGATTCGCGTTGCCGAGCCACGCCTTCCTTGCCTGGCGCGGGCTCTTCACCGATCCGGCTCAGACCGGTCCGCTCGTCATCGGCATCGTGGTCAGCCTGGCGTGGGCGGTCGTCGCCACCGCACTGGCGTACTGGCTGTTCCTGCGCCGCGACTTCACAGACCTGGCGTACGAGGGGTCGGGACGCCGCGTCGTCGTGGCGGGCGTGCTGCCGCTCGCCGGCCTGGTCGGACTCTCGGTTGCCGTTGTGGCCAGCGCGACAACGGCCGAAGGCACCGGCGTCGAGAAGGCCACGGTCGAGAGCTCGCTCGCCACCGCGTTCGCGCACCTCTACCGGCTGCAGACCGAGCAGCTCAACCGTCCAGCCGTCACCGCACGGCACGACGGCCTCGCTCACCCGCTTCACCCTCCCGAGCTCACCGAGAACATCGCGACCCCGCCACCCTGTGGTCTCGACGACCCGGCGGGCCCGGCGACGGCAAAGTCAGTGCCCGTCCCGGCCGGGTTCGTCTCCTACTCGGCGGCGTGGGAGAGGTGGGCCGCGAAGCAGCACCTCAGCGGCAAGCACGCCACACCCGATTTCGCCAACCCCGAGCAGATGAACCGCTACACGTGGTACGACGCTCACCACTGGGAGCTCCCGTATCCGGGTGACCCGAAGATCTACCTCCCCAGCGAGGTGCCCGGCGCGGCCCTGCCGGGTTCGGAGGTCGACTGACCCGGCACTGACAGCTGAGGAGTAGCTTCCTAACGACACGTGACGGCTCGTCGGGTCATCCGGCGAGCCGTCCGGCGTACGCGGCCGCAGGCGACGGAGAGACGCCGGGGGTCAGATGACCGAGCTGCCCTCGCCGGCGCCGCCAGACTGCTCCTCGAACGTCTCGTGCTCCAAGAGATGCAGGATCGGCACCTTCAGCTTGCGACGGGCCCGTGACGTCCAGTCGACGTGGAAGAACTCCTTCACCACGTGCGGCTCGGTCAGAATGATCGCCTCGGACGCCTCGTGCTCGCTGACCATCGCGGCCAGCGTCTCGATCGGATCCTGGTTGGTGCAGCGGCCATTGGCCTGGTGCCCAGTCGTTTCGAGCAGCGCGATGCTCGTGTCGAGCCCGCGTCGCGCGGAGTCCTCGCACTCGTGTTGCAGGCGGACCAGGTCCTCGCCGGTCATCGGCGCCGTCGGCGGCACGAACTCGGGCCCCAGGAGGGACCCCATCGAGCTCTCCATGCGGGCCGCGGCCTCCTCGACCGGGATCACCACGTGGTAGTGGACGGTGTCCTCGATGTCTTCGTGCAGGCTCGCCACCTGCTCTGCGTCGAGATCGCTGAGCTGTCGCTCGATGAGCAGGACCACGTCATACATGACCACCACGCTCCTTGGGTTTAGCGTACGAACCTCGCCGATCGGTGACAATGTTGGCATGCGACTTCCGGTCATGCCCCCGGTCCCTCCAATGTTGGCCAAAGCGGTCAAGCAGATCCCCGACGGCGCGATGAGCTTCGAGCCAAAGTGGGACGGCTTCCGCTCGATCATCTTCCGCGACGGCGACGGCGTCGAGATCGGCAGCCGAAACGAGCGGCCGATGACGCGCTACTTTCCTGAGGTCGTCGAGGCGGTCCGTGCCAATCTGCCCGAGCGATGTGCCGTCGACGGCGAGATCATCGTCATCGGGGAGTCGGGCGACCGGCTCGATTTCGAAGTGCTCCAACAGCGGATCCACCCCGCCGCGAGCCGGGTCAAGCTGCTGTCGGAGCAGACTCCCGCCCATTTCGTCGCCTTCGACCTGCTCGCGCTCGATGACATCGACTACACCGGGCGGCCGTTCTCCGATCGACGGACGGCGCTGGTCGACGCGCTGGCGAAGGCGCAGCCGCCGATTCACGTGACACCGGCGACCGCCGACCGCGATGTCGCTGAGCGCTGGTTCCACCAGTTCGAGGGCGCCGGCCTCGACGGGTTGATCGCCAAGCCGCTCGACGGGGTCTACCTGCCCGACAAGCGCACGATGTTCAAGGTCAAGCACGAGCGCACGGCCGACTGTGTCGTCGCGGGCTACCGGGTCCACAAGAGCGGTCCGGACCGGGTCGGGTCGCTGCTGCTCGGTCTCTACAACGACGAGGGCAGCCTGGCCAGCGTCGGTGTGATCGGCGCCTTCCCGATGGCCCGGCGCAAGGAGCTCTTCGACGAGATGCAGTCGCTCGTCACGACCTTCGACGACCACCCGTGGGCATGGGCCAAGCAGGAGGAGGGCGCCCGGACGCCTCGTGCCGGCGAGACCAGCCGCTGGAACGCCGGCAAGGACCTGTCGTTCGTGCCGCTGCGCCCGGAGCGAGTCGTCGAGGTGCGCTACGACCACATGGAGGGCATCCGCTTTCGGCACACGGCGCAGTTCGTACGGTGGCGGCCCGACCGCGAGCCCGAGTCGTGCACGTACGAGCAGCTCGAGGAGCCGGTGAAGTTCGACCTCGCGGACGTCCTCAGTCCCTGACGAGACGGCCGGTCTGACCGACGGTTCAGTACCTGTTCAGCGTCGAGCTGGGATGTTTCGAGCCACGACGTTGATAGGAGTTCGTCATGTACACCAAGACCATGGCGGCGGTCGGTCTCTCCACGGTCCTCGTGGTGGGGGTCGTGGCCGCAGCCGGTGCCTCCAGACAGAGTCAGAGTCCAGGCGGCGCCGATCCGAATCACCGCAGCGCGCAAACCCGTGAGCCGGATATCCGGAGCGCGAACTTCAACCACCCGGTGCGAAATCCGTACTTCCCGCTCAGGCCCGGGACGGTGTTCCGGCTACGAGGCACCGACGAAGGAGAGCACTTCCGCGAGGTCGTGCGCGTGACGCACAAGAAGAGGCGAATCCAGGGGATCCGAGCGACCGTCGTGAATGACGTCGTACGGAGCGCCAACGGCACGCTCGCCGAGAAGACCCACGACTGGTACGCGGCCGACGCCAGGGGCAACATCTGGTATCTCGGCGAAGCCACCGCGAGCTACGACGAGCACGGCAACATCGAGAGCCACGAGGGATCCTGGCAGGCCGGCCGCAAGGGTGCCGTCGCCGGGATCATCATGCCGGCGCACCCGCGGCCGACGGACGCCTTCCGGCAGGAGCTCTACAGGGGACACGCGGAGGACCAGGCGTGGCTAGTCCAGCGCGGCTTCAAGACCAAGGTGCCGTACGGCACGGTCAAAAGGTCGCTGCGCAGCCTCGAATGGACCCGCCTGGAGCCGGGCGTGGTGTCGATGAAGGTCTACGGGCCCGGCCTCGGCATCGTGAAGGAGAAGGATCTGTCCGGCGGCAGCGAAGTGTTCAGGCTGGTCTCCGTGCACCACCGGCACTGAGTCGGTGGTGCGTCTCGGGGGTGACGGCGGGCCAAAACCCTTCGGCCGCCACGCGACCCCGAGGCGTCGCGGGTCTGAACCGGGAGCGCAGCCTCCTGGAGTACCCGCATGACCCAGCCGTACGCTGTCGCCGACCTGGTCGATCGGGCCGCGTCGCGACGACGTCAGCACTCTCGCCGCACTGCCGAAACCCACGCGGCGTTCTTCCTACCCCACCTCGAGCCCGGCATGGCGCTGCTCGACTGGGGTGCGGGCCGGGCTCGATCACCCGCCGGACTCGCCGAGCGGGTCGCGCCCGGCCTTGGCTCCGAGCTAGGCATTCGCCAGCTCGGCCCCGATCAGGTCGACGGCGTGGCGGGCGGCTGACAGCACGCCGGGAAAGTTGAGGAACGCGTGCATCGTGCTCGCGTACTCCACGTGCACGACCTCGACGCCGGCTTCGCGGAGCCGGTCGGCATAGCAGCGCGCGTCGTCGCGGAGTGGATCGCGGCCGGCGCCGATCATCAGCGCC
>DASQKI010000093.1:0-49146 GCA_035630615.1 Nocardioidaceae bacterium
GCTGCGTCTCGCTGTACAACGCGAGGCGGCGGTCAAGAAACTCGGGACCTTGCTTGCCCCAGTAGCCGCCCCAGTCGCCGCTGTGGGCGCCGAACCCGTCGAGGGTGGAGAAGACGTCGAAGGTGTAGGTAGCGGTCATGATGCTCTCCTCGAGTGCGGTTGGGTCGCCCTCGTGGGCGAACCTTTCATACCTGCCACGAACACCGCTGCCCCGAAACGACACCGCCTCCCGATGTCCTTCGAGGACTTTGGTACGCCGCTGGTAGCGATCCGACCCCGCTCTAGGAAGGAGGGCATCATCGGTTCATGACGTTCACCCTGCACACGTCCTCAGAGCGACCCGACCTCTGGGAGCGCGGTATCCCCTCCGCCTCGGTATGGCCGGAGTACAACTTGCATGGTGACGTCCTAAATCGCTGGTGGCTGCACTTGGACGAGGATTTGCCTGAGTTCCAGTTCGTGCTGTACGACGACACGCGCGACGAGGTGGTCGCAGAAGGGCACACGGGGCCCCTCTGGTGGAACGGCTTGGATGAGGACTTGCCGGAGGGCATCGACGCGGCGATCGAGCAGATCTTCGCCCACGTACGAGCCGGCGAGCGCGGGAACACCACCCTCTGCGCGCTGGCCGCGGAGAGTCCACGCGAGGGTCGCCGCCGCGGCCTAGCCATGCAGCTACTCAACGCCATGCGCGAGATCGGTGAGCGTCAGGGGCTAACACACCTGGTCGCTCCGGTGCGACCGTCGCTCAAAGAGCGGTACCCACTGACGGCCATCGAGCGCTACGTTCGATGGCGCCGAGACGATGGACAGCTGTTCGATCCTTGGATGCGTATCCACGAACGCCTTGGCGCGCGAGTGGCAGCCCCGATTCCCAAGTCTCTGAAGATCACCGGGACTGTAGCCGAGTGGGAGACCTGGACCGGGATGGAGTTCCCTGAATCGGGAGACTACGTCTTCCCCGAGGGGTTGGCGCCCGTGCACATCGATCGGTCAAAAGACCGCGGCTCCTACTGGGAGCCAAACGTATGGATCGTGCACCCAAACCTCGCCACCCAAGAAACGCAGACGTAGGAAACGCCCGGACAGGACGCGATGACGGTGCGTCTTACCGCCGCGTTGATGGGGCTCGGCCAGTGCACTCTCATGCCGCTGACATGACGGCATGGGCGTGACGCTCATCGAGCCCGGTGGAGGTCGTAGCCTTCGGCCGCGGGCCGGTCGGAGGCTGCCTGGTTGATCATCCGTTCGTCATCGACGACGAGGATCCGGCGGGTAAAACTCGGCACGCTCGATGGAGGCTCCGTGCAGATCTCGCGGCGTGCGCGCAGGCACTACCGCTTTCCCCGTCCGAACATGCGGCCTAACCGTTCGGCCATCGACCTCGCCGGCTTGACATCGATCAGGTTCGACCCATCGGGCAGCGGGAGGTTCGCTGCCTGGTCCGCGGAGAGTGTCGTGCAGACGTAGGTGGTGTAGATCGCGCCGATGAGATCGGCGTCCACGAACCGTGCACCTTCCGCCGTCTGGACGACGATACCGTCGAACACGGAGACCTTCTCGTCGACCAGCACGGCCTGGACCGTGGCGAACTGGTGCCCATCGTCCGTCTGCACCGGCGTGCCCGGCTGGAGCGCGGTGTAGGCAATCGGGTCGTCGGGCGCGTCAGGCATGACCCAACCCTACGGCCGCCGCGCGACGACGGCGCCACATCGCTTCTGAATGGCGCCCCGGTCTCGTTTGCCCACGCTGAACGACCGCTCATGCCCCGATCCGCGCGATCGCCGACGTGCGTCCTACCGCCGCGAGCGCCAAGAGTTTTCCGGGCGGAACTGGGCGAGGATGTGGTTATGCACGCGCTTACCTGGGGCCTCGATGTCTCCACGAACAAGGCCAAGACAGCTGCCGTCGCTCTCGACTGGTCAACCCCAGGCGAGGCGCGCGTCATAGACGTACGCCAACCCCTCCGCGCAGCCGACATTGGACCCCTGATGGCCGAGCACAGGCAGAGCAGGTGGGCGGTCGATGTTCCGTTTGGATGGCCGGACCTGTTCGTCGCCCTGATGGCCGATCGGCACGACGGACCGCTGCCGGCCGCGGCGATGCCGGCTGCAGCGGACTGGGAGAAGTGGCGAACCCGGCAGGTCGCGCAGCGGCGCACCGACCGATTCCTCACCGACGACCCCCGAATCAGGACTCGTCCGCTGCCGGCGTCCTTCCAGCTGCTCGGCGCGACCGCCGCCATGTGGGTTTTGGTCGAGGCCCAGTTGGTCTCCCTCGGTGTCCCGATCGACCGGGCTGGTCTTGAAGGAGCCGTCTGCGAGACCTACCCGTCGGCGGCTTTGGCGGCGTGGGGCTTCGGGAAGGCTAAGCAGACCTGGTCTGAGTTGCAGTCCAACTTCGCCTTCCTCACCAGCGACGACCGCCTGCTCAGCTGGTTCGCCAGTGACGACGTCTGCGACGCCATCGTGTGTGCCCTTGTTGCCCGTGCCCGCGACCTCGAACTCACCCTCGGCCCGCCTGACGACGCGCTCGACGCCGGCCGGCGTGAGGGCTGGATCCACGTCAGCTGCGAACCGAGTGACCTGCTGGCCAAGACCCGCTGACCCAGTTCCTAGCCGGGCCTGGCCGCTCACTCCAACCCGCAGACGAGCGGCGTCATTCCGCCGCCGGCCGGCGGACGCTCGACCGTCCGCTTATACCGAGACCCGCACGGTTGGCGAGCCATGCAGTCATGAGCGAGGACGATTAGTGCGTTCTGCGCCCGTTGCGAGGGCCGCACACTGGTGCAAGACTGACGACCTGCAGGGTTCTCCTCGGGGTCTCACCTCGGAGGTGGAGCGGATGCGCGGCTGGCTCATCGGATCACTGGTAGCTGCGGTTGTAACCGCCATGTGCGCGGGACTGTCGCCGGGCGTGTCAGCACCCACGGCCGAAGGCCGGGATCCCGATCGATTGGATGCCTATACGGTGACCGTCGCTCCGTCGCAGCTGCAGGCTATCGCCCAGCAGGGCTTCGACGTGACTGGCCAGCGTCCGGTCAAGGGTGGGGTCGAGCTCGACATCGTCATGGACCATGCGCAGGCCGATAAGCTCGAGGCCGCCGGCATCGACGTCGAGCTCACCCGGGTCAAGGGCGGCATGACCGTCAGCCAGTTCGCGGCTGCGCAGGCCGCCAACGGCTTCAACGTCTGGCGCTCGTACGACGAGCCCGGCGGCATCCGCGACCAGCTCTACGCTGCGGCGCGCAAAACCCCCCAGCTGGTGAAGCTCGAGGTGCTCGGCCACACCGGCCAGGGTCGCGAGATCATCGCGGTCAAGCTGACGCAGGGCGCTCAAGAGCAACCGGACGGCAGTCGGCCGGCAGTCCTCTACAGCGCCACCCAGCACGCGCGTGAATGGATCTCCACCGAGGTCGACCGGCGGCTGATGAACTACTACATCGACCGGTGGCGGGCCAATGACCGTGCAGTCCGCAAGCTCCTGCAGTCGACTGAGCTCTGGTTCGTGCTCGTGGCCAACCCCGACGGCTACCAGTACACGTTCGAGCACGAGCGGCTTTGGCGGAAGAACCTCCGCGACAACAACGGAGACGGTGAGACCCAGGTCGGTGACGGCGTCGACCTCAACCGCAACTTCCCCCGGCACTGGGGTTGGGACGAGGAGGGGTCGTCGTCCATCCAGTCCAGCGACACCTACCGTGGCCCGGAGCCGACGTCGGAGCCGGAGACCGAGGCGATGGTCGGCCTGCTCGACCGGATCGGGTTCGCGTTCGTGGTCAACTATCACTCCAACGGCCAGTGGCTGCTCTACTCCGAGGGCTGGCAGACCAGCACTCCCACGGCAGACGACCCGATCTACTACGCGCTGTCCGGCAATCTGGACGCCCCGGCGATCGCCGGGTTCCACCCGGGCCTCAGCTCGGACGTCCTCTACGTCACCAACGGCGAGACCACCGACTACGCGCACGGCGTGACCGGTGCATTGGCATGGACGCCTGAGCTCTCAGCGGGCTGTCCCAACTGCGGCTTTGTCTTCCCCGACGACGAGGCGCTGGTCCAGGCGGAGTTCGAGCGCAACCTGCCCTTCGCAAGGTCGGTGGCCAACTCCGCGACTGACCCCGATGATCCGAAGACGGTCACCGGGATCACGACCAAGCCCTTCTACATCGACAGCGAGGACCCGTACAAACGCAGCAACCCGGGCACCCAGCTGAGCTTCACCAAGTCGTACGGCGACCCGCAGCCGGTCGCCGTGATCGCCAAGCGGAGCCTCGGCCCCGTGACGGTGAAATACAGCATCAACGGTGGTCCGGTGCAGTCAGCACCCACGTCCGAGTGGGAGGGCGGGTCGCGGTACAACCCGGCGTCCGTCTACTACCACCAGATGCGGGGCGTGGTGACCGGAACCGATCCCGGCGACTCGGTCGAGGTCTGGTTCGAGGGTGGTGGCCAGCGGAGTGACTCGTTCACCTACCAGGCCGTCTCCGAGCGCGGCAATCGCGTGCTCGTCGTGGCGGCCGAGGACTACACCGGCGCCTCGCCGGTGCAGGCGCCGGGCCCCCACTTCGCCGACACGTACGTCCAAGCCCTGGCCGCCAATGGCGTACCGGCTGACGTCTACGATGTCGACGCCGCGGGGCGGCTCGCTCCGGACGCGCTCGGAGTGCTCAGTCACTACGACGCGGTGATCTGGGAGACCGGCAATGACCTGGTGACCCGCACCGCCGGCCGGGGGGCTAACAACGCGGACCTGCTGGCCCTCGACGAGATCCTTCAGTTCCGCTCGTACATGAACGAGGGCGGCAAGGTGATGTTCGCGGGCGACTCCGCCGGCGTGCAGTACACCAACACCGTCGGCAACCAGATGTACGACCCGAAGGGCGAGGTCGCCTGCAGCCCACCGCCGGCGGGTATCGACCCGCGGCGCTGCCTGCCGTTGTGGGGCTCGTTCGGCGGTGGAGACCAGACCCATGACGTACTGCAGTACTACCTGGGCGCCTACCTCGCGGTGCCCGCTGACGGTGTCGACGACAGTGGCGGCGCGTTCGACGCCATCGGCGTCGGCGACCCCTTCACTGATGTCGACTGGGGCCTCGACGATCCGGTCTTCGCAGGAAACACCACCCGGCGGTCGTCGTTCATCGCGACCAGCGGGGTCCTGCCGGTGGACCAGTTCAAGCAGTTCGAGAGCTCGGCGGCCGCAAGGTATGACAAGCCGGGCAGCCCGTTCGACCCGCACACCGGAACGCACTACGTGTACTCGCAGATCGCGGACGTCTCCTACAAGAGGCTCACCCGCGAGATCTCGGTACCCGCAGCCGGTGGGTCGATGACGTTCTGGACGTCGTACGACACCGAGGCGGAGTGGGACCACCTCTTCGTGGAGGCGCGCACTCCCGGCGGTGAGGACTGGACGACGCTGCCGGACGCCATGGGGCACACGACGCAAGACACGGGTGAGAGCTGCAAGCAGCAGACCTCCGGTGGCTGGCGGACACTTCACCCGCACCTCGACCATTATCAGACCCAGACGGGTCCTGCGACGTGTGCTCCGACCGGCACCACCGGCGCCTGGAACGCCGCGAGCGGCAACTCCGGTGGCTGGCAGCAGTGGAGCATCGATCTCTCGGCGTACGCCGGCGAGAACGTCGAGATCTCCATCGCCTACGCCAGCGACTGGGCGTCGCAAGGCCTCGGTGTCTTCCTGGACGACATCACGCTCCCCGACGGCACCAGCACCTCGTTCGAGACCGGCCTGGAGGGCTGGGCGATCACGGGGCCGCCCGACGGCAGCGCACCCAACGCCAACAACTTCGTCCAAACCGACGCCTCCGGCTTCCCGGTCGGCAACGCGATCTCCACGCCGCACTCGCTGCTGCTGGGCTTCGGTCTAGAGGGAGTCTCGACAGCGGACGAACGCAACGCTGTGATGGGCAGGGCGCTCGACCACCTGTTGGGGTAGGAGAAGCCAGATCCCTTCGTGGTGCTGAAGCCAGGGTGCCCAGCGGTTCACTTGGCTTCAGCACTGCACGTTCCCGGATACACCTCACCGCTGTTCCCGCTGCTGAGCCTGAGGTCTCGTCGACGCCGCCCTCGTGCCTGTGGGCCCTGCGTCCTGGAATCGAGCGACTCCTTGCCAATCCGGATGCGGATCGTCCGGATGGCGTTTTACGCTTTCCGACACGGCTTGTCGATGGACCTGGAATGCGGCGCACAGAACCAGTGGGATCTCGGCGGGCCGGATCGAACAGCGACGAGGGGTTGGATCATGACTGGTTACGCGGTTGCACATCTGGACGAGATAGAGGAATTTGCGGACGCGGGCTGTCACTATCGACCGGTCCGGCACCACCTCGGCATCACGGCGTTCGGAGCGACGGCGTGGACAGCGCGTGCGGCCGGCGCCCTCGTCATCAACGAACACGACGAGGGCGACCCCACTGCGGACCAGGAACTCTTTATCGTGCTACGCGGACACGCCGTGTTCGACCTCGACGGTGACCGGGTCGACGCGCCGGCCGGAACGCTGGTGTACGCCCGTCCCCGCACGAAGCGGACGGCCACCGCCAAGCAGGAAGGGACAATCATCATCGCGCTGGAAGGCACGCCGGGGAAGGCGTACGAGCCCCGCGGCTGGGAGCTGTGGGCTCCGCTCGCCCCGCGTTATCAGGCGGGTGAGTACGCCGAGGTTGCTGACCGTCTACGCGCCCTGGTGGCTGCCGCTCCGCAGTACCCCATGCTGTTCTTCAACCTCGCCTGCTGCGAGAGTCTCTGCGGCCAGACGAGTGAGGCACTCGATCATCTCCGGCACGCCATCGCCATGTCGGAGGAGTTTCGCGATTCCGCTAAAGACGACTCCGACCTCGATCCGATCCGCGACGAACCCGCGTTCAAGCAACTGGTCAGCGACTACTAGAGGACCACGCAGATCGTGCCCGCACCATCGGGCACCTGACGCGACCCGCCACGCCTCAGGCGCCTTGTGCGCAGACCCCGACGCGGAACGACCCTCTGCCGCTGACCGTGCTGAGGTGCCGAGCCGTCAGAAACCGCATCCGTGGTGCGGGCGTCGCGCGGATGGGGTCAGTCAGCGGCGACATCTGTCGATCCCGCCGTAGTCCGTTCGTGTAGGGGGTGAAGACACCGAACGGAGGCATCGACATGGGCAAGCTGATCGTCGTCAACAACCTCAGCCTCGACGGGGTGATGCAGGCGCCGGGCCGCCCCGACGAGGACACGCGTGACGGGTTCACCCGCGGCGGCTGGGCGGCGCCGTACAGCGACGAGGTCATGGGTCGCGTCATGGGCCAGCGCATGGCGGACCCCGGGCCGCTGCTGCTCGGGCGTCGAACGTACGAGGACTTCTACTCCTACTGGCCCCATCAGACCGACAACCCGTACACCGACGTGCTCACCAAGGTCCAGAAGTACGTCGCCTCGACCACGCTGACCGAGCCGCTCCCGTGGGCCAACTCCACGGTGCTCACCGGCGACGTCGTCGACGCGGTCACGGCGCTGAAGGCGGGACCGGAAAACATCGGCGTTCTCGGCAGCGGCGAGCTACTCCGGACCCTGATACGGCACGGCCTGGTCGACGAGTACGTCCTGCTGATCTACCCGCTCGTCCTGGGCACGGGCCGCCGTATGTTCGACGACGACGGCACGTACGCCGCGCTCCAGCTCGTCGACTCGGTGACGACGACCACCGGTGTCGTGATCGCGACCTACCGAACCACGGCGTGAGGAGGCCCACGATGCTGACACCCGACGTCTTCGTCGACGGACTCGTCGTCGGCGAGTCGGCGCGCTGGCACGACGGCCGGCTGTGGTTTGCCCACTGGGGCACGCACGACGTCGTCGCCGTCGACATGGAGGGCAACCGCGAGGTCATGGCCGAAGCGCCTGTCGACATCGCCTTCTCGATCGACTGGCTTCCTGACGGTCGCCTGCTCGTCACGGCCGGTGAGCGGCTGCTGCGCCAGGAGGCCGACGGGTCGTTCGTCGACCACGCCGATCTGAGTGGCGTCGACTTCGACGGGCTGAACGAGATCGTGGTCGACGGCCGTGGCTATGTCTATGTCAACGGCGGCTGCAGCTTCGAGCCGGCCGAGGGTGAGGCGCCTGGCGGCATCGCCGTGGTGACACCAGCGGGTGAGGTACGCCAGGTCGCCGACCAGATCGCCTTCCCGAACGGCATGGTCGTGACGCCGGACAACGCGACGCTGATCATCGCCGAGTCGTTCGCACGCCGGCTGACGGCCTTCGACATCGGGGCCGACGGGGGCCTCCGCAACCGGCGGGTCTGGGCCGACGGCGTGGGGCCCGACGGCATCTGCATCGACGCCGACGGCGCGATCTGGGCCGGTGTCGGGGCGTTCGGCGAGCAACTGATCGGCCGGGTGCACGAAGGCGGCGAGGTAACCGACCGGGTCCAACTCGACCGGGAATGCTTCGCCAGCACGTTGGGTGGCCCGGACGGACGCACCCTGTACATGCTGGCCGCGCACTGGCGAGGTCTCGAGCAGATGTTCGCCAAGCCGTACACCGGCCAGGTCTTGACGGCGCAAGCGCCCGCGCCCAAAGTGGGCTGGCCGTGAGAGGAGAGCCGATGCAGCACTACCTGCTGACCATCTACCAGCCCGACGGCCCGCCGCCGACCGCTGACGTCCTCGATCCGATCATGCGCGACGTCGACGCCGTCAAGCGAGAGATGCAAGACGCCGGTGTCTGGGTCTTCAGCGGTGGACTCCATCCACCGAGCACCGCGACCGTCGTGCGACGCCAGGAAGGCGAACTGCTCACGACCGACGGTCCCTACGTCGAGGGCAAGGAGCACGTGGGCGGGTTCACGGTCATCCGCGTGCCCGACCTCGACGCCGCGCTCGAGTGGGGCCGCAAGCTGGCCGATGCCCTCGCGCTGCTGCCGATCGAGGTCCGGCCGTTTCAGGGCGTGAACGAGCACTGATGACCGAACGGCCGGCGATCGGCGGCGACGAGATCGACCGGATCTTCCGTGCGGAGTACGGGCGGGCGGTGGCCGTCCTGACTCGGGTCTTCGGCGACATCGACCTGGCTGAGGAGACCGTTCAGGAAGCGTTCGCCGCCGCCGTACTCCGCTGGCCGTCCGGCGGGCTGCCACCGAGTCCGGCCGGATGGATCATCACCACCGCCCGAAACGCCGGCATCGACCGGCTGCGGCGAGAAGCGACCCGTGACGACCGGCAGGCGCAGGCAGCCTTGCTGCATGCCGAAGCCGAACCGACGGAGGTGGGCGCCGTGCGAGACGATCGGCTGCGCTTGATCTTCACCTGCTGTCACCCGGCGCTGGCGCCGGCCGCGCGGGTCGCGCTGACGCTGCGTCTGCTCGGGGGACTCGGCACGGCCGAGATCGCTCGGGCGTTCCTCGTCTCGGAGTCGACGATGGCGCAGCGGATCGTCCGGGCCAAGGGCAAGATCCGGGACGCGCGGATCCCCTACCGTGTGCCACGCGAGCCCGACCTGCCGGATCGGTTGCAGGCCGTCTTGGCGGTCGTCTACCTCATCTACAACGAGGGTCATACCGCCAGCACCGGCGACCAGCTTGATCGGGCCGACCTCGGCGCCGAGGCGATCCGGCTCGGCCGCCTGCTGGTCGACCTGATGCCGGACGAGCCCGAGGCGCTCGGGCTGCTGGCCTTGATGCTGCTGACCGAGTCGCGGCGGTCCGCCCGAACCACGGACGAGGGCGAGGTCGTCTTGCTTGCCGACCAGGATCGCTCCCGCTGGGATCGCGATCTCATCGAGGAGGGCCAGGCGCTGGTACGCCGGTGCCTGCGACGCGATCGGCCCGGTCCGTACCAGATCCAGGCGGCAATCAACGCGGTCCACAGCGATGCGGCGACCGTCGAGGCGACCGACTGGGTGCAGATCGTTCGGCTCTACGACCAGCTCCTCGCGCTAGCGCCGACGCCGATCGTCGCCCTGAACCGCGCCGTCGCGGTCGCCGAGGTCCAGGGCCCCGCGATCGCACTCGATCTGGTCGACGATCTCGACCCGCTCGACGGTTACTACCTCTTCCACGCGATCCGGGCGGACCTGCTCCGTCGGCTGGATCGCCGGGCCGAGGCGGCAGCCGCCTACGACACGGCGATTGAGCGCACCGACAACGAGGCCGAGCGGCGGCTGCTGCGACGGCGGCGGCGCGAGCTCTGATGTTTCTGGGCACGCTGAGTCACCGCGACGCGCTACCGTGCAGCCGTGAACCGATGCGACGAGTGTGGCTTCGAATACGACCTGGACGCCGCCGAGACCACCGGCGAGGCGATCCGGACCGGCGTCGTCGAATTCGTTGAGCTGCTCGGCTCACCAGGCGCCGACCTGCGGTCGCGGCGCGACCCGGGCGTGTGGTCGCCGCTGGAGTACGGCTGCCACCTCCGCGACATGCTCCTCGTGCAGCGCGAGCGCGTGCTGGCCGCCCGCCGCAGCACCGAACCGGTGATGTGCACGCCGATGGGCCGCGACGAGCGGGTGGAGCACGACGGTTACGCCGACCAGGACCCGGCCGATGTGACTCGCCAGCTCATCGACGCGGCCGCGCTGCTCGGCCGCGATCTGGATCGGCTGGCGGCGTCCGACTGGGTCCGGGTCGTGATCTACACCTACCCGACACCGTCAGAGCGCACGCTCGGCTGGGTCGCGACCCACACCGTCCACGAGGTGCGGCATCACACCCTCGACATCCGGCGCCAGCTGACCTAGTCCTTGACGCGGCCGCCGAAGAAGACCTGGATCTCGGCGACCTGGCCGTCACGAACGGTATGAAACTCGGCGTTCCGATATCGCTGGCCGTCGGTGATCGAGTCGTACTCATAGAGCACAAATATCCCGTCGTCGGCTGCGGGTGCGATCTCGAGGAGCTGCTGGGTCGCCAGGTGCGTCGACGCCGGGAAGCACCGCTCGAAAAACGTCGCCCGGTCGATGTGATCGTCCTGCGGGCTGGTGAAGACGAAGTCGTCGGCGATGAGCCGCTCTGCGGCGTCCCGATCCTGGGCGAGGTAGCTCTGCATCAGCGTGCGAACGATGTCGGCGTTCGACATGAGTGTCCCTTTCGTCGCGAGCGTCTGGCGATATAGACCAGGCGACGCCGCGGAAATCATCAGAGCGGGGGCGGTACCCGCGGAATATTGCCGAATGTGACATGGTTGTGGCCAACGGTCGTTAGATTTCTGTGTACGTGGTTTACCGTCACGCTCGCGGAGTCACTCGCGAGTGTGCTGCCTGCCAGCGATGGTGTGTGGCCGCCGCTCCGAAAGCCCGGCCGAGATCCACAGTCCGTGGGTCGCACAACCATCAAGGTAAGGAGATGCCCGTGGCACAGGGAACCGTGAAATGGTTCAACGCCGACAAGGGTTTCGGATTCATCGACGTCGACGGAAGTGATACGGACGTGTTCGTCCACTTCTCGGCCATCGAGGCCAGCGGCTTCCGCAGTCTCGAGGAAGACCAGCGCGTCGAGTTCGACATCAAGCAGGGCGATCGCGGCCAGCAGGCCGATCGCGTTCGCTTGATCTGATCCACGTCGACGGCGCCCCAACCGTACGCGGTTGGGGCGCCGTTTTTTGCCGTCCACGGCCCCACCGCGGATTCCGTCGAGATGTATGTCTAGCCTCGCCTCATGAGACTGCTCATCGCCCTCGGCGGCAACGCCATGACCGGCCCGGACGGGCAGGCTGGACCCGAGGATCAGCGGGCGGCGATCGCCGCCGCCATGGAGACCGTCGCCGACCTCGTCGTCGACGGATACGGGATCGTCCTGACCCACGGCAACGGCCCGCAGGTCGGCAACCTGCTGCTCAAGAACGAGCTGGCGGCCGAGATCGTGCCGCCGGTGCCACTGGACTGGTGCGGCGCGCAGACCCAGGCAACCATCGGCATGCTCGCCCTCGATGCGCTCGACCGAGCCCTGGCGACGCGGGGCTCGTCGACCCGATCGACGGCGCTGGTGTCGCGGACGTTGGTCGACCGGGACGATCCCGCGTTCATGCATCCGACCAAGCCGATCGGACGCTACCTGCCGTACGACGAGGCGCAGGTGATGATCGACCACGGTCAGCACTGGGTCGATCGTGGCGTCCGCGGCTGGCGTCGGGTCGTCGCGTCACCGGAGCCGCGGGCCTGCCTCGACGTCGCGGCGGCGGCCACCCTGCTCGACGACGGCTGGGTGGTGGTCTGCTCGGGAGGCGGCGGCATCCCGACGGTCGACGATGCGGAGCAGGGCTACGTCGGCGTCGAGGCCGTCATCGACAAGGACCTCACGGCCGCGTTGCTCGCCGAGCAGTTGATGGCCGACCGGCTCGTGATCGCGACCGACGTCGACGCGGCGGTGGTGGGGTGGGAGACCCCGCAGGCCCGGGCGCTCGGTGAGGTCGGCGTGATCGAGTTGCGCAAACTCGCCGCCGAGGGGCATTTCGCCAGCGGGTCGATGGGGCCGAAGGTCGAGGCTGCCTGCCGGTTCGTCGAGCGTTCGGGTAGGCCGGCGGCGATCACGTCGTTGGGCCGGATCGTCGATGCGGTGCACGGCAGGGCCGGTACGGTCGTCATACCCGACGAAAGGTGACCGCCGCGATGCCTCCGGCCATCGAAGTACGCAAGATCCCGATCCACTCGGTCGCCGACGCGAGCGAACTCGAGCGGCTCTTCGACGACGGCGTGATGGACGCCGACCGTGTCATCGCGATCATCGGCAAGACCGAAGGCAATGGTGGGGTCAACGACTACACCCGGATCATCGCCGACCGGGCCTTTCGCGAGGCGCTCGTCGCCAAGGGGAGTCGGTCTGACGACGAGGTCAAGCAGGTCCCGATCGTGTGGTCCGGCGGCACCGACGGCGTGATCAGCCCTCATGCGACGGTGTTCGCCACCCTGCCGGAGGGGTCGGCACCGGCGACCGACGAGCCGAGACTCACGGCGGGCTACGCGATGAGCGAGCAGCTGCTGCCCGAGGAGATCGGCCGGGCCGGCATGATCACAAAGGTCGCCGACGGCGTGCGGGCCGCGATGGTCGAGGCCGGCATCACCGATCCGGGCGACGTGCACTACGTCCAGACCAAGACCCCGCTGCTGACGATCCATACGATCCGCGACGCCAAGAGCCGAGGACAGACGGTGTGGACCGAGCACACCCACGAGTCGATGGACCTGTCCAACGGGTGCACGGCGCTGGGCGTCGCCGTGGCGCTGGGCGAGATCAAGATGCCGCCCGATGCCGACGTGATGCACAACAGCGGGCTCTACTCCTCGGTGGCGTCGTGTTCGTCCGGGGTCGAGCTCGACCGGGCGCAGGTGGTCGTCGTCGGCAATGCACGAGGCATCGGCGGCCGCTATCGCATCGGGCACTCGGTCATGCGAGATGCCCTCGACGCCGACGGCATCTGGGCGGCGATCCGAGATGCCGGCCTCGACCTGCCCGAGCGGCCGCATACGTCAGACTTGCAGGACCGATTGGTCAACGTCTTCCTCAAGTGCGAGGTGAGCCAGGACGGTGAGGTGCGGGGCCGGCGCAACGCGATGCTCGACGACTCCGACGTGCACTGGCATCGGCAGATCAAGGCCTGTGTCGGTGGCGTCGCGGCTGCGGTGACCGGCGATCCGGCCGTGTTCGTATCGGTCTCGGCCGCCCATCAAGGCCCGGACGGCGGCGGCCCGGTCGCTGCCATCGTCGACCTCGGCTGAACGCCCGTCCCACTGAGAGGACCAAATTCGCGCCGACACGCCAGCGTGTCGCGCAAGGTGGGTCCTCCCAGGGGGAGGTCAGCGTCCGAGCTTGGCGATCCGGGCGACTAGGCGTGGGGGAGTGAGGCGGGACAGGGTCGCGAGGGCCTTGTAGCGCAGCGTCGGGATCGAGACGGCGGCGCCGCGATCGAGGTCGGCGAGCCCGCGTCGGACGAGCTCGTCGGCATCCAGCCACATCCAGTTCGGGATGTTGTCGGTCCGCGCGTTCATCCGTTGGTGAAACTCCGTCCGGACGAAGCCCGGGCACAGCGCCATCACCCGGATGCCCTGGTCGGCGTACGCGATGTTGGCCCACCGGCTGAAGCTGACGATCCAGGCCTTGTGTGCCCCGTAGGTGCCGCGCGGCGTGAAGGCGGACACGCTCGAGACGTTGACGATCTTGCCCCGCCGGCGCCCTTGCATCGCGTTGATCGCCGCGTGCGTGAGGTGCATCGGTGCCCGCACCATAACGTTGAGCACCGCCTCCTCGTCGGCGATCGGATTGTCGGCGAAGGGCTTGCGGAGCGCGAAACCGGCGTTGTTGACCAAGATGCCGATCGGACGGCTTGGGTCGTCGAGGTCCTTCGCGGCCCGCTTGATGCCGGCGGTCGTGGAGAGATCGGCGGTACGGGTGCGGACGTCGACACCGTGCTTGTCGGCGAGCTGCTTCGCCACCGCCTTCAAGCGCTCGGTGTCGCGGGCCACGATGACCAGATCGTGGCCCTTGCGAGCCAGCTCAGTGGCGAAGGCGTGGCCGATTCCGGCGGTCGCTCCGGTGATCATGGCGGTCTCGGGCATCGCCTCAGCATTCCGGACCCGCGTTCCTGCCGGCAAGGGCGGAGACCAGAGTCCGGCACAATGACCAAATGGCCCGGACGATCGCGGTCGCCAATCAAAAGGGTGGCGTCGCCAAGACGACCACGGTGGCGACGTTGGGCGCGGCCCTGTTTCGACAGGGCCAGCGGGTGCTGCTCGTCGACCTCGACCCGCAGGCGTGTCTCACGTTTTCCCTCGGCATCGACCCGGAGGATCTCGACGTCTCGGTCCATCAGGTCCTGCTCCGGGAGCGCTCGGCTCGTGACGTCATCGTCACGACCGAGGACGGGCCCGACCTGCTTCCCGCGACGATCGAGCTCGCGGGCACCGAGGCGGCGTTGCTCACCCGGCCCGGACGCGAGCAGGTCTTGCGCACCGGCCTCGAGGACGTGCTCGCCGACTACGACTGGATCTTCCTCGACTGTCCGCCGTCGCTCGGGCTCCTTACGGTGGCGGCGCTGTCGGCGGCGGACGAGGCGCTGATCCCACTGCAGTGCGAGACGCTGTCGCACCGTGGGGTCGGCCAACTGCTCGACACCATCTATGACGTACGTCGATACACCAACCAGAAGCTGACCGTTCTCGGCGTGTTGCCGACCCTGTACGACGCGCGCACCAAGCACGCTCGGGCGGTCCTCGACGCGATCGAGTCGGCCTACGACCTGCCCGTACTCGAGCCGCCGATCCCGAAGACGATTCGGTTCGCCGAGGCGCCGGCGATCGGTCGGTCCATCCTCGAGACGGCTCGCTCGCATCCGGGCGCGCAGGCCTATCGCGACCTAGCGACTCGGCTCCGGGAGACGCGATAGGGCCGTTCGCCTCACGTGAATTTCGGGCGCCGGCGCATACGATGACGTGGTGGATCAACGAGGGACGGGGAGTCATCGTAAGCGGCCGAGTTATGGCCGCATCGTGGTGCTCGTGGGGTCATTGGCTCTGACGATCGCGGCGGCGGGGGCCGCGGTCGGGCTGGTGCCATACCGTGGCGCCGAGGGCCCGGCCGAAGGCTCGACTGATGACGACGCGATCGAGGCCGCCGAGGACGTCCCCGACGGTTCTCTGGGGGCGCCAACGCCCACGCCGCCAGTGGTCAGCGCGACGCCCGACCCGAGTCGCGATGAGGCGGCCAAACCTCCCGAGCACGGTGATCCGTCAACGGCTCCGCAGCGCTCCGGCCAAGGGCGTCGCGTGATCTACGACATGTCGGACCAGCGCGTTTGGCTGGTCGGTCCCAAGGGCTCGGTGCAGCGCAGCTACCTCGTCTCGGGCAGCGTCTACGACAACCTGGATCCCGGCTCGTACCGGGTCTATTCGCGGTCGCGCCATGCGGTCTCGTTCGACCAGCTGAGCACGATGGACTACATGGTCCGGTTCACCGAGGGCGACAACGCCGCGATCGGTTTCCACGACATTCCCGAAGACGTCGACGGCAGACCGGTGCAGTCGGCCGCCCAGCTCGGAGCGCCGCGGTCGCATGGCTGTATCCGACAGCGGCCGGTCGATGCCAAAGCGATGTGGTACTTCGCCGACATCGACACGACCGTGCGCGTGCTCGCCTAGGCGCTCGACTCGTTGACCGGCTGACCGGCGCGGGTACGCCGACGCTTGCGGCGACGCCGCGGCCGGTCCGATCCCTTGTCGACGCCGTTCTTGCCCGGCTTGGACGCCGGGCCCCTCCGGTCGGAGTCCGGGTCCGACTCTGATTCTGACTTCGGCGTCGGCGTCGGATCCTTGAGGCGCCCCTTGACGCCGGGCGGGATGCCGAGGTCGCGGTAAAGATGCTCCGACGTGGAGTAGGTCTCGGTCGCGTCCTCGAACGGCAGGTCGAGCGCGTTGTTGATGACCTTCCAGCGGGTCACGTCGGCCCAGTCGACCAAGGTGACCGCGACGCCGGACGCACCGGCCCGGCCGGTCCTCCCGATGCGGTGCAGATAGGCCTTCTCGTCATCGGGGCACTCGTAGTTGATGACGTGCGTCACCGCCTCGACGTCGATGCCGCGAGACGCGACCTCGGTCGCGACCAGCACTTGCACCTTGCCGGTGCGGAACCGCTTGAGCGCTCGCTCCCGAGCGTCTTGAGCCATGTCGCCGTGCAGGGGCGACGTAGGGAAGCCACGGTCCTTGAGCTCGTCGGCCAGCCGCTGCGCCTGGCGCTTGGTTCGCGTGAAGACGATCGTGCGCCCACTGCTTTCGGACTGCAGGATCTTGGCCACGATCTCTGGCTTGTCGGACTGATGCGCCCGGTAGATGAACTGCGCGGTCGTCGGTACGGTCTGCTGATCTGTAGTCGACTCGGCACGTACGTTGACCGGATGCCGGAGATGAGTCCGCGCCAGCGAGACGATCGCCGACGGCATGGTGGCCGAGAACAGCATCGTCTGGCGCAGCTCCGGGGTCATCGCGAGCAGCCGCTCCACGTCGGGCAAGAACCCGAGGTCGAGCATCTTGTCGGCCTCGTCGAGGACGAGAACCTTGATGTGGCTCAGGTCGAGGACACGGCGGTCGGCGAGGTCGAGCAGGCGGCCGGGCGTGCCGACCACGATGTCGACACCCGATTTCAGCGCGGCGAGCTGGGGCTCGTACGCGACTCCGCCGTAGACGGTGAGGCTGCGTACCTCGCGTCGCTTGCCAGCGATCGCGATGTCGCCGGCGACCTGGATCGCCAGCTCTCTCGTCGGCGCCACGATCAGCGCCTGGGGCTTGTCGGGACCGGCCAGCTCCTCGTAGTCGGAGTCGTGCGGCGCCACGATGCGCTGCAAGACAGGGATGCCGAAGGCGAGCGTCTTGCCGGTGCCGGTGCGCGCCTGGCCGATCATGTCGGTGCCCAGCAGCGCGATCGGAAGAGTCATCTCCTGGATCGGGAAGGCGTCGACGATGTCGACGTCGCTGAGCGCGTCGGCTACCTCGGGCAGGACGCCAAGTTCATGAAAGGTGGTCAGGGTAATTCCTCGATTCGCATGCCCGCCCGCAGGCGGGCCCCGTAAAATTTGATCTGGCCCCGCAGTTTGTCGCCCAGTCTATCGATCCGCCGTAGGCTGCCTGTCATGGCCGACGACGACGCGCCCTTGGCGCTGCAGGATCCGATCTACCGCGTCGGCATCGTGGACCTGCTCGGAGCGCTCGCGTACGGCGAGCTGACCGCGTTCGAGCGGCTCGCCGAAGACGCAAAAATGGCCCCGACAATCGCCGACAAGGCCGCTCTGGCGGCGATGGCGTGCGCGGAGTTTGGCCATTTCGCCGCGATCCGCGACCGGCTCGTGGAGCTGGGCGCCGACCCGGCCGAGGCGATGGCGCCGTTTGAAGCGACGTTCGACCGCTTCCACGAGCACACAGCGCCAGCCGACTGGCTCGAGGGACTGATCAAGGCCTACGTCGGTGACGGTCTGGCCGCCGACTTCTATCGCGAGGTCGCGGCCTACGTCGATCCGGACAGCCGGGAGCTGATCCTGCATACGCTCAGCGAAACGGGCTACAGCGAGTTTGCCGTCGAGCGGGTTCGCACGGCGATCGCCCAGGACCCCGCCGTCGGCGGCCGGCTGGCCCTGTGGGGGCGTCGGCTGGTCGGAGAGGCGCTGAGCCAGGCGCAACTCGTCGTCGCCGAGCGAGACGGGCTATCGGCGTTGCTCGCCGGAGGCGTGGACCGGCCCGGGCTCGACCTTGCGGCGATCGGTCGGATGTTTGCCCGGCTGACCGAAAACCATGCCGAGCGGATGGCCAAGCTCGGTCTCTCGGCCTAGCTCGTCACGTCTTTGACTTGCGATTGCCGTACATTCCGGCCGCGATGATGACCCCGACCACGGCAAGGACGATCTGGGCGACGAGCTCCGTCCAGTCGAACCAGCCGCTGGTGTCGCGGAGCGGCCCGACGATGAGCGTGCCGATCAGCGCGGCCGCCATGCCGACCACGATGGTCAGCCAGATCGGGATGTCCTGCTTGCCGGGGGCCAGCGCGCGCCCGACCACGCCGAGAATCAGACCGATGATGATCGCTCCGAAGATGCTTTCGATGGTCACCGTTGACCTCCCGATTTGGACCGCTTCCAGCTCAGATTAACTGACGAAGCCCGTCCGACGTTGCCCTTCGTCGCCGATCTCGACATAGGCGAGTCGATCGGACGGCACGACGATCGTGCGTCCCTTCGAGTCCATGAGCTCGATCACATCCCCGTCACCGATGGCCTTGTGCACCAACGCCAGGATGTCGTCACGACCTTCCGACGACTCGAAGACGAGCTCACGGCTGGCGTGCAATATGCCGATCTTGACCTCCACAGGCCCTCCTCGCCGCAGGTGCCGATTCACGTCGAGCCTATCCCTCCACTGGATGGTGCATCGGTCCGTGGATATCCGCTGATCCCGCGCCACGCGAGTCCGCTGACCAGCGCGACCGCAGCGTCGCGGTCAAGCTTCGACTCTGGGATGCCGACCCAGTAGCGCGCACTGACGTGCGCCATGCCGACCAGACTGACCGCCAGCAGCTCGGACGCCTCGGCCGGCAACCCGGTGTCGTCGTGGATCACCTCGGCGATCAGGAGCGCGGAATCGTTGGTGACGCGGTCGACTCGCTCGCGGACGGCCGGCTCGTTGGTGAGGTCGGACTCGAAGACGAGGCGAAAGGCGGCGCGCTCACCCGACACGTAGGCATAGAACGCCTCCATCGTCGCGGCGACCCGCTCTTTGTTGTCCTCGGTCGACGCCAGCGCCCGGCGGACGGCCGCCATCACGGTGTCGCAGGACTGATCCAGCAGCGCGAGGTAGAGCTCGAGCTTGCCGGGAAAGTGCTGATAGAGCACGGGTTTGGACACGCCGGCCCGATCGGCGATCTCATCCATCGCGGCCGCGTGGTAGCCCCGTGCCACGAACACCTCAAGCGCCGCGTCGAGCAGCTGGGCCCGACGGGCGCTGCGCGGCAGCCGCGCACCGCGAGTGCGCTCGGCTGGGGGAGTTTCGGTCACGGCGAGGCGCAATCTGTTGTGGTTCGGGGTCCGCTGCATCCTACCGACGGCGTGCCGGCAACCGTGAATCCACGGCGAACGTCGAGGCCGCCCGGCGTTGGCAAGCCCTCCTGACGTCGATGAACGGCTCGTGACCCGCAGTCGGGGTCCTCAACGGTGAGTGACCGGCATGCGGGAACATCGGTCCGCAGCCTACGGTTGACCATAGAGTTCACCCGTACGCGTACGACTCATCGGAGCTGAACTGTGTCGATGCCACCCCTGGTCGAGCCCGCCCCCGAGCTCACCCTCGACGAAGTCCGTCGCTATAGCCGTCACCTGATCATCCCCGACGTCGGCATGGACGGTCAGAAGCGCCTCAAGAACGCTCGCGTCCTCGTGATCGGCGCCGGCGGTCTCGGCAGCCCGGCGCTGATGTACCTCGCGGCTGCCGGTGTCGGCACGCTCGGCGTCGTCGACTTCGACACGGTCGACGAGTCCAACCTGCAGCGTCAGATCATCCACGGCCAAAGCGACATCGGCCGGTCCAAGGCTGAGTCGGCCAAGGCCAGCATCGCCGAGGTCAACCCGTACGTGACGGTCGTGGTCCACGACGAGCGGCTCGACAACGACAACGTGTTCGGGATCTTCGAGCAGTACGACCTGATCGTCGACGGCACGGACAACTTCGCCACCCGCTACATGGTCAACGACGCCTGTGTGCTGCTCGGCAAGCCGTACGTCTGGGGCTCGATCTATCGCTTCGACGGCCAGGCCAGCGTGTTCTGGGCCCAAAACGGTCCGTGCTACCGCTGCCTCTACCCGGAGCCGCCGCCGCCCGGCATGGTGCCGTCGTGCGCCGAGGGGGGCGTGCTGGGCGTGCTGTGCGCGTCGATCGGGTCGATCCAGGTCACCGAGGCGATCAAGCTGCTGACCGGCATCGGCGAGCCGCTGCTCGGCAAGTTGATGCTCTACGACGCTCTCGAGATGAGCTACCGGACCCTCGCGGTTCGCAAGGACCCCAACTGCGCGATCTGCGGCGACAACCCGACGGTCACCGAGCTGATCGACTACGAGGACTTCTGCGGCGCGATCACCGACGAGGCGGCCGAGGCGGTCGTCGACTCGACGATCTCGGTGCACCAGCTCGCCGACTGGCTGAAGGAGCGCGACAACGGTCAGCGCGACTTCGAGCTGATCGACGTCCGCGAGCCCAACGAGCGCGAGATCAACGAGATTCCTGGCTCCGTGCTGATTCCGAAGGGCGACTTCCAGACCGGCGAGGCCTTGGCCAAGCTGTCGAGCGACAAGCCGTCGGTCTTCTACTGCAAGGTGGGAGGTCGCTCGGCAGAGGTGCTTGCGATCGCCAAGGGGGCCGGCTTCGCCGACGCGGTGCATGTCGGTGGCGGCGTGTCCGCTTGGGTCAACCAGATCGATCCGTCGCAGCCCGCATACTGAGGCGGTGCCGGTCGACGCCGCTTCGCAGCTCGATCGGGAGGAGTACGTCGAGTCGGTCCTGCGCGTCGTCGAGTCGATCCCGATCGGCCGCGTGATGGCATACGGCGCGATCGCCGAGGTGGTCGGCGTCGGCGGGCCGAGACAGGTCGGCCGCGTGATGGCGGAGTACGGCGGCGGCGTGCCCTGGTGGCGGGTCGTCCGCGCCGACGGCACGCTGCCCGAGTCGCATCGGCATCAGGCGCGGGAGCGCTACCTCGGCGAGGGGACGCCGCTGGTCCGCGAGCGGATCGAGGGCGACCTGCGCATCGACATGCGGCGGGCCGCCTGGATGCCGCCGGTGTAGACGGGAGAATGCCATGCACCTGCCCACGCTGAGCACCGAACGACTTGTCATCCGGACGTTCGAGCTCGACGACCTCGATGCGTGTCAGGCCGTCCTCGGCGACGTCGGCGATCCGGTCAGTGTCGACGAGCGACGCAACTGGCTCCGGTGGACGGTCGACGGCTACGGCCAGCTCGAGTCGTTGCACCAGCCGCCGTACGGCGACCGCGCGATCGTCCGACGGTCCGACGGCCGTCTGATCGGCGCGTGTGGACTGGTGCCGTACCTCGCGCCGTTCGACCAGCTCGACCCGGGCCACCGGCCCACGCGATGGACGCCGGAGGTCGGTCTCTACTACGAGCTCGGATCGGACCATCGCGGTCGGGGCTATGCGACGGAGGCGGTCCGGGAGCTGATCCGATGGGCCGGCGAGGAGCTGCGACTCGATCGGATCGTGGCGACGACGACGTACGACAACGCGGGCTCGATCGCGATGATGGAGCGGCTCGGCATGACGATCCGGCGCAATCCGCTCGACGACCCGCCGTGGTTTCAGGTCGTCGGCACTCACGAGTTCTAAGGGCATTATGGATCATTTCGGGCGTACCGAACTGAACTGTCCGTAGCGGCTCAGACACCTTGCGTACAAGGGCATAACTCGGTCCTCCATCGGTCGTTGGGCGGTTTGACCAAGACCGCAGGAGGGACATCCGAAATGCACTTTTCGACCACGGCCAAGCGGTTCTGTGCCGTCGGTGCCGCGATCGCCGCCGCGGCTGCGTACTCCGCGCAGAGCTCGGTCGCCGATGCGTCGGGCGCGACGTCGTCGCGAACCTGGGCGCCGGCTGTGAGTGCGGCCATCACGCCCGGGGTCCAGATGTACACCAAGGGCGCACAGTGCACGGCCAACTTCGTCTTCACCGACTCGTCGGGAACGGTCTATGTCGGCTACGCCGCCCACTGTGCGGGTACCGGCGAGGCGACCGACACCAACGGCTGCAACACCAAGTCCCTGCCGCTCGGCACTAAGGTGTCGTTCGTCCGTGGCGGCAGCGTCGTAGCCGGCGGCGAGCAGGTCGGCACCGGCGAGCTCGCGTACTCCTCCTGGCTCACAATGCAGCAGACGGGCGACCACAACGCCAACGCCTGCGCCTTTAACGACCTGGCCCTGGTCAAGGTCGACCGTGCCTTCGTCGGCGACGTCAACCCGTCCGTGCCGTTCTGGGGCGGTCCGGTCGGTCTCGACAGCAACGGCACCGCCGTCGGCGACCAGGTCTACAGCTTCGGAAACTCGTCGCTGCGCGGCGGCGTCGAGGCTTTGTCGCCCAAGACCGGCCTGTCGATCGGCAACGAGGGCAACGCGTGGTCGCACAACGTCTACACGGTGACGCCCGGCATTCCGGGTGACTCGGGTAGCGGGTTCATGGACGCCCAGGGGCACGCGCTCGGTGTGCTGTCGACGGTCCAACTGGCGCCGCTGGTCGGAGCGAACGGCGTCGGTGACCTCGCCAAGGAGGTCGCCTACGCGAGCCACCACGGCATGTCCGGCCTCGAGGTTGTCCCCGGTACGAAGCCGTTCTCCCCGCTTCTCTGATCGGCTGTCGTCTATGCTCGGGGGCGGCCCGGTGTCTGTGTGCGGTACAGGCATCGGGCCGCCGCCGTTACGCCTCCACTGGGTGACGCCGTCGGAGGCGTCTGCTGTGATGAGCACATGCCGGTTTCGTACGTGCTCCGCCGCGGCGGAGCTGCGCCGGTCCAGGCACCGGAGCTCGAAGCCGCGCAGCGAGCCGTCGTCGAGCATCCCGGCGGACCCCTCCTCATCCTCGCCGGCCCCGGCACCGGCAAGACCACGACCCTCGTCGAGACCGTCGTCGACCGGATCGAACGACGCGGGCTCCGACCCGACCAGGTCCTCGTCCTCACCTTCAGCCGTAAGGCGGCCGAGGAGCTGCGGACCCGCATCACGGCCCGGCTCGGGCGTACTGGCATCTTGCCGACTGCGGCGACGTTTCACTCGTTCTGTTACGGCCTCGTTCGGCAGTACGCGCCGGCCGATCTCTTCGTCGACCCGATCTCGCTGCTGAGCGCGCCTGAGCAGGACGTCCGGCTGCGCGAGCTCCTCGTCGGCAGCCGCGACATGGGCACGGTGCGTTGGCCGGAGACGTTGGTCCCAGCCATCCGGACCCGTGGCCTGGCCCACGAGATGCAGGCTCTGTTCGCCCAGGCACGGGCGCACGGCTGGGACCCCGACGACCTGGTGGTGGCCGGTCGATCGGCCTGCCGGCCCGAGTGGGAGGCCGCCGGCCAGGTGTTCGACGAATAC
This sequence comes from Nocardioidaceae bacterium, assembly GCA_035630615.1. GTDB lineage: Bacteria > Actinomycetota > Actinomycetes > Propionibacteriales > Nocardioidaceae > DATFRX01. The sequence continues at coordinate 23,605 of DASQKI010000093.1, forward strand.
CTCGAGGTGCTCGACGCCCAGGGGTTCGTCGACTACGCCGAGCTGATCCACCGGGCCGGGCTGATCGCGGCCGACCCAGCACACCAGGCCGAGCTGCGCGACCGCTTCCGGTGCGTGGTGGTCGACGAATACCAGGACACCGACCCGGCACAGGTGAATCTGCTGCGGGCGCTTGCCGGCGCCGGTCGCGACGTGATCGCGGTCGGCGATCCAGATCAGTCGATCTACGGATTCCGCGGGGCCGACGTGCGTGCCCTCTTGCGCTTCCCCCGCGACTTCCCGACCGCATCCGGCGCACCGGCGCCGGTGATCGCGCTCGATGCCACCCGACGGTTCGGCAGCGCGATCTTGGACGTGTCGCGCCGCATCGTCGACCGGTTGGCGATCCCGGGCAGCATCGATCGGGCCACGTACGAACGGTTTCGCCGGCCCCGAATCGTCGACCCGCCGTACGGGGACGGCCGCGTCGAGGTGCAGACGTTCACGACGCCGACGGCCGAGGCCGAGCGGATCGCAGATCTCTTGCGGCACGCCCATCTCGACGAGGGCATCCCGTGGTCGGAGATGGCCGTCCTGGTGCGTTCGGGTGTGCGATCCATCCCGAGGCTGCGGCGCGCGCTCGCCGCGGCCGACGTACCCGCCGAGGTTGCCGGCGACGAGCTGCCGCTGCGGAGCGAGCCGGCCGTCCAGGTTTTGATCTCCGCGCTGCGGGTGGCCGACCTGCTGCATCGCTCCGACGTCGACCCCGAGACCGGACACGACCGACTCACCGATGCCGAGCGCGACAACCCGACGCTCATCGATCCCGACGTAGCCGAGCAGCTGCTCCTCTCGCCGTTGTGCGGGATGGACCCCGGCGGCGTCCGCCGGCTCGCTCGCCGGCTGCGGCAGGCCGACCGGGACGCCACGGCCGAGTCCGAAGGGCGGGCGACGCCCCGGCCGTCGGGCCTGTTGGTGGCCGAGGTCCTCACCGACCCACTCGGGCTGGCGACTACCGAGGGCGGCGACGCGAGGCGGGCCGCATCGCTGGCCGAGCTGCTGGCTCAGGCCCGCGAGCAGCTCACCGCCGGCGCGCCGTCAGAGTCCGCGCTGTGGGAGGTCTGGTCCGGATCGGCGTGGCCGCGTCGGCTACGTGGCGCCGTCGACGCCGGTGGACCGGCCGCTCGGGCGGCCCACCGCGACCTCGACGCGGTGTGCGCGTTGTTCGACCTCGCGGCGCGAGCCGAGGAGCGGCAGCAGCGCCGTGGCCTGCGGGCCCTGCTCGCCGAGATCGACGCGCAGCAGATTCCGGCTCAGACGCTGGCCGAGCGACCGGTGCGGGGCAACGTCGTACGCCTGCTCACCGCGCATCGGGCCAAGGGCCTCGAGTGGCGGTTGGTCGTCGTTGCCGGCGTCCAAGAACGACTGTGGCCGGACGTCCGGCATAGAGGCTCGCTGCTCGCCGCCGATCGGCTCGGCCCGCACGGGCTGCGGCCGGCTCCGACGCGGATGGAGCTGTTGGCCGAGGAGCGCCGGCTGTTTTACGTCGCGTTGACCCGGGCCCGCGAGCGCCTTGTGGTGACAGCGGTTTCGAGTCCTCACGACGACGGTGAGCAGCCATCGCGGTTCTTCGACGACCTCGAGATCCCGGTCGGTCCGCCGGTCGGTCGGCCGCCGCGGCCGCTGTCGCTGCGCGGTCTGCTCGGCGAGCTGCGGGCCCTCATCGAGCAGACCGACGACCCGGAGTTGCGAGCCGAGATCGCGCGTCGGATCGCGCGACTCGCCGCGGCGGAGGGCTCGGCCGGCCGGCTGCTCCCCGCGGCCGACCCTGACCGATGGTGGGCGATCGCCGATCCGACGGATGCCGAGCCTCCCGTACGCGCGACCGACCAGCCGGTGCGACTGTCGGGGAGCGCGGTCGATGCGCTGACCAACTGCCGGCTGCGCTGGTTCCTCGCCCGCGAGGCCGGCGGGCAGACGGCCAACACGACCGCGCAGGGGTTCGGCAACGTGGTCCACGCTCTGGCGGCGGCGCTGGTCGACGGTGACGTTGAGCCGGAGCTGCCGGCGCTGCTGGATCATCTCGACCGGGTCTGGCCGCAGCTCGCTTTCGCGGCGCCGTGGCAGGCCGCCGCGGAGCGGGCCGAGGCCGAGGCAGCGCTCGGTCGCCTGCTCGACTGGCATCGGGCCGGATGGAGTCGCGAGGTCTTGGCCGCCGAGCACGGTTTCGAGGTCGAGGTGCCCGTCGGCGACGACACCGCCATCCTCCGTGGCTCGATGGACCGGGTCGAACGCGACGGCGACGGCCGGATCGTCGTCGTCGACCTCAAGACCGGCAAGAAGGCGCCTCGCGACCTCGACCTGCCCGAGCACCCGCAGCTCGGGATGTATCAGCTCGCCGTCCGCCACGGCGCCGCCGACGAGCTGGCCGGCGACGCCGCCGAGCCGGGTGGAGCCGAGCTGGTCCACCTGCGCCAGGAGGTCCGCGGCGGCGTACGGGTGCAGCGCCAGGACCCACCGGGATCGGACTCGGCCGCCGAGGCGCAGCTCGACGCCGCGGTCGAGGCGATCCGCTCCGAAGACTTCGCCGCGACACCGGGCGGCCACTGCGGGTGGTGCGAGTTTCGAGCCAGCTGCCCCGCCCAGCCCGACGGCGCCAACATCTTGTCGACGCCGGCACCGGAGACCGACGATGGCTAGACGGTCGGAGATGCCCGGCCAGCTGGCGCTCCCCGAGCCGCTGCTGCGCGATGAGGAGCATCTCTGCGACGTCATGCGGGTGCCGTTCAGCGCCGAGCAACTCGCCGCGATCACTGCGCCGATGGAGCCGGCCGTCGTGGTCGCGGGCGCCGGATCCGGCAAGACCGCCGTGATGACGGCCCGCGTCGTCTGGCTCGTCGGCACTGGCCAGGTCGCTGCCGGTCAGGTGCTCGGCCTGACGTTCACCAACAAGGCCGCCGCCGAGCTGGGCGCCCGGGTCCGAACCGCGTTGCGCCAGCTCACCCATGCCGCCCAACAGCCCGATCTGCTCGACGAGGACGGCGAGCCGACCGTGTCGACCTACCACGCGTACGCCGGCGGCCTGATCGTCGAACACGGGCTCCGACTCGGGTTCGAGCCCGACCTGCGTCTGGTCGCGGACGCGACCCGATTTCAGCTCGCCGCCCGGGCGGTGGCCGGCTACCCCGGTCTGCTGCCCGACCTGCCGTCGCACCTGCCCACGCTGGTCCGTGACGTCATCGAGCTCGACAACCAGCTCCTCGATCACCTCGTCGAGGTCGAGGCCGCGCGTACGTTCGACGACGACCTGCGCAAGGCGCTGGAGCGGCTTCGGCCCCTCAAGGACGTGGTCCGCGCGGTCAACGCCAGCCGAGCCCGCGACCAGCTGCTCGATCTCGTCGAGGCTTATCGATCGGCGAAGGCGGAGGCGGGGGTGATCGAGTTCGCCGACCAGATGGCGCAGGGCGCGCGGCTCGCGATCGAGTGCCCCGAGGTGTCGGTTCGCGAGCGCGACCGATATCGGGTCGTGCTGCTCGACGAATACCAGGACACGTCGGTGTCGCAACGCCTGATGCTCCAGGGCCTCTACAGCGGAACGGACGACCGCTCCGGACTCGGTCATCCGGTGACCGCGGTCGGCGATCCCTGTCAGGGCATCTACGGCTGGCGGGGCGCGTCGGTCGACAACATCGACGACTTTCCGCGGCACTTTCCGCGATCCGACCGCGAGCCGGCCGTCCGACATCACCTCAGCGTCAACCGGCGCTGCGCCGTCCGTGTGCTGGATGCGGCCAACGACATCGCAGGTCACCTCTATGCGGTGCACGAAGGAGCCGAGGCGCTCAGCCCGCGCGACTCGGCGCCGCCCGGCCGGATCCGGTTGGCGCTGCACGACACGGTCGTCGACGAGATCGACTGGGTGGCCGATCAGGTGCGCCGGCTGCCCGACGAGCTCGCCACCGACGACGGCCAACCGATCCCGTGGTCCGACGTCGCCGTGCTCGTGCGCGACCGGCAGGAGATCGCCGAGCTGTCGGCGGCGCTGCGTGGCCGGGGCATCCCCGTCGAGGTCGTCGGACTGTCCGGGCTTCTCGTCCAGCCGGAAGTGTCCGACGTCGTCGCCACCTTGCGGGCGGTGTCCGACCTCACGGCCAACGCGGCCGTGCTGCGGTTGCTGACCGGCCCGCGATGGCGGATCGGTGTCCGTGATCTGGCGCTGCTCGGCAAGCGCGCTCAGCAGCTCGCTCAAGCGGCCCGCCACGAGCGCGACGGCCTCGACGAGTCGCTTGACGCGGCTGTCAGTGGCGTCGATCCGACCGAGATTCTGTCGCTGTCCGAGGCGCTCGCCGACCCGGGCGACCTGGCCTACTCCGATGCGGCGCGGCAGCGCTTCGCGTCGCTCGCGGTCGAGCTGACCATGCTGCGACGCCACGCCGGCGAGCCCCTGGTCGAGCTCACTCGGCGGGTCATCGACACGATCGGCCTCGACGTCGAGCTCGCCGCGCTGCCAGGCCCGCAGGCCGAGCAGGCCCGCGACAACCTCGCCCTGCTGGTCGAGACGGTCGCCGATTTCGTCGCCCGCGAGCCACGGGCCTCGCTACCGGCTCTACTCGCCTACCTCGACGCCGAGGTGGAGTTCAACCGCGGCATCGAACTCGCGTCGCCGACGACGACCGACTCGGTCAAGCTCCTGACCGTCCACATGGCGAAGGGGCTCGAGTGGCGGGTGGTCGTCCTGCCGTTTCTGTGCGATGGCGTGTTTCCGTCGTCCCAGGGGCGTCCGCGATGGCCGTGGGTGCCGTCGGAGGTGCCGGGGCCGCTGCGCGGCGACGCCGAGTCGCTGCCGCGGGTGCAGTCGTGGGACACCGTCGGCTTTCGGGCGTACGCCGAGGACAGTCGCGAGGTCGGGCTGTTGGAGGAGCAGCGGCTGGGGTACGTCGCGGTCACGCGAGCCAAGGAGGTGCTGATCGGCACTGCGCACTGGTGGGGCCGGATCCAGACCCGGCCGCGCGGCCCGTCGTTCTTGTGGCGTCAGATCGCGGCCCAGGTCGAGCGGCCGCCGGTGCCGATGGCCGATCCGCCCGCGGAGGGCGTGGCCAATCCGATCGTGGCCAACCGGCCGGCCGCCGCCTTTCCCGGTCGACTCGACGAGGAGCGACTCGAGCGGCGGCGGCTGGCGGCCGAGGCGGTGCGGGACGCGATGGACGGTGGGGCGTCGGCGTCGGCGGCCGACGCTAGTCGGTTGTCGCCCCGAGACCAGGCGGTCGCGGCGGCCCTGGACCGCATCGACGACGAGTTCGAACCCCTCCTGGCTGAGGCCGCCGCCGCGAGCGCCGATCGGATCGAGGTCGACCTGCCGACGTCGCTGTCGGCCACGGCGGTACAACGCCTGCGCGACGATCCGGATCGGCTCGCCCGCGAGCTCGCTCGGCCGATGCCGCGACGGCCTTCGGCGGCGGCGCGTTTCGGCACCCGGTTCCACGCCTGGGTGGAGGCCCATTTCGGGCAGCAGACCCTGTGGGACCCGACCGACCTGCCAGGCCGTGCCGAGTCGGACATCGACGACGACGCCGATCTGGCGGCCCTGGTCGAGGCGTTTCGGGCCGGGCCCTTCGGGGAGCGGGCGCCCCATGCGGTCGAGGCGCCGTTCGCGTTGCTGCTCGGTGGCCAGGTCGTCCGCGGTCGGATCGACGCCGTATACGAGACGGCCGACGGCTTCGACGTGATCGACTGGAAGACCAACCGCAGTCACGACGCCGACCCGCTGCAGTTGGCGATCTACCGATTGGCATGGGCGGAGATGCACGATCTGCCCTTGGACCATGTCGGGGCAGCGTTTTACTACGTACGGTCCGGTGAAGTCGTCCGTCCGGAGGGGTTGGCCGACCGGGGGGAGTTGGAGCGCCTCGTCACCGGCGAGACGTGAGGGCGGCTGTCACGTCTCGATGTTTCCGCGGCTTACCTCCGGCGGCGTCCGATCGATCATGGCCTCCAGCGCGATCTCCACCATGTCGCCCAAGGAGCGCTCCCGGTCGGCGGCCGACAGTGACTCCCCGGTACGAATGTGGTCCGACACCGTGCAGATCGCGAGCGCCCGCCGGCCGTACGACGCGGCCAAGGTGTACAGCGCGTTGGCCTCCATCTCGATCGCGAGTACGCCGTGTTCGGCCAACAGGTCGACCAGCTCCGGACGCGGGTTGTAGAAGGTGTCGGTCGACAGGATCTGTCCGACGGCCGGCTTGATCGCTCGCGACGCCGCCGCCCCGTGGGCCGCCTGCAGCAGCCAGAAATCGGCGGTCGCCGCGTAGTCGAGGCCGTGGAAGCGCAGCCGGTTCATCGACGAGTCGGTGGCGGCGCTCATCGCCAGCACGATATCGCGTGTCCGCAGCGACTCGGCCAGCGCGCCGCACGATCCGACCCGGACCAGCTGCTGCACGCCGTACTCGCGAAAGAGCTCGTTGGCATAGATCGCGAGCGACGGCTGTCCCATGCCGGACCCTTGGACGCTGACCGGCTCACCGCGGTAGGTGCCGGTGAAGCCGAGCATGTTGCGCACCCGGGAGTAGCAACTGGCGTCGTCGAGGTAGGTCTCGGCGATCCACTGGGCTCGCAGTGGGTCGCCGGGCATCAGGACGCGGGGGGCGATCTGGCCGGGCTCGGCCTCGATGTGCGTACTCACGATGGGGCAGCCTAGACGGCCCCCTACGCTGGCGGGCGTGACCGCCTCCTATCGCCGTACTCCGACGCCGTTCCACTTCGCGCGAAGCGGCCACGATCGACAGGGTCGCCATCGCACCGATCCCGAGTGGGCGGCGGCGCAGTGGACCCGGACCGATCCGTGCGTCCTCGTCGTCGGCGACGGGGTGGTCGCGATGGATGGCAGTCGGCTGCGGTTGCTGAGTCCCGGCGAAGCCCCAGCGGGGGAGCGGGCCGTGCTCGGCACGGTCGACGGCCAGACCTACCTCGCGGTCTTCGCCGACAACCTGGCCGACGACCTCGTGCCCACGCCGGTACGGCAGGCCGGCGTCGCACTCGACTCGACCCACGGCGGCCTTCTCGTACACGCTCTCGGCCTCGCCAACTGGCATCGCACCCATCCGCGCTGTGCTCGTTGCGGCGATCCGACCGAGGTTGCCGAGGCCGGTCACGTACGCCGCTGTCCCAGCTGTCAGGCGGTGCATTTCCCGCGTACGGACCCAGCGGTGATCATGCTCGTCACCGACGACCAGGACCGAGCCCTGCTGGGCCATCAACCGTCCTGGAAGGAGGGTCGCTACTCGACCTTGGCGGGTTTCGTCGAGCCGGGGGAGTCGCTCGAAGACGCGGTCCGTCGCGAGGTACACGAGGAGGTCGGCGTGCATCTCGCCGACGTGACCTACGCCGCGAGTCAGCCCTGGCCGTTTCCGTCAAGCCTGATGCTCGGCTTCTTCGCGACGGCGGAGACGACCGAGATCGACGTCGACGGTCGCGAGATGGCCGACGCCCGGTGGTTCACGCGCGACGAACTCACCGACCTCACGGCCAACCGGGAGGTCATGCTGCCCGGCGTCGTGTCGATCTCGCGCTGGCTCATCGAGAGCTGGCACGGCACCGAGCTGCCGGGCCGCTGGTAAGCGTCAGGAGAGCTTGGCCTTGACCTCGCGTACGGAGGGGTTCGTCAGCGCCGAGCCGTCCGCGAAGACCAGCGTCGGCACCGTACGGTTGCCTGCGTTGACCTGCTCGACGAGCGACGCGGCGTTCGGTTCGGCTTCGATGTCGACGACCGCGTATGCGATTCCTTCGCGGTCGAGCTGGCCGGCGAGCCGATGGCAGTAGCCGCACCATGACGTGGAGTACATCGTGAGCTGTGGACGCTCCGGCATTGTTGTCCTCTCGGCGACCTAAAGTGTTCAGGGAGTCGCGCGTCCAGTGCAACATGCCACATGTCGCGACTATTCCGACCAGCAAGGAGACTCCGTGTCCGATCCCGACCAGCTGCTGGAGGCCCTCGACCCCGAGCAGCGCGAGGTCGCGACGGCACTGCGCGGGTCGGTGTGCGTCGTCGCCGGCGCCGGCACCGGCAAGACCCGGGCGATCACGCATCGGGTCGCCTACGGGGTCGCGGCGGGCATCTACACGCCAGCGCAGGTGCTGGCGGTGACGTTCACCACGCGGGCCGCCGGCGAGATGCGCGGTCGTCTTCGCCAGCTCGGTGTCGACGGCGCACAGGTGCGGACGTTCCACTCGGCGGCCTTGCGGCAGGCCCGCTACTTCTGGCCGCAGGTTTACGGCGGTGAGCTGCCCGAGCTCGTCGTCTCCAAGCTGTCGATGCTCGCCGAGGCCGCGTCGCGATGCCGGCTGTCGACCGACAGCTCGCAGCTGCGCGACCTCGCGGGTGAGGTCGAGTGGGCCAAGGTCAGCAACGTCACCCCCGAGACCTACCCGACGCTCGCGGCGACCGAGGGTCGCGATCCCGCAGGTCTCGACCACGCCACGATCGGGCGGGTGTTCGCTGCCTACGAGGCTGTCAAGCGCGACCGCGACCGCATCGACATGGAAGACGTGCTGCTCTGCGCGGCCGCGCTGCTCACCGCCGACGAGCGGGTCGCCGCTACCGTGCGCCGGCAATACCGCTGGTTCGTCGTCGACGAGTTCCAGGACGTGAGCCCGATCCAGGTTGCTTTGCTCGACCTGTGGCTCGGCGGGCGCGACGACCTGTGTGTCGTCGGCGACCCGATGCAGACGATCTACTCCTTCGCCGGGGCGTCGGCCGACTTCCTCACCGACTTCGCCGCTCGGCATGCCGGCGCCCGGCGCATCGAGCTGGTCCGCAACTACCGCTCAACCCCTGAAGTGATCGCCGCCGCCAACCGAGTCGCGCACGGGGGGCAGCGTCGCTCCGATGCGGTCGTGCTGCAGGCGCAACGTACCTCCGGTGTCCCCGTCCACTGCGCCGGCTATGCCCACGAGGTCGAGGAGGCCGAGGCGGTCGCCGGCGCCATCGGCGGGCTGCGCGACGGAGGTACGCCGCTGCGCGACATCGCGGTGCTGTTTCGCGTCAATGCGCAGTCGGAGGCCTACGAGGAGGCATTGGCGGCGCGTGGCATCGGTTACGTCGTCCGCGGCGTCGAGCGGTTCTTCGACCGGCCCGAGGTGCGCCAGGCGATCACGCTGCTTCGGGGCTCGGCTCGTGCGGGTGAGACGACCGGCGACCTCGTCGGCGACGTACGCGCGGTGCTGTCGACGATGGGATGGACGACCGAGGCGCCGTCGGGCAGCGGTGCCCAGCGCGACCGATGGGAGTCGCTGCAGGCGCTTGTCGGGCTGGCCGAGGAGCATGCCGCCTCGGGAGTCGCCGCTGACCTGACCGGGCTCGTGACCGAGCTCGAGCGTCGGGCCCAAGCACAGCACGCCCCGGTCGCCGACGGAGTCACGCTCGCCACGTTGCACGCGGCCAAGGGGCTCGAGTGGAGTCACGTGTTCCTCGTCGGGATGCACGAGGGCACGATGCCGTTCGTCTATGCCCAGACACCGGCGGCGATCCAAGAGGAGCGGCGGCTGTTCTACGTCGGGGTGACCCGTGCCCGTGACGGGTTGCACGTGTCGTGGGCGGCGGCGCGGTCGCCGGGGGCGCGAGGCAGTCGGAGCGCGACCCGGTTCCTCGACGGCATCCGGCCGGCCGACGCCATCGATCGAGGGTCCCGTGGCCGTGCCGAGAAGGCGTCGCGGACACCGAAGCAGGTGCGCCGGTGTCGCAGTTGCAGTCGGCCGCTCACCGGGGCAGCAGAGCGCAAGATCGGTCGGTGCGACGCCTGTCCGGCCACCTACGACGAGGAACTGTACGAGCGGCTTCGGTCGTGGCGAAGCGAACAGGCCAGCTCCCAACGCCTTCCGGCCTACTGCGTCTTCACCGACGCAACGCTGACGGCGATCGCCGAGACGCTTCCGGCCGACTCCTCGGCGCTGATGCGCGTGCCCGGTGTCGGCCGCGCCAAGCTCGACAAGTACGGCGCCGATGTCATCGCGATCTGTGCTGGTCAGACCGAAAATTTCGGCGAAGTTGACCCAGCAGACGAAAAAGGTTTGCGCGCCTCCTCAGAGGGGGCGTAGCATTTCGGCATCGACCCCGTAAGGGATCGATGCCGGACCGCCCATTACTGATCGCGGAGTACCGAAGGAGGTGCCACTGATGAACATCAAGACCAAGATTTCGCCGTCTGATGCGGCTGTGCGTCCGCGTGTCGTCGCTGGCGCCTCGCTGCCAGGCGGCGTCACGTGCGCAGCCGCGGCCCACCGGATCGACGGGATTGGTATGTCCGTCGACGCCAGCGATTCCCTCGGTGTGCGCCCGACGTACGTCCCGACCCTGCAGGCCTTCCACGTGGGAGACCGAGCCTGGAGTCCACCGGTTTGACTGTCTTAAAAGCCGGCACCTCCAGGCCGCGGAATCCCACACCGGATTCCGCGGCCTTTTTGTATCTGGAAGACGCAAGTGTTTGAAGACACCCGAGTTTCCCCGGGACCAGCCGGTCCCGGCCGTCAGATCGACAGTCACAAGGAGGTGACAGATGACCATCAGCGTCCTCGATCCGTTCGCAAGCACCACGCTTGAAGCGGTGGACGATGATCAGCTGCCGTGCCGGGTGAACGATGCGGAGCTGTTCTTCGCCGAGTCCCCCGCCGACGTGGAGTTGGCCAAGGCGATGTGCCGGGAGTGCCCGGTCCGTGCCGAGTGCCTCGCCGGTGCTCTCGAGCGGCGCGAGCCCTGGGGCGTCTGGGGCGGTGAGCTGTTCTTGCAGGGAGTTGTGATCCCTCGCAAGCGCCCTCGCGGCCGTCCGCGTAAGAACGAGGCGGCCTGACCGTCGCTCGAAAGCAGGAATTCGCACACATGAACTTGAACGACACAAAGACTCGCATTAGGAGCATCATCATGAATCTCATGTACGAAGAACTGGCGCGAGCGCATAGTCGCGAGCGCCTCGACAACGCGCGAGCCGAGCGCCGGAGCCTGCATCTGGCTCGGGCACGGCGGCTCGCCCGCAGGGCGGAGCGGTCGGCGCAGGCCGCCAAGCTCCACTTGGCCAGAGCCCTCTGAGGCGCTCGGCGACGAAACCCCGTCGTGGGCCCCAGTCGGTCTGACGGAAAACTGGCGGGCCCCGGCTCACCCTCGGGTGGGCCGGGGCCCGCCGCTGTGCGCGGACCCGCCGCCGGGGCCGCTGTGCGCGGACCCGCCGCCGGCCGAGCGAGTCGCGCTTCGGCTGCTACCGAGGCCGCTGCATGATGGGGAGATGACGTACTCCTGTGCCTTCTGCGGTCGGGTCGCCGGTGACTCGCTCCCGCTGACCTGGGCGACGTCGATCGAAAACGGCCGGCAGCTGGTCTATTGCGAGCAATGCTCCCGGGACAACGTCCGAGGCATCGAGGGCCGGCTCGACAACGCGTGGTGGTGACCCGACTCGTTCGGCGTCAGGCTTCGGACCGCCGGGCCCGCCACCGCTCGACCGCGTGCCACCACTGGCGACGCGCCCACATCACTGACCGGTGCTCCTCGGAGATGCGCCGGATCGACCGGCGGAGCGGGCCGGCCGTGTCAGGGACCTCCTGGTGGAGCTGCTCGACCTCGGAGCTCAGCCGATTGACGACGTCCCGCAGGCCGGAGATCTCATCGGCCTGAGTGCCGATCTGAATGAGCAGCGGCGTCACGACGTCGGCCGCGAGGGCGACGCTGCGGGCACCGGCGCCGGTCTTGCTCGCCTTGATGCTCGGCACGTCGTCGACCAGCAGCTCTGGGTCGCCCACGACGTTGTACGGTCCGTCGCGCAGCAGCGTCGCGATCTCTCCGCCGCGAGACCGGATCGACTCGGCCAGCTCCGCCGGAAACGTCAGGGGATCGCGATTGACGGCCGTCGGGAGAACCTGGTCGGTCAGGACCTGTCCGACGACGGAGGCATAGCGCTCGCCGTCGAAGCGGTCGGCCACCCGTTCGTTGACGCTGGCCAGGAGTCGGGTCGCGGTTCGGCCGAGCGAGACGTTGAGATGGCGGTTGCTGACCAGCTCGAGGTCGGTCGGGAGTTGGATCAGCCCGGCGAAATCGGTCCATAGCTTGCGCCGTGGCGCTGCCGGCGTCGTGACGACGACGTGGATCCGCTCGGCCGGCAGCGCGGTCGCCCACCTGGCGAGGACCGCCGGGGCGTCGTGGTGGGCCCAGAACCAGTGGCCGAAGTGCGAGCGGTCCGGCTCTTCGAACACCTGCCGGAGGTATTCGGGCCAGTCCGCGGTGTGGCGGTGCTTGACCTGCTCCTGCCAGTCCGATCGCAGCATCGCCGCGAGCGACCGGAGCGTATAGATCACGTGGACTTCGCGGTCGCCGAACGACTCGACGATGCGCGGCACCTGTGCCTTGTCGGCGCCGGCGAGCAGCTCCTGCGACAACACCACGTGGGACTCGACGCCGGCCACCCGCTCGCACAACCGGTCCCAGGAGCCGGCCCACTCCGGATGCTCGACGCCGCCCCACGGCAGCCCACGGACGTCGAGCGTCGCGTGGAACATCTCGTCCGAGCTCTCGACGGGGTAGGCGACGTCGTACTCAGGCCAGGTGCGGTGGTATTGCCAGAGCACCGACTGGAGGAAGGTCGTCCCCGTCTTGGGAGCGCCGATGTGTAGGTGCGCTCGCCGCGTCTGCCCCATTGCGTACCTCCTCTTGCCTGATGCGCCCGAGACACGCTGTGCCACTTTAGTCCGTCTTGCTCAGTTGTTTGCGAATCCGGGCAAGGCATCTTCACAGATGGTCCGAAATGGTGCCTCGGCCTCGAGCTGGCTGAGCACGCCGATGCCTCCGATCCAGACCCTGTGGATGAGGAGGTACGAAGGCGGCAGATTGATGCGGATGGCCGTCGTGAAGGCCGGTTTGCGTGGATCATTCATCCGGGCGGCCTGCCGGCGCATCCAGGCTCGGCTGAATCGGAAGGTCGCCTCACGGGCCGGCTCGACGAACGGCGCCAAGTAGTCGCGGAGCACCTCGACCGGGAGGTCGATGCCGGGCTTGATGAAGCCCTCGTCGCGTAGGCCTTCGATGACTGCCTGGTAGTCGTCGTCGACCGCGCTCCGCAGCAGCCGCCCGATCGGTTCGGGCAGACGGCCCTCCGCCAGCCGAGCCACCGATCCATAGTCGACGACCCCGAGCCGCCGGTCGCCGAGAACGCGGAAGTTGCCGGGATGCGGGTCGGCGTGCAGCAGGCCGGTGCGGCGCGGGCCGTCGAACAAGAACCGGACGTACAGCTCTCCGTAGTGGTCGCGATCTTCGCGGTTGCCCTCGGCGATCAGGCGGGCCAGCGAGGACTGGCTGTCGATCCAGGTGCTGACGAGGACGCGCTTGGTGTGCGCGACGACGTCCGGCACCACAACCTCGGGGTCGTCGGCGTACGCCGTGGCGAAGACCCGCTGAGCCTCGGCCTCCAGGTCGTAGTCGAGCTCCTCGATGACACGGCTCTGAAGCTCCTCGACGAGGGGCTTGACCTCGATCCCGGGGAGCACCGGGCCAAGCAGCCGCGACAGCCTCGCGATCTGCTTGAGGTCGGAGCGGAGGGCGTCGCCGGCACCGGGATATTGCACCTTGACGGCCACCTCCCTGCCGTCGTGCCAGCGACCGCGATGCACCTGACCGATCGACGCCGCGGCGGCCGGGTCGTCGTCGAGCTCGACCAGCTGCTCGCGCCAGCCCGGGCCGAACTCGGAGGCGAGCATGCGGTGCACGGTGCCGGTGTCCATCGGCGGCGCGGAGTCTTGGAGCTGGGTGAGCGTCGCCCGGTACGGGGCGGCCAGCTCGTCAGGGAGCGCCGCCTCGAACACGCTCAGCGCCTGGCCGAACTTCATCGCGCCGCCCTTGAGCTCGCCGAGGACCTTGAACACCTGCTCGGCGGTGCGCGCCTGGACATCGGTGACGACGCGTTCGGCGGGCACCCCCGCCAGGCGGCGGCCGAGGCCCGTGGCGGCCCGGCCCGCAAAACCGAGCGGGAGCGTGGCCAGACGGGCGGTCCGGGCGACCGCCTTGCGGGGGAGCGGCGCGGAGTCGTCGGGAGTGGTCACCCCACCATTCTTGCGGGGCACCAGGACAAGGCCTAACCGAGGAGGGCTGGCCCTAGCCCAGGAGCGCACATCCGCACCGCGGCTGCAATGACCATCGATAACGGCGCAGCTGCGATAGGTCGGGACCGATCCGCAGTGTGGCGTTGTGCGTCAGGGCGGCGTCGCCCGCGAGTTGTGCCAGCGCGTCGCGGACGGTCACGACCGCCGTCGCCGCGTCGAGAACGGCCGATACGGCTCGGACGAGCGAGTCGGCCGGCGTCGACAGGGGCTGGGGGAGCTGCGCGACGATGGCCGGCCAGGCGGTGTCGACGGCGCTGCGCTCGATGTCGAGGCAGCGCAGGCAGGCGGTCCGGCCCGGCAGTACGAGCGGGCCGACGACGCCGCAGCCGTCGCGGGTCGCGGTGACGAAGTGGGCGACGTCGGCTCGGAGGCATTCGTCTGCGAGATCACGGGCCGCCTCGCCCTCGACGGCGACGATGACGAGATCGGCCCGCGATGTCGGTGCCGAACCCGTGCTGATCGCGCCGACGCCGGACGCCTCGAGGAGATCCGCGACCGAGCCGGCGAGGGGATCGTCGCCGACGATCCGTACCTCGGCCCGTCTCCGGCTGGCAATCTGCCGGCGGGTCGCTTCGGCGTCCAGGCCGCGGGTCAGGAGATGAGCGGCCTCGTTTTCGAGCCCGGCCTCGGCTCGCCATACCTCGGAGTCGACGACCACACCCGCTGCATGCAGGGCCTCGACGAGGGAGGCGTCGAGTTCGGGGTCGTCTGCGGTCCGGACGCCGTCGAGGGCACTCAGCAGTGCGGTCAGCGGTGCGACTTCGTCGACTACGAGCGCATGGCCGGGCTCGGTGCCGACCTGGAGGTGGGTGGCATCACGGCGTAGCAGCGGCGAACCCGGGCGGAGCACTGGACGCATTCGGACTCCAGACTGAAGGAGGTGGCGAAAGCTTGCCAGGCCCGCGGTATCGACTGCCCGCGTTATCCACAGGCATCCGGTCCGCAACGTACGAAGGCGGTGCTCCGGACCAGCCGGAGCACCGCCTTCATACGTTTGCTAGTCGTCGTCAGGCCTTGCCGAGGATGCGGTTGAGGTTGGTGCCACATACGGGGCACTTGGCCTTGGCCATCCGGGTGCCTTTGGCGTTTACCTGCACCTCACCGGTCGCCTGGCGCTTTTCCTTGCACTTGACGCAGTAGTACTCACCACTGTACGTCTCCGCCATCGCGTTCTCCTTGCCATCTCGTGACGACGCTCGCTCCACCCGGAGGAGCGCGCCGATACTCGCGGCGGGAAGGAACCGGGGGAAGCCCCGCCTCGCCGATACCCTACGTCACCGCTACGCCGGGCCAGCGACGACACGGCGTAACCGAAAAGACCTCCAACTCGCCGGGGAAGCCGCCCACCTTCCCCTTGTGGACGCTTGCGGCGAGCCGGAGGCCTTCAGCGCAGACCGTAGGTCGCCGGTCCCGTTCCGTCAATCCACGCCTGTGTATAACCCTGTGGACGGCTTGTGGATGAGGCAATACCACCTGTGCACGACATGTCCGGTTTGTTGGAATTATCGGGCAGCGAGCGCTAGCACGAAACGGGAAATTCGGGCGACAACTCGCCCGAAACGCTCTCGACACATCTGTGGATGACAGCGCCGTTGTCGGTCTGGCGAGGTTACGGTGGTGGACGTGAAAAAGCCCGATCGACCCGAGGTCGAGGTCCGCCGCAGCAAGCGCCGCCGCCGTACCGTCGCCGCCTATCGTGATGGTGACAAGGTTGTCATCATGATGCCAGCTCGGCTGTCCAAGGCCGAAGAAGCCGAGTGGATCGAGATCATGCTCGGTCGGCTCGAGCGTCAGAGCCGCCGGCTGGCCCCGAGCGACGACGAGCTAGCCAGCCGGGCCGAAGCGCTCTCGTCGCGCTATCTCGACGGCCTCGCCACCCCTGAGTCGGTGCGCTGGGTCGACAACCAAAACCAACGCTGGGGGTCGTGCACGATCGTCGATCGGACCATTCGGCTCTCGTCGCGGCTCCAGGGCATGCCGGCCTGGGTTGTCGACTACGTCCTCCTCCACGAGCTGGCGCACCTGCTCGTCCCCGGGCATGGACCGGATTTCTGGGAGTGGGTCAACCGCTATCCCAAGACGGAGCGGGCCCGCGGCTTCCTGGAGGGCGTGTCCGCGACGACCGCGGCTCCCGGCTCGGTCGACGACGAGGGCGCCGACGGCACGTGAGCGAGGACACGCACGACGCATCGCCGCCGACGCGGTCGCGCGCCGTGGTGGTGCTCGCGGTCCCGGTCGCCGATCCGCTGCCGGTCGCCGACGTGACCCGTGACCGACTCGAAGACGTCTTGATCGCCGACGCCGTCGACAGCGTCGAGTCGCTCACGGTCGCCACGGTGGGCGTGCTGTGCAGCCCGTCGCAGTTGGCCGGGGTCGCGGCATCGGCCGGCGTCGGCACCGCCGTCTGGACCGGCGCGGCACCGACCGTACGCGAGGCGGCGAACCATGCTGCCGCTGCCGGCGCCGAGCAGGTCGTCGTCATCGCCTCCGATGCGCCGCACTTGCCGGGGCTGCTCGTCGGCAAGCTGTTTCGGCCGCTGGGCCGGGTCGACGTGACCGTCAGCCCGGATCCACGTGGGTTTGCGGTCGCGATCGGGCTGCGGCTGCCGGTCCCCGACTGGGTCGGCGAGTTCGATCTCGATCAGCCCGACGTCGTCGACGCCCTGTTGCGCCGCGCGCCCCGGCGAGCCCTGGTCCGAGCTATAACGGGCTGGCGACGGCTGCGCGAGCCGGCTGACTTCGCCGCGCTACATGCCGGTGTCGACGGCGCCGACCTCACCCGAGCCCTGCTCTGAGCCGCAACCGCTACTGCGTCGAGCCGCCGCCCGAGTCGTCCGAGTCGTCCGGTGCCGGCCCATCGTCGAGCAACCGCGCCAGCGCCTCGTCGAACGCGTCGTCGCCGACGCCGGATGTCTCGGCGTCGCGGTCGGACTGGACGAAGCCCAGCGGATCGTCGAGGTCCGCGGCACCCGGCATCAGGTCGGGGTGCGCCCAGACCGCATCGCGCGCCGCCGCACCCTTCGCATCGCGCATCGCAGCCCAGAGGTTGGCGGCGTCGCGCAGGCGGCGGGGTCGAAGCTCTAGGCCGACGAGTGACGCGAAGGTCTGCTCGGCCGGCCCACCGGCCGCACGGCGGCGACGGATCGCCTCGCGCAACGGCTGGGCGCTCGGCATCCGGTCGCGAGTCGCCTGGGTGACGACTTCGTCGACCCAGCCCTCGACCAGCGCGAGCAGCGTCTCGAGGCGATCGAGCGCCGCCTGCTGTGTGGGAGTGCGCTCCGGCTCGAACAGTCCGCCCGCGAGCGCCTCCTGCATCGACTGCGGGTCACTCGGGTCGAGCCGGGTGAGCTGGTCTTCGATCTTCGACACGTCGATCGTCGTGCCGCGGCCAAACTCCTCGACGGCACCGAACAGCCGTCCCCGGAGCCACGGCACGTGATCGAACAGCCGATGGTGTGCGGCCTCGCGCAGGGCGAGGTAGAGCAGTACGTCCTCGTCTGACTGGGCGAGCCCCGAGCCGAACGCGGCGACGTTTGCCGGCAGCAGCGCAGCCGTGCCGGGATCGGTCAGCGGCAGGCCGACGTCGGTCGTGCCGACGACCTCGCCGGCAAGCTCTCCGATCGCCTGGCCGACCTGCTGGCCGAACATCGCGCCGCCGACCTGGTTGAGGATGCCGAGCAGCGGCCCGGCCATCTGACGGGCCTCGGCCGGCATCGCCTCGCCCATCGCGCGTACGACGTTGTCGGCGATCGGCTCGACCAGTCGCTGCCAGGTCGGTCGGGTCGCCTCGACCCACTCCGCTCGGCTCCAGGCCGCCACGGTGCTCGTGGCGCTCGGGAGATCGGTCGCGTCGTCGAGCCAGTGCTCGGCGAGCCGTCCCGCGTCGGCGATTCGGGCCTTTTGGTCGGCGAGCGGCGAAGGGTCGGGCGACGTCGTCAGCGCCTGCCGGGCGGTCTGAGTCGCGAGATCCCAGTTGATATTGCCCTCGTGAGGCGTGAGGAGCTGCTGGACCTGGCCCATGAGCTGCTGCAGGTCGGGCATCTGGCCCGATCCCATCGTGCCGAACAACGACTCCAGGGGCGTGCCGGCGAACGGGTTCGGCGGCGAGGCGCCACCCTCGTCGGGCTTGTCGGCGTTGGTCTCGTCGTCGTCGCCCGGTCGTTCGTCGTCTGCGTTGCTTGCCATAGATCCAACGTACCTTTCCCTCGGCACACCGCCCGGTCGTACGCTTCATCGCATGAGTGACCCGATCCGCGCCCTCGCCCTCCGGGATCAACCGTTGAGCGTCGACGAGGTCCATGCGGCGCTGGCCGACCCCCGCGCCGGTGGGGTGGCGTTGTTCGTGGGTACGGTCCGCGACCACGACGGCGGTCGATCGGTCGACGCGTTGACGTACTCCGCTCACCCGAGCGCTCTCGATCGGATGCGTGAGGTGGCCGAGAAGGTCGCCGCCGACTATGGCCTGGTGGCCGTGGCGGCGGTGCATCGGGTCGGCGATCTCGCCATCGGTGACCTTGCCGTCGTGGTCGGGGCGAGCGCGGCGCATCGGGGCGAGGCGATCGAAGGCTGCCGGGCACTGATCGACGAGCTCAAGGCGACGGTCCCGATCTGGAAGCATCAGAAATTCACCGACGGCACCGACGAGTGGGTCGGCACGCCTTAGGCGCCGTCACCGCATACTCTGGGCCACATGGGCGTGCTGTGGTGGTTGGCGGTGCCCTTGGGGGTCACCGTGCTGGCGATGGCGTGGGCCGCTTGGGTCGGACGACCGCGCGACGACCGCGATCGCGACGAAGTCGCGCGCGCTCGCCTCGCCGATGCGCTCGCGAAGCCGATGCCGGCCGAGGCGCGCCGCATCGCCGTGCAGCCGCCAGACCCGCCGCGCGGCGTGGCGGTTCGGAGGTCGACCCGGACCACCCCGCGTCGGCCCGCCGGCGGAAGCCGGTGAGAGGCTTGACGGCATGACGTCGCGCGCCACCACTCTCACGGTCGCGGCGATCCTGATGGTCGCCCTCGTGTGTGTGGCCGTCCTGGTCCCGGTGCCCTACGTGACGATGAAGCCCGGACAGACCGTGGACACGCTCGGTAGCGCGTCGAAGGACAAGCCGATCATCGCGTTCGGGCCAGAGGCCGAGACGTACGCGACGACCGGTCAGCTCCGCATGACGACGGTGTCGGTGACGAGCCCGGACTCGCACGTTGGCCTCGGCCAGGCAATCGAGGCCTGGTTCGACTCCGGCACGGCGATCATGCCGCGTGACCTCATCTACCCACCGGAGCAGTCGGTCCAAGAGGCCGAAGAAGAGACGCATCTCGAGATGACCGGCTCACAGGCGAGCGCGCAGATCGCCGGTCTCACCGAAGCGGGCTACAAGGTCGGCGAAGTGGTCCAGGTGAGGTCGGTGACCCCCAACGGGCCGGCCGACGGCAAGCTCCAGACCGGTGACCGCGTGCTTCGGGTCGACGGCGCGCCCGTGCACAGCGCCAATGCGGCCGTCAAGGCGATCCGAGAGCACCGTCCTGGAGACACCGTCGCGGTCGCCGTGGAGCGCGATGGGGCCGTCCATACCTACGACATCACCACCGAGTCGTCCGGCGACGACCCGTCCGTACCGATGGTGGGGGTCGAGATCAGCACGACGCAGGACTTTCCGTTCACCATCACGTTCAACGTCGATCCGGCCATCGGTGGGCCAAGTGCCGGCACGATGTTCGCCCTCGCGATCTACGACAAGCTGACGCCGGGACCTTTGACCGACGGCCGCGTGATCGCCGGGACCGGCGAGATCGACGCCGAGGGCAATGTCGGGTCGATCGGCGGTATTCAACAGAAGATCCTCGGCGCCGAAGCCGCCGGTGCCGACCTGTTCATGGTGCCGAAGGCCAACTGCGCGGAGGCGCTCGGCGCTGATGTCGACGACATCCAACTCGTCGAGATGGCGACGCTCGACCAGGCGGTGACGTCTCTCGAGACACTCGCCGACAACCCCGACGCCGATGTGCCCGACTGTGCCTGACGGCAGCCCGGCCTGGCGGACCGACGACGCGGTGCGCGGCGCCGCCCTCGAGGTGGAGGCGCACGTCGCCGAGTCCGGCTGGGACCAGCCCGTTCGGCTCTATGCCCTCGTCCCGACCAGTGAGTTGATCGCCGACGAGCCGGAGCTCGCGGCTCGCGTCGGGCTCGATCCGCCGACGGCGGCCGGCACATTTACCCCGATCGAGCAGGAGCTCAACCCGTCTGAGTCGTTGGAGCGGCTGCTGACCCGGATCGAATGGCCCCCTGCGGTCCGCGGCGCCGCCGCCGTCGTCGAGCGGATCGTTCTCCCCGGCGAGGCCGAGGCGTCGCTGCCCGATGGGGCCGAGGCGGACGGGGCGGCGAACCACCCGCTTCGGCAGGAGGTGCGCATGGCGGCCGCCGTCACGCGGGATGGCCGGGCGCACTGCGCGATCCGTCTCCGGTCCCACGACCGAGACGATGCCGTGCTCGACGGCGACCAGCTTGCGCCGGGTCTGGTGGGTCTTCTCTCGCGCTCCCTGACAGACTGATCTCCGTGGCAGACGAATTCGACACCGACGTCGACGCACCTAGGCCCGGCCAGCGCCCGACGACGATGCGCCGTGTGCTCCTGCCGACGATCGTGACCCTGGCCGTTCTGATCTTCGGCATCGCGGTGTTCACCGGCGTCTGGACCGATCGGTTGTGGTTCCAGGCGATCGGATACTCCGACGTGTTCCGGACCGTGTTGATCACCCGGGTGGCGCTGTTTTGCATCCTCGGTCTGGTGTTCGCGGCCGTCGTGGCAGTCAACATCGTGATCGCCTATCGAACCCAGCCCATCGTCGTGCCGCAGCCCCGCCGCAACGACCCGGTGGCTCGCTATCGCGAGATCATCACGCCGCTCCGAGGCCGTCTGCTGCTGGCCCTGTCGATCCTGCTGTTTCTCGCCGCGGGTTCGGTCGGCGCCGGCCAGTGGGAGAAATACCTGCTCTGGCGCAATGGCGTCGCGTTCGGCCAGGGCGACGAATACTTCAACCGCGACATTGGGTTCTTCATCTTCGACTATCCGTGGTGGCGGTTCCTGCTCTCGTACGGGTTCGTGCTGCTCGGCCTGACCATCGTCGCCACCGCGGTGATCCACTACTTGTACGGCGGCATCGTCTTGCAGGGTCGGTCCAACCGGTTCTCCGCGGCGGCCCAGGTCCACCTGTCGATCCTGCTCGGCCTCTTCATGGCGCTGAAGGCCGTGGCGTACTGGATGGACCGTTTCGGGCTGGCGATCTCCGGCGGCAGCCTGTTCACGGGCATCTCCTATACCGATGCGCATGCGGTGATCCCGGCCAAAAACATCCTGATCGTCATCGCGCTGATCTGTGCCGTGCTGTTCTTCGCCAACGCGATCCGACGCTCCTGGCTGCTACCGGGGATCGGACTCGGCCTGCTCGTCTTGTCCTCGATCCTGATCGGTGGCCTCTGGCCGGCCATCATGCAGTCGTTCCAGGTCAAGCCGTCAGAGCCCGACAAGGAAGCGCCGTACATCGAAAACAACATCGTGGCGACCCGCGACGCTTTCGGCCTCACCAGCGCCGAGGTGGGGCCGTACAGCGCCAACACCGACCTGTCGCGCGACGAGCTGACCGCCGCCGCCGAGTCGACGCCGGGCACCCGGCTGCTCGACCCCACCCAGGTGTCGCCCGCGTTCGAGCAGTTGCAGCAGGTACGCGGCTATTACACGATGCCGGCGACGCTCGACGTCGACCGCTATCAGATCAACAACGCCGATGGAGGTACGTCGGAGCAAGACATCGTCATCGCGGCCCGCGAGCTCAACCTCGACGGCCTCGAGTCGAGCCAGCGCAACTGGGCCAACGACCACACCGTCTATACCCACGGCTACGGCATCGTGGCGGCCCGCGGCAACGAGGTCGGCGCAGAGGGGCAGCCGGTGTGGACGGTCAAGGACATCCCGCCGCAGACCTCCGACGCCTCGCTCGAGGTCGACCAGCCCCGGATCTATTTCGGTGAAAACTCCCCCAACTACTCGATCGTCGGACAGCCGGAGGGTGCCGACGCCGTCGAGGTCGACATCCCCCAGGGGACGTCCGACGAGGAAGCCGTCACCAGCAATACCTACGAGGGCGGTGGCGGCGTCCCCGTGGGCGGCTGGTTCAACCAGTCGTTGTACGCGTTGAAGTTCGGCGAGCCCAACATCTTGCTGTCCGGCCGGGTCAACCCGGATTCCAAGATCCTCTACGACCGGCATCCGCGGGAGCGGGTCGAAAAGGTCGCGCCGTGGCTGACGGTCGACGGCAACCCCTATCCGGCCGTCGTGCCTGACGAGAACGGCGAGCGCCGCATCGTCTGGATTCTCGACGCCTACACGACGTCCAGCTCGTACCCGCTGTCGGAGCTGACGAGTCTCGAGGACGCGACGTCGACTTCGCTGACCGATCAGTCGTCCAACGAGGCACTGCCCAACGACCAGATCAACTACATGCGCAACTCGGTCAAGGCGGTCGTCGACGCCTACGACGGCACAGTCACGCTCTACGAGTGGGACGAGACCGACCCGATCCTGCAGACGTGGGAGAAGATCTTCCCCGACGTCGTGCAGCCGAAGTCGGAGATCAACGACGATCTCATGCAGCACCTGCGCTATCCGGAGGACATGTTCAAGGTTCAGCGCGAGATGCTGGCGAAATACCACGTGACCGACCCGGGTACGTTCTATGAGGCCGGCGAACTGTGGAGAGTCCCCGAGGATCCGACCGTCGGCGGAGTCGCGCAACCGCCCTACTACCTGTCGATCCAGATGCCTGGCGAGAGTGAGCCACATTTCTCGTTGACGAGCGTCTTCGTCCCACAGAGTCGGGAAAACCTAGCGTCGTTCATGGCCGTCAACGCGGACGCGTCCGACAGCGGCGAAAACGGCTACGGCACGATCGAGATCTTGCAACTGCCGAGTGAGACGCAAGTGCCGGGTCCGAGCCAGATGGCCAACCAGTTCAACAACGACGAAGGCTTGTCACAGGCGACGCTGCAGTACAAACAGGCCGGACTGCAGGTGATTAACGGCAACCTGTTGACCTTGCCGGTCGGCAACGGACTGTTGTACGTGCAGCCGGTCTATACGCAGCAGACTTCGGCGACGGGAACGTACCCGATCTTGCAATACGTCGTCGCGTCATTCGGCGACCAGGTCGGCTTCGGAAAGAACCTCGCCGATGCGCTCAACGTGGCGCTCGGCGGCGTAGCACCACCGACGACCACGCCGCCCGAGGAGGGCGGCGGCGACAACGGGACGCCTCCGACGGGCGAGGTCGCCGATCTGCTCCAGCAAGCCGACGATGCGTACAACGAAGCTCAGCAAGCACTCCAAAACGGCGACCTGGCGACCTACCAGGACAAGGTCGACGAGATGCAGACGCTGATCCAGCAGGCACAGGCGATGATTTCCGAGCAGCAGACGGAGACGGAGTCGCCGACACCCAATCAGCAGGAGTGATGTGGGGTCGACGTCTGGTTGCGTGTCGCGACTGGCTCCTCAAGTAAACTTGGTCCGAAGGGGGAGCCGATGATGGACGAGGCAGGTCGGTCCGCTCCAGATGGGCCAACCGATGCCATCGCTGCCGATCTGCTTCGGGAGGCCGATGAGGTTTACCAGACGGCGCAGCGTGCGCTGGCGGAAGGTGACTTCGCCTGCTACCAGGAGAGAACTGCCGAGATCATCACCTTGGTTCGGCGTGCGCGAGTCCACCTCAGTTCACCCGGGGACCCTCCTCTTCCGGCCTCAGATGAGTCGCCCCCTGACGATGAGAAACGGCTCGGAAGGCAAACTTGCCGCTGACGTTCTCGCGCAACTACGGAGCCAGATTCGCCGTTCGGCTGCCGCAGATGCGCCCTACCCAGTCGACCTGGGGCCGAATTGGAGTGATCGACAGTACGTGGGCGTTGTCTATACCTACGATGGGCGCCTTGAGAGAGTTGGTCTGTGTCGCGACGTCCAGGCCGACCGGATTGCCGGCGTGCCAAGCGCTGAGATGGTTGCGACGATCATTCGCGAGAGCGATCTCGAGGAGGAGCCGCCTCTTGAGGGGCCGCTCGTCGGCGGCGGGAACATTCACTGGTGGGGGGACGTCGGACCAGACGTCCCAAGGAAGGTATGGGATCGTCCGTTCGGTGCCGTCACCGGCGATTCGGTCGTCATCCACAGATTGCCGCGGTTCTTGAATCGGCTCCGCCCGATATCGCGCCGGCGTGGGAAGAAGCATTCCTGATATCGGGACGATGAGGCCCATGCCCTGCGCGCGCGTGCTGGGCATGCCGTCGCATGCAATGACGACCAGGTCGCTGACGCCTGGAGCCGACTCGCCTCGCGCGGGGTCTTGGTCGAGTCGGCGACCGTCGTACTCCTGGGAACGGCCGGACCGTACGCGCACCCGAGCCTGAGCGTGCCGCCGGACGCGGTGACGCTCGACGATCCGACCGACGTCGACGCTCTCCGCGCGGTCGCGGTGACGACACCGATTTGATTGGTGACCTTGCGTACGCATATGCTGTTTGCCGCGACGCGGGGTGGAGCAGTTCGGTAGCTCGCTGGGCTCATAACCCAGAGGTCGCAGGTTCAAATCCTGCCCCCGCTACCAGGCAAGACGCCCTCGGAGACTTCCTCTCCGAGGGCGTTTCGCATGTGTTTGCTAACGGAATTTGCTAACGGGCGTCATCGTCAACGCCTTCCGGGTCCACCATCAACGCCGCGATCGTGGCCGCTGCTTCTGGTCCATGGCTGGCAGGACGTGTTGGTAGACCCGCGCGGTGAACTCGGGCGAGGCGTGGCCGAGACGGGCACTGATGATCTTGAGCGGGATGCCCGACCCGAGTGCCGCCGTGGCGTAGCTATGTCGGATGTCGTGGAACCGGATGTTGGGGAGTCCGGACCGGGAGGCGATCCGGTCGAAGCGTTGCCGAGCCTTCTTCCGTTCACGGAGCGCGGCGATCGTTACCACATCGAGGGACAGCAGGCGCGGAGCCTGATCGCTCTTGCCTTCGCTGGACTGAGCACGACCACTGACGTCCACGAGCGGGTCATCGGGATGAACCGCGACCGTGGCGGCATCCAGATCGATCGCTGACCAGCACAGCCCGCACAGCTCACCGCGCCGAAACCCGGTCGTCGCCGCCAGCAAATAGAGCCCGCAGAAGCGATCCTTCCGGGCTGCCCGGAGAAACGTCCGGACCTGGGCGGGCGTCCACACCGAAGGCTTTCGGCGAGCGACCCTCGGCGGCTTTACGTCGTCCGCCACGTTGATCTCGACGTAACGCCAGCGCACCGCATCAGCCAGGGCGGCATGAAGCATGATGTGGACGTTCCGCACGGTCTTCGGTTCGAGGCCGGGACCCTTGACAAGCGGAACCCAGCCGTTGCGGAACCGGCTCCG
>DASQKI010000094.1:0-5342 GCA_035630615.1 Nocardioidaceae bacterium
GGCACTGCGGGGCGTCTCAAGAATCCAGCGCGGCCGACTCTCACCCGCACATCGACACTTCGGATCAGCCACTTCCCGGACCCGCGAACCCGACGCTACAACCACACCAGCGACCCCGGAAGACCACCGATCAACAACCCCCCACAACCACCCGTTGACAACAAAGGGGAGCCGATAAGACGCACCGAGAGTCGGTCGGTGCCGAGTGAGGCTGGAATCGGGGACACTGAGGGCGTGTTGAGCCTTGACCAGGTGCTCGGCTTCGGCCTCGCCGCCCTGATCCTGATCGTGATCCCGGGACCCAGCGTGCTGTTCGCGATCAGCCGAGCAGTTGTGTACGGCCGCAGGGTCGCGCTCGCCAGCGTGGTCGGCAATACGGTAGGCCTGTTCGTTGTCATGACCCTGGTAGCGGTCGGCCTGGGAACGGTCGTGGCGCGGTCGATAGTGCTATTCACGGTGTTGAAGTTCGCCGGCGCGGGGTATCTGATCTGGCTGGGGGTCCAGGCATTCCGACACCGCCGGGAGATGCAGTTAGCGATGGGCCACACCGAGCGCGGCTGGGCTGGCGCGATGCGGCGCGGCAGGGCTTCGTGGTCGGCGTGTCCAACCCGAAAGCGTTCATGATCTTCGCCGCCGTGTTGCCGCCGTTCGTGGTTACGGATCGTGGCGCGATCCCGTTGCAGATGTTCCTGCTGGGGATGATCGCCGTCCTGACCGGCCTGGTGTGCGACACGGCGTGGGCGCTCGTCGCTGCCCGTGCGCGCGGCTGGTTCGCCCGCTCGCCACGGCGCGCGAGATCACTTGGCTCACTCGGCGGCACGTCGATGATCGGGCTCGGCGTTGGCATGGCGTTCAGCGGCCAGCATCACTGATGGGCCCAGTCAAACGAACGGACTCTGACTCCCCTGGAAGGCCTCCTCGCACACTGGAGCGCTGGCCATTGGGCTCGCCGCCGTCATCGAGAAGGCTTGTCCTGTCGCGGCGGTGTGAGGCACGTCCTGGCGAGGGACGAGCTGCCACTCCGACACGTGCGGATACGCAGCCGGCGCCTGGCCCGGTTGAAGCATCGATTGCGTCAGGCGACGCGGCTTTGGGTCCGAGGTTCAAGCGCCTGCGAGGCAGTGCCCGCCAGGCTGCACCAGCAGTATCGTGGCCGCGTGTACCGGCATCTCGTGATGTTCCCGCGGTCAGCAGATCCCTTGTTGGTCGATGAGCTCGTCGAGCGAGCGGCAGCCGCATATAAGCAGTGCTCGGGCTTCCGCTCAGTCACGACCAGCGTCGATGCGCTCATGGGCCCCAGCGCGAAAGATGGCGAGATCGGTTGGATCATGGAGGCAGACTTCGACACGCTCGACGACGCGCTGGCCGCACTGCACGCCGAGAGCTTCGAGTCGATCAAGGCGGCTACCGAGTCACTGGCGCCCACCCTCCTCTTGTACGAGCACCGCGAGATCTGAACCACGCCGACGCGGCTGAATGGTCGCTGCGCACGCCCCGCGACGGCCTCAGCTGCACCTCGATTCGGGAACCACCGACGCTGATGCTGTCGCGGCGGAAAGACGCACACTCGCGTGACCGCGCTCGATCGGCGGCGTCGGCGTCAGAGGACGGCGCCGCGTGGGGCCACCTCGATGGCGGCGACGCGCCGGCCATAAAGCACCATGAGCCGGTCACCATGGCTGGTGCGAAGCATGCCAGAGTCCTTTGCGAGCGTGTCGACGACTCGTTGGATGATCTCGTTCTCGTCGAGCGCGTCGTCCTTGTACCGAACGTCGAGTTGGTCTCCGCTCGTGAGTCGGACCCGCAGCACGATTTCTGTCATGCTCTAGCAGCCTAGATCCCGTCACGATCGGCTCCGGCGGCTAACCGCCGCCCTCGGGCAAGCAAGATTAGATCGGTGCCAGCGGACGCTCGCTGATCGGCATGAGAGGGCGCCCGCCCCCGCATGCGGCGGTATGACGCAGCGTTGCTGGCCGTCATGGTCGCAGTAGATACAGGCGGAACGCGATGCTCTGGACCGGCAGCACGTCGACCGTGGCGAAGCCCGCCTCGCGTGCGTAGCGCCGGATCGTGTTTGGGCGCATTAGCGTGCCGGTGGCGGCGGAGCCTGGCTCGGTCATGCTCGCTGGCAGGCAGTGCAGCAGACTCCAGCCGTAGTGCCGCCGCTCGTTCTCGTCGGCCGGTCCGGTGTACGCGTCGCCGACTGGCTCGTCGGCGACCAGCACCACCCCATCCGGGCCTAGTGCCTCCAGGGCGTTGCGGAGTGCCTCCACCGGCCGGGGCAGATCGTGCAGCATTTCGAACATGGTCGCGATGTCATAGCCGGCGCCAGACAGCGTGGCGGCGTCCCTGACCTCGAACCTCACCCGGTCCGTCACTCCCTCGGCTATAGCCAGCCGCTGGGCCGCCTCTATCGAGCCGGGGTGGAGATCGACGCCGTCCACCGTCACGTTCGGATAGGCGTGCGCGATGCTGACACTCGACCAGCCGGCGCCGCAGCCGATGTCCAGCACCCGGGCGCTGCCGTCGTCGAGCCGCTGTGCCAGATCGGGGACGGCGGCGAACCAGCTCTCGATCTCGGCCCGGTAGACCGGCCTGGTGCCGATCGCCTGACCCTCGGCCTCGTCCGGACCGTAATCGGCGTACGGGATGCCGACGCCGGTGCGGAACGACTCCACCAACCGTGGTACCTGCGTCAGGTCGGCGACCAGCGACTGCACGGTACCGGCGACGCCGTCCAGCGCGTCGGGATCGAGCAATACCCCGGCATGCCCGGCCGGCAGCGCGAACCGCCACTCGCCGCCGTCGTTCGTCGCCGCCAGCAGCTCGGTGGCGCCCTGCTGTTCGAGCCACTCGCGTACCAGCCGCTCATCGGTGCCAGTCCGTCCCGCCAATTCGGCGGCCGTGGTGGGCCCGTCCTCAGCGAGCGATCGGTAGAACCCCAACTTCAAGCCCAGGTACGTCGATGCGATGTCGAACGCACCCAGTGTCGCGTCGCTCATCCGCTGGACGAATGCCTCGCGAGTCATCGAATCCCTCCTCGAGCGACGGCGCCGGCCGGGTTGAGGATCAACAGGAGTCGGAGCCGCACCGCCGGGCGCGACGTCGATGGTCCTCGCATGGCTGCGGACGCGGCCCCCTGAATTTCCTGCCATGCCGAGGAGCGGTCATCGAGTCCAGCTTCGGCGACCGCGCCAACTGGTGGAGGTGCCGATGCCGGCCAGGTGCAGTGCGATGCAGAGCAGTCCTGCCGTCAGGAGGGTCTGTGGGGTGAACGCGTCGCTGACCTTGGCGTCGGACCAGTCCAAGATGAGTGACAGCGCGAGGATGCCTGCGGCGAGGATCGCGAACATCGCAATCTCCTGTCGGAGTGCGGAAGACGGAAGTGGCGATCATCTAACTCTCCACGTGCCGCCGGCGCAAGGGTCGTCCGGACGGCCGCGCCCACCGCCGGTCCTGCAGGTCCGATCCGACTGACGACGTGGCGCTCACACCACCGGTGGAGGTTCCGTGGCGTCCGCAGCTACCAACTGCGGACGGGCAGCGGTTGCCAATAACGCGGATGGGACGAAAGCAGCCGGCGTGGTCGCGACCCGAATGACTGTGAGTGACCGGCAACGACCGGAACGCTGGACGCATGCCGCACCGCGTGCGCGCGATCGCGGCGAAAGGACGCACGTCTACGACCGCGCAAACGGCGGCGAGGCAGGGCGTTCTCTAGCTCGATCGGTCACTGGACGTCGGGGTCGGTGCGGCGCTCTGCCACCCGCGACCGGAGCGGGCCCGGTTCGCGGCATCGTCGGCCGCCGCGGTAGTGGGTAACTCTTCCCGTCGGTTTCCTCCTGCCGCTTTGCCGAGCTTGAGCGAGGTCAGAGTTGATGTCGTGGCATCCTCTCGATCACACCGCGCACGTCGACGGGCCGCGACGCGCCGATTATTCAGGTCGAAGTAAGGGGGTCCCGACGATACGGACACGTTGCTCTACCAGGCGTAGGCAGTACCCGCTTTGGGCCGAGCTGCTGCTGCTCGTCGGTGGCGACCGCGGCACGACCGCAGCGGATGCGCTTGCTCCTCGGGGATGGCAGGGGCGCCGGGTGATTCGACCCGCAACCGTGAAACGCCGCGTTCAGCTCGCAACTGCGCAGAGCGCGACGGCCGGAAGCTCATACCCTCCGTTGGCCGCAAAGGGGATGAGTGCCTGCCGGAGTTTGCCCCGGATCACCTCACGCTCCTCCTCTGGCAGCCCGCGCACCACCATCGCGAACGGGCCCCCTACGTCGACGACCCACTGCTCGTAGTCGTCGAGATCGCCGAAGGCGAAGCGCACCGGTACCTCCTCGGCGTTGACCGAGCCGAAGCCGGCGCCCGAGAGCAAGGCCCTCGCGCGCTCCTGGCTCGCCATGCCGAAGACTCCGGGCGCGCCCGGCTCGGGTGGTGGCATGTGCCCGCGCTCGACCAGGATCATTCCGCCGATCGAGGCCCATGGGTTGCGCTCGGGCGCACCCCACACCGACAGCGCCAACCGCCCGCCGGGGCGCAAGACGCGGCGCGTCTCGGTGAGCGCGGCGGCAGGGTCGGCGACCAGCATGTAAGTGCTCTGACACAGCACGCCATCGACCGAGGAGGCGTCGAGTTCGATCCGCTCGGCATCGATCACCCGGTAGTCCACGTTCCGGATCCCGAGCTCGTCGCCGCGGCGGTGGGCGACGTCAACCATCTCCGGGGAGAAGTCGCTCAAGATCAGCAAGCCCTCGTCACCAACGATCGTCGCCGCCTCGAATCCGGTCTCGCCCGTGCCGGCGCCGAGTTCGAGCACTGTCTCTCCCGGCTGTGGCCCGAGCTCCCGGATGAGCCAGCGGCGCACCGGCGTCAGGGCGTGGGCCAGCTGCCCTCGCCAGCGGTCCCAGCCGGGGGCCATCGCGCGCCATACCTCATGGCTCATCCGCCGGTAGTCCCCTACGTCCACACGGTCGATCGTAGTCACGCGGGGCAGGACTTGTGATCCGCTTGGTCTCGAAGAGAGATCGTCCCCAACCCCGCGCCAACGGACCTGAGTGGCCCAATTGCAGCTTCACGAATGGTTATTCCGGGATGCCGCGCGGACGGTCTGGCGCCCAGGTCAACATGTCGTCGCTGGTCACAACGGTCCTGAGACAACGTCCACACATGGGCTACTTGTCCGGTCGAGCGTCCGCCGGCCGGCGGCGGTATGACTGTGAAGATCGCTTACGCAGCTTGATGGTGGTGGGCTGTGGGTTGGTGACCGCGGGTGTGACCCCCGGAATGGCTGGCTTTGTGCCTTGCTGCGACTTGTCCACTCGCGGTTGCTGGCCCCGGCCCGG
>DASQKI010000095.1:0-26312 GCA_035630615.1 Nocardioidaceae bacterium
GAGGTGGGGCACCCGCTGGCCGACGCGGGTGAAGTCGTCGAGCTCCAGCGGCACGCCCGCCTCGTGGGCGATCGCGAGCAGGTGCAGCACCGCGTTGGTGGACCCGCCGAACGCCATCACCACGGCGATCGCGTTCTCGAACGCCTGCTTCGTGAGGATCTGCCGGGCGGTGATGCCCTGGGCGATCATGCCGACGACGGCCTCACCCGACGCGCGGGCGATGCCGTCGCGGCGGCGATCGACGGCCGGCGGGCTCGCCGAGCCGGGCAGTGCCATGCCGAGCGCCTCTGCCGCGCTGGCCATCGTGTTGGCCGTGTACATGCCGCCGCACGCGCCTTCGCCGGGACAGATGGCGCGCTCGATGGTGTCGACGTCCTGGCGGGACATGAGGCCGCGCGTGCAGGCGCCGACGGCTTCGAAGGCGTCGATGATGGTGACGTCGCGCTCGCTGCCGTCGGACAGCACGGCCTTGCCGGGCATGATCGAGCCGGCGTATAGGAACACGCTGGCTAGATCGAGCCGCGCGGCGGCCATCAGCATGCCGGGCAGCGATTTGTCACAACCGGCCAACAGCACGGACCCGTCGAGCCGCTCGGCCATCATCACGGTCTCGACGCTGTCGGCGATCACCTCACGGGAGACCAGCGAGAAGTGCATGCCCTCGTGGCCCATCGAGATGCCGTCGGAGACCGAGATTGTGGCGAACTCGAGCGGGTAGCCGCCGGCCGCATGCACGCCCTGCTTGACGGCCTTGGCGAGCCGGTCGAGCGACAAGTTGCAGGGCGTGATCTCGTTCCAGCTGGAGGCGACACCGATCTGCGGCTTGGCGAAGTCCTCGTCGGTCATGCCGACCGCCCGGAGCATGCCGCGCGCGGCGGCTCGCTCGACTCCGTCGGTGACCTCACGGCTGCGGGGTTTCATGTCGACCATGACTCGACAGCGTACGAGACTGAAGCGGCCCGGGTTGTGAGGGTCAGTCGAGGACGGCCGATCGTACGCAGAGGATGTCGGGCAGATGCGCCGCGATCTGACGCCACGACTCGCCCTCGTCGGCACTGGCGAACAGCGAACCGTCGCGCGAGCCGAAGCAGATCCCGGCCGGGTCAGCGCCGTCGGTGCACAGCGCGTCGCGCATCACCGCGGTCCAGAAACCGTCCGGCAGCCCGTCACCGAGGGCTCGCCACGTCGCGCCGGCGTCGTCGGACCGCCACACCCTGGCCTGCGCACCCGGCGGGAACCGCTCCCCGTCGGCCACGAGCGGGAAGAGGTAGACCGTGTCCGGTCGGTGCGGGTGCACCATGATCGGGAACCCGAAGTCGGACGGCAACCCGTCGGCGATCGACTGCCACGACTCTCCCCCGTCGTCGGTGCGATAGACGCCGTGGTGATTTTGCGCGAACGCCCGCTCCGGCGCGGCCGGATGCGACGCGACCTTGTGCACGCACTGACCAAACTCGGGCCAGGGGTCCGGGAAGAAGTACGCCTTGATCCCCTTGTTGGCTCGCGTCCACGTCGCGCGTCCGTCGTCGGTCCGATAAACGCCGCCCGTCGACATCGCGACGAGCATGCGGTCAGCGTCGTCGGGGTGCGGCACGACGGTGTGGATGGCCTGGCCACCAAACCCGGCGCCCCACTCTGGACGGTCCGGGTGGTCCCACAGCGGTCGGACCATCTCGAAATGCTCGCCGCGATCGTCGGACCGGAACAACGCCGACGGCTGTGTCCCGGCGTAGACGACGTCCGGCTCGGCCGCCCGGCCCGGTTGGAGCTGCCAGATCCGCTCGAGCGCCGTATCGGTGTCCTCGGGGAAGCGAATCGCGCCACTGGGCGTCTCGGTCCAGGTGCGGCCGAGATCGTCGGACCGGAACACCTGCGGACCCCAGTGTTCGCTCGTGGCGCCGGCGAACATCCGAGGCGTGTCACCGCGGGTGTCGACGCAGACCGAGTAGACCCCCTCCATCAGGAAGTGCGGCTCGTCCCACTTCCAGTCGCCGCGGCCGGAGTCCGATCGACCGATCCACAGGCCCTTGCGGGTCCCGACCGCCACCATGCTCTCGCCCATGTCGCTCCCGTCGCCGTTGCTGGGCCGCTGTTCCTGTTAGGAATAGTACGCTCGCGAGTGTGCGTCAAGAGCCGACGACCACCTCGTACGCGCTGCTCGGGCTCCTCGCCTTCGACGAGAGCACCGAAAGCGTGGGATTGACCGGCTATGAGCTCAAGCGGCGGGCCGACAACACCTTGCGGTTCTACTGGGTCTCGCCGGCCATGAGCCAGGTCTACTCCGAGCTGAATCGGCTGGCGGCACTCGACTACGTCGACGTCCACGAAGACCACGGCGGCGGACGAACGACACGGCATTACCGCATCACTGCGGCCGGCCGACGGGCACTCGAGGAGTGGCTCGCCGACCGACCGCCGGAGTTTCCGATCCTCAAGCACTCGGTCGCACTGCGCCTGCTGATGGGGCACCTGGCGGGTGACCCTGCGATGCGGGACATGCTCGCGACGTACGCCAGCGACCTCGAGACCCGGCGCGCCGAGCTCACCGCCGTACGCGGGTCGCTCGGCGACGCCGAGGAGCTCCGGTTTCCGGCCATGGTGGCCGATTGGGGGCTGGCGTACTACGACGCGGAGCGCGCCATCGTCCTCGAACTGCTGACCGAGCGCCTCGGATGACTCAGCCGCCTCGGTGGCGCGGCAGCGGCAACGTCGATACCCGGCGGCGCCCACCAGCACGGCCGCCGACGTAGCCAGGAGACGGAATTGTGACGAGCCGGAGATGTTGAATACGACATGACACTGATTGGCGAATACGAACCGAGCGCCGCAGGTTGGGTCCGCGAGCATGTCGAGCAGATCGCGCGCACCGGGACGACCGACGGCGTCACGATCAAAGGGCTGCCGACCGTACTGATGACCTACCGCGGCGCCAAGACCCGCAAGATTCGCAAAACGCCGGTGATGCGCGTCGAGCACGAAGGGCGCTACGCGGCCGTCGCGTCCGACGGTGCCGCGCCCCGCAATCCAGCGTGGTACGCCAGCCTGATCGCCGAGCCCGATATCGAGCTCCAGGACGGCACTGTGACCGGCGACTACCGGGCTCGTGAGGTGTTCGGGGACGAGAAGGCGACCTGGTGGCGCCGGGCGGTGGACGCATACCCGTCGTATGCCGACTATCAGCTAAGGACCGATCGCCAGATCCCCGTCTTCGTGCTCGAGCCCGTCGGCTGAGTCTGCGGCCGCTCGCAACAGTTGCGTGTCGGCTTGTCGCAAGAGCGGGCGGGCATCGGCGCATCGGGCACAATCGCGCTATGGCCCTGACGCTCGAGAGCCCGCCGGTGTTGGCGTCGCGCCTGCGGTTCTCCGACATCGCGAGCGCCGACGGGACCCGGATCCGGGTGTGGACCAACGATGCCGACGGTCCGGTGGTCCTGGTGTGCAACGGCCTCGGCACCAGCCCGTACGCCTGGCCGGCGTTCCTCGACCCGGACTGTGGCATCCGGGTCGTGTCGTGGAACCACCGGGGCGTCGGAGGGTCCGACCGGCCGGTCGATTCGAGCAAGGTCGGCATCGACGAATACGTCGACGACGCGATCGCCGTGCTCGACCATGCCGGCGCCGACGCGTGCGTGGTGGTCGGGTGGTCGTTCGGCGTCAACACGGCGTTCGAGCTCGCAGTGCGCCAGCCGCACCGTGTCCACGGACTCCTGGCGGTCGCCGGCGTGCCGGGCAACACCTTCGGCGCGATGCTGGAACCGCTGCGGATGCCGCGAGTCGTGCGCCGAACCATCAGCGTCAACAGTGCCCGCGCGCTGCGGCGCAGCGGTCCGCTCGTCACCCCGTTCACGACCCGGATGCCGCTGACGCCATGGACGCTCGCCCTGCGCTACAGCGGGTTCATGTTTCCACGGGCGCGGCCCGACGTCGTACGGCTGGCGCTCCAGGAGTTTCTCACCACGCCGATCGACTGGTACATGCATCTGGCGCTCGAAGCGGCCCGACATCCACGCGTGTCGCTATCGGCGATCGACGTGCCGGCGACGTTCGTCGCGGGCCGATGGGACCTCGTCACCGGCGCACGTGAGATGGCCACCGCCGCCAAGCGGATCCCGCAAGCGACCTACGTCGAGCTGCGCGGCGGCCACTTCCTGCCGCTGGAGCGCCCCGAGACGATCCACGCCGAGCTGCACGCTCTGATCCGAAGGGTGAGGGCCCGTGATAACTAGCCTTCGTGCCGTCCTCGTGGCGGTCAGTGTCGCGACCCTTCTCGCGGCCTGCAGCGACGACTCCACGCCGGAGTCGGAGCCGTCCGACGAGCCACCGACCTCGTCAGCGCCAGCCTCGCCGTCCGATCCGGCGTCGAGCGGGTCGACCGGTGTGCCGGAGCCGCGGGTCGCCGGCACCATCGCAACCGGCTTCACCTCGCCGTGGGACATCGCGTTCTTGCCCGACGGCGATGCGCTCGTCTCCGAACGCGACACCGGGTTGATCAAGCGCGTCACACCCGACGGCGAGGTCACGACGGTCGGCGAGCTGCCCGAGGTCGCTC
The DNA here is from genome assembly GCA_035630615.1 of Nocardioidaceae bacterium. Taxonomy (GTDB): domain Bacteria; phylum Actinomycetota; class Actinomycetes; order Propionibacteriales; family Nocardioidaceae; genus DATFRX01. The sequence continues at coordinate 4,550 of DASQKI010000095.1, forward strand.
CGTCGTCGGAGGGCGGTCTGCTCGGCCTCACGGTGCATCCCGACTTCGAGACCGAGCCGTACGTCTACGCCTACCTGTCGACCGACTCCGACAACCGACTCGTACGGATGCGCTGGGACGGCGAGCGACTCGGCGATCCGGAGGTGCTGCTCGACGACAATCCGGTCGGCGAGATTCACGACGGCGGTCGATTGGCCTTCGGGCCCGACGGCAAGCTCTATGTCACGACCGGCGAGACCGGAAACGACGAGCTGTCGCAGGATCTCGACTCCAACGGCGGCAAGATCCTCCGACTCGAGCCGGACGGCGACATCCCGCCCGACAACCCGTTCCCGGACTCACCGGTGTGGAGCTACGGCCATCGCAACGTCGAAGGGCTCGCCTTCGACGACTCACATCGGCTGTGGGCCAGCGAGTTCGGCGACTCGACGTGGGACGAGCTCAACCTGATCGAGCCCGGCGACAACTACGGCTGGCCGCTGCGCGAGGGTGACGAGGGCGAGTCGTGCGACTGCATCGACCCGGTCGAGCAATGGAGCACCGACGACGCGTCGCCGTCCGGGCTCGCGTACGCCGACGGCGCTCTGTGGATGGCCGCGCTGGCCGGACAGCGGCTCTGGCGGATCGACATCGACGGCGATCACACGATCGGCGAGCCGAACGACTACTTCACCGGCGAGTACGGCCGGTTGCGCGCCATCGCGGCGGCGCCCGACGGGTCGCTGTGGCTCGCGACGTCCAACACCGACGGCCGAGGCGACCCCGCATCCGACGACGACCGGATCCTGCGGATCGAGCTCAGCTGAGCCGTTCGAGGATCAGCTGACCGTTCGAGCTCAGCTGAGCCGTTCGAGGATCAGCTCGCGGACGCGGGCGGCATCGGCCTGGCCGCGCAGCTGCTTCATGACGACGCCGATCAGCGCACCGGCGGCGGCCGTCTTGCCTGCCCGAATCTTGTCGGCGACGTCGGGGTTGTCGGCGATTGCCTGATCGACCGCAGCACCGAGCGCGGCGTCATCGGAGACCACCTCGAGCCCACGGGCTTTGGCGACCTCTTCCGGTGAACCCTCGCCCGCGAACACGCCGTCGATCACGTCACGCGCCAGCTTGTCGTTGAGCCGGCCGGCGTCGACCAACGCCTGCACCTCGGCGACCTGGGCCGGGGTGATCGCCAGCTCCTCCAACGCGATCTCTTCGGTTTTGGCCCGTCGCGCCAGCTCCCCGAGCCACCACTTGCGGGCCGTCTGCGGGGCGGCACCGGCCCCGACGGTTGCCTCGATCAGCGGCAGCGCGCCGGCGCCGACCGCGTCGCGCATCTCAAGGTCGGAGAAGCCCCAGACCTCCTGGAGCCGGGCCCGGCGCTGCGCCGGCGGCTCCGGGAGCGTGGCCCGAAGCTCCTCGACCCACTCGCGCGACGGGGCGACCGGCACCAGGTCGGGCTCGGGGAAGTAGCGATAGTCCTCGGCCTGCTCCTTGCTCCGGCCGGGCGTCGTGACATCGGTGTCCTCGTGCCAGTGCCGGGTCTCCTGGGTGACGCGGTCGCCGCCGCCGAGCAGAGTCGCCTGCCGGCAGATCTCGTGCCGGAGCGCCCGCTCGACGCTGCGCAGCGAGTTGACGTTTTTCGTCTCGGTGCGCAGGCCGTACTCCTGCCGGCCGTGCGGCCGCAGCGACACGTTGGCGTCGCAGCGCAGCGATCCCTGCTCCATGCGGACGTCGGACACGCCGAGCGCCGCCATCAGCTCGCGCAGATGCGTGACGTAGGCACGCGCGACCTCCGGTGCCTTGGCGCCGGTGCCCTCGATCGGCTTGGTGACGATCTCGATCAGCGGCACCCCGGCCCGGTTGTAGTCGAGCAGCGAGCCGACCGCGCCGTGGATCCGCCCGGTGGCGCCGCCGACGTGGAGCGACTTGCCGGTGTCCTCCTCCATGTGGGCGCGCTCGATGTCGATCCGGTACGTCTCGCCATCGACCTCGACCTCGGTCCACCCGTCGTAGGCGATCGGCTCGTCGTACTGCGAGGTCTGAAAGTTCTTCGGCATGTCTGGGTAGAAGTAGTTCTTCCGGGCGAAGCGGCACCACTCCGCGATGGAGCAGTTGAGCGCCAGTCCGATCCGGATCGCCGACTCGATCGCGCGCTCGTTGGCGACCGGCAGCGCACCGGGCAGGCCGAGACACACCGGGCAGACCTGCGAGTTGGGCGGCGCACCAAACTCGGTGGAGCAGCCGCAGAACATCTTGGACGCGGTGTTGAGCTCGACGTGGACCTCGAGGCCGAGCACCGGGTCGAACTGGGCTATGGCGTCGTCGTAGGACACCAGCGTTGCCGTGGTCATCGGGTTGCCTCCAGCTCCGGCGCCTGGTCGAGCAGCGGGCCGCCCCACTGGTCGACGAGGAGAGATTCGAGTGCCGCGCCGACCCGATACATCCGGTCGTCGGCCATCGCCGGCGCGAGGATCTGGATCCCCGCCGGGAGCCCGTCCTCGTCGGCGAGCCCGCTCGGCAGCGACAGGCCAGGCATGCCGGCCAGGCTCGCCGGGGTCGTCGCGACGTCGTTGAGGTACATCGCGAGCGGGTCGTCGACCTTCGCGCCCAGCTTGAACGCCGTCGTCGGCGTCGTCGGCGACACGAGTACGTCGACCCGTTCGAACGCCGCATCGAAGTCCTGCCGGATCAGGGTGCGCACCTTTTGCGCCGAGCCGTAATAGGCGTCCCAGTAGCCGCTCGACAGCGCGTACGTGCCGAGGATGATGCGCCGCTTCACCTCGGCGCCGAATCCGGCCTCGCGGGTCGCCGCCATCACCTGCTCGGCGCTGGGCGCATCGGCGCCGTCCGGCAGGATACGCAGGCCGTAGCGCATCGCGTCGAACTTCGCCAGGTTGCTGCTGGCCTCGGCCGGCAGGATGAGGTAGTAGGTCGCGAGTCCGTAGACGAAGTGCGGGCACGACACCTCGACGATCTCGGCCCCGGCGCTGGTGAGCAGCTTGAGCGCATCGTCGAACCGGGCCTCGACCCCCGCCTGGTAGCCCTCGCCGCGCAGCTCGGTGACGACGCCGATGCGCACACCGCGCAGGTCGGCGTTGCGGGCGGCGTCGACGACCGGTGGCACCGGCGCATCGATGCTCGTCGAGTCGCGCGGATCGTGGCCGGCGATCACCTCGTGCAGCAAGGCCGCGTCGAGAATGGAGCGCGTCACCGGGCCGGCCTGGTCGAGGCTGCTCGCCAGAGCGATCAGGCCGTAGCGGGAGGCTCCGCCGTACGTCGGCTTGACCCCGATCGTCCCGGTCACAGCGCTCGGCTGCCGGATCGAGCCGCCGGTGTCGGTGCCGATCGCTAACGGCGCCTCGTAGGCCGCGACCGACGCCGACGAGCCGCCGCCGGAGCCACCGGGGATGCAGTCGAGACTCCACGGGTTGCGGGTCGGACCGTACGCTGAGTGCTCGGTCGAGCTGCCCATCGCGAACTCGTCCATGTTGGTCTTGCCCAGGATCGGCAGTCCGGCGGCCTTGAGTCGCTTGACGATCGTCGCGTCGTAGGGCGGGACCCAGCCCTCGAGGATCTTCGACCCGCAGGTCGTCACGATGCCCTTGGTGACGACCACGTCCTTGACCGCGATCGGCACTCCGGCCAGCGCAGCGAGGGACTCACCCTTGGCCCGACGGGCGTCGACATCGGCAGCGGTACGCAGGGCGCCCTCGGCGTCGACCTGGAGGAACGCGTGGACCGCGTCGTCGACGGCGCCGATGCGGTCGAGGTGTGCCTGGGTCACCTCGACCGACGACACGTCGCCGGCGGCGAGCAGGTCGGCGAGCTCCGCGGCCGATCGCTTGACGAGATCGCTCACGTCACGCCTCCTCGTCCAGGATCCGCGGCACGGCGAACCGCTGTTGGTCGACCTCGGGCGCACCGGCCAAGGCCTCCTCCGGCGTCAGCCCCGGACGTACCTCGTCGGCTCGGTAGACGTTGCTCAAAGGCACCGCATGCGAGGTCGGCGGCACGTCGGCGTCGGCGACCTCGCTCACCTTGGCGACCGACTCGAGGATGACCGCCAGCTGGGGGGCGAGATGGTCGAGCTCAGCTTCGGTCAGGTCGATTCGGGCGAGTTTCGCCAGATGCGCCACGTCGTCGCGGGAGATCTCGGGCATGCCGTAATCCTATGAGCTGTCGATTTCTCTCGTCCGGCGGCGTCGACAGGGTGAAAGATGACTCCCGAGGGAAAGGTTCACCCATGAAGTACGTGCTGATGTTCACGTCGGAGCCAGCAGCGAACGCGGCGACCGACCCCGAGGCTGCGAAAGCGGTCTACGGCCGGATCTACCAGTGGTTCCAGGACAACGCGGACAAGATCGTCGACAGCGGCGCCGAGCTGGAGCCGGTGGAGACCGCGACCACGGTCAAGTCCGGCGGCATCGTCGTCGACGGTCCGTTCAACGAGGCGAAGGAGATCATCGGCGGTTTCTCGGTCGTCGACGTGCCCGACATGGACGCGGCGGTCGCGCTCGCGAAGTCCTGGCCGGCCCTCGAGCTGCCGGGCATCGCGGTCGAGATCCGGCCGATGGTCGTTGACTACTCGCAGTTCGAGTGACGACCGACTAGCGGCCACGCTCCGCGAGGAGTCCGGCCGGCTGGTCGCCGCGCTGTACCGCCGCTTCCGCGACTTTGACATCGCCGAGGAGGCGGTACAGCGCGCCGTCGTCGAGGCGCTGACAGCTTGGAGACGCGACGGCACTCCCGACCGGCCGGCGGCCTGGCTCACCACCGCCGCGCAACGCAACGCCCTCGACCTGATCCGGCACCGCGGCCGTCAGGAGGCGCTGGCCGCCCGCGTCGCGCCGTCGGTCTCCCGCGACGGCACCGACGACCGGATCGCTCTGCTCTTCGCCTGCTGTCACCCCGCTCTGGCGCCCGAGGCCCGACTCGCCCTCACCCTCCGGGCCGTGATCGGCCTGACCACGCCGCAGATCGCCCGCGCCTTCCTGGTCAACGAACAGACCCTCGCGCAGCGCATCGTCCGCGCCAAGCGCAAGGTCGTCAGCACCCGCATCGAGCTGCAGGTCCCGGAGACGGCCGACCTATCCGAGCGACTGGGTGACGTGCTCGCCGTCGTGTACGTCATGTATAACGAGGCCTTCGTCTCGTCGACCGGTCGTACTCAAGACCGCGACCTCGGGGCCGACGCGGTCTGGCTCGCCGATGTGATCGCGACCAGCCTTCCCGATCAGGCCGAGGCCTGGGGTCTCGCGGCCTTGCTCACACTCCAGCACGGCCGGACGGCCGCCCGCTTCGACCCCAACGGCGATCTGGTGCTGCTACGCGACCAGGACCGCAGCCGCTGGGACCACACCGCGATCGACCGGGCCACCGGCATGCTCGACCGAGCGGCGACCCTCCGGGCACCCGGGCCCTACCAGCTCCAGGCCGCCATCGCCGCCTGCCACGCCGAGGCGCCTTCGTGGGGCGAGACCGACTGGCTGCAGATCGTGACGTTGTACGGCGCGCTCATCCGGCGAGACCCGTCGCCGGTCGTACGCCTCAACGGGGCGATCGCACTGGCGCAGCTCGGCCCGCGCCAGGCGACCGAGGCGCTGGCCGACATCGACCGCCTCGCCGACCGGCTGGATGGTTATCACCTCTTCCATGCGTCCCGCGCCGAGCTGCTGCGGCTGCTGGATCGAGATGACGAGGCCGCGGCCGCCGACCGGCGAGCGCTCCAGCTGACCACCAACGAGGCCGAGCGCCGGTTGATCCAGACCCGGTTGCGTCGCCACCCGCTGACCGACGGCAGCTGACGGCCGACGAGCCGCGCTCAGTTGGTGCCCCGCTAATTCTGGATGGCGCCGAGGGACAGATAGAGCGCCCTGTCGCCGCCAGCTCCGAGTCGGAAGTGGACTCCGCCGAGGTCGGCACGCGCCGGCGTCGGGCTGCCGGCGTGGGACCGTATCCAAGCGATGGCGCGTGGGTCGCCGATGCCCGCCTCGAAGAGGTAGCCGGTGACCCGGTTGACCACCGCCGGGTCGTTGGGGACCGCGAAGTTGGACGCCGATATCGACAGCGACCCGACCCGACCGGCCGCGATCGAGAGCGTGACGGTCATGCTGGGCTGGTCGGAGGCGCTACAGGTCGTCGTCGAGCCGGACTGCTGGCAGGTCAGGCCGGCTGCTTCGGCCTCGCGGACCAGCACGTCCGGCACCGGGAGGTTCGGCGGCGGGAGCACCGGCTCGTCGTAGGAGGCGGACTCAACCACCACCTGCGTCGACGCACCGGGTGCCTCGGTGCCGAAGACCTGCCGGCCGGCGAGCTCGATCGGCCGACGGACGCCGACCCGAGCGGCCAACGCGTCGCCGGCACCGTGGAGCAGGACATCGCCGGCGAGCCGCGCGGTCTGCTCGGCCAGCCGGACGTGCTCGCCGTCGTCGCGCTCCCCCGCGGCGTAGATGTTGACCCGGGCGAGATAGCCGTCGGAGTACGTCAGCGCGACGTCGGCGCTGACGGTGCCGCTGGCATCGGCGAGCCGATCGAAGAAGCACCGTTTGACCACCGGATCGGGCAGCGAGTCGTAGCAGGCCCACCCGCGCCCCGACAGCTCGGCGATCAGGTCCGCCGCCGACGCCTCGCTCATCACCCGGGCCGACGGCTCGCCGGTCTCGTGGGAGCGCGGCGTCGGATCATCACCGCCGTCGCGCAGCAGGAAACCCGCGATCGCAACGGCGACAACCGTGATGACGGCGGCGGTGAGCCAGTCTCGTCGGCTCACGAACCACTCCACCCCTCCCACCGTTTGGAGATCAGATCGTAGTTTGGCGGATCGCCTGGCAGCGGCGCGGGAGCTCCGGCACGGAGCCCGTCGAGAGCGATCGCGACGAGACGAGACCGAGCGCTGGCTGCGGCAGTCAGGAGATCGGTGTGCCCCTGCTGACGGAGCTGCTCGATCAGCGGCGACGTCCGGAGTTGCTCGATGAGCAACGACAGGTCGACGGTGGTGACGTCGGCACGGAGCACGCCGGCGGCGTGGGCTCGCTCCACGAGGGCATCGACCGCTTCGTCGGAGCGTCGATTCTTGCGGTCCATCTCCTCGGTCACCTCGATCTCGCCGGCCATCGGGCCGAGCGAGCCCGAGCCGCTCTCGACGGCGCTCGACAGGTAGTGGGCCAGACCATCCCACGGATCGTCCATCCGCAGGCCCTCCTCCGCCGCGCGAAGGTATTCGTCCAAGGCGACCGCCGACAGATGCTGGAACAGCTCCACCTTCGAGCGGTAGCGACGATAGAGACTCCCGACACCGACGCCGGCCCGCCGCGCGATCGCCGCCACCGAAGCGTGCGCGCCGTCCTCAGCCACGACCTCGCGGGCTGCCCGCAACAGGGCCTGGTCGTTGCGAGCCGCCTGACGCTGCGGCCCTCGTGCTCGTGGCGACCGAACCATGGCGGGAGCCTATCGCTTGCGGAGCGTTTCCTTCCGGGTAGTCTTACTCGGAGGGAATCATTCCGAGTAGAGAGGCCCTGCGATGCCCGCCCAGCCGACCGACCCCGCGACCGCCGCCGATCCCGACGACGATCGCATCACCGCAATCCACCAGCTCGTCGAACAGGCCCAGCGGCATCAGAGCGACCTCGAGAAGTTCCTCGACCTGCACACCGACGACGCCAGCATCGTGAACCTCGCCGGACGCCGCGTCCTCGGCAAGACGGCCATCCACGACGCCATGCGACAGGCGCTCCAAACCCCGCTCGCGGACGTCATCACCAACGCAAACATCGATCACATCCACTTCGTACGCCCAGACGTCGCCATCGTCAGCTGCACGAAGCAGGTCGTCGACCGCCGGGACGAAACATCGCGCGATGCACTGGGGCCGAACCCGCCTTCGACCACGCGTCTCACATACGTCGCTGTCGAGGAGCACGGCCGCTGGCGGATCACCGCCGCGCAGACCACGCCGATCATGGCGGCTTGACCGCGGGCCGCTCGCCTATGACTCGGTCGTCGCCGCCTCCCGGGCGGCGTCGGGACCGTCGTCGAGGAGGACGCGGAGGCCGTCCTCATCGAGGATCGGCACGCCGAGCGAGACGGCCTTGTCGTGTTTGGAGCCGGGCGACTCGCCGACGACCACGAAATCGGTCTTCTTGGACACCGAGCTGGTCACCTTGCCGCCCCGATCGCCGATGGCCTCCTTGGCCTCGTCGCGCGAGAACGTCTCGAGCGATCCCGTCACGACGACCGTCAGACCCTCGAGGGTCCGCGGCGCGCGCTCGGTCGGCTCGTCCTCCATGCGTACGCCTGCAGCACGCCACTTGTCGACGATCGCCTTGTGCCAGTCGACCTCGAACCACTCGGCGAGTGACTGCACGATCGTCGGTCCGACGCCGTCGACCTCGCCGAGCTCCTCCGGGGTCGCCGACATGACCGCGTCGAGGCTGCCGAAGTGTCGCGCCAGCGCCTGCGCCGCCGTGGGACCGACGTGCCGGATCGACAGGCCCACGAGAACGCGCCACAGCGGCTGCGACTTGACCTGGGACAGGTTGTCGAGCAGCCGCATGCCGTTGATCGACAGGCTGCCGTCCTTCTTGACGAACAGCGGCACCTGCTTGACCTGGTCGACGTCGAGCGCGAACAGGTCGCCCTCGTCGGCGATCACACCGGCGTCGAGTAGCGCGGTCGCGCCTTCCCAGCCGAGCGCCTCGATGTCGAAAGCGCCGCGGCCCGCGAGGTGAAACATCCGCTCTCGCAGCTGCGCCGGGCACGACCGGGTGTTGGGGCACCGGATGTCGGCGTCGCCCTCCTTCTCGTATGCCAGCTCGGTGCCGCAGTCGGGACACTGCGTCGGCATCTCGAAGTCACGCTCGCTGCCGTCGCGCAGGTCGGCGACCGGGCCCACGATCTCGGGGATCACGTCGCCGGCCTTGCGGAGCACCACGGTGTCGCCGATCTTGACGCCCTTACGGACGATCTCCGAGGCGTTGTGCAGCGTCGCGTACTCCACCGTCGAGCCCGAGACCCTGATCGGCTCCATCCGGCCGAACGGCGTCACCCGGCCGGTGCGACCGACGTTGACCTCGATCGCGAGGAGCTTGGTGTTGACCTCCTCGGGCGGGTATTTGAACGCGATCGCCCAGCGCGGCGCCCGCGACGTCGAGCCCATCTGGCGTTGCAGCGAGACCTGGTCGACCTTGACGACGATGCCGTCGATCTCGTGCTCGACGGCGTGCCGGTGCTCGCCGAAGTAGTCGATGTAGTCGTGCACCGACTTCATGTCGGGTAGCACCTTGTAGCGCGTGCTGACCGGCAACCCCCAGGCACCGAGCGCGGCGTACGCCTCGGACTGACGGTCCGGGCGAAACGCGTCGCGGGCGCCGACACCGTGGCACAGCATGCGGAGCGGTCGCGACGCCGTCACCGACGGGTCCTTTTGTCGCAGCGACCCGGCGGCGGCGTTGCGCGGATTGGAGAACGGCGGCTTGCCGGCCTCGACGAGCGACGCGTTGAGCTCCTCGAAGTCGGCAACCGGGAAGTAGACCTCGCCGCGCACCTCGAGCACCGCCGGCACCGGATGGCCGTCGGCCTCTGTCAGGCGCGACGGGACTCCCTCGACCGCACGGACGTTGGGCGTGATGTCCTCGCCGGTACGGCCGTCGCCGCGAGTCGCGCCGCGGACCAGGCGGCCGTTCTCGTAGGTGAGGTTGACCGCGAGCCCGTCGATCTTGAGCTCGCAGAGGTATTCGGCGCCGTCGCCGACCTCGCGGGCGATCCGCGCCGCCCACGCGTCGAGCTCCTCCCGCGTGAACGTGTTGTCGAGGCTCATCATCCGTTCGAGGTGGTCGACCGGAGTGAACAGCGTGGATACGGCGCCGCCGACCTTCTGCGTAGGCGAGTCCGGCGTGCGTAAGTCCGGATAGTCCGCCTCGAGCGCCTCGAGTTCCTTCATCATCGGGTCGTACTCGGCGTCGGACAGCGTGGGCCGGTCGAGCACGAAGTAGCGGTAGCGGGCGTCCTCGATCTGTTCGGCCAGGTCGCGATGGCGCTCGCGCGCGGATGCGGGGGCGGCTTCGACTTCGGTCACGAGGTCATTGTGCCGCTCAACGGCGACAGCTGCCTCGCCACGGCTTGGACGAGCCGCATCGCCTCGCGGGCCCACGCCGGACTCGCCCCGGCCAACCCGCACGACGGAGTCACGACGATCCGGCCGGCCAGCTCCTCGGCATCGCGGCCCAGATCGTCGAAGAAGCGCCGGACCTCGATCGCCAGCGCATCGGCCGACGGCGACTGCGACGGGTCGGTCGACGGCACCGCGCCGGGCCAGAGGTCCACCCCCTCGTCGAGGGCCGTGGCCCACGCATCCCCCGGGGCCGCCAGCGCCTGGTCGTACGCGATCGCCGCGAACCCCGACTCGACGAGCGCCCGCACCGGTACCGACGCGGCACACACGTGCGCGATCGGCACGGCACCGGCGGACCGGATCGCCTCGGTCACCCAGCGCAGCGCCTCGACGGCCTTCGGGATGTCGACGGACCGGTGCCGGCTGAATCCACTCGCGGTCGGCACGTCGCCGGCCAACACGGTGGGCAGCGCCGGCTCGTCGAGCTGCACGATGACCGACTCGGCGCCCGGCACTCGTCGACGCAGCTCGGCGACATGGTCTCGGACTCCCTCAGCGAGCGACTGCGCGAGGTCGCGCCGGGCGCCATGGTCCGCGAGGAGCCGATCGCCTCGGGGCCGCTCCATCGTGGCCGCCAGGGTCCATGGCCCGGTGACCTGGGTCTTGAGGCGGCCGGTGTAGGCCTGGGTGTGCTCCTCGAGGGCGTCGAGGTCTTGTCGCAGCAGCGACACCGCCCGCCGCTGGTCGACGCCGGGCGCGTCGGTCAGCCGCCAGCCGGCCGGCTGCAGATCGGCGGCGAGCCCCGACAGCATCGCGGTGGCGCGGCCGATCATGCCGGCCGGTGCGCCGCGCGCCGGCAGCTCCGGCAGGTGCACGAAGTCCGCAAGCTCGCCGACGACGATCCGCATCGCCTCGACGATGTCCTCACCCGGCAGCGATCCGATGCCGGTCGCCCCGGCCGACGCGTCGCCGCTCACGTCGCCGAGCTCGCGATCGTGGCGCTCCCGACGACGCGCGTGCCGTCGTAGACCACGACCGACTGTCCCGGCGCCACCCCGGTCGCCGGCTCGCCCAACTCGACGATCAGCCGGTCGTCGACGACGGTCGCGGTCGCGACGTGCTCGGCGCCGTGCGCCCGAAGCTGGACGGCGCCCTCGATCGGTGCGTTCGGACCGTCGTCGCCGCACCAGCGTGGCCGGATGCCTTCGAGCCGGCGCACCTCCAGTGCCTCGTGCGGACCCACCGTGACGGTGCCGCTCACCGGCTCGATGTCGAGCACGTAGCGGGGCTTGCCGTCCGGCGCCGGCCGGCCGAGGCGAAGCCCACGTCGCTGTCCGACGGTGAAGGCGTAGGCACCGTCATGCGCCCCGACCGGCTCGCCGGCGGTATCGACCACCGCGCCTGGCTGCGCACCGAGTTCGCGACGTAAGAAGCCGGCCGTGTCGCCGTCGGCGATGAAGCAGATGTCGTGGCTGTCGGGCTTGTCGGCGACGGCGAGCCCCCGCTCGGCAGCCTCGGCGCGGACCTGCTCCTTCGGGGTGTCGCCGAGCGGAAACATCGAGTGCCGCAACTGCTCCTGCGTCAGCACGCCGAGCACGTACGACTGGTCCTTGCCATCGTCGACTGCCCGATGCAGTTCGACCTCGCCGCCACGGCCGGTCGCGAGTCGTGCGTAGTGTCCGGTCACGACCGCATCGAATCCGAGCGCGATCGCCCGGTCGAGCACGGCCTCGAACTTGATGCGCTCGTTGCACCGCATGCACGGGTTGGGCGTTCGGCCGGCGGCGTACTCGCTGAGGAAGTCCTCGACGACGTCGGCGTGGAACCGCTCGCTGAGGTCCCAGACGTAGAAAGGGATGCCGAGCACGTCGGCCGCTCGCCGCGCGTCGCCGGCGTCCTCGATCGAACAACAGCCGCGGGCACCGCTGCGGTAACTCTGCGGGTTGCGCGACAGCGCGAGGTGGATGCCGGTGACGTCGTGGCCGGCGTCGACGGCGCGGGCGGCGGCCACGGCCGAGTCGACGCCGCCGGACATGGCGGCGATGACGCGCACGGTCAGGTCCTTTCCGCGCCGGTCACGCCGGCGGCCCGAGCCCGTTCGTATGCGGCGGGCAGCACATCGATCACGGCGTCGACGTCGGCTTGGGTCGACGTGTGGCCGAGGCTGAATCGCAGCGAACCACGCGCAATGACTTCATCGCGGCCCATCGCGAGGAGCACGTGGCTCGGTTGCGGGACGCCGGCTGTGCAGGCCGAGCCGGTCGAGCACTCGACTCCTTGCGCGTCGAGCAGCATGAGCAGCGAGTCGCCTTCGCAGCCGGGGAAGCCGAGATGGGCGATGTTGGGCAGTCGGTGGTCGGCCCCCGGCTCCGGGTCGCCGTTGACGATGACGCCGGCAATCGCGTCGGTGGCGCGACGGACGAGGTCGGCGCGCAACGCTTCGAGCCGGGTCGCCTGCTCCGGCTGCCGGCGGACGGCGAGTCGGACGGCGGTCGCGAAGGCGACGATCGCCGCGGTCGCCAGGGTGCCGGACCGGATCTGACGCTCCTGTCCCCCGCCGTGCAGTTGCGGCGCCACCTCGACCTCGCGGCGCACGAGCAGCGCGCCCACGCCGACCGGACCGCCGATCTTGTGGGCGGTGATCGTCATCGCGTCGAGGCCGACCGCGTCGAAGTCGACGGGGACGTGGCCGATGGCCTGCACTGCGTCGCTATGGACCGGAACGTCGTGGGCATGGGCGGCGGCGACGATCTCGGCGATCGGCTGCACCGCGCCGACCTCGTTGTTGGCCCACATGCAGGTGACGAGTGCGATGTCGTCGGGGTCGGTTTCGAGCCGTCGCCGCAGGTCGTCGATGTCGAGTCGGCCGGCGGCGTCAACGGCGACCGCCTCGACCTTCGCATCGCCGTGGGCCGCGAGCCACTGCGCCGTGTCGAGCACGGCGTGGTGCTCGATGGCCGGGGCCAGGATGCGAGTACGGCGGGGATCGGCGGCCCGACGGGCCTCGAAGATCCCGCGTACGCCGAGATTGTCCGACTCGGTGCCGCCCGAGGTGAACACGACATCGCTCGGCCGGGCGTGCAGGTCCCGCGCAATCGACTCCCGGGACTCCTCGACGACCCGGCGGGCGGCCCGACCCGAGCCGTGCAGGCTCGAGGGATTGCCGGGCTGTCGCAACTGCTCGGTGAGTACGTCGACAACCTCGGCCAGCATCGGCGTCGTGGCCGCATGGTCGAGGTAGGCAACGGGTCGGGTGGACATCCCTTTCAGCTTAGAGGCCCGTCAAGCCAGCGATGATCGGGATACAACCGGTGGACAAGGTCGCGGAGCCAAGTCCGTTGCCGATCGTCGAGAAGCGGCACGGTGGCCGCCAGGTCGGCGTCGTCCTTGGGGCGGGCCAGCTTGGCCTTGTAGGCCAGCGCGATCTCCGGGTTGAGGTAGCGGACCCCGTCCGCGTCGACCCAGGTCACGTCATCCAGCGGCGCGGTGAACGTGGGGTCACGCCGGAAGACCCAGCGCCCGTCCTCGTCCGATGTCGTCACGACGTCGGCGACCCACGGCTGCCAGGCGTGCTCACGGAGCCACACCTGGTCGGCCCAGTCGGGCATGTCGGGCCATTTGTCGTCGAGCGGCCGCAGCTGACCGGAGCCGACCGCCCAGCAGTGGTACGCCGGTTCGAGATAGTCCCTCAGGAGATTAACGTCGCGGCGAAAGATCGCGACGTCGATGTCCTCGTGGGCTCGCTCGGAGCCGGAGAACGCCTCGACGGCCCAGCCGCCCGCGACCCACCAGGGTCCGGGCCAGTCGGCGAGTACGGTCGCCGTTTGGGTCGGCGTCCAGGCGCGCCACGGACCGTACCGTCGCTGGAACGCCGCATCTTCGGGGTCGTCGACGCGTGGGAGTTCGGGCATCAGCACATCGTGCCAGGACCCAACCCCGAGTGGCGCACGGTTGTCGCGTCGGCCGCCGATTTTCGACGACGGTGCGCCACTCGGCGGGAGGGTCGACGCTCAGCCCTTGCGCTTGGTGACTTCCTCGGTCGCCTGCGGGAGCACCTTGTGGAGGTCGCCGACGACGCCGAAGTCGACGAGCTCGAAGATCGGCGCCTCGTCGTCCTTGTTGACCGCGAGGATCGTCTTTGACGTCTGCATGCCGGCCCGGTGCTGGATGGCTCCGGAGATGCCGGCCGCGACGTAGAGCTGCGGCGACACCGTCTTGCCGGTCTGACCGACCTGGTACGAGTGCGGATACCACCCGGAGTCGACGACGGCACGCGAGGCGCCCACGGCCGCGCCGAGCGAGTCGGCGAACGCCTCGATCGGGCCGAAGTCGCCGCCGGTGCCTCGGCCGCCGGACACCACGATCGCGGCCTCGGTCAGCTCGGGGCGACCGGTCGCCTTGCGCTCCTTGCGCTCGACCACCCGAGCCGTCTTGGCGGCGTCGGAGATCGACGGGGTGAAGGCTTCGACCGACGCGGCGCCGGTCGCCTCCTCCGGCGTGACTGCGTTGGGCTTGACCGTGATGATCGGCGTGCCCCTGGTGACCGACGTCGTGACCGTGTGGTTGCCGGCGAACACCGACTTGGTGACCTCCGGTCCGCTGTCGCCCGCGACGACGTCGACCGCGTCGGTGATCAGACCCGACTCGATCTTGATCGCTAGGCGCCCGGCGACCTCCTTGCCCTCGGGGCTCGACGGAATCAGGACGGCCGAGGGTGAGGCCTGGCCGACCAGCTGCGCCAGCGCCTCGGCCTTCGGGGCGACGAGGAAGTCAACGAACGCGGAGTCGTCCGCGGCGTAGACCTTCTCCGCGCCGTAGGCCGCCAGGCTGTCCTTGGCCTGTTCGGCGCCGGAGCCGAGGAAGACGGCCGACGGCTCACCCAGCCGGCGGGCCAGCGTCAGCAGCTCGAGGGTCGGCTTGCGCACGGCACCGTCGACGTGATCGACGAGAACCAAAATCTCACTCATATCCGCTCTCCACTCTCAGCCGACGGCCTCAGACGAACTTCTGGCTCGCGAGGTATTGGACGAGCTTCACGCCGCCGTCGCCCTCGTCGGTCACGATCTCGCCCTTGGAGCGTGGCGGGCGCGCCTGCGTCGCCAACACCGTCGACCACGCGGATGCCAGGCCGACCTGGTCGGCGTCGACACCGAGGTCGGTCAGCGACCACGACTCGACCGGCTTCTTCTTCGCGGCCATGATCCCCTTGAACGACGGGTATCGAGCCTCGGGAGTCTGGTCGGTGACGCTCACGACCGCGGGCGTCGACGCCTCGACGGTCTCGCTCGACACGTCGCCGTCGCGCCGCAACCGGATCGTCGACCCGTCGACGGTCAACTCCGAGCCATAGGTCACCTGTGCGATGCCGAGGCGCTCGGCGAGCATCGCGGGCACGACGCCCATCTCGCCGTCGGTCGAGGCCATGCCACAGAGCACGATGTCGTAGTCGAGCTTCTCGACCGCCTTGGCCAGCACGAGCGACGTCGCGATCGCGTCGGAGCCCGGGATCGCCTCGTCACTGACGTGGACTCCGTTGTCGGCGCCCATCTGGAGTGCCTTGCGGACGGCGTCACCCGCCTGCTCGGGGCCGATCGTGAGCACGGTCACCTCGCCGTCGCCGACTTCCGCGATCGTCAGGGCCTGCTCGACCGCGTACTCGTCGAGCTCGGACAGCAACCCGTCGACGCCCGAGCGGTCCACGGTGTGGTCCGACGCGTCAAACGACCGGTCCGCCGCGGCGTCGGGCACGTGCTTCACACACACAACAATCTTCAAGACAGTCGCTCCACATCTGGCCTTCGTCCGTCCACTCGAGAACAGATCGGGCACGGTTGGACGCTCGACAGGCTACCGAGTGGTAACGGCGATCGAAACCGTGCTCGGGATGGGATCGGTCACAGCGGTCGACCCGTGTCATCGATCAGCAGGCCGTAGGATCGGCGCGGTATGTAGCGATGTGACGAGACGCTGGAGGGTCGATGAGCCGGCCGGCAGTCGCCCTGGTCACCGGGGCCTCCCGAGGCCTCGGCGCGGCCATCGCCAGCGCGCTGGCCCGCGACGGCAACGCTGTAGCCATCAACTACGCCCGCAACGAAGCAGCCGCCGAGGCCGTCCGATCGCAGATCCTCGACGCCGGCGGTCGAGCCGAGATCTTCCGCGCCGACGTCACCGACGAACGCGAAGTCGCCGACCTGTGCCAGCAGGTTCAGAACTCGCTCGGCGACATCGACGTTCTCGTCGTCAACGCGACCGGCCCGCAGCCGGGCATCAGCCTCGAGTCGTTGCGCTGGCAAGACGTCGTCGACCAGCTGGATTTCTTCGTCAAGAGCCCGCTCCTCCTAGCCCAGCAGGTCCTCCCAGGCATGCGACGTCGCGGGTCCGGCCGGATCATCCAGGTCGGGTCCGAGGTGTTCGAGCTCGGCACGCCCCAGTCGAGCGCCTACGTGGCGGCCAAGGGAGCTCAGCTCGGACTCACCCGCTCCTGGGCGCGCGAGCTCGGCGGCGACGGCATCACCGTCAACCTCGTCGCGCCCGGCTTCGTCCCGACCGAGCGACACACCGACGTCACCGACGACGTCCGGGCGTCGTACGCCGACCGAGTCCCACTCGCTCGAATGGGGACCCCGACCGAAGTCGCCGAAGTCGTGGCATTCCTCGCCTCAGAGCGAGCCAGCTACGTCACCGGACAGAAGATCGCTGCCAACGGCGGCAACACCCTGACCTGACGCCGTGGCGTCACGCTGCCTCACGACGCCGGCGCAGGCCGAGCATGTAGGGCAAGCCTGAGCCCGCGACCGCGAAGGTTCTCCCGACGCGTCCGAGCATGGACTGATCCGGAACCGGAGGGGTTGAGTCGTCGAGGCCCTCGACGTCCACGAAGTAGGCGCGAACCGGGCCGATCCCCTCGAGGTCCTGCGAGATCTCGTGCACGGCTCCGGTCAGAGGAGTCTCGCCGGCCCGGTATAGCTCCTCGGAGAAAAGCACGTACTCGGGGATCTGCACCGGGTTTTTCAGCAGCCGATGGACGTGGATGACGTCGATCCCGACAACCTTGCGCCGCTGCTTGATGGTCTGGGTCGCGACGTCGCCGACGTGGGCCACGAACTTCAGCTTCAGGTTATTGGCCTGAGCGCAGCCGTCGCACGGGCACAGGTTGGCCGCGACGTACTGCCGCTCGAGGTGGAACGCGCGGTACATCGCGAGGGCCGCCTCGATGGTCGAAGCGACCGTGGCCTCACTGTCGGCCGCTTCCGCCGGCCGGGAGAGGAAGACGGCGTCGCCTTCGATCTCGACCAGGTCGAAGTCGCTGGCGGCGTCGATCACCTTCTCGAGCAGCCTCGCGGTATTGACCTCGGCGTGCGCGAGGCTCATCCGATGAGAGCGCATGTACTCGGTGTAGCCGCCGATATCGGCGATGAGGAGTAGCGCCCGCCCTGACTCCATGCCAGATCCTAACCCGCGCGATGGCTTTTGATGCTGACATACTGGCGCCGAAACCTCTTGCTATCAAGGCGTTTACGTGGAATTGTCGCGCGGCGTGTAGCGGTCGAGCATCGTCTCGACGACCGTTGCCGCCTCCCGGGCGCTCGGTGTGTAGCCAACCACGACGGGCAGGAAGTGCTCGGAGCGAAGCGCCTGGAGGCGAAGCTCGCTTACGGCACGGACCGTGGCCGTGCGGCGGATACGCCGGAGCAACGCGATCTCGCCGAAGCCCTCGCCCTTACCGAGCGTGGCGACGACGTGTCCGTCGCCGATCACGTCGGCCTCGCCCGACTCGATGACGTAGTAGCGATCGCCGATGTCGCCCTGCTTGACCACGACGTGGCCCGCGGGCACGGTGACGGGTTCCAGCCCGCGGGCGAGGGCTTCGATCGCAGGCAAGGGCAACGGGTTCAGCATGTCCACCGCCTGCAACAGTCCGATGTCTCGATCGCGAACGCCGATGGATCTGTCCAGCCGGCGCAGCCGGTACCACGAAGCCACCGAGGCGATCGGGCACACCAGGCCTACGGCGATCAGCGCGGTACGTACGCCGTAGAGCTCGATCAGCAGCGATGCGACGACCGCACCGATGCCGATAGACAGGGCGACCAGACTCTCCAAGACACCGAAGACCCGCGCCAGGACGTCGTCGGGAGCAATCCTGGCAAGCAGGGTGAACCCACCGAGATCGATCAACGCGTTGCCGACTCCGACGCAGGCCAGCAGGCACAACGCCGAGGCCGCTTGTGGGAAGACGCCGATGAGGGAGACCGGCAGACCCCACAGGGCGACACCGACGGCGAACCAGGCTCCGAGCCGCCGCGTCCCGACTAGCAGGGACGCGGCGAGCGAACCGACGACGGCACCTGCTCCGATGGCGGCCGTCAGCGTGCCGACGCCCGATTCGCCGGTCCCTAGCAGATCGATGGCGACCACAACGGTGAAGACGGTCAGTGCCCCTCGCGTGATCGTCTGCGCTGCGGCCAAGCCGATGATGAGCGCCAGGTCACCGTTTCGAGTGACGGCCCGGATCCCTTCGATCGACTCGCGCAGCAGGCGGGACTCCGGCGGCGCAGAGGGGCGCGGAGGAGCTTCGTAGTGCAGCCGCAGCAGCAGGGCGGCTGCCCACAACGACGCGCCGGCCGCGACGGCGAACACGACGGTCACGCTGGTGAACTGGAGCAGCACCGCGGCCAGCAGCGGACCCACCAATGTGGCCGTGGAGTCCAGCAGCCCACGCACGACGTTGGCGCTGGCCAGCTCGTATCCGGTGCGACACAGCGATGGCAGCAGCGCCGAGTGCGCCGGCCGGAAGAGCGTGGCGGCGATCGTGGACACCACCGCCAGGGCGTAGACGATCTCCGGCGGACCGGCCACACCGACGACGACGGCAGCTCCAGCGGTCGCGACAGCCCGCACCGTCGACACCAGGATGAGTACGCGTTCCCTGCGACCCCGGTCGGCCAACGGCGACAGGAGAGGGGCCAAGATCGCCGACGGCAGCATGCGAAGGAGTCCCACCAGGCCGACGGCAATCGCGCCACCGTCGCGGTAGGCCACGATTCCGAGCCCCACCGTGAAAGCCCACTCGGCCGTCCACGCACCAAGGAAGCTCAGCTGGGCGCGGCGCAGGCTGGGGTTTCGGGCATTGCTGGTGAACGCGGACGCCGCCTTGCCGAACCTGCCCCGGACTCCCACACCCGCCATTCGGCGACACTAGCCGCATGCGTCCGTCTGAGGTCGACGCGGCTGGGTACATCATGTACGAGGAGGGGAGGTATGGATCATGGGTAAGACAACGTTCATCCTTGGTGTTGGTGTGGGCTACGTGCTCGGCACGCGGGCCGGTCGCGAGCGCTATGTGCAGCTCAAGGAGCACGCGACGGACGTCTGGAACAGCCCGCGGGTGCAAGAGAAGGTCGACACCGCCAAGCAGACCGCGGCGAGTGCGGCAGGCTCTGCGACTCAGACGATTGGCAAGCACCTCCCGGGTGCCGGCTCCAACGAGTCGGAGCCGGCGAGCCGGGAGCCGGCCAGCGCAAACTAGCCGTACGAGCGCAACGCCCCGAGGCGTGGGGCGCCGTCAGTGGCGGAAATGACGCGGGAAGGCCTGGATGATCCCGTTGCTGAGCAGGTCGGCCATCTCGAGGATGTGATGGTGGATCTCCTCGTAGTCGGCGACGCTGGCCGCGTAGTCACCACCGAGTTCGTGCAGGGCCTCGGCGAGTGTCTGGTCGAGATGGGTCTTCATCGCCGCCCGCATCGTGTCCTGCGGCCAGTGCTTGGGATCGGCCGCAGCGAGGAAGTCCGCGATGTCGTCGGCGTTCGCGTACCACCGGTTCGACGCGTCCTCGATCTGATCCGGGTCGCCCGCCTTGGCCGCCTGGAGCAGTTCGACCGCGATCGTGATGTGGTCGTGCAGTAGCGCGGTGAGCTGGTCCCCAGCCGCCTCGCCGTAGAAGGGCTTGATGGCGTCACCGATGTCGGCTTGGTTCTGCAGCAACCGTGCGGCGGTCGCGTCGAAGCCGGCCGAGCCGTCGAAGAACGTCACGATCGCGAGCCGGGTCCACGTGATGTGGTCCTCCCAGAGCTTGCGCATATCATCGTGGAACGCCAGCTTCGCCGGATTCAGATGGCGAGGTGGCGGCGTCGCGTGATGCGCCGGCGCCGCGGCGAGCGTGTGGGTCTCAGATTGCCGGTGGCCGTCGGCGCTCGCGCCCGGTTCGTTGGCGGCGACGCTGGCCAGGGCGGCGATCATCGCCACCACGGCGACTACGAACACCGGAACCAGGCGATTGCGTGAGTTGACGGTGGTCATCAGGGTCCCTTCCCACTGGATTCGTCATTAGGCTCATCACCATGTACGCGTCCCCGACGGGGAATCTCTTACCCGCATCTCCGCATCACGGGGGGAATCGGTTGGTTTGTCCGCCGAAGCGGCCGGCGCGAGCCCTGGCATCAGGGCCTGCGACAGCGATCAGACCATGACCCGGATCGGCGCGGATGAGTCCGCGCGGGCACAGTCGGCGACCGACACCGAGCGCGACCCGGAGGACTGGATCGTCGCGCTGAGCGTCGAGGGGCCCAAGCGCCACCACGCACTGCGCCGGCTGCACGCCCTGCTGCTACGAGCGGCCCGACACCAGGTCCGCCGAATGGACACCCTCCTCGACGGAGCCGGGCCGGACGTGGCCGACGAGCTGACCCACCAGGCGGCCGACGAGGCGATGGTGGCGCTCTTGGCCAAACTCCACACGTTCCAGGGGCGCAGCCGGTTCACCACCTGGGCCTACAAGTTCGGCATCCTCCAGGCGGCGACCGCGGTCCGCAGCCATGCATGGCGGACGCGGCAGGTCGTACTCGACGACAGCAGCGTCACTGTCGATCTCGGTCCGTCCGTTGAGGAGTACGCCGAGACCGCCGACCTGGCCCGAGCCGTACGCCGCGCGATCGATGAGACGCTGACACCCCACCAGCGACGGATCATGCTCGCGTTGCTGGTCGACGAGGTCCCGATCGACGTACTAGCCGAGCGCCTCGGCACCAACCGCAACGCGCTGTACAAGACGCTGCACGATGCGCGAGTCCGCGTACGTGCGGATCTCACAGCCGCCGGCTTTTTGCGAGCGGCATCGGGGAAGGGGAATGCCCGATGAGAGAACAACCGCGCGTGATCACCCAGGAGATCCTGCACATTCTCATCAAGGACACCGAGCCGTGGCTGTCGTGCGACGACTGCTTCGAGATGCTGGACGAGTACGCCGATCGCCGCCTGGTCGATCGCGACGACGCTCACACGTCCATGGTCACCCATCTCGAAGCCTGCCCCGCCTGTGCTGAGGAGGCCGCGTCGCTCCTGGCCCTTATCGCGAACGATGAGTAGGACGCCGGAGATCGGGCGTGCCACAGAGATCGCCGCGGGCTCCCGGGCTACGCTGTGGGCTCGGATTGACGAAAGCGATTCCATGATCCTCCTCGAGGCGATGACGTCGGGGTTGCCGTGACGGCCGCCCCACGCCGGATCTTCGTCCACGTGGGTTGTCCCAAGACCGGGACGACCTTCCTGCAAAGCACGCTGTGGAAATCGCGAGACGAACTGCGACTGCACGATGTGGAGCTCCCAGTCGATCGCCAGTCCCACTTCCACCTGGCGCTCGCGGTCCGTGGCAACCTCAAACCCGACCTCGATCC
>DASQKI010000096.1:0-35139 GCA_035630615.1 Nocardioidaceae bacterium
CGACGCGACCGAGGCGGTCGACGGGGACGCTCTCGACGCTCGCGTCGGACCAGCGTGCGGCATGGAGCACAGCGGAGTGCTCGACCGCGGAATGGACGATGGACGAGCGACCCCGGAGTAGGCCCAGCAGCCCGCGGTGCACGGCATCGGTGCCGGACGCGGTGAAGGTGACCTCGTCGGGCCGCACGCCGAGGCACTCGGCGACGACGGCCCGGGCGTTGTCGAGCAGCAGCCGCGCCGACCGGGCGGGGCCGTGGAGGCGCCGGGGATCGGCGTACCCCTGGGCGAGCGCGGCCTGGAACGCGTCCCGCGCGGCCGGGTGCAGCGCCTCGGAGGACGCCGAGTCGAGGTACGCGGGAGCGGGGCCGGCCGGGCCCTCCTCGCCGTTCGTCACACCCGGAACATATGCCACATCGCGACCCGCTTCGAGAGACCCTTCGACACAGGGGCCGCCCGGGGTGCCCCGCCCCTTCATCTGCGGTGTGATTCCGATAGTGTTCGAACAGTCGTGATCGCCGAAGAGAGAGGCTCGTTCGTGGGTCCGCATATCCACCAGCGTGCGACCGGGTTCCTGCGGCGCGCGGCCCTCCTGGCCGCTCTCGGATCCCTTGTCCTGTTGGCCGGCTGCTCGGCCGACGAGTGGCGGAACGGCGCCATGCCCGACCCGGCCACCGAACAGGCCGATCACATCTTCTTCCTGTGGCGCTACGCCTGGATCGCGGCGCTGATCACCGGCGTCATCGTCTGGGGCCTGATCTTCTGGGTGATCTTCCGCTACCGCCGCCGGCACGCCGACGAGATCCCGATCCAGACCCGCTACAACCTGCCACTCGAGATCTTCTACACGATCGCGCCGATCATCATGGTGGTCGTGTTCTTCAACGCGACCGTCAAGGCGCAGAACGCCGTCCTGGAGGACACCCGGGAAGACCACGTGGTCAACGTCGTGGGCCAGCAGTGGTCGTGGACGTTCAACTACACGAACGAAGAGGCCACCGGCGGCGAGGGCACCAACGTCTACGAGTCCGGCACCGCCAGCGACATCCCGACGCTCGTGCTGCCTGTCGACCAGACGACCCAGTTCAACCTCTACTCGCCCGACGTGATCCACTCCTTCGGCGTCCCGGCGTTCCTGATGCGGATGGACGTCATCCCCGGCCGGATCAACCACTTCGAGGTCACGCCCGACACCGAGGGCACGTTCAAGGGCAAGTGCTACGAGCTCTGCGGCGCCTACCACTCCCGCATGCTGTTCAACGTCGAGGTGGTCAGCCTCGACGAGTTCGAACAGTACCTGCGTGACCTGCAGGAGGCCGGCCACGAGTCCGAGGAGCCGGTGACGGGCGGCAGCCAGGCCTATACGCCGGAAGGGCTCGGCGAGCACAGCGAGGAGGGCGCGGAATGACCGCGACAGCAGCGCACCCGACGACCACGACCGGCCGCAAGCCGCTGGGCCAGCAGGTGGTCCGGATCCTCACCACCACCGACCACAAGCTGATCGGCAAGCTCTACCTCTGCACGTCGTTCGCGTGGTTCATGGTCGGCGGGCTGATGGCGATGCTGATCCGCTCCGAGCTGGCCTACCCGGGACAGCAGGTCGTGAACGAGGAGCTGTACAACCAGCTCTTCACGATGCACGGCACGATCATGCTGCTGCTGTTCGCGACCCCGCTGTTCTTCGGCTTCGGCAACGTTGTGATGCCGCTCCAGATCGGCTCGCCCGACGTCGCCTTCCCACGCCTGAACATGCTCAGCTACTGGCTGTTCCTGTTCGGCGGCCTGATCGCCGCGTCCGGCTTCCTCACCCCGATGGGCGCCGCCGACTTCGGCTGGTTCGCCTACACGCCGCTCTCGGACGCCGTACGGTCCCCGGGCGTCGGCGGCGACCTCTGGGTGATGGGCCTGTGGATGGCCGGTCTCGGCACCATCCTGGGTGCCGTCAACTTCATCACCACGATCATCTGCATGCGCGCGCCCGGCATGACCATGTTCCGGATGCCGATCTTCGTCTGGAACACCCTGGTCACCAGCCTGCTGGTGCTCATCGCGTTCCCGGTGCTGGCCGGCGCGCTGCTCTCGCTCGAGGCCGACCGGCTGCTCGGTGCCCACGTCTTCGACGCGGCTCACGGCGGCGCCATCTTGTGGCAGCACCTGTTCTGGTTCTTCGGGCATCCCGAGGTCTACATCATCGCGCTGCCGTTCTTCGGCATCATCACCGAGATCCTGCCGGTTTTCAGCCGCAAGCCGGTCTTCGGCTACATCGGACTCGTCGGAGCGACCCTCACCATCGCTGTGCTCTCGATGGCGGTGTGGGCGCACCACATGTTTGTCACCGGCGTGGTCAACCTGTCGTTCTTCTCGTTCATGACGTTCTTGATCGCGGTACCGACCGGGGTCAAGTTCTTCAACTGGATAGGCACGATGTGGGGCGGGTCCTTACGCTTCGACACCCCCATGCTCTGGGCTGTCGGGTTCCTGACGACGTTCCTGTTCGGCGGCCTGACGGGCGTCATTCTGGCCTCCCCGTCGTTGGACTTCTCGATCTCCGACTCCTACTTCGTGGTGGCGCACTTCCACTATGTGGTGTTCGGCACCGTGGTCTTCGCGATGTTCGGCGGCTTCTATTTCTGGTGGCCGAAGTTCACCGGACGGATGCTGGACGAGCGACTGGGCAAGATCCACTTCTGGATGCTTTTCATCGGCTTCCACACCACTTTCCTCGTGCAGCACTGGCTCGGTGTGGAGGGCATGCCGCGGCGCTACGCGGACTACCCGGCTGACGCCGGGTTCACGACGCTCAACCAGGTGTCGTCGGTCGGCGCGTTCCTACTCGGCGCGTCGACCCTGCCGTTTTTGTATAACGTCTGGAAGACGCGGCGGGCGCCGAAGGTGGAGTCCGACGACCCGTGGGGTTGGGGCCGCGGCCTCGAGTGGGCGACCAGCTGCCCGCCGCCTCGACACAACTTCGTGTCCCTGCCGAGGATCCGTTCGATCAGCCCCGCGTTCGACCTGCACCATCCGGAGATCTCCGCGGTGGCGACGGTCAACGGGGCAGACCGCAAGTCCGAGCCTGTCGAAGGCTCCGATGACAGCGTGGAGCGCCGGTGAAGATCGAAACCTTCGTCATCGCGGGCTGCTGCCTCTTCTTCGCGGTCGTCACGCCGATCTACTGGTACATCTCGGAAGACCCGACCGGTACCGCCGCCCTCATCATGACGACGCTCTTGGCCGGCCTGTTGGCGTTCTTCCTCGGCGTGGTGGCCAAGCAGATCCCCGATCGGCCCGAAGACCGCAAGGACGCCGAGATCGCCGACGGCGCGGGGGAGCTCGGATTCTTTCCACCGTTCAGCTGGTGGCCCCTGTTTTGCGGCATGGCGCTCGCGGTGTGCGTCCTCGGCATCGTCTTCGGCTGGTGGCTGTTCATCATCGGCGTCGGCGTTGGTGCGATAACTTTGTCTGGGTTTGTCTTCGAGTACTACCGTGGGTACCACGCTCATTAACCGATCGGAGCGCCAGTTTGTGACAGGCCTGTGATCACCGTCATGGTTGGGGTACCGAGATTCCTTGAGTGGCCTTGCTACGCTGGGCGGCTGGTAAGGGTCCTTTGGGAGGAAGAATGGACATTCGGGGGCAAGTGCTGGCTCGGGCCAGCGGGCTAGGGCCCCGCAAAGCGGGGCTTATCGCAATTGCGCTCGCGGCAGTCGTCGCGTTCGGCGCATTTGTGGCGTGCTCGGGGTCGAGCGACGCAGCCGACGACACGTCATCGTCGAGCCACGACGACTCGTCCGGCGGGTTGTTCTCCTTGTTAGAGGAGAGCTCCAATGTGACCCTCACATCCAACGTCAAGTCGGGCAAGCGTGACGTGGCGGTCGACACTAAGGTCTCCGTCGCCGCAGATGACGGCACCATCGACCAGGTCCTCCTCTACTCGGGCCACGACAAGAACAACGCCATCGCCGGGTCGGTCAACGACGACGGCACGACGTGGACCGCCGACGACCTCCTCGAGCCCGGTGAGCGCTACCGCATGGTGATGCGGGCCGAAAACAGCGACGGTGAGGCGACGACCGAGCGTTCGCATTTCCGGACCGAGTACCTCGACGTCGCCACCGAGCTGACCTACCTCCAATACATCCAGCCCTACGACAATGCCACCGTCGGGGTTGGGATGCCGGTCATCCTCCAGTTCGACGTCCCGGTGACCGACAAGGCCAGCATCCAGCGCAGCCTTCACGTGACCTCGACGCCCCAGGTCCAGGGCACCTGGCACTGGTACAGCGACACCGAGGTGCATTTCCGGCCGAAGCACTATTGGCCGGCCGGCACCAAGGTCCACGTCGACGCCGACATCAACAGCGTTTCCGCGGGCGGTGGCGTTTACGGCCAGAAGAGTGAGTCGTTCGACTTCACGATCGGGCGCAAGGTGATCAGCAAGATCAACCTGAAGTCCCACAAGATGCAGGTCTTCATCAACGACAAGCTGGCCAAGACGATCCCGGTCACCGGCGGCATGCCAGGCTACGAGACCCGCAGCGGCACCAAGGTCATCATGGAGAAGTACCGCACCAAGGACATGGACGCGGCGACGACCGGTGTCAGCGAAAACGACCCTGAGTACTACAACATCTCCGACGTGCCCAACGCGTTGCGCGTGACCTGGAGCGGTGAGTTCCTGCACGGTGCGCCGTGGTCGGAGGCTGATCAGGGATACGCCAACGTGAGCCACGGCTGCGTCGGCATGAGCGTCGAAAACAGCGGATGGATGTACAACAACCTCGAGATCGGTGACGTCGTCAAGGTCACCGGCTCCAATCGGTCACTCGAGCCAGCCAATGGCTGGACCGATTGGGACGTCTCCTGGGGCCAATACCTCAAGGGCTCCGCGCTCAGCTAGGCCCACGCCGATCCGCCACTCCTAGCCGCACCAGAGGTCGCTGGTCGAGTCATAGCGCATGCCTTGACCAGCCGATCGCCCTGCCATGGGTGACAACACTTGGTCGTGCGACGAGTGACCTAGGGTCGGGCGGCTAGTCGTGCCGCTTTGGGACGCCGGTCTCGGTGGCGCCGAGGAAGCCGTCCTCCTCGGCGGCTTCGAGTTCGGCGTGCTCGCCGTCGCCGTGGTGACGCGCCTCCGCCAGCTCCTCCGAGGTCGGCTTGTTGACCGCGTCGCCGAAGTAGAACGCCGACGCCTTGGCCCGCAGCTTCGCCGGGATCCGAGTCGGAGCCCGCACGCCGTTGTCGTCGGTTTCTGGCGGCAACTCGGCCGGTGCCACCCGGGAGTGCTCGGTGAGCCGGTAGGCCTCCGCCTGGCCGATGGGTGTGTGCCGCTCGGTGTATTGGCCGTCGGGGGATCGGACGATGATCCCGGTCTCGTAGCCGTGCAGGACGAGCTCGCGGTCCTTACGCTGCAAGGCGAGGCAGATCCGCTTGGTCACGATGAACGCGATGACCGGTCCGATGAAGACCGCGAACCGCATGAACCACGTGATGTGGTAGATGCTGGTGTGGAACCACACGGCGAGGATGTCGTTGCCGCCGGCAGCCCAGAGCAGCCCATAGAACGCGATGCCCGCGACGCCGAACGCGGTGCGGAT
Organism: Nocardioidaceae bacterium; assembly: GCA_035630615.1. Lineage (GTDB taxonomy): Bacteria > Actinomycetota > Actinomycetes > Propionibacteriales > Nocardioidaceae > DATFRX01. The sequence goes on from DASQKI010000096.1 coordinate 5,595, forward strand.
CGGGGCATTGCGCGGCCGATCCAGCAGATGATGCTCGCGATCGTCGCCGTTGACCCAGCGTTCGACGAACGGGTAGAGCCCGAGCAGCGTGAACAGGATGCCGAGCAACAGCACGCCGGGCACGAAGACGTTCCAACTGAAGGTCCAGCCGAAGATCGTCGACTCCCAGTTGGGCATGATACGCAAGCCGCCCTCGAGCCAGCCCATGTACCAGTCGGGCTGGGAGCCGGCCGTGACTTCTGAGGGGTTGTACGGACCGTAGTTCCAGATCGCGTTGATCTGGAAGATCGCCGACATCAGGGTCGAGACGCCGAAGACGATGAAGAAGAACCCGCCCGCCTTGGCGGCGTAGATCGGCAGCGCCGGCGGACCGATCACGTTTTTCTCGGTCTTGCCGGGCCCGGGGAACTGCGTGTGCTTGTGGTAGACGACGAGGATCAGGTGCACGGTTATGAGCCCGAGAAGGATCCCGGGGATCAACAAGACGTGCACGATGAAGAGCCGCGCGATGAGGGCGTCGCCGGGGAACTCACCGCCGAACACGAAGTACGAGACGTACGTCCCGACGATTGGGATCGAGCGCATCAACCCTTCGGCGATTCGCAGGCCGGTGCCGGAGAGCAGGTCGTCGGGCAAGGAGTAGCCGGCGAACCCTTCGACGATCGCGAGCATGAAGATGCCGAGGCCGATGAGCCAGTTGATCTCACGCGGCTTGCGGTAGGCGCCGGTGAAGAACATCCGCAGCATGTGGATCGTGATGGCGGCGATGAACAGCATGGCCGACCAGTGGTGCATCTGGCGCATCAGCAGGCCGCCCCGGACCTCGAACGAGAGATCCATGGTCGACGCGAACGCCTCGGACATCTCCAGTCCACGCAGAGGCGCGTACGACCCGTCGTACACGACCTCGCCCTGGCTCGGAATGAACCAGAAGGTCAGGAACGTGCCGGACAGCAGCAGCACGATGAAGCTGAACAGCGCGATCTCACCGAGCAGGAAGGACCAGTGGTCGGGGAAGACCTTGCGGCCGAAGGTCTTGACCAGCGTTGCCAGGCCGACCCGCTCGTCCAGCCACTTCACCGGGCCGGCGGCCGCCTTGCCGGTCTTGGTGTCCTGGATCGGCTTCGCGTCGGTCGTCGAGTCGTTGCTCATCGGTGTTTCACCCCAACTCCGGGAAGCTCGGACCCACTTGGTCCTCAAAGTCGCCCATTGCGATCAGGTATCCCTCGTCGTCGACGCCCAGCTGCAGCTGGGGCAGGGGCCGATGCGCCGGGCCGAACGTAACCTTGCCGCCGTCGGCGAGATCGAACGTCGACTGGTGACAGGGGCACAGCACGTTGTGGGTCTGCTGCTCCCACAGGCTGATCGGGCAGCCCACGTGGGTGCAGATCTTGGAAAAGCACAGGATGCCGTCGACGCCCCAGTCTTCGCGTCCCTTCGGCGGCGTGACCTCGTCGGGACGCATCCGGACGAGAATGACCGCGGCCTTGGCCTTGGCGTTGAGCTGGTCGATGCCCTCGATCACGTGGTTTTCCTCGTCGACGGCTTCGTCGCCGGTCGACACCAGCACGGATGGCTCGCCGTTGACCAGCTGGCCGAGCTCGATGTCTTCCGGGCGGATCGGCGTGCCCGCGACGTCGTTGACGACCCGCATGCCCTTGGTCCACACGGTCGTACGCAGCGACTCGTCGGTCGGCAGGGGACCCAGGTCGCGGAGCACGACGATCGCGGGCAGCCCGAGGACGCCCAGGGCGCCGAGCATGCTGTTGCGGATCATCGTGCGGCGGCCCAGACCCGACTCGGCGGCGCCAGCGGTGACGATCTCGAGCGCCTCGGCGCGGTTTTCCTCGGACGAGGCGACGGCGTGTCGCGCTTCGATGATGTCGTCGTCGATCATCAGCCGCTTGGCCCACTGAACGGCGCCCATGCCGATCAGGAGGAGAGAGCCACCGAGGGTCATGCCGAGCGTGAAGTTGAGGGCGTTGAACCCCAGGATGGTCTTGTCCTCAGGCACGGCGAAGTAGGCGACGCAGAAGCCGAGACCCAGCAGCGTCGCCAGGCCGAACATGCCGGAGACCTGACGCTCGGCCCGGAGCTCCAGCGCCGGATCGAGGTCGGTCGGCCGTGGCCCGTGCTCGTGGAAGCCGGGGTCGGGCACCGGCTCCTGTTCCGGCTCCGGCTCGGCCTCATGCTCGTCGCGAGGCTCGAGCTCGTCGCCGGGGCGGTCCTCGTCACTCACGCTTGCTCCCCACCCTTACTCCGCTGGACGTGATCCAGATCGCGGCGCCGATCAATGCGGCCATCCCGACCACGAAAACCACGACGCCCTCGCCCACCGGGCCGAACCCGCCGAGGGAGAATCCGCCGTGATCGGGCTGCTCTTGCACGGACTTGATGTAGGCGATGATCGAGCGCTTGTCCTCCGGAGTGATGACCGCGTCGGAAAAGACGGGCATCTGCTGCGGCCCGGTGAGCATCGCCTCGTAGATGTGCTTCGCCTCGACACCGTCCAGGGAAGGCGCGAAGCGGCCGCTCGGCAGGGCGCCGCCGGCGCCGACCGAGTTGTGGCAGGCCGTGCAGTTGGTGCGGAAGAACTCGCCGCCTCGCGTGAGATCCTCCTGCGAGATACCGGAGATGTCGGTGTATTGCTCGGCCGGAATCGCCGGACCAGGCGCGAGCGAGGCGACGTAGGCGGCCAGTGCCTCGATCTCTTCGTCGGTGTAGACGACCTTCTTCTGCGCGGCCTGCGGCCCGGGCTGTGCTAGGGGCATCCGGCCGGTGCCGACCTGGAAGTCGACGGCAGCGGCACCGACGCCGATCAGCGACGGGCCGTAGTTTTGCTCGTCGTTGCCCGCGAGCACTCCCTCGCCGTTGAGGCCGTGGCACGAGGAACAGCCGACCAGGAAGAGCTTGTGTCCCTTGTCGACGAGGTCGCTTTGAGAGTTGTCGGCCTCGGCGGAGTTGGGCGCGACCATGGCGTACGCACCGCCGACGGCTGTCAACGCGACCAACACGACGGCCGCGCCGGCCAGGCGATGGCGCCGCCATGCCGACACGCGACGGAGTGTCCCGCGCCGGATGAGGGGGATGTGCACGATGCGGCCTCTCTCGTTCGTCGTGCTCAGTCGAGTCGGTCGTACTACCTATTGTAGTAGATAGATGGTCGCGAAGAGCCCGATCCAGACGATGTCGACGAAGTGCCAGTAGTACGACACGACGATCGACGTGACGGCCTGCTCATGGGTGAAGCGGCGCGCGACGTACGTGCGACCGAGCACGAAGAGGAACGCGATCAGCCCACCCGTGACGTGGAGGCCGTGAAAGCCCGTGGTCAGGTAGAAGACCGAACCGTACGGGGAGGACGAGATCGTCGTGCCCTCGTGGACGAGCTCGGCGTACTCCGTCGCCTGCCCGCCGATGAAGAACGTGCCCATCATGAAGGTCAGCACGAACCACTCGCGCATGCCCCAGCCGCCGACGTTGAGGACACTGCCGGTGCGGCCGACCCGGCCGCGCTCGGCGGCGAACACGCCGAGCTGGCAGGTCACGCTGGACAGCACCAACACGGTCGTGTTGACGGTCGCGAACGGGAGGTTGAGCTTGGCGGTCTCCTGTTCCCACAACTCCGGCGAAACGCCGCGAATCGTGAAGTACGCAGCAAACAACGCCGCGAAGAACATCAGCTCGCTGGACAGCCAGACGACGGTGCCGACGCTGACCATGCTCGGCCGGTCGGGTGGTCCGTGCAGGCGTGAGGCCGGGATCGCGGATGTGGTCGCCACGGACGCCATTATGTCGATCCCTGTTCGCAACAGCGACCGCGGGTACTACACGACGTCGGGGACCCCTCGTGGCCGCCGTGATCCCGGCTGGCATGGGTCACCGTGCCGACGCCCTCAGTCGTGTGTGAGACTCCCGGATACGCTTACGTCCGTGACTGAGGTTACCGACACCGCGCCGATCCGCGTCTGCGTCTATAGCGACGACAAACACACGCGCGAGAAGGTGATGCTCGCCTTGGGGAAGCGGCCGCACCCCGAGCTTCCCACGTTCGAGTACGTCGAATGCGCCATCGAGCCGGCCGTCATCGCCACGATGGATCGAGGCGACATCGACCTCGCGATCCTCGACGGCGAGGCGGTTCCGGCCGGCGGCATGGGCGTCGCGCGCCAGCTCAAGGACGAGGTCTTCCAGTGCCCCCCGCTCCTGGTCCTCACGGGCCGGCGCGACGACGCCTGGCTGGCGGCCTGGTCGCGTGCCGAGGCGGCGGTGTCGCACCCGATCGACCCGGCCGAGCTGGCCGAGGCGGTCATTGCCCTCGTGGCCGGGCGACGCAGCCGTACCCCGGCCAAGCGTTAGGTCGACGACCGTGTCCAGCTGGCCGCAGGTGCTGTCCGCGCTGGTGGGCGGTCAAGACCTCGACGCCGACCAGACCGCGTGGGCGATGCGAGAGATCCTGAGAGGCGAGGCGACCGGAGCGCAGATCGCCGGGTTCGCCGTGGCGCTGCGGGCCAAGGGCGAGACCGTCGGAGAGGTCGAGGGGCTCGTGCGGACCATGTACGACCACGCGGTGCCGCTGACCGTCCCGGGCCGCTTCGTCGACATCGTCGGCACCGGCGGCGACCGGGCCCGTACGGTCAACATCTCCACGATGGCGGCAGTCGTCGCCGCCGGCGCCGGAGTCACGGTGGTCAAGCACGGCAACCGCGCGGCGTCGTCCAGCAGCGGCTCGGCCGATGTACTCGAGGCGCTCGGCGTCCGGCTGGACGTGCCCGGCGACCAGATCGGCGCAGTCGCGGCAGAGGCGGGCATCACGTTTTGCTTCGCGGCCCTGTTTCACTCGTCGATGCGCCATGCGATCCCCGTCCGGCGCGAGCTCGGGATCGCGACCACGTTCAACATCCTCGGCCCGTTGACCAATCCGGCCCGCCCGGCTGCTCAGGCGGTCGGCGTGGCGGACCGGCGGACGGCACCGATCGCCGCCGGCGTGCTCGCCGCCAGGGGAGTGGACGCCCTGGTTTTCCGTGGCGACGACGGGCTGGACGAGCTCACCACGACGGCGACGTCCTCGGTATGGGTGGTGACCGGTTCCGCCGGGTCCGTCGCAGAGGAGACCCTAGACCCCACTGAGCTCGGCATCCCGCGGGCACGTACGGAGGACCTTCGGGGAGCCGACGCGGCTCACAACGCCGCCGTTTTCGCTCAGGTCCTCGACGGCGAGTCGGGTCCGATGCGTGACGCCGTCGTCCTCAACGCCGCTGCCGGTCTGGCCGCGCATGCCGGACCCGAGGGGAGCTTGGTCGAGCGTCTCGAGGCCGGTCTCGCCCGAGCGCGCAAGTCGATCGACTCCGGTGCCGCGCGCGAGACGCTGGCCCGGTGGGTTCGGGCGACCCAAACCCACGCACCGGCGGGCTGAGCCGGCTCCGCTGTACCCCTGCGCTGGCGTACACCCAACTATTGCCGTGACGTCAGGGTGTACGCCGCGACGGCCCGGCAGGGTTCAGTGCCGATGGTCCTGGCTAGTCGGCTTCGGCGGCGCCGAGGCTGAACGCGGACTCGAGATCGTGCTTGGAGTAGGTCCGGAACGCGATGTGGGTCTCGGTCGACTCCACGCCCGACACCTTGTTGAGCCGGTCGGCGACGACGGCCGCGATGTCGTCGTGGCGGTGGACGCGAACCATCACGATGAGATCGATGTGGCCGGTGACGGAGTAGACCTCGCTGACGCCATCGAGACCGGCGATCTGCTCGGCGACCTCGGGAATGCGGGCCACGTCGGCCTTGACGAAGACGATCGCAGTGATCACGACACCACCCTAGCGTCGGTCAGGGCTGATGAACCGTCGCCACCATGCGGCGCTCGTCGAACGGGATCACGGAGTCGCGACCCGACTCGGCGACGACGACCGTGGCGAGGTGGCCGCCCGCCCCACCGATCGGGCAGGTCCAGGTGCCGTCGATGTCGACGAGCCGGATGCCGGGCGTTTCGAGCCACCGAAGCACGCACTCCGTCTCCGATGCCGTCGCCGCCGGTGTCGGGCCGGGGCCAGGGGTCACGGTTTCGGCGCTCGCCACGAGACCGGCGGCGAACTGCCGACCGCTATCGCCGGGGCGAAGCACGCCGGCCGCGGCCAACCTGCCGTGCCGAATGACATGCATCTCCCACCGACCGTTGTCGAGCCGGCGGGCCGCCACCAACTCGCGGCAGCCGGTCACACTCGACAGGCGCTGCGTACGTGCGCTGCCGCGCAGGAACGCGCTGAGCCGATCGCGATGCAGGCCAGCGTCTTCGTAGCGCTCCTGCTCGGACAGCAGCGCCATCCGGCGGTTGATGGCGTCGACGACCCCCTGCGGATCGGCGATCAGCGCCAGTCGTACGTCGGCGACGACGGCACCGTAGGCCTCGGTCGTCGCCGAACCGTCACAGGGGGACAGGCACCGGCCCATCTCGGCCAGCACGCACGGGGATCGCGACGGCTGGCGGGGGAGCCGCCCACTGCATTGCCGCAGGGGGTAGGCCTCGTGCATCGCTGCCATGGCGCGCTCCGCCGTGCGCTTCGACCCGAAGGGACCGACGTAGATCGCGTCGTCGTCGAGGACCCGGCGCACCATCGACAGCCGAGGCCACGGCTCGTCGGTCAGCTTGAGCCACACGACCCGCTCGGGATGGCGCGAACGCCGGTTGTAGGTCGGCTTGTGCTCGGCGATCAGGCGCAGCTCTCGTACCTCGGCCTCGAGCGGCGTCGCACAGGGGATGCCCTCGACCGACTCGGCGAGCCGCACCATCTCGCCGATCCGGGATCGGGTCTCGCTCGCCGTGAAGTAGTTGCGGACCCGGGCCCGGAGGTCTTTGGACTTGCCGACGTAGAGGACGCGGCCGCGCTCGTCGCGGAAGAGATAGACCCCCGGCAGGTGCGGCAGGCCGTCGGCCAGGTGGCGCTTGCGGCGCTGCTCCGGATGCACCCGGGACGTAAACGTCTGGAGCTCCTCGAGCGTGTGGACGCCGAGGTTGCCGAGCCGCGCGATCAGGCCGTGCAGGACGTCGACGGTGGCCCGGGCGTCGTCGAGGGCCCGGTGGTTGGGCGTCGTCGAGGCCTGAAACAGCCTGGCGAGGCTGGACAGCTTGCAGTTGGGGGTTTCGTCGCGGGTCACGACGTGGCGGGCCAGCCGCACCGTGTCGAGCACCTCGAACCGCGGCCAGCGGTAGTCGCCCTCGGTCGCAAAGTGGCGCAGGAAGCCGACGTCGAACGGTGCGTTGTGGGCGACGAGCACGCAGCCGGAGGCGAACTCCAAGAACGCGGGCAGCGCCGACTCGATCGTCGGTGCCGCCGCCACCATCGCATCGGTGATGCCGGTGAGCACCGCGATGAACGGCGGGATCGGTGCCTTCGGATTGACCAGGGTCTGAAACTCGCCGAGCGCCTCGCCGCCGCGCACTTTGACGGCGCCGATCTCGGTGATCATCGCGCCGGCCGACGCCGAGCCGCCGGTGGTTTCGAGGTCGACGACGCAAAACGTGACCTCGTGGAGCGGCCGACCGAGCTCGTCGAATGTCGCCTGGACCGCCTGCGGCGCGGCGTCGACACTCGGGGTGGCCATGTCGGCACCGTAGGTCGCGCCACTGACGAAACCGGGTCCGACGCGCCCGGGTTTGCGCTGGTGGAAAGCTGGAGGCGTGGCGTTTCAGCGAGAGGAGCGGCGATGTCCGACCCGAGTACGCGGGTGCGTTTGCCCGGCGACATGGAGCGGCTGCGCTGCGCCGGCTGCGGCAACCTGACCCGATTCGATGTCACGCGGACCCGGCGTACGCGCGAGTTTTGGCATGTTGCCCTGAGCGGTGACGCCCGGGTCGAGGACGACAGCCTGCTCGGCCAGGACGTCGAGTCGATCAGCTGCCGGTGGTGCGGACGCAGCGACGCGATCGAGATCGTCGCCCGTGCCGACGCGGACATGAGTGCCGACCCGACGACCAGTGCCGACCCGACGACGGAGCAGGCGTGAGCGAGGAGCCGTGAGCGATCCGATGGGCAGCGATGCGATGGTCATGCTGCCCGACGCGGTCCGGCAGCGGCTGATCGCGATGACGCTCGACGTCTTGGACTCCCTTGGCGACGAGCGGCTGCCGGCCAGCGTGCGCCCGGTGATGCGATTCGCCCCTCAGCGGCGGGCTCGGCTGGCGGCCGGGCCGATCGCCTCGGCACTGCACGACGACGACTTTCGCGCGCGGGTCGCGGCGCAGGTGCGACCGGGCCACGGCGATGTCGTCGCGGCGCTGGAGCGTGGCGAGCCGGTGGCCGTCGACCCGGTCGAGGTGGCGGCGGTCGCGTACCTGCTCCGACCGGAGGGCTGGCGGCAGACCCTGGAGCAGGCGGTGTCGCGCATCGACGAGGAGGCGCGCGCGGCCGCTCCGGACCCCGACGAGGTCGACCGGCTCCGACAGCAGGTCGAGGATGCTCGGACCGAGCTTGCCGACGTCCGCTCTCGACTGCGCGATCAGGTCAGTCAGCTGAAGGCCGACAACACAGACCTGCGTCGCAAGCTGGGCGCGGAGCGGACCCGATCGAGGCAGGCCGCAGTCGACCTCGCCACGGCCAGATCGGACGAGACATCGGCGATCGAGGACGCCGAGAGGCGCGTCGGCGCGGCGCAGACCGAGGTACGGCGGTTGCAGGCCCGCATCGATGAGTTGGCCGGCGATGCCCAGCGGGTCCGCCAGTCCGACCGGGCCGAGCGCGGCGGCGAAGCGTTGCGAGCGCGCCTGCTGCTCGACGCCTTGCTGGCATCCGCGCAGGGACTGCGACGTGAGTTGGCCCTCCCACCCGTCGAGACGCTGCCGGCCGACCTGCTGGCCGACCCCGACGATCGACCGTTGGCGCCCGGAGGCGGGCGGGCGCTGGATCCGGCCGATCCGGCGCTGCTCGATCGATTGCTGGGCCTGCCTCGGGTGCACCTGCTGGTGGACGGCTACAACGTGACCAAGCTCGAGTGGGGGAACCTGTCGCTGGAGGAGCAGCGGACCCGGCTGCTGCGGCAGCTGGCCCCGATCGCGGCGCGCAGTGGCGCCGAGGTGACTGTGGTGTTCGACGGGGCCGACCTCCGGCATCGGCCGGCGGTGTCGCCGCCGCGTGGCGTTCGGGTGCGATTCAGTCCGGCCGAGGTGACCGCCGACGAGGTCTTGCGCGATCTCGTACGGGCCGAGCCGGAGGGTCGTCCGGTCGTGGTCGTGTCGGCCGATCGAGAGGTCGCGGGGTTCGCGACCAAGGCCGGCGGCCGGGCCATTCCGTCGGTGGCGTTGGTCCGGCTATTGGATCGCGGCTGACGGCGCGACACGCCGGTGTTGCCGGACTGTCAGTGCCCCGCCGTACCGTCGCTGATGTCCGATTGGTAACCGAGGAGGAACCATGGCATCGAGCGCGGACGCGGCCGAGCCCACCGGGGCCGACGCTCTCATCATCGACTGCGACACGTGTCTGGTGCGTGGGCTCGCGTGCACCGACTGCGTCGTGACCTGTCTGTTGGGTGGCCCGCCAGAGCCGGTCGAGTTGTCCGAGGACGAAGCCGGAGCACTCGACGCGCTGGCCGCATCCGGCCTGCTTCCGCCCCTACGCCTTGTGACCGCTCAAGACGATCCGTCACCGGATATTTACGGCGATTAGGACGTAACTTCCGAACCACATCGCTCGTTTCCCCAGCATGGTGCGGGGAGATTGCAGTTGATCCCCAACGTCACTAGTGTCCAATGCTCAGGTGCCCGTACAGAGTCGATTTACCGCAGATCGGCCGGGCGCCTCGCCGAATTCGGCGGTTCCGAGGGGCCGGGGCCGCTGGAGCCGGGGACCCAAGTGATTGGGGTTAATCGATGGGCCATCGTGAGAGGTCCATCGGCGGGCAGCTTCCGGCCCGAACCCGACAGCTCACCTGGTAGGCGTCGAGGAGCTAGGAGATCGGCCGAGCGTGCGTACCGCCCGGAAAACTTCAGTTATCCGCACCACCGTCGCGATTGGCGCGACCCTCATCACCGGGATGGTGGTGCTCCCGCAATCGGGCTACGCGAGCCCTGACCCGAGCATCCAAGAGGTGCAGCGCCGCGCCGATCGGCTCTTCCACGAGGCTGAGCAGGCTCAGGAGCGACTCAACACGATCCGGGTCGAACTGAAGGACACCCGGCGGGGGCTCAAGGGCCTCCGCTCCGACGTCGCCGACCAGCAGCGCACCCTCGACGCCACGGCCGACCGGGTCAGCAGCATGGTGGCCGTCCAGGCGCAGCAGTCGCCGATGAACCTCACCACCCAACTGCTCGCCTCTGGCAACCCCGACGAGTTCCTCGCCGGCCTCGCCGCGATGGAGTCCTACAACTCGACTCAGGCGAGCCTGCTCGACGGCTACCAGGCCGCCGCGGCCGAGCTCGACCTTCGCAAGCAGCAACTGCGCGAGCAGGTCGACGCGATCGCCGAGGCCAAGGACCAGGCGGCCAAGGAATACGACACCGTCAAGGAAAAGTCCGACGCCGCCCAGGATCTACTCGACGAGCTCGAAGCCGAGCAGCTCGACACCAGCCGTGGCGACACGCGGCCGCCGACCGGCGTCGAGGCGACCTCCGAGCAGGCGCAGATCGCCGTCGACTACGCCCTGGCTCAGCTCGGCGACCCCTATGTCTACGGCGCCGCTGGACCGGATTCCTACGACTGCTCCGGCCTCACGATGGCCGCCTGGGGAGCCGCCGGTGTTTCCTTGCCGCACTCGTCCAGCGTGCAGGCCACCATGGGCACCTCGATCCCGCTCTCTTCGGCCGTGCCTGGCGACCTGCTCTTCTACTACAGTCCGGTCAGCCACGTCGGTATGTACATCGGCAACGGCCAGATCGTCCACGCCCCAAACTCGGGCTCCACGGTCGAGATCGTGCCCGCGTCCGGCTACATGCCGCTGACCGACGTCCGCCACATCGGCTGAGTCGCTAGCGCTTCGCCCAGTAGTCGTCGCTCGCCTGGCTCGCGGCGAGTTCGTCGGCGCTACCGAATCCGGGTGCCATCGATGCGTCGGTGCCGGCCATGTACTGGTGGTGGTCGATGCCCAGCAGCCGGATCCAGCTCTGCTGGCCGAAGGTCAAGGCGATGAAGCAACCGAGCTCCACGAGTTCGGGCTCGCTGAAGTGCTCACGCAGCCGCTGCCACAGCTTGTCGAGATCCTGTTCGCCCCAGGCGATCGCCTGGGCGTAGGCGAGCGCCGCCTTCTGCCGGTCGTCGTACTTGTCCGAGGACTCGAAGTTCAACAACTCGTCGTACTGCGCCTCCTCGAGGCCGGCAGCTGATGCCTTGATGGAGCGCTGGTTGCCGCAGAACTCGCACTTCACGGTCCGAGAGATGTAGACCCGGCAGAGGTCCTTGATCGCGTGGTCGCAGACGCCGTTGTGGAACTGCGACTTCCAGGAGTCGGCGAAGGCCCAGAACGCGTTCGGCGCATGGGCACGAACGGCCGAGCTCTCCGGACGAGGCGTACCCTCACGCGCGCACCGGTGCATCTCCTCCTGCATCCGCTCGTCCATGTCTTCGAGGGAGACGTAGCTGATGTATGGATCTGCCATGGTGATTCCTCTCGTCATTTGGCACTGAATCATGGGCAAATGTGGCGTGTCCAGTGGCGCGGATCGTAAATCGGTTGAGGCGTCCGCCGTCCAGGGGTTGTCTTAGGTCATGACGAAAGACCCGATCCGTGTCCGTCGCGCGACCGACCCGGATCGCTACCTGGCGACCGACCACACGGTCTGGTTCGCCGAGGCTCCGAAAGCGCCTACCGAGGAGCAGCTGATCGGGCTGGCCGAGGACCAGCGCTTCGCGGCCGAGATCGACGGCTCGGATCCGGCGACCTATCCGGGGGTCTACGGCGTCTTTCCGTTGACGCTGTCGATCCCCGGCGCCGACGCGACCGTCCGGCAGGTGCCGTGTGCCGGTCTCACCTGGGTCGGTGTACACCCCGACCACCGCCGCAAGGGTGTGCTCACCGCGATGGTGCGCCACCACTTCGAGCAGGTGCACGAGCAGGAGGGCGTCTACCTCTCGGCGCTTCATGCCAGCGAGCCGTCAATCTATGGCCGCCACGGCTACGGACTCGCGTCCCTGGAGCTCGTCGTCAGTCTGGGCAGGGGTACGAAACTGACCGCGCCCGAGTTGGAAGACGCGGCCGCAGCGGTCACGACTCACCTGGCGACGGCGTCCGAACCAGACGTTGCGAAGCGGTTGCTGGAGTGCCATCTCGGCTCGGCGGAGCTTGGCTCTGTGGTGGGCGACGCCGGCTACTACGCCCGCATCTGCCAAGAGTTCCCTGAACACATGCGGGACAAGGAGCCCTGGCGGGTGCTCTTCGCCCGCCGCGACGGTGTGGATGTCGGTTTCGCGGCGTTCCGTCGCGCACACAAGTGGGAGCGAGGCCGGCCCTCGGGCGACCTTTCGGTTTGGGCGGTCCTCGGCGACACGGGCGCGAGACTCGCACTCCTGCGTCGCCTGGTCGACTTCGATCTGATGGGCACCATCAAGGTCGGCACCGTCGGCGTCGACGACCCACTGCTGCTGTGGGTCGGCGGTCCGAGGGCTACGTCCGACCTGGAGACCTATGACGGCCTGTGGATGCGCCTGGTCGACCTCACCGAGGCACTGCAGGCTCGGGCATGGAGCGCGCCGTGCGACGTGGTGGTCGAGGTGAGTGACACCGCGGCTCCGTGGAACGCCGGTAGTTGGCGGATCCGAGCCCATGACGGCGAGGCTGTGGTGGAGAGAACGACGGCCGAGTCCGACGTGCGGCTGGGCATCGGGGCTCTGGGCGGCGCCTATCTCGGGGCCGGCAACCTCGTCGCGTTGCAACGGGCCGGCCTCGTGGCGGAGCGCCGGAAGGGCGCTGTCGCCGAGCTGTGGCGGGCGATGCGCACCGAGATCTCACCGACCGCCGCGGTCGGATTCTGACCCTAGCCGCGTCACAGGGATCGCCGACGACCTCTCTAAGATCGTGGAATGACCGACGCCGCACCACCGCCGGGGGCCGCCGGCCGGGATAAGGCGATCGGTCGCGCGGTAGTCGGGGCATTTGTCGCCCTCGTGGTAGTCACGGGCGCGGTGTTGTGGTCCACCGACGCCCGTGACGATGTCCCGCCCGACGATGTGGCGACGCCGACCGTCGGCCCTCCCGTCGACGAGGTCGACCGGGACGAGCGCGCTAGCCAGGTCCTGCAGAGCCTCGGGGTCGCCTGGCTACACGCGGACGAGACCGCCTTCGTCGACGCCGCCGGAGCGTCTCGCGCCGCGCATCAGTGGGCCGGCCAGGTCTATGACGCCCTCGCCGACCTCAGGGTCCGGTGGATAGACCTGCGGTATGTCGCGGTGGACCCCGAAACGGCGGCCGACCCGCTGGGCTTCACGGCCGACGTCGAAGTGCGGTGGGAGCTCGACGCCGGCCCGGCGCACCAGATCTACCGCACGGCGCCCGTGATGATCTCCCTTCGGTTCTCGTACAACGGTGACCGCATCGATGTCGTCGGGCTCGACGGAGACACCGACGACCCGGTGCCGGTGTGGCTCGCCGGCCCGGTCGACATCGAGTCCACCGATGGCGGCACCTGCATCGCGGTCCCCGAAGGCGTCGACCTCGATACGTGTGCCGCGCTGCTCGACGTGGCCGCCGACGACCTGGCCAACATCGTGTCCACCGAGCAGACGGCCAACCGTCCGGTGGTCGTCATGGTGCCCAACACCGACTCCACGGCAGCGATGCTGCTCGGCCAAGAGGCTGACGACCTGACTCAGATCGCCGCCGTCACGACGACGATCGACGGCAGCAGCTCGGTCCAGGCACCCGCGGAGGTCGTCGTCAATCCGACGGTCTTCGACGACCTCAGCCGGCGGGCGGCGCAGCTCGTCATGAGTCACGAAGTGACGCATGCCGCCACTGGAGCGACCGCCTCATCGATAGAGCTGTGGGTGGCCGAGGGGTTCGCCGACTACGTCGCATTGGCCAGCGGCCGGATCCCCGTCGAGCGTGCCGCGAGCCAGATTCTGTCCTACGTTCGCAAGCACCACCCGCCTGAGCATCTGCCCACCGCACAAGAGTTTTCGGCACACCGCCATGGGCTCGGGCGGACGTACGAGGCGGCCTGGCTGATCTTTCGGATGCTCGGCGCTTACTACGGGGACGACAGCGTCGTCGACTTTTACGACGAAGTACGCACCGGCACGCCGGTCGAGGACGCGCTGCTCGACACGATCGGTCTCGACCTCGACGGTCTGACGGCGGCCTGGCAGGACTACTTGACGTCGCTCGCGTTTGGGGTCTCCTGACGATGCCGGCCTCTGACCGCAGGCTCGCCTGGGCCTGGTTCGCGATCGCCGCTGTCGCGCTCGTGATCACCATCGCCGTCACCACGCCGTGGGACTGGCTCCCGGGTGGTTCGCTCGCGCCGATCGACAAGTCCGGTGGCCTGTCCGAATCCGCGCTCGACCGGATCGACGCCTATCGCGGCGATATCGTGCCGATCGGGCTCGCCAGCACGGCCGTGTCGCTCGTCGTCGCGATTGGGTTGGGGCTCACGTCGTGGGGGGCGCGATTGGTCCGTCGGTTGCCGGGATCTCGGTGGTGGGCGCTTCAGACGCTCCTCGCGGTCGCGGCACTGCTCACGATCGGCCGCATCGTCACGCTGCCGTTGGCGATCTGGTCCCAAAATGTACGGCGCGACTTCGGTCTGGCGACCAATAGCTGGGCCGCATGGGCGGTCGACCAGGTCATCACGCTCGCGGTGGCGATCGTGCTGACTGCGCTGCCGATCGTCGTGGTCTTGGCGATGGCGCGCAGGTGGCGTCGCTGGTGGCTGCCGGCCTCGCTGACTGCCGGAGGACTCGTGATCATCGGGTCGTTCGGCTATCCGCTCGTGGTGGAGCCGTTGTTCAACAACTTCGGCGAGATGCAGGACGGGCCGCTGCGGGCGTCCCTGGTCCAGATGGCCGAAGCCGACGGCGTCGACGTCAACGACGTACTCGTCGCCGACGCTTCCAAGCGGACCAGCTCACTCAACGCGTATGTGTCGGGCTTCGGCGCCTCGAAGCGGATCGTCGTGTACGACACGCTGCTGAGCGAGGCGAGTCCGGCCGAGGTCCGACTCGTCGTCGCCCACGAGCTCGGGCATGCCAAGCACAACGACGTGCTGCACGGCACGATCGTCGGTGCGTTGGGGGCGGTCGCGGGCGTCACGTTGCTGGCGCTGCTGCTGACGTCGCGCCGGCTGGCCGAACGCGCGGGCTACCGAGCCGACCGGCCGGGCGAAGCTGTGGCCGTGCCGGCGATTCTCGCCCTCGTCGCCTGTGGCACGTTTCTCGCGAGCCCGGTGCAAAACCTGATCAGCCGAGCCATCGAGGCCCGGGCCGACGTGCACTCGCTCGACCTGACGCACGACCCTGCGACATTCGAGGCAACCCAGCGTCGGTTGGCGCAGGCCAACCTCTCACCGCCGTGGCCGTCGCGGCCGCTGTATGTCTGGTTTTCGTCGCATCCGAGCCTCGCCCAACGGATCGCTCTCGCGCAGGGGTGGCAAGAGCGCGAGTCGGGCGACTGACTGCGCGTCAGCTGTAGAGCAGCTCGACCTCGGCCGCGTAGTCGCGCATCACATGGATCCGGCGCAGCTTGAGTGACGGCGTCAGATGGCCGGTCTCCTCGGTCCAGTCGATCGGCAGGATCCGGAACTTCCGGATCGACTCGGCCTGCGACACCCGGGCGTTCGCGTCGTCGACGGCGCGCTGGATCTCGGCTCGCAGCGCGGGATGGTTGATGAGCCGGGCCGGGTCACCCTCGATGCCGTGTTGCTCGGCCCACGGGCCCAGCGTCTCGGCGTCGAGCGTGATCAGGGCCGCGATGTACGGCTTGCCGTCGCCGACCACCATGCATTGACTAACCAGGGCGTGTGCGCGGATCGGATCCTCCAACGCGGCCGGAGCGACGTTTTTGCCGCCCGCGGTGACCAGGATCTCCTTCTTGCGGCCCGTGATCCGCACGAATCCCTCGTCGTCGATTTCGCCGAGGTCGCCGCTGCGAAACCAGCCGTCCGGATCGAGGGCGTCGGCCGTCGCGGCCTCGTCGTTCCAGTAGCCGCCGAAGACCTGGCCCCCGCGAAACAGCAGCTCTCCGTCGCGAGCGACCTTGACCTCCGTGCCGGGGATCGGCCGGCCCACGGTGCCGATCTTTTGCGAGTCCGGGAGGTTCACCGTCAGCGCGGCAGTCGTCTCCGTGAGCCCGTACCCCTCGAGCACCGGCACGCCGATCCCACGGAAGAAGTGCGCCAGCCGCTCACCGAGCGGAGCCCCACCGGAGATCGCGTAGTCGACCTTGCCGCCGAGGGCGCCCCGCAGCTTGGCATAGACCAGTCGATCGAACACGGCGTGCCGACCCCGCAGCAGGGGACTGACCCGCGACCCGTCCTGCGCCTGGCTGAACCGGATCGCACTCTCGGCCGCGGCATCGAAGATGCGACCCTTGCCCTCGGCATGCGCCCGCTGACTCGCGGTGTTGAAGACCTTCTCGAACACGCGGGGCACCGCCAGCAGAAACGTCGGCTGGAACTCCGCCAGCGTCGACGTCAGCTCCTTGATGTTGGACGAGTGGCCGAGCCGGATCCCGGAGCGCACGCACCCCACCTGGATGATGCGCGCGAAAATGTGCGCCAGCGGCAAGAACAGCAGCGTCGACGCGCCGTCGAGCTCGAACAGTCGGTCCAGCTCGACGGTGGCGACGCCGAGCTCGAACATGAAGTTGCCGTGGGTGAGGACGCAGCCCTTCGGGCGACCGGTCGTGCCGGACGTGTAGATGACCGTGGCCCTGCTGTCCGGCGTGACAGCCGCCCGGCGCCGCTCGGCCTCGTCGTCGGTGATGTCGACGCCCAACGCCTCGATGGTCTTGATCGCCTCGCTGTCGATCGTCCAGACGTGTCGAAGCTCCGGGGCCTGGTCGCGCGCCTCGGCGACTCGACTGTCGTGCTGCTCGGTCTCGACCACGCAGGCGACCGCACCGGAGTCGGCGAGGATCCAGCCGACCTGGTCGGTCGACGACGTTTCGTAGATCGGGACGGTGGCCGCGCCGATCCACCAGATCGCGTAGTCGAGCAGAGTCCATTCGTAGCGGGTCTTCGAAAGCAGCGCGACCCGGTCGCCTGGCTCGACACCGGCAGCGATGAGTCCCTTGGCGACCGCGACGACCTCGCGATGGAAGGCGGCGAAGTCGACGTCCTCCCATGCGCCGGCCCGTCGACGGCTGAACGCGATCGCGTCGGGGCGCTCGCGGACCTGCCGCAGCACGTCGTCGGTCAGATTGCCGACCGCCGGCACCTGGTAGGTCGCCGGGTTGGCGAAGGCGCGCATCTTCCTCCCCTCCGGGACAAAATCGGCGATGCCATGCGTAGGCGTGCCTCGCCGGGCAGGCTACAGTCAGAGCGCTGACCGGTGGTAGGAGTCCGAATCGTGCCGCTTCTCGACATCGTCGACGAGACCTTCGTGGTCGCGTCGCCGGCCACCCTGCGCGACCTCTGGTGCGACGAGGCCGAGTGGGACAGTCGCTTCACCGACCTCACGCTGCGCTGTTACGAAGACCGCGGGCTGCTGGGCAAGCGGTGGTACATCACCGGCACGCTGGTCGGCTCGGCCGAGGTCTGGCTCGAGCAGCTCGGTGACGGTGTGCTCGTCCACGTCTACATCCGGGCCGACCCGGCTCCGACGTTCGGCGGGGCGCCGCTTAAGCCACGACAGGCGCGCCGAGCCCGACGACAGTTGTTGAAGCGGTACGCGCGGCCCTTGAAGCGTTGGGGTTTCGTCATCAAGGACCGCGCAGAGGGCCCACGCTTGGCGGGCGAGCCGTCGGTGCCGCCGGACTCCGACGGGGTAGTCTCCGCCGTCAGAAGCGGCACGACCCCCCGGGAGGGCAGCGATGGGCGACCAGACGACCGGTGAAATCGTGATCGCCGCCGCACCCGAGGAGATCATGGCGGTCATCGCGGACTTCGACGCCTATCCCGACTGGGCCACCGGGGTTAAGCACACCGAGGTCGTCGCCGACGGTTCCGAGGGGCGGGCCGAGCAGGTGCGGTTCGTCCTCGATGCCACGCCGATCCGCGACGAGTACGTGCTGGCCTACATCTGGGAGGGCGACGACTCGGTCACTTGGACGTTGGCCGAGGGCCGCATGATCAAGGCGATGGACGGTGCCTATCTGCTGCACGACAACGGCGACGGCTCGACGCAGGTGACCTACAAGCTCGCGGTCGACGTCGCGATCCCGCTGATCGGCCTGCTAAAGCGCAAGGCTGAGAAGGTCATCATCGACACCGCACTCAAGGGCCTGAAGAAGCGCGTCGAGGCCTAAAAACGCCGACCGACTAGTCTCTCGCCTTGTGCGAGTGCTCCTGTTCACCGGCAAGGGCGGCGTCGGAAAGACGACCGCCGCGGCCGGTAGCGCCATCGAGGCCGGCCGGCGCGGCCTGCGAACTCTCGTGGTCTCGACCGATGCCGCGCACTCGCTCGCGGACGCCTTCGACACGCCGATCGGCGCCGAGCCGACCGAGGTCGGCCAGCACGTCTGGGTCCAGCAGGTCGACACCCAGCGACGTTTCGAGCGGTCGTGGGCAGACGTGCAGCGCTATCTGCTGTCGGTGCTCGACGCGAGCGGCGTCGACCCGATCGCGGCCGAGGAGCTGACCGTCCTGCCAGGAGCCGAGGAGGTGCTGGCGCTGCTCGAGGTGCGCGAGCAGGTCCGGACGGGGGAGTGGGACGTCGTCATCGTCGACTGTGCACCGACCGCCGAGACCCTGCGCCTGTTGGCTCTCCCGGAGGCGCTGACGTGGTACATGGAGCGGGTCTTCCCCGTCGAGCGCCGGGTCATCAAGGCGATGCGGCCGATGTTGGCCCGGGCGGCCGGCATCCCGATGCCGCACGACGCGGTGTTCGAGGCGGTCGAGCGGCTGCACCGAGACCTCGGTGAGGTACGTGACGTGCTGACCGGGCCGGACGCGTCGGTACGGCTCGTGCTCACCCCCGAGTCGGTGGTCGTCGCCGAGGCGCGACGGGCCTTCACGACGCTGTCGCTCTACGGCTACCGCGTCGACGGCGTGGTGGCCAACCGAATCTTCCCGGCCGCCGAGGGTGACCCGTGGCGGCAGCAGTGGGTGCAGGCGCAGGCCGACGTGCTGACCGAGGTCGAACGGTCGTTTGCCCCGCTGCCGATCTGGCGCTCGGCCTACCGTGCTGGCGAACCCGTGGGCCGAGAGCAGTTGGCATCGTTCGCCGCTGATCTCTATGGCGACGGCGACCCGTTCGCCCCGGTGACGGGGGACGAGCCGCTTCGAGTCGAGCGCGAGGGGGACGATGTGACGATGAGCCTCGCTCTTCCACTCGCTGACCGGCCCGACGTCGACTTGGCGCGCCACGGTCGTGATGTCGTCGTCACGGTCGGGTCGTACCGTCGGGTCATCGCCCTCCCGTCGTCGATGCAGCGGTGCCGAGTCGAGGGGGCCAAGCTGACCGAGGGGTGGTTGCGGATCCGCTTCCGCCTCGAGCGAGACGCCGAGCGCGACGCGGCCGAGACTGTGGTGGCGACCGCCGGAGCGGAGTCGACATGACCGAAAACCCGCACGACAAGGGCGACGTCGGCAGTCTCGGCGAGGAGGCGGCCAAGCTGTTCGCCGCCGCCGCGGCCTGGGCTCGCGAGCATGCTGGCGACGCGACCGGACCGGCGGCGACGGCCGGCTCGGGTGCGGGGGCCCGACTCGGCGAGTGGCTGTCGGCCGATCACATCGCGACCGGAGCGCCCGAGTGCAAGTGGTGTCCGCTGTGCCAGGCGATCAGCATGCTCCGGACGACCAACCCGGAGGTCAAGGAGCATCTGGCGTCGCTGATTGCGGTCGGGAGACAGTTGCTCGACTCCCTCGCCGAGGCCGCCCAAGAGACGAAGCAGCCGCCGTCGGATGTCGAGCACATCGACCTGTCGGAGGACGACTCGTGGGATTGACCGTTGGCGTCGACGTCGGTGGCACCAAGATCGCCGCCGGTGTGGTCGACGACGCCGGCGAGATCCTGGTCGAGGAGACCGAGCCGACGCCGGCGACAGATCCGGCCGCCATCGCGACGGCGATCGCCGACGTCGTCGGACGTCTTCGGCAGTCGCATGAGATCGAGGCCGTCGGCATCGGCGCCGCCGGCTTCGTCGACGCCAAGCGGTCGACGATTCTCTTCGCGCCCAACATCAGCTGGACCGCCGAGCCGCTGGCCGGTCAGGTCGGCGCCCGGATCGGGCTTCCGGTCGTGGTCGAGAACGACGCCAACGCCGCGGCCTGGGGTGAGTTCCAGTTCGGCGCCGGCAAGGATGTTGACGATCTGCTGATGATCGCCGTCGGTACCGGCATCGGCGGGGGCTATGTGACCGAAGACCGGCTCTATCGCGGCGCGTTCGGCACCGCGGGCGAGGTGGGTCACCTACGGGTGGTCCCCGGCGGTATTCGCTGCGGCTGCGGTAGTTACGGCTGCTGGGAGCAATACGCGAGTGGTCGGGCGCTCGTGCGGGAGGCGCGCGACCGGGTCGCGAGTGGCCTGGCCGAAGCGGCCGCCTTGTCGACCGCGGCCGACGGCGATGCCGAACGGCTGACCGGGCCGATGGTGACCAAGCTCGCGCAGGCCGGCGACCCGCTGGCCCGAGAGCTCCTCGCCGAGGTCGGGCGCTGGTTGGGCGAGGGCATCGCGTCCTTGGTCGCCGTACTCGATCCGGCGGTGGTGGTGCTCGGCGGGGGCGTTGCCGAGGCCGGCGATCCGGTCGTCGCTCCGGCGCGTACGGCGTTTGCCCGCACGCTTCCGGCGGCCGCACACCGACCGGCACCCGACATTCGACCGACGACGTTGGGCAATCGGGCCGGAATGATCGGCGCCGCCGATCTGGCGAGGACGCCATGACCACCCCCTCCGGACCGGCGCGGCCGCGCACGGGGATGCTGGCCCGGCTGGCGATCGGCATCGACATCGGCGGCACCAAGGTGGCCGCCGGCATCGTCGACGAGACCGGTCAGGTGCTCGACCGGATGCGACGTGAGACGCCGACGACGAGCCCGGAGGCGGTCGAAGACACGATTGCCGACGTCGTCACGGAGCTGCGACGCCATCACCGGCAGCGGATTTGGGGCGTCGGGATCGGAGCGGCGGGATTCGTGGACGCCGATCGGGCGACGGTGCTGTTCTCGCCACATCTGGCTTGGCGTCGGGAGCCGCTGCGGGAGGCGATCCGGCGCCGTACCGGATTGCGGGTCGTCGTCGAAAACGACGCCAACGCGGCCGCGTGGGCTGAGTGGCGGTTCGGCGCCGCCCGTGGCGAGGACGAACTGATCTGCGTCAACCTCGGCACCGGCATCGGTGGCGGCATGCTCTTCAACGGTCTGCTCTATCGCGGCCACTTCGGCATCGCCGGCGAGTTCGGCCACATGCAGGTCGTGCCCGCCGGCCATCGGTGCGAGTGCGGCAACCGCGGGTGTTGGGAGCAGTACGCGAGCGGCAACGCACTGGTCCGCGAGGCCCGCGAGCTCGCCGTCGCGAACTCGCCGGTGATCCACCCGCTGCTCGAGCGGGCCGGCGGCGATCCGATGGCGATCACCGGCCCGCTGGTCACTGAAGCCGCGCAGGCCGGCGATCCAGCCGCGGTCGAGTTGCTGACCGAGGTGGGGCAGTGGCTCGGTGTCGGCATCGCGTCGCTGGCGGCCGCGTTTGATCCGGGGCTGTTCATCATCGGCGGCGGGGTGTCAGACGCCGGCGATCTGCTGATCGGGCCGGCCCGCGACTCGTTCCGCAAGACGTTGACCGGTCGGGGCTTCCGACCAGAGGCGCGGATCGTCCGTACCGCCTTGGGCAACGAGGCCGGCATGGTCGGTGCGGCTGACCTGGCTCGGGTCGAGCGTCGCCGCCGACGTCGGGGCTCCCGGTCGCGGTCCCGCGCACGTAGCCGATCCGGAACGCGGCCAAGACTCGGTGTCGTGGGCGGGACCGAGCGTCGGGCTACCGGTCGACGAGAGTGACCTCGAACGTGTAGCGCTCGGCTCGATAGACGTGCCGGCCGTATTCGACGGCCCGTCCGGCGTTGTCGAACGCGGTGCGCGTCATGGTGAGCAGCGGACTGCCGCGGCGCTCGTCGAGCAGGCGGGCCTCGCGGGCGTCGGCCCGGCGGGCGCCGATCTGTTGGTTGGCGACACGCAACTGCACCCCGCCCTGCCGGAGGCACTCGTAGAGGCCCTGGGACCGAAGGTCGAGCGCGTCGAGGTCGAGGACGTCGACTGGCAGGTAGTTGTGCAGGAGCGCGAGCGGCTCGTCGCCGACGAATCGCAGCCGCTGGAGACTCCAGACGGGAGACCCGGCCGGGATGCGTAGCTCGTGGGCGACCGTCTCGTCGGTTTCGACGCGGCCACAGTCGAGGACGTCGGTGCGGGGCTTCTGACCGGCGCGCTGGAGGTCGTCGTGCAGGCTGGTGAGCTCGACCGGGCGTCGGATCTGGCCGTGGACGACCTGGGTGCCGACGCCACGCTTGCGGACCAGCAGCCCCTTGTCGACGAGCATCTGGATGGCCTGCCGCATCGTCGGGCGGGACAGTCCTAGCTCGCCGGCCATCGTGACCTCGTTGGCGATCCGATCGCCGGGTGCGAGCTCGCCGTCGACGATGGCTCGCTCGAGTTGCTCGGCGACCTGGAAGTACAGGGGGACCGGGCTCGAGCGGTTGATGACGATCGACGGGCGGACGGCCATCCGGTCTCCCTCTTGACGGACTGGCCTAGCGTACCGTGGCACATGTCTCGACGTCATTATGTCCTAACAAAGTGTTGACACCGCCGTCACGGCCCAGCGAGACTCGTGCGGAGGCAACCGAGTCACGGTGAGAGGCGTACAACTGATGAAGCGGACCCGGATTGCGGCGGCACCGATCTCGTGGGGCGTCTCCGAGGTGCCCAGCTGGGGTTATCAGCTCTCGGTCGATCGGGTTCTCGACGAGATCCGCGGGCTCGGGCTGCCTGCGACGGAGTTCGGTCCGGACGGTTTCCTCGCGGCCGAGCCGACGGCGAAGGCCGAGCAGCTCCGTGCTCACGAGCTGCGTGCGGTCGGCGGATTCCTGCCCCTCGTGCTGCACGAGCCGGAGCATGATCCGTTGCCCCGAGTCGCCCGCTATGTCGACGACTGTCAGGCGACCGGCGCCGACGCGGTGGTCTTGGCCGCCGATACCTCGGACGACGGTTACGACACCCGCCCGGAGCTGGACGAGCTCGGCTGGAAGACGCTGCTCCACCATCTCGATCGGATCGACGACTTCACGCGGTCGCACGGTGTCGTGGCCAGCCTGCATCCGCACATCGGCACGATGATCGAGCGTGGCGACGAGGTCGAACGGGTCCTCGCCGGCTCGCGGGTCGGGCTATGCGTCGACACCGGACATCTCCTCGCCGCGGGCACCGACCCCGTCGCGCTGACCCAGGCCCACGCCGATCGGGTCGTCCACGTGCATCTCAAGGACGTCGACGGTGACCTGGCCGACGAGGTCGCCGCGGGTGGGATCGGCTTCGCCGACGCGGTACGGGCCGGGCTGTTTCTGCCACTCGGCCGGGGCTCGGTCGACGTCGCGGCGATCGTGTCGGTCCTCGAGGAGCGCGGATACGACGGCTGGTACGTGCTCGAGCAAGACGTCATGCTCGACGCCGAACCGACCGGGGAGGGGCCGGCCGCCAACGTACGGGTCAGCCTCGACTACCTCGAAGGGCTCACGGCATGAACGACCCGTACGACGTGCTCACCATGGGCCGGATCGGAGTCGACGTCTATCCCCTCCAGATCGGCGTGGGCCTGGAGCAGGTCGAGTCCTTCGGCAAGTACCTCGGCGGCAGCCCGGCCAATGTCGCGGTGGCGACCGCTCGCTACGGTCGCCGGTCGGCGGTCATCACGCGTACCGGCGACGACCCGTTCGGTCGCTATCTGCACGACGCGCTGCGCGGATTCGGCGTCGACGACCGCTACGTGACCGCGGTCGACGGCCTGCCCACTCCGGTGACGTTCTGCGAGATCTTTCCGCCGGACCATTTCCCGCTGTACTTCTACCGACAGCCGAAGGCCCCGGACCTAGAGATCCGAACCGACGAGCTCGACCTCGACGCGATTCGGGCCGCCGACATCTTCTGGGTCACCGGCACCGGACTGTGCGACGAGCCGAGCCGAACCGCCACGATGACCGCGCTCGAGGCCCGGGCCAAGCGCGGCGTCACCGTCTTGGATCTCGACTACCGCCCGATGTTTTGGCCCGACGCGCAGACGGCGCACGAGACGATCGCGGCGGCGCTGCCGCATGCCACGGTCGCGGTGGGCAACCTCGACGAGTGCGAGATCGCGGTCGGCGAGCGTGATCCGAGCGCCGCCGCGAAGGCGATTCGGGACGCCGGTGTCGAGCTCGCCGTGGTGAAGCAGGGCCCCGCTGGCGTGCTCGGTGACGACGGCGCCGGCGCGGTCGTCGTGCCGCCGGTGGAGATCGAGGTCGTCAACGGCATCGGCGCCGGCGATGCCTTCGGCGGCGCCCTCTGTCACGGTCTGCTCGCCGGGTGGGGCATCGAGCGCGTGCTCCGATTCGCCAACGCCGCCGGCGCCATCGTGGCGTCCCGACTCGCCTGCGCGGACGCGATGCCGACGGCCGACGAGGTCGACGCGCTGCTCGAGGAGCGCCGCGATGTCCGATGATCTCCTCGCGCGACTCCTCGACGTTCGGGTGCGGGCGCCGGAGCGGATCGCGGAGGCCGCCGCCCGTCGGACGCGACCGGCCGACCTGACCGGCCAGACCGGCCGGCTGCTCCTGGTCGCGGCCGACCATCCGGCACGCGGCGCGATGCGGGCCGGTGATCGGGCGATGGCGATGGCGGACCGGGCCGACATGTTGCGGCGGCTCGGCACCGCGTTGGAGCGCCCTGGTGTCGACGGCGTACTCGGCACGGCGGACGTCCTCGAGGACCTGCTGTTGCTCGGCGCATTGGAGTCGAAGGTCGTGATCGGTTCGATGAACCGGGGCGGTCTCGCCGGCACCGCGTTCGAGATCGACGACCGGTTCACCGGCTATGGCGCCGAAGCGGCGCGGGCGATGGGCTGGCAGGGCGGCAAGATGCTGCTGCGCATCGATCCGGACGACGCGGCGACATCCGACATGCTGGAGGCGTGCGCCCGGGCCGTCGACGAGCTCGCGGCCGCGCGTCTGATGGCGATGGTCGAACCCTTCATCGCCCACCGGGTCGACGGCAGGGTCCGCAACCTGTTGACCGTCGAGGCCGTGATCCGGTCGTCGGCGGTCGCGTCCGGGCTCGGCTCGACGTCGGCGTACACCTGGCTGAAACTGCCTGTGGTCGACGACATGGAGTCGGTCCTCGCGGCAACGACTCTTCCGGTGCTCTTGCTCGGCGGCGAGGTGGCGGCCGACCAGCAACAGCAACTGGCGTTGTGGCGCAAGGCGCTGGCGTCGCCGTCGGTGCGAGGGATGGTCGCCGGCCGGTCGCTTCTCTATCCACCCGACGACGACGTCGCGGCCGCGGTCGACGCGACAGTGGAGCTGATGTGATGGCGCCCGTGAGTGAGCATTACCTGCCGACGGGCAGCACGGCCGAGGACCCGTACGCGCTGCGGATCACGCCCGAGAGCGCCGGGTGGGGCTACTCGGGCCTGTCGATCCTGGAGCTCGATCCGGGGGAGTCGGTCGCGGTGTCGACGGAGGAGTCCGAGACCCTGGTCCTGCCGCTGCGAGGTGGCTGCGAGGTCGCCGTCGGCAGCGAGGTCGTCGTCCTCGAGGGTCGCGGCTCCGTTTTCGCCGGACCGACAGACTTCGCCTACGCGCCGCGCGAGGCGGTCGTCACGATTCGCAGCGCAGGTGGCGGCCGATTCGCGCTGCCGAGTGCCGTGTGTGAGCGCCGGCTGCCCTTCCGATACGGCCCGGCCGAGAAGGTGCCGGTCGAGCTGCGCGGCGCCGGCCGGGCGAGTCGACAGGTGCACAACTTCGCGACGCCGGAGGCGTTCGACGCCGAGAAGCTGATCGCCTGCGAGGTGATCACACCGAGCGGCAACTGGTCGTCTTACCCGCCGCACAAGCACGACGAGGAGCGGCCGGCGGAGAGCGTTCTCGAGGAGATCTACTACTTCGAGATCGCCGACGGGCCGCACGAGCCGGGCGTCGGCTATCAGCGCGTTTACGGGCACGCCGGCTACGAGATCGACCTGCTCGCCGAGGTCCGTACCGGCGACGTGGTGCTCATCCCGTACGGCTGGCACGGCCCGTCGATGGCGGTCCCGGGCTACGACATGTACTACCTCAACGTCATGGCCGGCCCGGGCGCCGAGCGCGTCTGGCGGATCTGCGACGACCCGGCGCACGGCTGGATCCGCGAGACCTGGGTCGACCAGGACATCGATCCCCGGCTGCCGTACGGGCCGGAGGGAGTGAGCAGATGACAGTACGCCTCACCGTGGCGCAGGCGCTGGTGCGATTCCTGGAGCAGCAGTACGTCGAGCGCGACGGCGACCGGCATCGGTTCTTCGCCGGCTGCTTCGGGATCTTCGGCCACGGCAACGTCGCCGGCATCGGCCAGGCGCTGCTCGAAGCGACCGAGCGTGACGGCGGGCTGTGCTATCACCAGGCGCGCAACGAGCAGGCCATGGTGCACACCGCTGTCGGCTACGCCCGCGCCAAGGATCGGCTCCAGGCGTACGCCTGCACGTCGTCGATCGGGCCCGGTGCCACCAACATGGTCACCGGCGCCGCACTCGCGACGATCAACCGGATCCCGGTGCTCCTCCTGCCCGGTGACATCTTCGCCACTCGGGTCGCCAACCCCGTCCTGCAGGAGCTGGAGTACGCCGGAAGCCTCGACGTCTCGGTCAACGACGCGTTTCGCCCGGTGTCGCGCTACTGGGATCGGATCAACCGGGCCGAGCAGTTGCCGTCGGCGCTGTTCGCCGCGATGCGGGTGCTCACCGACCCTGCGGAGACCGGTGCCGTGACGCTGGCGCTCCCACAAGACGTGCAGGCCGAGGCGCACGAGTGGCCCGAGGAGCTGTTCGCTGAGCGGGTCTGGCACGTCGCGCGGCCGGGGCCGGAGCCGACGGCTCTCGCGCGGGCGGCCGAGTTGATCCGCACCGCGAAGCGGCCGCTGGTCGTGGCCGGCGGCGGCGTGATCTACTCCGGCGCGAGCCAGGCGCTCGACCACCTGGTTTCAGCCACCGGCATCCCGGTGGCCGAAACCCAAGCGGGTAAGGGGTCGCTGCCCTACGACCATCCGCATGCCGTCGGCGCGATCGGCGCGACCGGCACGACGGCGGCCGACCAGCTCGCCGAGCGGACCGACGTCGTGATCGGGGTCGGCACCCGTTACAGCGACTTCACGACGGCGTCGCGCACGGTGTTCGCGGCCGAGGGCGTACGGTTCGTCAACCTCAACGTGACGGCGTTCGACGCGTACAAGCTCTCGGCCCTGCCGCTCGTCGCGGATGCGCGCGAGGGTCTGCGGGCCCTGGAGGGCGCGCTCGCCGGCTATTCCGTCGACCCGGCCTACCGGGACGAGTCGGCGCGTCTGACCGCCGAGTGGGACGGCATCGTGCAGCGGGCCTACGACGAGCGCCACGAGCCGCTGCCGGCCCAGGCCGAGGTGATCGGCGCCGTCAACGAGACGTCGCGGCCGCAGGACGTCGTCGTGTGCGCCGCGGGCTCGATGCCAGGCGACCTGCACAAGCTGTGGCGTACGCGGGACCGCAAGGCCTACCACGTGGAGTACGGCTACTCCTGCATGGGTTACGAGATCGCCGGCGGCCTCGGCGTCAAGCTGGCGGCCCTCGACTCCGGCGAGGATCGCGACGTCTACGTCATGGTCGGCGACGGCTCGTACCTCATGATGAGCAGCGAGCTCGTCACCGCCGTCGCCGAAGGGGTCAAGCTCATCGTGGTGCTCGTGCAAAACCACGGATTCCAGTCGATCGGCGCCTTGTCGGAGTCGCTGGGCTCGCAGCGGTTCGGCACCGCCTATCGCTATCGCTCCGACGTCGGCTTCGACGGCGACCGGCTGCCGGTCGACCTCGCGGCCAACGCCGGCAGTCTCGGCGCCGACGTGATTGCCGTGCGGACGATCGACGAGCTCGCCGACGCGCTCGAGAAGGCGCGGGCCGCGACCCGCACGACGGTGGTGCACATCGAGACCGACCCGATGGTGCCGGCGCCGGACAGCCCCGCCTGGTGGGACGTCCCGGTCGCCGAGGTGGCGTCCGTCGACACGACTCAGCAGGCTCGGGCCGACTACGACAAGCAGAAGCGACAGCAGCGCCACTACTTGGCGCCGTCGATGAGGGAGCGAGACGAACCATGAGGACGATCGAGCACTGGATCGGCGGCAAGCGAGTCGCGGGAGACGACCCCCGTTACGGCGACGTCTACGACCCGGCGGCCGGGGTGCCGCAGGCCCAGGTCGTGTTGGGTACGCCGGGTGACGTCGATGCCGCGGTCGCCGCCGCGCGGTCGGCGTACGCGTCGTGGGGCCAGTCCTCGGTGACGGCTCGGGCGAGGGTGATGTTCGCCTTCCGCGACCTGTTGGAGCGGCACGAGGACGATCTGGCCAAGCTGATCTCGTCCGAGCACGGCAAGACGCTCGACGACGCCCGTGGTGAGGTGGTGCGCGGGCGCGAGGTCGTGGAGTTCGTCTGCGGGATCCCGCAGGTGTTGAAGGGCGAGTATTCCGACCAGGTTTCGGCCGGCGTCGACGCGCATTCGTTCCGACAGCCGCTGGGCGCCGTTGCCGGGATCACGCCGTTCAACTTCCCGATCATGGTGCCGCTGTGGATGCACCCGGTGGCGATCGCGTGCGGCAACACCTTTGTGCTCAAGCCCTCCGAACGGGTGCCCGGCGCCTCCGACCTGGTGGCACGGCTCTACCAGCAGGCCGGGCTGCCCGACGGGGTCTTCAACGTCCTGCACGGCGACAAGGTCGCCGTCGACGCGCTCCTGGAGCATCGGGACATCGACGCCGTCTCCTTCGTCGGCTCCACCCCCATCGCACGCTACGTCCACGAGGGAGCGAGCCGCACCGGCAAGCGGGTACAGGCCCTCGGCGGCGCCAAGAACCACGCCGTGGTGATGCCCGACGCCGACCTCGACTTCGCCGCCGACCACCTCGTCGCCGCGGGCTATGGCTCCGCCGGGCAGCGCTGCATGGCCATATCGGCCGTGGTCGCGGTCGGCCCCACGGCCGACACCCTGGTCGACAAGGTCCGCAGCCGCACCCTTGACCTCAAGATCGGGGCCGGCACCGAGCCCGGTGTTGACCTGGGTCCCGTCATCTCGGCCGCCTCCCGCGACCGCATCATCGACCTCGTCGGGCAAGGCGAGCAGGCAGGCGCCAAAGTCGTCGTCGACGGCCGCGAGCTGGTCCGAGACGCCTCCCGTCCCGACGAGCTCCGCGACGGCTTCTTCGTCGGCCCGACACTGATCGACCACGCCACCACCGACA
>DASQKI010000097.1:0-57659 GCA_035630615.1 Nocardioidaceae bacterium
AGATGACAAGGGCGAGAGCGAGGACGAGATGGCCCGACCGCTACGCGCCGATGCGCGACGCAACCAGGAGCAGCTGATCGCGGCGGCGCGAGACGTCTTCGTCGAACGAGGTGCCGACGCTCCCCTGGAGGAGATGGCCCGCCGCGCCGGTGTCGGGATCGGCACACTGTACCGCCGGTTTCCCGACCGCCAGACACTGATGCGAGCCGTCATCCTCGACGCGTTAGCGCAGTCCGGGGCCGCGGCCGAGCGTGCAGGGGACGAAGCCACCGACGCGTTCAGCGCCATGGCCTCCTACATGCACGCTGCGCTGGATATCCGGATCGCCGCCGTGATTCCGGCGCTGATGGACCAGGTCGACCTCAACGACCCGGAGCTCCGGGCCGCTCGCGATCGCGCGACTGCTCCGGCCGAGGCGATCGTCGACGCCGCTCACGCCGAGGGCAGCCTGCGACCCGACGTGACCTTCGGCGACATCGGCCTGATCATCGTGCGGTTGGCCCATCCGCTGCCCGGGCCGATCTCGGCGGACCTGGACGGGCGCCTGGCGCATCGGCATCTCCACCTGGTGCTCGCGGGCATGCGGCGCGACGGCGACGCGGAGGCCGAGCCGGGCATCACGCTCGACGAGCTGCGTACGATCGGCGGCTACTGACGGTACCTTCGCTATCGATGCTCGCCGACGGAATACGACGTACCACCAGCGCTGACCCGGCGGATCGCAACGGCTGTCCGGGGACCGGCACCCAGCGGGCCGCGCCCTGAGCGGCTGGCTCGCGGAGGGGCTTTCGACCGGCCTGCTGATGGCCGTTCTGGTCTGCGCGGTGGTGCGTCCGTGGGGATGGCCGGAGGCAATCGTCGCCGTGCCAGCCGCGGCGCTGGTCGTCGCCGTCGGCGCGATCAGCATCGACGACGCCCGGGCCGAGATCGAACGCCTCGGCCCCGTGGTCGGGTTTCTGGCCGCCGTGCTGGTCCTGGCCCATCTGTGCGACGGCGAGGGCCTGTTCCGTGCCTTCGGAGCATGGATGGCGCGCGCGTCGGCGGGACGGCCGCAACGGCAGCTGGTACACGTGTTCGTCGTGGCCTCGGTGACGACGGCGATTCTCAGCCTGGACGCCACCATCGTCTTGCTGACCCCCGTCGTCTACGCGACCGCGTCGCGACTGGGCTCCCGACCGAAGCCGCACGTGTTTGCGTGTACGCACCTGTCGAACACGGCATCGCTGCTGCTGCCGGTATCGAACCTGACGAACCTCCTGGCCTTCGCCGCGAGCGGGCTGAGCTTCGCCCGGTTCGGCGCTCTGATGACGCTGCCGTAGCTGATCGCGATCGCTGTGGAGTACGCCCTGTTTCGCCGGTTCTTCGCCACGGAGCTGGACCCGGGCATGCCCGCGGTCGCCGCGACCGAACCGATCGACGTGCCGGTGTTTGCCCTCGTGACGGTCGGACTCACCCTGACCGGGTTCGTCGTCTCGTCTCTGCTCGGGATCGACCCGGCCTGGGCGGCGGTGGCCGGCGCGGGGCTGCTCGCCGGTCGCGGTCTGATCCGGCGTCGCACGACCCCACAGGCACTGGCCCGTGCGACGGCGATCCCCTTCCTGGCCTTCGTCCTCGCACTCGGCGTCGTCGTACGCGCGGTCGTGGACAACGGTCTCGACGAGGCGCTGGCGCACCTGGTCCCCGACGGCACGCGGTTGTGGGACCTGCTCGCGATCGCCGCACTCGCCGCCGTCCTGGCGAATGTCGTCAACAACCTGCCGGCGGTGCTCGTCCTGCTGCCGCTCACCGCACCGATCGGATCCGGCGCGGTCCTGGCCGTTCTAATCGGCGCCAACATCGGCCCCAACCTCACCTACGCCGGCTCGCTGGCGACCCTGCTGTGGCGGCGCATCGTGCGCGCCCACGACGCCGAGGTGGATCTGGGCGAGTTCACTCGGCTCGGCCTGCTCACCGTGCCGGCTGCGCTGGTCGCTGCGGTGGTGGCACTGTGGACCTCGCTGGCCGTGATCGGAGGCTGATGGCCGTGACCGTCGTCGCGTGGATCGTCGAAAGCACCTGGCCGGCCTGCGTCGACGCGACCAAGGAGTACGCGCCGTCCGACGCCGACATCGTCTTGCTGCACGTGACCGACCCGGAGGTTCCCGGCGCCGCCCACGGAGCGTACGCGGGCCTCCTCGGCAGGGCCCGACCCGACCGCGACCCGGGCACGGCCGTCGAGGGTCTAGCGGCAACGTCGGCGGATCAGCTTCTGACCATCGCCGCCGAGCGACTCGACCGGCCGTGCGCCCGCGAGGATCGGATCGGCCGGGTCGAGCGCGAGGTCGTCGATGCAGCCGAGGGAGCCGAGCTGCTCGTTCTCGCTCGCGACGGCGACCACACGCACCTCGGACCACACAGCCTCGGTCGGCACAGCCGCTTCATCGTCGACCACGCGCCGTGTCCGGTGCTGCTCGTCTGGCCGGACCTCGCGCCCAGCACGGCGACGATGCCGCCACCGCCACCCCGCCCACCGCCGCACCACGGGTAGATCGCTGGCGCTGGTGGATCAGGGCGCCGCCGGTTCGGCCACTCCCTTCGGCGCGATGACCTCCATGTCGGTGACGACGTCGATCAGCACTGGACCCGACGCCTCGAGCGCCTGCTCCATCGCGGATGCCAGCTCGCCGGGCTTGTCGACTCGCAGGCCGGTCGCACCGATCGATTCGGCGACGCCGGCGAGGTTGACGTCCTCGAAGTGCCACAGCTCGTGATGCTTGCCATGCAGCTCGCCGCCGTATACGGGGGTGTAGGACCCGATCTCCTGGTTGAGCGACCGGTTGTTGTTGACCAGCACGACGACCGGGACCCGCCAGCGCACGGCGGTCTCGAGCTCGGCGAGGTGGTACCACAGCCCGCCATCGCCGGTGAAGAGGACGACCGGCCGATCCGGGGCACCGAGCTTCGCGCCAATCGCCGCCGGCAGGCCCCATCCGAGTGAGCCCGCGGCCCGGATGTAGCCCTGGCCGGGTCGGGTCAGGTCGACGTACCCGCCGGTCCACATGCCGGCATGACCGGTGTCCGAGACGAGCAGGGCGTCGTCGGGCAACAGCGAGGTCAGCTCGCCGCATAGGCGCTCGGGCCGCATCGGTGTCTGATCCGACTCCATCTGCGGACCCACCTGCTCCCACCACCGCCGACCGAGCTCGGCCGCACGGTCGATCCAGGCCCGCCGGGACTCGGCGTCGACGCCGTCGAGCGCCGACAGCAGCCGGGACAGGCCCAGCTTGGCGTCGGCCAGCACAGGGACGGTGTTGGCGTAGTGCCGACCGAGCTCGGACGGCTCGATGTCGAGATGGATCACGGCCGTGTCCGGCGGCGGCACCTGCCAGTTGAGGGTGAGCTGGCTGCCGGTCTGGCTGCCGACGTACAGCACGAGGTCGGCCTCGAGCAGCACCTGATTGGCGCTGGCCCGGCTGTAGTTGCCGGGTACACCGACGTTGAGCGGGTGGTCGCCGGGCACCGTGTCCTTGGCGTTGAGCGAGGTCGCGATCGGGGCGCCGAGTCGTTCGGCCAGCCGGATCAGCTCTGGACCGGCGCCGGAGTGACGTACGCCGCCTCCCGCCACGACGACCGGACGCTCGGCGGTGCTGAGCAGTCGGGCGGCCCTCTCCACGGCCGCCGCGTCCGGCTCGATGCGGTGCAGCGGTGTCTCGTACGGAAGGTGGTCCGGGATTTCGGCGTCCAGCTCGGCGTCCTCGATCGCGGCACCCATGTGACCGGCGACCTCGAGATGCGTCGGTCCGGGCTTGCCGGCGCAGGCCACCCGGAAGGCGTGCGCGAGTTGGTCCGGCAGCCGATCCGGGTGGATGACCTGGCCGCTCCACTTCGTCGTCGGCTTGAACAGCGGAAAGTCTTCGATCTCCTGGTACGTATGGCGACCGCGGCTCCAGGCGAACGGCCCGCCGGTGAACGCGACGACCGGCGAGCAACCCAGGTACGGATCGCGCAACCCCGCCGCCAGATTGGCCGAGCCGACCGCCTGCGCCATGGCGACACCGGGCCGACCGGTCACGCGTGCGTAGCCGTCGGCCATGTAGACCGCCGACTTCTCGCCGTGGGTCACGATGCGCTTGATCTCGGTATGCCGCTCCATCTCGTACAGCGACCGGGTCAGGATGGTTGGCACCAAGAACACCGACGTCACGCCGTAGGCATCGAGCGTGCGGGCGAGGTATTCGGCTCCGGTCATCGTCGGCATGCGGCTCCTCTCACCGGTACGGCCCCGTATATTGCATCATGTAGGATCCGCGCATGCGTATGCAAGCGATCGGGCTGGTCGGTCTCGGGCTCATGGGATCGGCGATGTCGACCCGATTGCTGTCGGCGGGACACACCGTGGTGGGCTACGACGTCGCCCCGGCGGCTCGCGACGCGCACGCGGCTCGGGGTGGCGAGGTCGTCGGCGCCGCAGGTGAGGTCGCGGCTCGCTGCCGGGTCGTCATCCTCTCGCTGCCAAACGGTCAGATCAGCCGAAGCGCCTGCTTCGATCCGGACGGGGTCGCCGCGGGTGTACATGAGGGCTCCGTCGTGGTCGAGACCAGCACGGTGCTGCCGGACGAGGCCGAGCGCATGGCCTCGGATCTCGTCGCCAGTGGCGCGGGCTTCACCGATGCAGCGTTGAGCGGCCATAGCGAGATGGTCGGTCGCGGCGACGCGTTGGGCATGGTCGGGGGTGAGGCATCCGACGCCGCCGTCGTCACGCCGATTCTCGACGCGTTCTGCCGCAAGGTGATGCACGTCGGTGGGCATGGCGACGGCATGCGGGCCAAGATCGTCGTCAATCAGATCCTGACGATCAATCGGTTCGCCGTGGCCGAAGGCCTGGTGCTCGCCGAGAAGCTCGGCGTCGACGTGGGACGGATGCTCGAGGTGCTGCGATCGAGCGCCGCGTACAGCAAGGCGATGGACATGTGGGGCGACCGGATGGTCGATCGCCGCTACACCGATCCGGCGTCCCGCGTGAACAGTCACGACAAGGACGCCCGGCTCACCCTGCAGCTCGGGCGCGAGCACCACGCACCGATGCTGTTGACGTCGCAGGTCAACCAGATCGTCCAGAGCATGCTTGCGAGTGGCATGGCCGACCTCGACAACTCGAGTGTCGTCGAAGCCCTGCGCGGCCTGGCCGGCATCGAGACTCGGCTGCCCGACACCGGTCGGTGAGCTCAGTACTCGATGTCGACGACGCGGCGCTCGGCGACCGATCGGGCCATCGCCTCGCACAGCCGCATGCTTCGTAAGCCGTCCTCGCCCGAGGCGTTTGGTGTCTCGCCGTCGAGCACCGCCTTCGCGTACGCCGCGAGGCTGAGTCGATGGGCGCCGGGCGACGGGTACGCCGTCATCGACTCGGAGCCATCGGCCTTGGTGATCACGAGGCGGCCGTCCTCGCGCGACCTGGTGACGCCGTGGCCGACGATCCGGCCGGTCGTGCCGTAGATGTCGATGTCATTTTGCGGATGCGGCAGTCGTTGGTTGCAGTTGACGTACGCGGTCACCCCGTTGGCGAACCGGATCAGCGCCAGCGCCTGGATCTCGACCGCGAAGTTGTCGTCGTCCCACATCGCGACCACCTCGACCGGGTCGGAGTCGAGGATGTAGCTGAGGAAGTCGTAGACGTGGACGCCGACGTTGAACGTCGTCCCGATGCCGGCGAGCTCCGGGTCGTTGCGCCAGCCCTCATGCGGACGTACTCCGGCGCTGGCCTCGACCTGGATCGTGCGGACGTCGCCGATCGCCCCGGCGGCGACCATCTGCTTCACGTCACGCACCCACGGCAGCTGCCGGTTGTGGAAGTTGATCCCGAGCTTGACGCCGGCCTTGTCACACGCCTCGACCTCGCGAACGGCGTCGGCCACGGTGACCGCCATCGGCTTGTCGCACCAGACGTGCTTGCCCGCCTCGGCGGCCGCGACGACCTGCTCGAAGTGCTGCGCGTTGGGCGTCGCGATGTAGACGGCTTCGACCTCGGGGTTGGCCAGCATCTCGTCGTAGGAGGTGTACGCGTACGGCGCCCCGAACTCCTGCGCGAACGCGTCGGCCCGAGCCTGGTCGCGGCTCACCCCGGCGACGAGCTCGCACTCCGGCTCGGCGACCATCGCCGGCGCGATCGTGGACTTGACGATGCGGCCGAGACCGATCACACCCCAGCGGAGCGTACGCATGGCCGCCTCCTTCGTACCCCGGCTATGAGAGGCCGAGCAGCTTGGTCGCGTTGCCGGCCAGGATCGCCTGCTTCTCGTCGGCGGTGAGCTCGTCGAGACCGTTGAGCCACCGGACCGGGTCGATCGAGAACATCGGCGCCGGGTAGTCGGTGCCCAGCATCACCCGGTCGATGCCGACCCGGTCGATGAGGAATCGCAGCGCCGGCCCGTCGTAGGTGCAGCAGTCGTAGTAGAACTGCGACAGGTACGTACTAGGCGGCCGGCTGATCTTGAGTTCGTAATCCCACTCGGAGCCGAACGGCGGTGTGAGCGGGCCTTCGGGGTAGCCGCCTTCGAAGGCACCGGCGGCCTTGTCGAGCCGACCAGCGCCGAACGCAGCATAGCCGCCGGCGTGGGCCAGCAGCGGTTTGAGGTTGGGGCACGCGTCCATGACGCCGCCGTGGACGAGGGTCGAGAACGTGATCGTCCGGTCGGCGAGGTTGCCGATGGCATTGGGCAGGCTGTACGTCTCGATTCGCGAGGAGACGCAGGTCGCGCCACCCTGGTGGAAGAAGACGATCGCACCGAGACGCTCGGCTGCCTGGAAGAAGGGGAGAAACTCCGGGTCATCGTACGTGTGGCCGTTGACGTGGTCATTGATCATCGCGCCACGCAGACCGAGCTCGCCCATCCCGCGTTCCAACTCGGCGATCGCGGCCGACACATCTTGCATCGGCAGCGTCCCCATGCCGATGAATCGGGTCGGATGCTTCCCGACGATCTCCGCGATCTCGTCGTTGCACTCGCGGGCGACCGTCGTCGTGAGCTCGATGTCCTTGTCGTACTGGTAAAACGCGGCGGTCGGCGTGATGAGCTGGATGTCGACGCCCATCTCGTCCATCTCGGCGATCCGCTCCGGCACCGAAATGTTGAATCCGCGCCGGTGCAACTCGCCGGCCCTCGGGCCGAGGCCGTGCCACGTGCCGTCGTCGCGAATCGCGTCCTTGAACCGTTGGGGGGTCAGGTGGGCGTGTACGTCGATGACAGGCACGATGGAAGTCCCTCCCGCAAATGATGTATCACGCATAAAATAGGATCAGTCGTGGTGGTGTCAAGCCGCCCGCCGCCGAGCAGGGGGCGTGGCGTCCCCAGCCTCTTCCCGCCGATATTGCGCGTCCCACCCACTTCCTCCCGCCGACATTGCGCGTCCCACCCACTTCTTCCCGCCGACCATGCGCGTCCCGCCCACTTCTTCGCCGGGAACGCACCACAGGTTGCCTCCAGGTTGGAACCAGTCAGGCGCGGGATCGTCGTACGTCAAGGATGCGACGAGACGCAGGGAATCCTCATGGCGGACTACTTCGTGCACTACCCGACCCCGATCGACGAGGTGATTGGGATCGCTGGCGAGCTGGTCCGCCATGCTCGCGACGGGAACACAACGATCGGTCGCATCCGACAGGACATGGGACGGGCGACCGACGCGGTCGACGGCACCCTTCGGTTCCCGATGGAGGTCGCCCCCCATCCGGTCGAGGTCACCGTCGGAAACGTCGCGAACGCTGCGTACTTCGCCAGCGGTGCCATGATGCTCTTCGCCCAGGCGGTCAAGACCTACAACAACGGCGTCGACGGGATCAACGCCCAGATCCATGATGACGAGCGGGGCCTCGATCCGGGCGGCCCGGCCGGCAAGCTGCAGGAGCTGGAAGCTCAACGGGCTCGGTACGAGCAGGCCCTCGACGACGAGGCTGCGCGGGTCGCCCGCATGCTCGAGCGCGGGCCGAACGAGGAGGATATGCGGTTTCTCCGCGACCACGGCTTCCTCCTCCCCCTCGACCCGTCAACCGACCCGGCGCTCCGGGCGGCCCTGGCCCGCCGCCCGAAGCTCGGGGACCCCGCAGCCATGCGCAGATGGTGGGCCGGCCTGACGCTTGCTCAGCAGGCCGGCCTCATCGCCTACTATCCAAAGCTCCTGGGCAACGCCAACGGCCTTCCGGCCGAGGTACGCGACGAGGCCAACCGGCTGGTCCTCGACGAGGATTACAACTGGCTCAAGGCACGCGAGCGAGACGGTGAGCTCACGCCGGAGCAGGCCAGAGCGCTGAAGAACATCGAGAAGGTACGGGAGCAGCTCAAGGTCCGGGCGACGCATGTCGATCCGATCACCGGTCAGCCCGTTCCCGTCCAGCTCTACATCTACGACCCGTACGCCTTCGGTGGCGAGGGCCGGGTCGCAATCGCCACCGGCAACCTCGACGACGCTGACCACGTCGCCCTGATGGTGCCCGGCGTCGGGTCCAGCGTCCAGGGCCTCCTACCTCGCCGGCCCGGGGAGCTGTACGACGAGAGCCGGTGGGCCGGCGGGGGCGACTCGGTCGCAGTGCTGGACTGGATGGGCTACGACTCACCCAACGGCTACACCCCGGGCAATCTCGATTCGGCCGGGCTGCTCAACCAGGACATGGCCCGGGCTGGCGCACAGCAGTTGGTCTCCGACGTCTCGGGTTTGCGAGCCTCCAGAAGCGACGATCCCGCGCACCTCACCGTCATTGGCAGCTCGTACGGCAGCACAACCGCCGGCATCGCCGCCACCCCCGAGTACGGCCTCGATGCCGACGACCTGGTGCTGTCAGCGAGCCCCGGCGTACCTGTCGACGATGCCGGAGACCTGGGGACCGGTCACGACCACACTTGGGTCGGCAGCGCGACCGACGATCCCATCACCCAGTTCGGTGACAGCGGCTGGGACGGCACCGGCATGCCGGCGCCGCTCGGCAACGATCCGGCCGAGGACACGTTCGGCGCCAACCGGTTCCGCGCGGAGGACGTCCAGCGCGAGGATTGGCCGGCTGTTCCGAGCTTCGACCCGCACGGCCGATACTTCAACCACGACAGCGAGTCGCTGTACAACATGGGCGCCATCGTCACCGGCCAGTACGGCGACGTCCAGGCGGCCGACCCTCGCTACGACCCGTGGTATGCGCCCGAGCAGGACCCGGAAGCGGACCGCAACCCGGAGCACTTGCACCACAAGCCCTGAGGCACAGACCCGCAACCTCGTTCCGACCCGACGATCCGCGAGTTCCGACCCGACGATCCGCGAGAGACGGTCGGTGCCACGGCCCGAAACTCACGGACCGACACGCCCGAAACTCACGGACCGGCACGCCCAAACTCACGGACCGGCGGGGTCTAGAGGCGGGCTGCCCGCGCCGTGTCGAGGGCAGCGCGGGCGCCACCCTCCAAGGCCGGCAGGTCGCGGTAGATCGGCAGGACCTTGAAACCCATCTCGAGGTACGGCCCAACCTCGGCCGACGCGGGATGAATGCCGACCCAGCGGCCCGCCTCGCGACAACTCGTGGCGATCCGCTGGGCCAGCCGCTGATGCTCGGGATCGCGCAGCTCCAACATGGGCGGGAGGCCGGCCGACGAAGCCAGATCGCTCGGCCCGACGTGGATCGCGTCGACACCCTCGACGGCGACGATGTCGTCGATCGCGTCCACTCCGGCCACGGTCTCGACCATCGGGATGCAGACTGCCAGCTCGTCACCGATCGCCGGAGAGTACGGCCGGTGCTCCATCGCCGGGCGGATGGCTCCCCAACTGCGATGGCCGCGCGGCGGATAGCGCATCGCGTCGACCACCTGGGCGGCCTGCTCGGGTGTCTCGATCAGGGGCACGATGACGCCTTGGGCGCCGGAGTCGAGGGCGCGACCGATCTCGGCGGGGTTGTTGGTCGACACCCGCACGATCGCCGGCGTACCGGAGATCGCGATCGCCTGGAGCATCGACAGCATCGACTCGTAACCGATCATGCCGTGCTGGGTGTCGATGCCGACCCAGTCGAAGCCCAGCCGACCGACCGCTTCGGCGGCGATCGGATTGGGCATCTGGAGCCAAGCGCCGAGTGCCGGGCCGTCGGCCTCCAGGGTCGCGCGCAACGTACGTCCGGTCATCAGATGCCCTTCTCGTGGGGCCGCACCCCTGCCGTACGACAGGATCACACATAATATATGCGACATGACCAACGCACTGCAGTCCGGCGTGACCGTCGACGCCGCTGGCCTCGAGACCTTCACCCGATCCGTACTCGAGGCAGCCGGCCTGGAGCCGACCGACGCCGCGGCGGCGGCCGACGTCCTGGCCCGCACGACTCTGCGCGGCATCGAGAGCCACGGCATCTGGTTCCTGAACCGGTACGTCGAGCAACTCCACGACGGCGGTGCGAACCCTCACGCTCAGTTTTCGACCGTGCTCGACCGGGGCGCGCATCTCGTACTCGACGGCGGCGCCGGACACGGCCCGGCCATCGCCGCGCGGGCCACCCAGCTGGCGATCGACCGCGCCCGACAGCACGGCCTCGCGGCGGTGTCGGTGCGCAATGCCAATCACTTCGGCGCCGCCGGCCACTACGCGCTGACCTGCGCCGAGTCCGGATGCATCGGCCTCGCCCTGTCCAACACGCCGCCGATCATGGCGGTCACCGGATCGGGCCGCCGCAGCATCGGCAACAACCCGCTCGCGTTCGGTGCTCCGCGTGCCGAGGGGCCGCCGATGGTCCTCGACATCGCGATGAGCAAGGTCGCGGGCGGCAAGGTCCGGATGGCCGTCGAAACCGGTGACGCCGTGCCTCCGGGGTGGATTCTCGATCCGGACGGCGAGCCCACGACCGACCCCGCCGACTTCTTCGTACGTCGCGGGGCGCTGCTGCCGTTCGCCGACCACAAGGGATATGGCCTCGCCCTCATGATCGAGACGCTGGTTGCCGTACTCTCCGGATCGGCCATGGTGAGCGGCGTCGGCAACTGGCTCTATGCCCCGGACACGCCGGCCGACGTGGGCTACTTCCTGCTGGCCATCGACGTCGGACCGGAGTTCGCCGAACGGATGCGGGCGCTCTGCGACGAGATCATCGCGGCACCGCGAGCACCCGGGGTCGATCGCATCTTCGTGCCCGGCGAACCCGAACACGAACGCGAAACCCACGCCCGCGCCGACGGCCTTACCCTGCGCCACGAGGTGTGGACGGCTCTGTCCGAGCTCGCCGACGGCCTTGGCATGCGCGCGGAGCTGGAGTCGATCCGCATACCCACCACCGAAGGAGTCCGATGACCAAGCCGAAGCTATTCGTCCCACAACCGATTCCTGAGGCGGCTGTCGACCGGCTGCGCGAGCGCTGCGACGTCACGGTGTTCGAGCATCTCGACCGACGGATCGAGCGCGACCAGCTGCTCGACGCAGTACGCGACCAGCAGATCCTGTACGCCCTCGGCGAGATCGACTACGACGAGGAGGTCCTGGACGCCGCTGGCGAGCTCAAGCTCATCGCCGCGATGCACGTCGCCGCGACGTTCGTGGACATCCCCGGAGCGACCCGCCGCGGCATCCCCGTCACCGGCATCCCCAACACCGGCCTGGCCCGGACGACCGCGGAGTTCACGTTCGCCCTGCTGATCTCGACCGCGTGGCGCCTGCCGGAGGCCGATCGATTCCTCAGAGCCGACGAGTGGAAACAAAACCAGTCCCAGGCGTTCCTTGGCACTCGGCTGTTCGGCGCGACGCTCGGCATCGTGGGCATGGGTACGGTCGGCACCGGCGTCGCGATGCGGGCGCGGGCCTGTGGGATGCGGATCGTCTATACGAAGCGGTCGCAGCTGTCTCCGGTCGAGGAGGCCAGCCTCGGCGCCGAATACCGCTCGCTGACGGACCTCTTCCGCGAGTCCGACTTCGTCGCGTTGACCCCGGCGCTGACCAAGGACACCGAAGGTCTCGTGACCGCCGAGCTGATCGCGTCGATGAAGCCCAATGCGATCCTGATCAACACCTCGCGCGGGCCCGTACTCGACGAAGCCGCGTTGGAGGAGGCGCTCGCAGCCGGTCGCATCCGAGGGGCCGGTCTCGACGTCTACCAGCACGAAACCCACACGCCCGGTCCGACCGGGCCGTCGGAGCGGCTGCGCAGCCTCCCCAACGTCGTGCTGACACCGCACATGGGCAGCGCGGCCCGAGAGACCCGGGAGGAGATGGCCCTGCGTACGGTCGAGAACATCGAGCGATTCCTCGACGGCGTACGCCCGCTCGACGTCCTCAATCCCGAGGTCTATGGCGAGGCGCCCCGGCGTACCGAGGTCATCGGCTGATCAGGCTCGGATGGAGCCGTTCGGGTCGGGGTGGTCGCAGCGGAACGGCGGCCGGCCGTTGCTGCCGTGGTAGGCGACCTCGTCACCGCCGGCTCGCAGCACGATTCGGTAGCCGTCGACCAGGGCTTGGGTGTACATCATCCCGAGCTTGGGACAGCCGAGACTGCCGTCGCGCCAGGTGATCGGTTCGTTCAACACCACCTGGATGTCGTCCGGGTCGATGCCGGTGTCGCGGGACAGATCGGCGATCGCG
This sequence comes from Nocardioidaceae bacterium, assembly GCA_035630615.1. Lineage (GTDB taxonomy): Bacteria > Actinomycetota > Actinomycetes > Propionibacteriales > Nocardioidaceae > DATFRX01. Next base: position 12,577 of record DASQKI010000097.1, read on the forward strand.
GCGGCGAGCGGTCCGCCCTCGGGCATCGGATCCTCCGTCGGCATCTCGGGTGGCTCGGATTCGGTCGGGCTCGCGGGGGCACTCGGGTTGGCCGGCGTCTCGGAGTCCGACGACGCCTCCGACTCCGAGCCGTCGTGCCCGCACCCGGCGAGCAGCGCGATTGCGGCCAGCGTCAGTACGGCGGCGTGCCTGGCCCCTCGGGGCACCACAACCTCACCGTACCCGCGTCGTTTCTCAGCCGAGGTCGAACGCCGCCTGGATGGCGTCCGCAAGGTCAGGTTCTTGCCTCGCAAGGAGATAGCCAACCTGGCGGCCCAGCGTGCCCGAAGGGACGGTGACGATGTTGTCGCAGCTGACCACGCTCTCGTGGTCGAGGCCGTTGTGCCGTCCGACCGGTACTTCGGTCGACAGGCCCCGGATGGTGCTGGTGATCGGCGCGACAGTCACCCGGGTCAGGTAGGGCCGCACCGCGTCTCTGGTGAGGACGAGCACCGGGCGTGCCTTGTCCAGCTGTGCGATGTGGATCGGCCGCATCAGTCGAGGTCTGCCATCGGCACCTGAGACTGGTAGTCGGCCAGCTCGTCGAGATCGCCGTCGGCCGCCGCCTCGGCAAGAATCGCCACGTCCTGTTCGGCGCGTCGGCGTCGACGGTCGCGGTCGACTGCGGCGATGACAAGAGCAGCTCGGCTGGTCACCTCACCTGCGGCGACGACACGGTCGATGTAGTCGACCAGTTCGTCGGGGAGCCGCACGGCGATCTGCTTGGTCATACCACCATGGTACCTGATTGGGATGCACAGCGCATCCCGCCGAGTAGCGGTCGAGTGGCGCATGGTCGTCGTCGTGAGGCGTCCGCGGCGACAACGGTGCGCCACTCGCGGTGTCGGGGCGCCGTCAGAGCATCAGGCGATCCTCGAACGGCGCTCGCGAGATGACGTGCGCCTCGTCCTCGGTGATCGCGATCATCTCTTCGAGCCGGACCCCGCCACCACCACGTACGCCGTCCATCCAGATCAACGGCTCGACGGCGAACACCATGCCGGGCTCGAAGTCCACGATCGGCGCGCCGGGCAGCGACTCCCCGATGTACGGCGGCTCGTTGGCGCCGATGCCGACGCCGTGCCCGATGAACAGCGACAGGAACCGGCCACCGAGACCGTGCTCGGCAGCCTTGGCCCGGATCGCGTCGGCCGCATCCTCGTTGGTGAACCCGGGCCGCATCTTCTCGATGCCGGCCTGCAGTCCCTCGTAGACCGCGGTGTAGATCTCCTTCTGCTGCCGCGACGGCTTACCGCAGACGGTGGCCCGGGCGATGTCGCCGTAGTAGCCGCCCCATGACGCCCCGATGTCGATGAACACGATGTCGCCGTGCCGGATGATCTTGTCGCTCGAGATTCGATGCGGAGGCGCCATGTGCTCGCCGGACGCGACGAACGGCGTCATGACATGCGCGTACTCGCCGCCGAGCCGAAACAGCGTCCGCATCGCCTCGGCCGCGACCTCCATCTCACGGACGCCGATCGCCACTGCGTCGAGGCCGGTCGCGGTCACCGCGTCACCGATGGCGCAGGCCTCCTCGATGAGCTGCAGCTCCTCCGGCAGCTTGATCCGCCGGGCCCGCAACATCGCGCTGTCGCCGTCGGCGATGACGAGGTCGGGCAGCGCCGCCTGCACGGCCAGCGCCAGGCTCGTGTTGCACTCGTCGATGCCGATCGTGCCGTTGGTGAGGCCGTGATTCTCGAGTACGGGCACCAGCGTCTCGCGTACGAAGCCCTCGATCAGTCCGCGGTCCTCGATGATCGGGATCGTGTGCACCTCGGAAATCCACGGCATCGTGTAGTCGACGCGATCGCGCTCACCGCCGGAGCAGAACAGGATCGGATCGGCGCCCGAACACAACAGCGCACCGTTGAGCGCCGTGCTCTTGCAGGAGATCAGCTGTGGCCGAAGGTCGGTGAGGTAGCGGACGTTTTCGTCCTTCCAGACCAGGATCGCGTCGAGCTCGTCGTGCTCCCGCTCGGCCTGCGCCTTGGCGATCCGCTTGGAGCGCAGCGCCGTGAGATCGATGCGTTGCTCGTATCCGACCTGGTACTGGCCGCGCGCGAACCGGTCCATGCCCGACCTCCAGTCCAACCGTTGATTACACATCGTATGGAATATATGGTTTGCGTCAAGCGTGAGAGAGGACTCCCATGAAGGAAGCGTTCGGTGGCCTGAGCTCCGACTGGAAAGAGGGCATCAACTGGGACAACGTCCGCAACTGGCGGCTGTCCCGCGCCCGCGACGCCATGGAGCGCCACGGACTGGGCGCCCTCCTTCTCATGTACGACGAAAACATGCGCTACGTCTCGTCGACGTACACGCCTGGATGGAACCGGCTCAAGCCAGGCCTGCGCTACGTCGTGTTGACCGAGGGCAACGAGCCGATCGTCTACGAGCAGGGCGACATCGGATTCCATCTCGAGGTGCACAACCCGTGGATCCCGAAGGAAAACATCCGGCACTCGTTCGCCTGGATCAAGGGCGCCGCCGGGCCGGCCTCGACCGCGCAGGTCGACAAGTTCACCCAGGCGCTGGTCGGTGACCTCGAGGACGCCGGCGTCAAGGACAAGCCGATCGGTGTCGACTTCATCGACATCAACATGATCCGCGCCTTCGAGCGGGCCGGCGTGACCTGGTCCGATGGCATGACGCCGATGATGGAGGCCCGCGCGATCAAGAGCCCCGACGAGCAGAAGGCGGTCCGGATCGTCGGCGCGATCTGCGACTCGCTGCACTACGAGTTCACCCAGTTCCTCAAGCCCGGCCTGACCGAAAACGAGGTCGCCGCCTTCGGCTTCAACTACCTCTACTCGATCCCCGGCATGGAGGACGTCGAGGACGTCATCGTGTCGTCCGGCCCCAACGCCTGGCCCAACTGGCGCAACTTCTCCGACCGGATCATCCGCCCCGGCGAGCTCGTCATCATCGACCTCGCGGCACTGACGTGGAACGGCTTCAAGTCCTGCGTCTACCGCACCTACTGCGTAGGCGGCAAACCGACCGACGAGCACAAGCAGTACTACGACACCGCGCACAAGTGGCTCTGGGACTCGATCGAGGCAGTACGCCCGGGCGCGACGACCGCCGACATCGCGTCGAAGTGGCCGTCCGCCATGGAGACGTGGGGCTACGAGGACGAGGACCAGGCCGCTGCGAACCTCTGGGGCCACGGCCTCGGTCTCGCTCAATACGACCAGCCGGTGATCTCGCGCATCTGGTCGCTCGACCATCCGCAGGAGATCCAGGAGGGCATGGTGTTCGCCCTCGAGACGCAGCACGGCAAGCTGCACGAGTTCGGTGTCCGGCTCGAAGAGATGCTGATCGTCACCGACAGTGGCCCCGACCTGGTGTCGACGTACAAGTCACACGAGATCATCACCGTCGACTAATGGCGCGGTGCCTCGAGCTGTCGGATCCGCGGGCCCGTGATCCGGCGGTGGCCGGCGCCAAGGCCGCTGGTCTCGCGATGGCCGCCGCCGACGGGCTCCCGACCCTTCCCGGCGTCGTCGTGCCCGTCGACGAGTCGGCGCCGGTCGTACGCGCGGTCGCACCCGCGCTCGCCGGCCGCCAGCTGACTCGGGCTCGACTGACCGCCATGACGGTCCGGCCCGACGACCAGTTGGTGGCCGAGCTCGACGAGCGATCCCGGCGCTACCCGCAGCCGCTCATCGTGCGCTCGTCCAGCCCGCTCGAAGCCGACGGCACCTGGTCGGGCGCGTTCTCGAGCTTCCACGGCATCAGGCCCGAGGATCTTGGCACCGCCGTACGCGGCTGTTGGGGGTCGGCGTTCCAGATGGGCGTCATCGAGCGAGCCGAGCACGTCGGCGTCGACCCGTACCGGCTGGGCCTCGCCGTCCTGGTGCAGCCGGAGCTCACCCCCGACATCGGCGGTACGGCCCGCTGTCGATCCGACGGCAGTGTCCAGATCACCGCGACCCGTGGGCCGCTGGAGCCGTTGATGGCCGGACATGTGGAAGGGATGACCGCGATCGTCGATGCCGACGGCCGGACCGACGCGACCGACGCCCCGCGCGACCTGCTGGTCGAGGTCGCCGCCCTGACCCGGCGGGTGCAGCGGCTCCTCGACCACCAGCTGATCGAGTGGGCCGCAGTCGACGGTCAGGTGCACCTGCTCCAGAGCATCCGGTCGCGCAGCACTGAGAGGACCGAACTGGCGGGACATGCCGAGCGTGTTGCGCACAACGAGTCCTCTCAGGGGGGCGCTGGCATCTCGGCGCAAGAAGGGGTCGCGCTGCGGATCGCCGCGCTGACGCAGCGGTTCCCCGGGCGACTCGGGTACGAGCTGATCCTGCCGTGGGCCGTCGCGGTCGATGCCTTCGACCCGGCGCCGGACCCGCAGGCACCCGCCGACCCAATCGCGTTGCTGGCCGCAACCCGGGACCTGGCCAGCGAGCTGACGTCGTGGGTCTGGCGCCGTCCGCCACGCGGCGCGGCCACCGAAGCCGATCGCGTGCTGCGTCAAGTCCGCGGCGACCGGCTCGAGACCGCTCTCGCGACCCTTCGGAACCTGCCGAGTCCAAACCCGCACACGGCCGGGCGGATTCTGGCCAACCTCGAGGGCCTTCGCCGCTTGGCGCATGAGCGCGGCGTCGTCGATCCCGACACCTTCTGGCGGCTCTCCCCCGATGCACTTGACCGGGCGTTGCGCGACGGCTCGGCTCCGGCAACCAGCCGGCTGGGCGTCGACACGTGGGAGCCGTTCGCCGTACACGCGGTGCTGGCCGCGGGTGTCGACGCGTACGGCACGCCCGCGGCGCCAGGCATCGGCGTCGGCCGACCGTACGTCTTCGACCCCACCGGGGCGCAGCCGCCCCCCTCGGGACGAACCGTCCTCGTGGCACGGCAGCCCGTACCCGCGCTGGCTCCGCTGCTGTGGAACGCGGCGGGCCTCGTGACCCGGGCCGGCAGCACCGCCGCCCACCTCATCGAGTTCGCCCATTCGCTCGGCGTCCCGACGGTTGTCGGGTGCGATCTCCCGCCTCTCGACCGCGTCGACGGCGCCCCGCTCGTCGCCGTCGACGGCAACCGCGGTCGGGTCGCCGTCGCGTGGCCGTCATGACAGCGACACCCGTCACGGCCCTGCGCAGCCTGCTGTTCACGCCCGGCAGCCGCCCCGACATGATGGCGAAGGCCAGGCGGTCCGGTGCCGACAGCCTGATCCTCGACCTCGAGGACGCGGTCGCGCCGTCGGCCCGGCACGAAGCACGGGTCGCCGTCGCCGCCGCACTCGACGACGCCGGCGAGAGCCCACCGGCCTTCGTCCGCGTCAACCATCCGTCGACCGGCGAGCTGGAGGCCGATCTCGACGCTGTCGTCCGGCCGGGGCTCTTCGGGATTGTGTTGCCCAAGGTCGACACCGCCGACGAGATCGCCGCACTCGACGAGGCGCTCGCACAGCGCGAACCGGCCGCCGGCCACGAGGCCGGATCCCTCGTGGTCCTCGCACAGATCGAGAGCTGTCGCGGTCTGCATTTCATGTACGAGATCGCGAGCGCCTCGCCTCGGGTCGTGGGCCTCGCGTTCTCGAGCGGCGAGGACGGCGACTTCATGGCCGACCTCGACGGGCAATGGACCCCGGCCGGCGAGGCCATGCTCTATCCCCGAAGCAAGCTCGTGTGCGAGACGCGAGCGGCCGGTCTCGCCTGGCCGGTCGACGGCGTCTTCATGCAGGTCGACGACGATCTGGCGATGGCAAAGGAGTGTCGGCTGGCTCGCCGACTCGGGTTCGTCGCCAAGATGGCCATCCACCCGAGGCAACTCGCGGCGATCCACGCGGCATTCACCCCGACGCCCGAGGAGGTCGACTACAGCAGAGGACTGTTGGAGGCGTTCGAGAAGGCCAGAGCCAGCGGTACGGGGGTGTTCCGCTACCGGGGCGACATGGTCGACAAGGCCAACGTCCGACGGGCCGAAAACGTGCTGGCCCGGGAGCGACCCCCGTGACCGAGCGCACGGGCCTCGATCGACTCGTCGCGCCCGCCTCGGTCGCCATCGTCGGGATGTCGGCCGACCCGTCGAAGCACGGCGGCAAGGTGCTCACGAGCCTTCGGCGGTTCGGGTACGCCGGACCGGTATGGGGCGTCAACCCGAACCGGCCCGAGGTCGACGGCATCGAGGTCGTCGCCGCTCTCACCGATCTGCCGACGCCACCCGACGTGGTGATCGTCGCCGTACCCGCCGCGGCCACTCCCGATGTCATCCGGACCGCCGGCGAGCTGGGCGCGGGCGCCGCGATCCTCTTCGGCGGCGGCTTCGCCGAGTCCGGCGACGACGGTGCGGCCCTGCAGACCCAGATCGTCGAGCTGGCCCGCCAACACGGCCTGCGGCTGCTCGGACCCAACTCCGCCGGCGTCATCCACCCGTCGGCCGGCACCGTCCTGAGTTTCCTGACCTGCCTCGAGCGGCCGGCCGACCAGCTCCGCCCCGGTCCGGTCGGACTCATCACCCAAAGCGGCGGGACCGGCAGCTTCCTGCACAACCTGGCGGCCGAGCGTGACAGCGGGTTCGCCCTCTCGATCTCGACCGGCAACGAGGCCGACGTCGACGCGGGCGAGGCCCTTCAACATCTGGTCGACCACCCCGACATACGCGCCATCGCCTTGGTGCTCGAGACCGTCCGCGACGGCCCACGGTTTGTCGCCGCGGCTCGGGCCGCGCTCCGCGCCGAGAAGCCGGTGGTCGTCTGCAAGATCGGTCGCAGCGAGATCGGCCAGCGGGTCATGCGTACCCATACCGGCGCCCTCGCCGGCTCCGAACGCCGCTACGACGCCGCGTTCGACGCGCTCGGCATCACGGTGACGACGACGCCGACCGAGCTCTTCGACGTCTCCGAGCAGATGGCCCGAGCCGCTGTGCCGGCCGGCGACCGGGTCGGCATCGTGACCCACTCCGGCGGCACCGCCGTCCTGCTCGCGGACCAGGCGAGCGGATTCGGCCTGCGGCTGCCGCAACCGTCCGACGCGCTTCGGGAGCGCCTCGGCCCGTACCTCCAGCACGGCGCCAGCGGCAACCCGACCGATCTCGGCGGCATCATCACCGCTCCGCATCGGTACGTCGAGGTCGTCCGCTGCTTCGTCGACGATCCGGCGTACGACGTCGTCGTCCCGGTCTCGACACCCCATCCGACCGCGCATACCCACGATCGAGCGGTGGCGTTGGCGGCGCTGGCGAAGGAGACCGACAAGCCGCTGCTCAACCTGTGGCTGGCCGGAGACCTCGGCGCCGACGGACTCCGCGTCCTCCGCGAGGCCGACGTCGCCGTCACCACCGACATCGACAGCCTGGTGCGGGCGGTCAGCGGGCTAGCCCGACTCGGCGCGCGTCGCCGCGATCCCGACCCATCGCCTGAGCCGCCCGACCCGGTGGTCGTGGACCAACTGAACCGGGCCAACGAGGTGCTGAGCGAGGCCGACAGCCTACGACTGGTGGCGGCGATGGGACTGCCGGCGGTCGACGGACAGATGGTCGACGGACCGGAACACGCCGTCCGCACCGCCGACGCTTTGGGCTATCCGGTCGTACTCAAGGCCGTGTCGACGGACCTCCCCCACAAGAGCGACGTCGGTGCCGTACGCCTCAACCTCGCGACTCCCGCCGAGCTCGCCGCCGCGTACGAGGATCTGACGACCGGGCTCGCGGCGACGGCTCCGACGGCCCAGGTCGACGGGTTCCTGGTCCAGCGCTACGTGCCGGGTGTCGAGATGTTGCTGGGGATCGTCCGCGATCCGACGTTCGGTCCGGTCGTCCTCGTCGGCACCGGCGGCACCGTCGCCGAGGCGATCGACGACGTCGCCGCGGGGCTACCGCCGCTGACGACGTCCGATGCCGCCCGTCTGATCGGCTCGCTGCGCGGTCGCGTGCTGCTGCGAGGTTTCCGTGGCGGGCCGACGGGCGACGAGGAAGCGCTGGCCCGACTGGTCACCCGGCTCTCCGACATCGCGATCCGCTACGGCGATCACATCGAGGAGCTGGACGTCAATCCGGTGGTCTATGCCGAGGGTCGGTGGCTGGCGGCGGACGCTCTATTAAGGCCTCGCTTGCGTGACTAAGCGGTCATCACCCGCTCAAATATGCCTCAATCTGGACATTAGTGTTCCCCCGTCACGAGGGATGGATTATGCATGATGTGTGGTGTACGTTACTCGTGATTCGAGCGTGTGGAGACAGCCATGTGGACGAAAGCAATCGTCAGCGGTCGGCGGGGACGACGAAGCATCGCGATCTCGGGGTCTCTCCTCGCCGCGTGGGCCCTGATGGGAGCCGCCTGTGGGGGCGGCGATGACTCCGATTCAGGCAGCGGCGGCGACGGGGAGCTGTTGATCTGGTCCTCGCGGGACTACTACGTGCCGCCGGACGAGTTCAAGAGCCTCGAGGCGGACCAACCTGACGCCAACATCAACTGGGACGTCCAGGACGGCGACGACATCCTCCAACAGCTGCTGCGGATGCGCCAGGCCGGGCAGACCATGCCCGATGTGATCCAGGACGACACCTTCCTGATGGAGGCCTACTACAGCGCCGGCCTGCTCCAGCCCGTCGACGACTGTCGCGAGCAGTGGCAGGAAGAGAATCCCGAGCTCTACGACAAGGTCATGCCGCTCGCGTGGGAAGACAACGAGTTCGACGGCGAGACCTATGGCATGTCGATCACGGCGAACTTCGACATCCTCTACTACAACAAGCCCTGGCTCGAGGAGGCCGGCGTCGAGCCGCCGTTCGAGACCTTCGAGGAGATGTACGACGCGATGGTCGCGATGAAGGAGGCGCGTCCCGACAAGATCCCGATGACGGTGCAGGCGCTGGCCGGCGAGGGCGTCACCATGCTCAAGAGCATGCTCAACGCCGTGGGCGTGCCGTTCGACGGGTCCACCCCCGACCTGACGGACCCGGCGGCGCTCTACGTGATCGACTTCTGGCAGCGAGCCCAAGCGGACGAACTGATCCCGCCGGAGGCCATCTCTTGGGGTGAGTCGGAGACGCGCGGTGCGTTCATCCAACAAAACGCCGGCCTCATCTTCGACGGCATCACCACCGCCGGTGACTTCAACGAGGTGGACAACTTCGACTACAACCAGGAGTGGATGACCACGCCGCTGCCGAAGGACAGCGGCACGGGCTTCACCGGCAACTACGTGACGCAGCCCCGAACCTGGGCGATCACGGTCGACGCGGACGACCCGGCCGAATCGTGCCGCGTGCTCCAGTACCTCGCCGAGACCGACAACCTGATCGAGCCGTTGGAGAACGGTTCGGTGCCGATGCGGCAAACCGAGGCGCTCGACGATCCTCGGTTCAACGAGATCCTGCCCTTCTTCTCCGAGGATCTGAAGACGGCCTATACCGAGTCCGAGTCGATGCCGGCTTCGCAAAACACCGGCGAGGTCGAGGAGATTCTCGAACAGTTGTGGGGCGAGATCGTCCAAGGCACCGACGAGTCGCCGGAGGATCTGGCGAACAAGTACCAGGAGCAGTTGGACGCACTCGACTAGACCGCCGGACACCGCGAGGGAGGACCGAAGGGGTGTCGTCGTGAGTGTGTTGAGCAGCGACCGGATACGGCGCGCCGCTTGGCGTCGGCGACGACGCAGGCGGCGTGAACCGGGCGGTGGAGGGCGCTGGGACACCGGCCTCGCCGGTCAGAGCAAGCTCGCGCCCTATCTGTTCTCCACGCCGGCGATCATCATGGTCAGCCTGTTGCTGGCCTACCCGGTGATCTACGGGCTCTACAAGAGCTTCTACCGGGCGGACTTCTTCGGGGGGCCGGAGGAGTTCGTTGGCTTCGAGAACTACTCCGAGATGTTCCACGACCCGGCATTTTGGGACGCGCTCACCAAGTCGGCGATCTTCGTCACCGGCTGCGTGGTCGTCGGATTGGTCCTCGGTCTGTTCTTCGCATTCGCCCTCAACCGCGTCGTGAGCCAACTGCGGTTCCTGCGCTCGGTGACGATCGCGCCCTACATCATCTCCAACGTCGCCGCAGCGGTCATGTTCAGGCTGTTGTTCAACTCCGACTTCGGCCTGCTCAACCGAACGATCGAGTTCTTCGGATTCGACGGTCCGTCGTGGCTCGCCGATCCGAACCTCGCGATGGGCGTGGTCATTTTCTGCCAGGTGTGGACCGACCTGCCGCTCACCATCTTGTTGCTGCTCGCGGGTCTGCAGACGATCGACACCTCCTACATCGACGCCGCCAAGGTGGACGGGGCGACCGGCTGGAAACGGGCCTGGCACCTGTCCATGCCGCTGATCTCGCCGCAGATTGTGATCAGCGTGGTCTGGATGAGCTACTCCACGCTGACCGGTCTCGGTGTGGTGCTCGCCCTCACCGGCGGTGGACCCCTGAAGGCGACCCAGACGATGCCGATGGAGATGTACAGCACCGCGTTCACCGACCTCGAGATGAACCAGGCGCTGGCGATCGCGAGCTTCATCCTCATCCTCAACGCGATCCTCACGCTGCTCTATGTCGGGCTCGCTCGGCGCTACGGGACGGTGGAGTGATGACGGTTGACACCGAGGTCACCACGACCGTCCCGCCGAAGGTCCCGGCCGAGCGGCGACCGACCGGCTCGTCCGGATTCGGTCGCGTTGTTCGCCAGATCCTGCTGTGGATCCCGCTCGTCATCCTCATGCTGTGGACGCTGGTCCCGTTCTTCATCACGGTGATGATCTCGCTGAAGACGCGTGGCGAGGTCTTCGGCTCGACAAGCGCGCTGCCGAACGATCCGTCGCTCGCCGCCTACCGGGAGGTCATCGAGCGACCGGGATTCCGCGGCGCTTTTGTCAACAGCGTGCTGGTCGGCTTGGGCACGACCATATTGACGGTGGCACTGGCGACGCCGGCGGCATACGCGTTCGCTCGGTTCAACTTCCGAGGCCGGCACCTGTTGCTGTTGTTCACGCTGATCCCCCGTCTTGTGCCGAGCCTCGGCTTGATGATCCCGCTCTATCAGTTGGCCGTCACCCTCGGCGCCCTAGACAAGCGGTTGACCCTGGTCGTCGTCTACTCCGGCATGCTGGTGCCGCTCGCGGTGTGGCTGCTGGTCGGCTTCATCCAACAGATCCCGCCGTCGCTCGAGGAGGCGGCGAGCGTCGACGGCGCATCGATGTGGAAGCGGATGCGCTACATCGTGCTCCCCATCTCGCTGCCCGCGCTCATCACGATCGGCGTCTTGTCCTTCCGCGAGGCGTGGAACGAGTTCACCCTGGTGCTCGTCCTGACCACAACGCCCGGCAAGCGGACCCTGCCCTATGAGCTCTACCTCATGCAGGGCATCCAGGGCATCGAGAACTACCCGGCCGAGGCGGCCTTCACGGTCCTCACGATCCTGCCGTTCATCCTCGTCTACGCCCGCATCGAGAAGTACATCGTCGCCGGCATCACGACCGGGTCGGTGAAGTGACCCCGTCGATGACGACCTTGAGCCGACTCGGGGCCGGTCGGCTCGCGATCTCGTACGCCTGCGACGCCTGATCCACTGGGAGCACGTCGGTGACGTACGACGCGAACAGGTCGGGATAGCGCGCCAGGTAGTCGACCGCACGACGCAGGGCCGATCGGCGACCGACGATCGGGGTTCGACCCGCCTGCAGCGTCAGGCGCTTGTCCATCATCGCCCCGAGCCGGATCGGGTAGTAGTCGTCGTCGGGATTGCCGAAGTAGACGACCGTCGCGTCGGGAGCGGCCACGGCGATGGCGTCTTCGAGCGTCCCGACCTGGTGGCCCACAGCCTCGATCACGAGGTCGAATCCGTCGGCCGCGTCGGGGCGCCGCGACCAGCTGCGACTGCTCAGGCACTCGACTCGATCCAGCCCGTAGGTCGCGGCGATGTCGCTCCGGTCGATCGGATCGACACCGACGACGGACTCGGCGCCGGCATCCTTGAGCGCGTGTCCGAACAGCAGGCCGATCGGGCCGAGGCCGATCACCGCGGTCCGGGCGCCCGTGATCGACGGCAGCCGACTCAGTGCATGGAGTACGCACGCCAGCGGCTGGAGTGCCACGGCATGGACATCGTCGAGATCGAGCTCGATCGCCAAGAGCTCGTCGGCCGACGTCCGGACGTACTCGCTCAGTCCTCGCGAGTTGGTCGCCCATCCGACGACCCGCTGCCCGACGTCGAGGTCCGAGCGGGAGGCCACGATCTCGCCGACGATCTCGTGGAGGGACGACCCGAACGGCTCGGGATCGGGGCCGGTGCCGACATCGCGGCAACGCGGGATGTCGCTGCCGCAGATGCCGCCGGTGCGGAACCGGACGACAACCTCATCGGGCGTCAGCTCAGCCTCTTGCGGCGGCGCCGTCTCGTGGCGGACCAGACGCATCGGGCCCTCTAAGCGGTACGCCCACATTCCACCCGACTCCTTCCGATCTTATATATAGTATAGATTGCCTGACAGGCCGCCACCTGCGTACGAGCGAAGGAGACCAGCATGTCGGACGATGCCCCATCCCGAGGTAGAGCCAGGCTTCGCCGCGACGGTCAGCAGTGGGACTTCGATCGCGCCATCAAGGACAGTGGGCGGGTCTTCCACTTCCAGCATCCCGGCCGGGGAAAGCTGCCGCCGAGCGTCAAGATGCACGCGATGATCAGCAAGCACGTCGGCAAAAACGGCCAGCGGCTCGAGCGGATCGCCAAGGCCGAGGCCGACGCGGGCCACGACCTCACCGCGGTCGAGTTCTACTTCGACGCCGCCGTCGCCTACGCCAACGCCCAACACACGGTCTTCGCCCTCAACGACGAGAAGAAGTATCTCCACGGCAGCCTGCTGCGGTGCTACGACGAGATCCGCCGACTGTCCCCGACCCGGATCGAACACCTCGACATCGCCTGGCGCGACACGGTCGTCTCCGGGACCCTGCATCTGGCGTCGGGTGACGAGCCGGCGCCGCTGATCTTCTTCATCCCTGGCTGCGACATGACGAAGGAGATGGTGCCGCACCCGCTCTACAACTTCGCGACCCAGCGTGGCATGCACCTGTTCGTCTTCGACGGGCCCGGCCAGGGCGAGTCCAGCCTTCGGGGCATCAAGCTGACCCGCGACAACTACGAGGACGCCGCGAGCACGGCGCTGACCGAACTGATCGGGCGGCCGGAGGTCGACGGCGACCGGGTCGCCCTCTACTCGCTGAGCTTCGGGTCGTACTGGGGTGCCCGCTTCGCGGCGACCGACGACCGGCTCGCGGCCAACGCACTCGTGTGGGCTTCGATCTGCGACAAGTACCACCTGTTCGAGGAGGAGTCACCGCGCTACAAGCAGTTGTTCGCGTTCTTGACCGGGCTCGGCACGGAGGCCGAGCTCGACGACTTCATCGCCGACATGGGACTCGAAGCCGTACTGCCTCGGATCACCGCGCCCACTCTGCTCACCGTCGGTGAGTACGACCCGCGCAGCCCGGTCGACGAGGTCTACGACCTGTTCGACCTGATCGAGGCACCGGCGCAGCTCTGGGTCTTCGCCGATCAGCATCACGGGGCGAACGTGCGTGGCACCGACGCCAACCAGTGGTACGCCGACCACCACTCGATGGTGGCCGACTGGCTCAAGGAACGCCTCGACGAGCGACCGATCGACTCCCCCGGCGAGACCGTCTACGTCGAGTCGACCAGTGCAGGCCCCAACGACCCGTCGGCCGCGCACCGGCGGCAGTGGTTCGGCTGACGGTGACGCCGGGGGTCAGGAGCCGCGGGCCAACTCCGGCACGCCGGCCAGAGTCTTGTGGACGTGGTCGCGCATCCGCTTCTTCGCCGCTCGGACGTCGCGGGAGCGGACCGCGGCCAAGATCTCGCGGTGCTGGGCATTGGCCTCGGTGGTGTTGCGTGACCCCGCCACCAGGGACGCCAGCACATAGGCCGTGCCGCTGTCTTGCAGATTCTCGACGATGGAGGCCAGCCGAGGGGAGTTGGAGGCGACGTTGAATACCCGATGAAATGCCTTGTTGAGTTCGACCCAGGCGGCCGGATCCTTCTCCTTGTCGGCCTTCTTTTGAATGGCCTCGGCCTGCGCGATCTGCTCGTCGGTGATGTTAGCGACGGCGCGCCCCATCAACTCCGGCTCGAGGAGCTGGCGAAGCCAGTAGATCTCCTCGACCTCCTCCTTGCTCAGGCTGCGAACGATCGCTCCCCGGTGGGCGTCGAGGTCGATCAGGCCCTCGGCGGAGAGGTCGCGAAGCGCCTCACGAACCGGGGTCGTGCTCACTTCGAGCTGCTTGGCCAAGTCGGCCTGGACGAGCCTTTGTCCACCCGGGATCTGGCCCGTGAGGATTGCCCGCCGAAGCGTGTCTCTGACGAGTTCGTGCGCGGTGCGACGTTCGCCCGGGCTAATTGCCAGCGTCATCCCCAGTTCCCATCCCACATCGGTTAAGGCATATCAACTTTGCACTATATCTGACATCGCCTGCGAATCCGGTCCGCCCTCGCCCTCGCCTAGCGAGAAAATCGCCAGCCGCCGTCTACGTAAAGCGTATGCCCTGTGACGAAATCGGACTCGGTTCCGGCCAGAAAGAGTACGGCTCCCACGACGTCGGCGGGCTCGGCGAGCCGGCCCATCGGAATCCGCTCCCGTAGCGACCCCTCGAGTTGCGGCTGTGAGGCGAACCGAGCCAGGCGCGACGGCGTCCGGGTCGCCGTGGGAGCGACCGCGTTGACCCGGATGCCGAGCTCGGCCCACTCGACGGCGAGCGCCGCCGTCAGGTGACTGAGCCCAGCCTTGGCCGCGCAGTAAGCACTTCGTCCCGGCGCAACCGTTGCGGCCCAGGTCGAACTCAGGTTGACGATCTTGCCGTAGCCCTCGGCCGCCATGGACGGCGCGAATGCGCGCGCGGTCAGAAACGGCCCGCGCAGGTGCACGTCTTGGATCGCGTCCCACTCCTCGACGGTGAGGTCGAGCGCCGACTTCGACGACGTCGTGCCCGCGCTGTTGACGAGCACTCGCGGCGCACCGTGCCGGTCGATTACGGCCTCGCGCAGGCTCTCGATGCTGTCGGGCGATCGCACGTCGACGGTGACGGTGTCGACCGAGGCAGCACCGGCACTCGCACAGCGCTGCGCGACCGCGTCGAGCCGATCGGCCGACCTCGAGGCCAGAACCACCCGCGCCCGCTTTGCGGCCAGTGCCTCGGCGACCGCCGCCCCGATGCCCTGGCTGGCTCCCACGATGACCACCGACGCGCCGGCCAGGTCGGGCGGTGTCATGCGCCGGCCCCACCGGATCGCGCCTGCGCCCGGCCGGTGAACCACAGGCCGGCGCCGGCCACGACCAACAGCGCGGCGACCACGCCCCATCCCCAGGCGGCGCCCGCCCACACCAGCAGGGCCCCGAGCACCGGTGGGCCGACAATGTTGCCGAACCGCATGAGAGTGAGGCCGGTGGCGATGTTCGCGTTCATCTGGCGCGGCGACCCAGCCTCGGCGCAGGCGACCATCATCACGCCGTTCCATCCGATGACGACGAAGGATCCGAGGAGGATGAAGCCGACGAGGAGCGTGGTGTCCAGGTCGCTCGGCAACAAACCAAAGACCACGAGCACAAGGCTCGATCCGATGGCGGCGAGCACCAGGACGGGGATGCGCGGCGGACCACGCCAGTCGCTGTAGAGCCCGATCACCGGACGGGCGCTCAGTCCGACCAGCTGCGAAAAGAAGAAGACCGTCGCCGCCGCCTCGAAATCCATGTCGAATCGGTCGGTCAGCTCGATCGCGAGGTAGGTGACGAACGCCCACTGCGCCGTGCTCAGCCCGATGCAGAAGCCGCCGATCCGGGCCGCGATCACGGGCCGGTATCGCGTACATACCCGAGGCTCCACCTCGGCGGGCGCACTCGGCAGGAGCATCGCCGCGAGGACCGCCAGGACGGCGAAGGCCGCCGCCTCGACGTAGAAGATGCCCTGCCAGCCCCACCAGGAGAACAACGCCACCAATATGCCGGCGACCAGGCCGCCGGCCGGAAGCCCGAGTTGGTTCAGGCTGCTCCAGAGTGCCCGGCGGCGATGCGGCGCGCTCTCGATCACGAGCCCACCGGCGCTCACCGTATTGACTCCCCAGGCGACGCCGAACACGCTCACCGAAGCCACCGCCGCGACCATGCCCCACCGGGGAGTGAACGCCGCTACCCCGGCGAGGCTCAGTGCCGAGAAGACAGCGCTCAAGGCGATGACTCGGCCGGCACCCAGCGCCTTGGTGACCCGGGTCGCGGCCGCGAGACCCGGGACGCCGCCGACGTTGGCCGCACCGACCAGCAGGCCGATGTCGGTCGTCGTCAGGCTGGTCTCGGCCACCAAGGTCGGTGCGAGGACGGCGAATGACGCGACTCCGGTCGCATTGCTCACCTGGACCGCGGTGCCGACGACGAGGACGACCATCGACTTCGTACGCTCCGAAGCGTCGGCGCCTTCGGGGCGGGCACCTCGGCGGGGGCTCAAGGCGAGCGGCGTTCGGTCATGCGATGCCCACGATCGGCTGGGTGCCACGAGTACGGCCGGTCGACACGTCGAGCGGGTGCACGTCGATCACCAGTCGCTCGTCGAACGGGTACGTCGTGTAGATCTCGACACCATCGGCCGTCACGATGTGGTCGTTCTCGAGCCGGACGCCACCCACGTCGGGCGAGCCGAAGTAGGGCTCGAGATTGAAGACCATGCCCTCCTTCAGCGTGACCGGCGCCTCCTTCGAGGCCGGGCTGAAGAACGGCGGCTCCCACGGGTTGGTCCCGGCGCCGTGGCCGAG
The DNA here is from genome assembly GCA_035630615.1 of Nocardioidaceae bacterium. Taxonomy (GTDB): domain Bacteria; phylum Actinomycetota; class Actinomycetes; order Propionibacteriales; family Nocardioidaceae; genus DATFRX01. The sequence goes on from DASQKI010000097.1 coordinate 29,364, forward strand.
GTTGTCCAAGACGTACGGGTCGGCCGCGGCGAAGACGTCGGCGTTGGTCGCCCCCGGTCGGGTCGCGGCGGCCGCGTCAAACAGGGCGTCGTAGACCTTTTGGTGGACCTCCCGCTGCTCCTGCGTGGGCTTGACGTTGCCGCAGACGTAGACCCGCGTCAGGTCGCCGTAGTAGCCGTTGAAGCAGGCGCCGATGTCGATGATGACGAGATCGCCGTTGCGCATGATCCGGTCGGAGGTGAACCGCCGATAGGGCGCGGTGTACGGACCGGACGAGACGATGTTTTGGCACTGCGACCACTCGCTGCCGAGCGAGGTCATGGTCTGCCAGGCGACCGCGAGGACCTCACACTCCTTGACACCCGGCTTCATGAAACGCAGCGCGGCGTCGAACGCGGCCTCGGTGATGACGTTGGCGATCCGCAGGCACTCCTTCTCGTCCTCGGTCTTGATCTCCTTGGCTCGCATGAGGACGCTGTCGTAGCCGTCGACAAACTCCGTATTAGGGAACGCCTCCCGCAACTCCTTCTCGAGGGTCGGGCTCCAGAGGTCGACGCCGACGACTTTGCCGGCGAGCGATCCGACCTGCGCCTCGACCTGGGCGGCCCAGCGCTTCATGCCGATCGGTTCGCGGAAGTTGGCTCGCGGCTGGAGCTGGTCGTCGCTCATCCAGGTCATGCGCTCGCGGCAATGGACGTAGTCCATCGTCCACAGGATCGGCTCGCTTTCCTTGGCGAGTACGACGACTGCGTTGCCGAGGATGAACGCCGGACCGAGGTGGTGACGGTAACCGGTGAGATAACGGCAGTCCTCGGGTCGAAACACGAAGAGGAGGTCGAGCTCGGAGGCCGCGAGGGCGTCCTTGCCGCGCTGCAGCCGGGCCTGGAGCATCCGACCGGGATCGAAGCGTGCCTCCCAGTCGACCGGCATCACTCCTCTGTCCGTCGTCACGCAGGCCTCCTTGACGCGCGAGCACCGCCGGGCGATCACACATGAAGCACTTTACAGCATATTTGATTAGCGACCGTCTGCTCGGCGTACGACCACTCCCGTGGCCAGGACCGCCGAACCGACGACACCCAGCACGCCGGCCGTGCCCGCGAACCCCGCCATCAGGCCAGCCGCCGCGGGCACCGTCACCTGTCCCAGCCGATTGGCCGAGATCCGCACCGACAGCGCCCGCCCGCGGGCCCGCGGTGTCGTCTCGGTCGCTACCCAGGCCATCGTGAGTGGCTGGCACAGACCCAAGGCGAGGCCGGCGACCACCATCGCGACCATGGCGGCCGGCAGCGATCCCGCCAGCGGCAGCGCGACGACCGCAAGGCCGGAGATCAACACGGCCAAGAAGAGCAGCCGGATCCGGCCGACTCGCGCCACCATCCAGCCGATACCGATCCGCGACACCGTCGACGCCGCCGCCCGCGCGACCAGCAGTGCCGACACGGCGCCCACCGACCAGCCTCGCTCCTCGCCGAGCGCCGGGAGGTAGACGGTCAGGATGTCGACGGTGGCGATCACGATGAAGCTCACCAGCAGCGAGCCGGTCAGGCCGGGCGTCGACAGGACCGACCGAATCGCGGCGACGGGCTTGGCGTCGGCGTCACCCTCGGCGTCGCCCTCGACTCGACGCGGCCGGCCGACGCCGCTCGGGATCGCGACGGCCAACGGCACGCACAAAACCGCGATGCCGCCGCCGACCAGCAAGGCCGCTCGCGTTCCGTCGACCCCACCGACTCCACCGGCGACCAGACCCCCGATCAGCGGGCCCAGCATCTGGCCGATCGACGCGACGAAGGTGTAGTAGCCGAACCACCGGTCGATCGTGTCGTCGTCGCTCTCGTTGGCGACCGTGGTCTGGGTTGCCACCATCATCAGCAAGTGGGCAAGACCGCAGAGAGCGAACATCGCCATGATGCCTGCCATCCGGTCGAGCAGACCGAGCCCGAGGCCCGAAACCGCAAGCATGACGGCGCCGACGATCTGGAACCGGCGAGGACCGTACTGGTCGACCCACCGACCGATCGTGATGCCGACGACCAGCGGCACCACGGCGAACATCGCGGAGACGACGCCGAGGTAACTCGCCGAGACCCCGAGCTCGAGGACGCGGTAGGACACCATCGGCCGCGCCACTCCCACCGATGTGTGCACCAGCAAGGAGACCGCGAGGAGCCAGATGAACCACGAATTCGGTCGCGGCTTCCCGACGCGGCCGCGACCCGTCGTCATCAGCCCCGATCTCCGTCGGCATACAATCAATATCGAACATCATGTATGATACCTAACCGGCACACGGTATGGCTAGGCACTCCTTCAACCCAGGAGCGGCATCGGCCAGGTTCATGCTGACGGCCAGCCGTGTTTGACAGTCGTGGAGATCACGTGGGCGAACCGAGCATCGAAACCGTCCGGGAAATGTGCACGACCTACTCCAACTGGGGGCGGTGGGGCGACGACGACCAGCGGGGCACTCTCAATCTCATTACGCCGGAGTGCGTGATCCGCGCTGCCGGGCTGGTCCGCAAGGGCCGACCGATCTCGCTCGCCCTGCCCTACGACGAGGCGGGCCCGCAAAACGGCGCGTTCAACCGCTTCAACCCGATCCATCTGATGGTGCGCGACGGCGCCGACGCCGTGGCAGGCACCTCGGTTCGCGACTTCTACGGCGGCGTCGACCGGCACTTCCGGGGCACCGACGACGTCGTGATGATGCCGCTGCAGTGCGGGACGCAGTGGGACGCGCTCGGCCATGTCGTCTTCGAGGGCAAGATCTACAACGGGTACGACGCCGCGCAGGTGAGCAGTTGGGGCGCCCTGAAGAACGACGTAAGCAACGGCGCCGACAGCATGGTCGGCCGCGGCGTACTCCTCGATCTGCCTCGACACCTCGGGCTCCCCTGGCTCGAGCCCGGCACCGTCATCGGCGCCGACGATCTCGACCGAGCGGCCCAGGCCGCCGCGGTCTCGGTCGGAGCGGGCGACATCCTCCTGGTGCGGACCGGTGCGATCGCGCAGGCGCGGGACGCCGGAGCGTGGGGCGACTACGCCGGCGGCCCGGCACCTGGCCTCGGGCTCTCGGCGGTCGACTGGCTCGCGACTCACGGGGTCGCCGCGGTGGCGACCGACACCTGGGGCATGGAGGTGCGGCCCAACGAGACTCCCGACGTCATGCAGCCACTCCACATCGTCCTGATCGTCCACATGGGGATGTGGATCGGTGAGATCTTCGATCTGGAGGCGCTGGCGTCCGATTGCGCCGAGGATGGTGCGTACGAGTTTTGCTTCTGTGGTCCGCCGCTACCGTTCACTCGCGCCGTCGGATCGCCGCTCAACCCGATGGCCATCAAGTAGGCGAGGTGACGACGTGCAGGCGCTGCGCTCGATGCTCTTCACACCCGGCAATCGGGCGGACCTGATCGAGAAGGCGGTCCGATCCGGGACCGACGCGGTCATCGTGGACCTCGAAGACGCCGTGCCCCTCGACTCCAAGGTCGCCGCGCGAGAAGGGCTCGGGGACCTCCCGGACTCCGACGTCCCGATCTACGTGCGGACCAACGGCGCCGAGACCGACCTGCTGTGGGGCGACGTCGTCGCGGCCGGGCAGGCCGATATCGCCGGCATCGTGCTGCCGAAGGCCGACGACGCCGACCTGCTGCGCCGGATGTCCGGTGCACTCACCGCACTCGAGCTGACCAGCGGCCGCGAGCCGGGCGGCATCGAGATCGTGCCGCTGATCGAGAGCGCCCGAGGAGTACGCGACGCCGATGCGTTGCTGTCCGCCGACCCCCGGGTGGCCTCGGTCCTGTTCGGGTCGGGCGAGCAGGGCGACCTGGTGGCCGACCTCGGCTGCGAGTGGACTCCGGACGGCACCGGACTCCTTTATGCGCGGTCGCAGGTGATCGTGGCCGCCAGAGCCGCGGGCATCGACCAGCCGATGGACGCGGTCTTCATGAACTTCCGCGACAACGACGCCCTCGGGATCGAGTGCGAGCTGGCCAAGCGAGTCGGCTACGTCGGCAAGGTCGCCATCCACCCGGGTCAGCTGCCGGTGATCCACGAGGTCTTCACGCCGACGCCAGAGGAGGTCGCCCACCACCGCAAGATCGTCGAGGCGTTCGACGCCGCCGTGGCCGACGGGGCGGCGTCGATCAGCGTCGACGGCCGGATGGTCGACTACGCGGTCGCGCGCGTGGCACGGCTGATCCTGGCGCGGGCGGCCGCCGCCGGGGCTGGCGGCGAGCGATGAGCGGTCCGCTGTCGGGGGTGACGATCCTCGAGCTGGGTCAGGTCATCGCCGGTACGTACGGCGGCACAATCCTCGCCGACCTCGGTGCCGACGTGATCAAGATCGAGCCGTTGCGCGGCGACGCCGGGCGCAACCCGCTGATCGCCCCGTTGCACGGAGACAGCTCGATCCACCTGTTCATGAACCGGGGCAAGAAAAGCGTCGCCCTCGACCTCAAGAGCGACGAGGGTCGCGATATCTTCTTCCGCCTCGTCGACCAGGCCGATGCCGTGATCGACAACTTCCGACCCGGCGTCATGGCGCGACTCGGCATCGACCACGCCGAGCTGACCAAGCGCAAGCCGGGCATCGTGACCGTGACGGTGACCGGCTTCGGCGAGTACGGCCCGGCCAAGGACCGTCCGGCGTTCGACCTCGTCGTCCAGGCGTTCAGCGGCCACGTCGACATCACCGGCGATCCCGACTCGGCGCCGGCGCGGGTCGGTGTCCCGATCGCGGATCTCGCCGGCGGCATCTTCTGCTGCATCTCGGTGCTTGCCGGCCTGGTCGGCCAGGGCCGCCACGGCACCGGCGACCACGCCGACGTCGCGATGCTCGACGCGCTGGTGTCGCTGCTGACCTACGACGGGCTGCATCACCTCAACACCGGCGATCCCGTGACGCGTCAGGGCACCGCGCACGCGTACATGGTGCCGTGGCAGGCGTTCGAGACCCGAGACGGCTACGTCGTGGTCGCGGCACGCGAGGAGAAGTTTTGGCAGCGGTTGTGCGACGCGATCGAGCGGCCCGATCTCAAGGACGATCCGCGTACGGCCGACAACCGAGCTCGGGTCACCAACCGCGACTACGTCGTGTCGATCCTCGAGGCGGAGTTTCGTCAACGTACGAAGGCAGAATGGGTCCGCTTGCTCGAAAAGCACGACATCCCGGGCGCGCCGGTCAACGACATCAGCGACGTCTTCGCCGATCCACAGGTGCGGGCACGAGGACAGGTCCGCAGCTATGAGCACGCCACGCTCGGCGAAATCAGCTATCAGGCGAGCCCCATCCAGTTCGACGAGTGGACGTTTCCGAATCAGCCGGCGCCGGTGCTCGGACAGCACACCGCCGAGGTTCTCGCCGACCGGCTGGGCTATGACGAGACCGAGATCGCTCGGTTGGCCGAATCCGGTGCGGTCGGGATCTGGCCCCGCGAGCCCCGATGATCCGTACCCTTTCGGTCACCACCTCGTGCATCACACTCGCCGCCGTACCCGTGTTTCTCCTCGGTGCGCTGGCGGTCTTCATCCGCGACGAGCTCCGCTTCGACGAGACCCAACTCGGCGTCGCGGCGTCGCTCTACTACCTCACCGCCGCGCTGTCGGCCACGCCCGGCGGCCGCATCGTCGAGCGGATCGGTGAGCATCGCGGGATCGCCCTCGCCGCCTCCGGGACGACGGTCGCCATGCTGGCGATCGCCGCTTTGGCCGACTCATGGGCCGACGTGGTCGCCTGCATGATGCTCGCCGGCCTCGCGAACGGCTTTGCGCTGCCTGCCACCAACCTCGGACTGGCGCGGCGCATCCCACCCGGTCGGCGCGGCATGGCCTTCGGGATCAAGCAGTCGTCCGGGACCTTGGCGACGCTGTTGTCCGGCGCCGCCGTGCCGATCCTCGCGCTCACCGTCGGCTGGCGTTGGGCCTTCGCCGCCGCCGGTGCCGCCGGCCTGCCGCTCATCGTGTGGGGCATCGCCGGGCGCCCCGGCCGGACCGGGTCGGCCGTCCGCGAGCGGCACCCGATCCCGACCGGGCCACTGGTCGTCCTCGCCGCCGCCGGCGCCTGTGGGGTGGTCGCCGGTAGCTCGCTGGCGTCGTTCTACGTCGAGTCGGCCGTGGCGCAGGGCATCTTCTCCGGCACCGCGGGCACGCTCCTGGCCGTCGGCAGTGTGGTCGGCGTCGCCGGTCGGGTCGGGTGGGGCTGGCTCGGCGACCATTGCGGAAGCGCCGAGTTTCGCGTGATGAGCGGGCTGCTCGCCGTCGGCGCCGTCGGCTTCATCCTCCTCGGAGCAGCCACGTCGAGCGCGCGGCTGCTGTTGGCCACGCTGCTGATCTTCGGCATGGGATGGGCCTGGCCGGGGCTGTTCAACTTCGCGGTCAGCGAACGCATACCGGCCGCGCCGGCCGCCGCCACCGGCGTGATCGGGACCGGCCTGTTCGCCGGCGGGATCGTCGGTCCGGTCGGCTTCGGGCTCCTCGTCCACCACGCGTCGTATCGGTCCGCCTGGTCGGCCGTGGCCGCGACCCTGCTCGCCGCCGGCGTCCTGGTCCTGATCGGCGGCAGCTGGCTGCAGCGCCGCGTAACCTGAGCCGAGTCTCGCGCCGAGTGGCGCACCGTTGTCGCGTCCCGCCCGTCGCGCCCTCCCGCCGAGTGGCGCACCGTTGTCGCGTCCCGCCCGTCGCGGCGACAACGGTGCGCCACTCGGCGGATGGTTAGGCGGCGGGGTTAGCCGATCTCGACCAGGACCTTGATGAGGTCGGAGCGGGTGCGCAGCGCGGTGAACGCGGCGGCGCCGTCCTCGAGTCCGAAGGTTCCCGAGACCAGCGGCGCCACCCGTACCTGACCAGACGCCACGAGATCGATCGCCGTCGCGTAGTCGCCGGGCACGGCCGCCCGGGAGCTCACGATGTCGAGCTCCTTGTAGTAGAGGTCGTAGTACGGCATCCGCCCCTCTCCGTCGGCGACGATGCCGTACAGCAGGACGGTCCCGCCCGGCCCGGCCAGCTCGATCGCCTGGGCCAACGTCGCCATCGTGCCGACCGACTCGACGACCAGGTCGACGCCCCGGCCGTCGGTCACCTCGCGAACGCGATCGGCAGCCTCGCCGGGTGCGCACGTCACCGCTGCGCCAAGCTCCTCAGCGAGCTTGCGCTTGCCAGCCGACCGGGTGATGCCGACGACCCGAACGCCGCGGGCCGCCAGCAGCTGGGTGTGGAGTAGTCCGCCGACGCCAAGCCCCAAAACCGCGGCGATCTGACCGGGAAAGACCGAGACCCGCCGCTGGGCGTGAACGCACACGCCGAGCACCTGCAGCAGGCTCGCCTCGTCGAGCGGCAGGCCCTCCGGGACGGGCAACAGTTGACGGTCGTCGACCGCGATGTGGTCGGCGAGACCGCCGTCGACCTCGCGACCCATGAGAGCGCCGTTGGGGCACAGATTCGGGCGATCAGCGTGGCAGACGTGACAATGTCCGCAGGCGACCGCCGGATCGATCAGCACCCGAGTCCCTTCGGCGACCCGGCCGGCAGCGGCGGCCCGGATGACGCGGCCGACGAGCTCGTGGCCGAGGATCCGGGGATAGTCGACCCTGGGCATGCCCGCGAAGAGCTTGAGGTCGGTGCCGCACAGCCCGGCCCGCTCGACGGCGACCAGCGCTCGGCCGGCCGGCACCGGATCCGGCACGTCACGAACCTCGAGCCGCTCGACTCCGGCCAACACGAGTGCGCGCATGCGTCCTCCTCAGCCTGCAAGGACACTCTGTCACATGACCGTGTTACATGTATCATGTATGATATCTATTCGGTCGAACAGTCGAACATTGGACGGTTCTATGAGCGAGCAGCAGACGCCATGGCACACCGAGCAGTGGTTCACCTCGCCGTGGAATCACGATGCCGCCGTGGTAGCCGACTATCAGTTCCCGGAACGCGTCGAGTTCCATGACGTGACCCTGCGCGATGGCGAGCAGCAGGCTGGCGTCGAGTTCTCCGCTGACGACAAGATGCGGATCGCCGAGGCGTTGGCCGGCGCCGGGATCCAGCGGATCGAGGCGGGTCTCCCGGCGGTGTCGGCCGAGGACGAAAAGGCCGTACGCACGATCGCGAATGCCGGGCTGCCGTCCAAGGTCTACGCGTTTTCCCGCTGCCTGGTCGACGACGTCAAGCGGGCCGTCGACTGTGGGGTCGCTGGGATCGTCTGCGAAGTGCCGTCGAGTCGCCACCTGATCGAGCTCGGCTACCAATGGAGCGTCGAACGCGCCATCGAGCTGTCCGTCACGGCGACCGCCTACGCGCACGACCAAGGGCTCGAGGTTTCGTTCTTCCCGATCGACTCGACTCGGGCCAGCCTCGAGGACTACCTCGCGCTCGTCGGACAGGTCGCGGCCGAAGGCCACATGGACGCCCTGGTCCTGGTCGATACCTTCGGCGTGCTCGCGCCCCAGGCGGTGCCCACCTTTGTATCGCAGTCACGGGAGCGTTTCAACGTGCCGCTCGAGACCCACTTCCACATGGACTTTGGTCTCGGTGTCGCCAACACTCTGGTCGCGGCCGCCTGCGGCGCCACCACCCTGCAGACGACGCTGGCCGCGCTCGGCGAGCGGGCCGGAAACACGCCGATGGAAGAAACCGTCATGGCGCTGCGAACCCTCTATGACATCGACTGCGGTGTCGACACGACCCAACTGACCAAGCTGTCGCGCATGGTGTGCGAGATCGCCGGCGTGGAGCAGCCGTCCAACCGGCCCGTGACGGGGAGCCGACTGTTCTCCGTGGAGTCGGGGATCATCGCGACCTGGGTACGCAACGTCCGCGACGTCGACGTGACGGAGTGCGTGCCGTACGACCCTCGGTTGGTCGGTCAGGACCCGCCCGAGATCGTGCTCGGCAAGGGCAGCGGGCTGGACAACATCGCCGACCATCTGGACCAGCACGGTCTGACCGCGACCGAGGAGCAGAAGGCCGACCTTCTCCTCGCGGTCAAGGACGCGTCACTCGCAAAGCACGAACTGCTGACGCCAGACGAGTTCCGAGAGCTTGCCCGGTCGGTCGGTATCGAATGACTCCCGCCGGGCGACGATCACGAGAGGCGTGTAGCGTCCGCTCATGATGACCGCAGCGGGGTGGCTGGCGGTTGCTGCACTCATCGTCGGCAACGCCCTATTCGTCGCTGCCGAGTTTTCCCTGACGTCGGTCGATCGCACCAAGGTCAAGCGCCTGGCCGACACCGGCGACCGCCGGGCCGTCCGTGTCATGGCCGCGACCCGTGAGCTGTCCTTTCAACTGTCCGGCGCCCAGCTCGGCATCACCCTGTGCTCGCTGCTGTTGGGATTCGTGGCCGGGCCGGTCATTGCGGACGCCCTGGACCCGGCCGTCGACGCCCTCGGACTGCCCGAGTCGGCGGCGGTCTCGCTCGCGTTCGCGCTGCTGCTGGCGACCCTCGCCCAGATGCTGTTCGGCGAACTGGTGCCACAAAACCTCGCGATCTCCCGACCGTTGTCGACCGCGTTGGCCGTCGCGCCGATCCAGCGCGGCTTCTCCCGACTCTTCCGGCCGGTCATCACCCTGTTCAACGGCACGGCGAACGCGATCGTGCGCGCGACGGGCAACGAGCCGCAGGAGGAGCTCCGGGCCGCTCGTACGCCGGGCGAGCTGGCGTCGCTGATCGGCACCTCCGCAATCGAGGGGACGCTGCCGGTCGAGGTCGCGGCGCTGTTGCGACGCACGTTGACCTTCGGCGACAAAACCGCCAGTGACCTGATGACGCCGCGAGTCCGGATGGTGGCGTTGGAGCACCGACAGACGGCCGCCGACCTGCTCGACGTGGCCCGCGACTCCGGACACTCCAAGTTCCCCGTACACCGGGGCGACATCGACGACGTCGTGGGCGTCGTCCACGTGAAGCACGCGTTCGGAGTGCCGGTTGACAAGCGGAGCCATACGCCGCTCCGGAACCTCATGGTCGACCCAGTCCGCCTGCCGGCGTCGCTGCACGGCGAAGATCTGTTGACTGAGCTGCGGCGCCGCGGCTTCCAGATGGCGATCGTCGTCGACGAGTACGGCGGCACGGCCGGGCTCGTGACCATCGAGGATCTCGTCGAGGAGCTGGTGGGTCAGGTCCGCGACGAGTACGACCGGTTCGAGGAGCTCGACGCCATTCGGCTCTCCAACGGCAGTTGGTCGGTCGCCGGCCTCCTGCGCTGCGACGAACTCCCGACCCGGCTGGGCTTCACCCCACCGCCCGGGCCATACGACACGGTGGCCGGTCTGGTGCTCCATCAGTACGGTCAGATCCCGCGCGGTGGCGAGACGGTCCAGGTCGACGGGTGGCGGATCAGGGTGACCCAGATGGAGCGTCGACGAATCGCCCGGGTCGAGCTGACGCCGGCAGGAGGCGCCCTATGAGTCTGCTGCTGGCGGTTGGCCTGTTGGCCGGCAACGCCTTCTTCGTCGGCGCCCAGTTTGCCCTGATCGCCGCCCGACGGGACCAGATCGAACCCCTTGCGGAGTCGGGCCACCGGGCGGCCCGGATCACGCTCCACCAGATGCGCCAGCTGTCGTGGATGCTGGCCGGGTCGCAGCTCGGCATCGCGGCCTGTTCGCTCGGACTCGGCGCGGTCGCAGAGCCGGCCTTCGCGCACCTGCTCGAGTCGGGTTTCGACGCGCTCGAGCTGCCGCGCAGCATGCTGCATCCGGTCGCCTTCCTCATCGCACTGGCGATCGTGTCGTACGCGCACATGGTGATCGGCGAGATGGTCCCGAAAAACCTCACGCTCGCCGTGCCGCTTCGCGCCGCGCTCGTGCTGGGTCCGCCGATCGGCCTCTGGGTACGGGCCCTACGACCGGTGCTGGTCTCGATCAACGCAGCGGCCAACGGCGTCCTCCGGCTGTTCCGGGTGGAACCCAAGAGCGAGCTCGACTCGGCGTACACACCCGCCGAACTCGCCGACCTGATCGCGGAGTCGGTCTCCGAGGGCCTGCTGCATCCCGACGACGAGCGGCGCCTGCTCCGGGCGCTGCGGCTCGAGCGGGTCACCGCCCGGGATCTCACGATCTCGCTCGCCGACCTGATCGTCGTCCGCCCCAACAGCACGGTCGCCGAGCTCGAGGAACTCGTGGCCGCGACCGGATACTCCCGGTTCCCCGTTCTCGCGACCGACGACGCCGGCGAAGCCGAGCTGATCGGGTACGTCCACGCCAAGGACCTGCTCGGACTCGACTCGTCCCGGCGCGGCGGGCCGCTGCCGCCTCGGCTGGTGCGCCCGATGGCCACGATCGACGCCGACCTCTCCCTCACCAACGCCTTCACCACGCTGCAGCGGGCCGGCCACCATCTCGGCCGGGTGTCCGAAGACGGCCACACACTCGGCGTCGTGGCGCTGGAGGACATGGTTGAGGAGCTGGTCGGCGAGATCGAGGACGCCAGCCACACCGATCGTGAGGAAGCCGCCCCGTAGTCAGTCGGACCCGGTGGCGTGGGCGACCCCGGCATCCTCGCGATTCAGCGGAAGCTCGACTGGCTGGTTGCCGGCAGCCGAGAGATCGGCGGCGAGATAAACCTCCATCACGCGGCGCGCCTCGTCGGGCCGCACGAGAACCTCACGGTCCCAGGCAACGGCCTCGAGGAAGTACGTCGTCTCGCGCTCCATCGGCCCGGCGTATACATGGCCGACCTCCTCGCCGGGCATGGTAGACAGCGGCAGCCGCATCCCGTCGCCCATCGTGTTGAGGATGATGTCGCGATGCGAGTCGTCGAGGAGGAGAGCGCCCTCGGTGCCGACGATCTCCATCCAGGTCGACGAGAAGTTGGGATAGCCCGGCGGCAGCGTCCAGCCGGCGCCGACCGTGAGGACGACGCCGTTGTCGAGCGTGATGAGGATCGACATTGTGTCTGAGGTGCCGTACTTCTCCTTCATCACCCCCAGGGCCGCCTGGGCGTAGACGCGTACCGGCCGGGCCGGTGCCATACACCACAGCAGGAAGTCGATGTCGTGAGTAGCTTCCATCGCGGCGGGCGACAGGACGATGCGACCGGCGATCTTGTCGCCCAGCTTGCGCGTGATGTGGCGACTCACCAGCGCGCTCACCGGCTCGCCCAGCGTGCCGTCCTCGAGGCTGCGCTTGACGAGGGCCTGTTTGGCGTTGAACCGCTGGGAGTAGCCGATCGTGAACTTCAGCCGGTTTTGCTCCGCTAGGGCGACGAGCTCGTCGGCCTCGTCGAGGGTGAGGGCGATCGGCTTCTCGAGCAGGACGTGCTTGCCCGCCTCCAGAGCCTCCTTGGTGATCGGATAATGCGTCGTCTCCGGGGTGGCCGAGACCATCAGCGCGTCAATCCGGTCGGCGGCGAGGAGCTCGCGGTAGTCGGTGGTCGCCGTCACGGCTCGGGTCGCCTTGGCCATGTCCTCGAGCCGCGCGGTGTCGACCTCCGCCAGATGCAGGCCGCCGACCAGAGGACTCGCCGCAGCGGTCCGCGCTCGGATGCCGCCGCACCAGCCCGTGCCGATAACTCCCACGTCGATCGTGTCCATCCGGCCTCCTATCGCAGCGGTGGGGCGGAGACCGGGTTGACGGGTTCCGGCTTGCCGGACGCGGTCGCGGTCTCCATGGCGAGGGCGACTTCGAGTGCCCAGCGCGCCTGTTCAAGTGTGGTGATATGCAGCTCCGACCCGGTGGCGAGGTGGTCGAGCCAGGAGCGGGTCTCGTCGGCCAGCGGACCGAACATCCGCCCGAGCGCCCAGTCGCCCGACGTGGTGGAGCCGACGTACCCCACCGTCTTGGTGTGGTCCTTGACATAGGGGTGCGCGACCCCGTGGTCGCTGACGAGCACGTTGTGCCGGTTGTCGAGATCCAGCAGCAGCGCCCCGTCGGTCCCCATCACCTCGAGCCTGGTGCCCTGGCCGAGCGTGGGGTAGTCGGCCGGCAGTGAGTAGCAGATCGTGTACGAGACGACCGCGCCGTCGGCATGCCGTACGACGGCGGTCGTCAGGTCGTCGAGGCCGTCAGCGCCAGCATGCTCGCGGAGCGCCGTGCCGTGCCCGGCGGCGTAGACCTCCACGGGCGGGTTGCCCTCGAGGTACCAACCGACGACGTCCAGCCAGTACGTCAGGACGTCGACGACGGGGCTCACGTGGGCGCGCTCGAGAATCGCGAACGCCTGGGCCCGTGAGTTGAGCACCCGATTGGCACCGCCGACGACTCGGCCGAGTCGACCCTCGTCGATGTAGCGCTTACCGAGGAAGATGTCGCGCCGGAAGCGTTGGCTATAACCCACCCGGACGAGGGCGTCGTGTTCGTGGGCGGCAGCGATGATCGCGTCGGCGTCCTCTCGGGTCGTCGCGAGCGGCTTCTCGATCAGCACCGACTTGGCGGCGCGGATCGCCGCAATCGCCGGCGCCGCATGCTTCGGCTCCGGCGTCGAGACCACCACGCTGTCGACCCGCGGGTTGGCAATGACCTCGTCGGGATCGGCGGAGACTACGTCAGCATCGGTCTGGGCACCCAGATCGCGGGCCCGCTCCGCGTCGACGTCGGCGACGGCCAGAAATCCGACGGCGGGATGACTCGCGGCCAGCCGAGCCCGATGGGTGCCCATCCGACCGGCGCCCACGACCGCCACACCCAGTCGATCGCGGTGGCGGTGGCCGTCTGGCATCTCGGCTCCTCGTGACCGCGGGCCGCAGCGGTCGGTCGTTCAGACATGTTACATCATACATGACCAAGACCTTCGAGCGCGGCAAACGCCCTGCTCAGAGCGGTGACCCCCCGGCAGGAGCCGTGTGACATGTACCGCGGCGGTCTCCCGTACACCGTATGTCGGTCCTGGACCAGATAGAATGCGTCATGGAACGTGTCAAGTCTGCGATACGGTCGGAGGGAGGCGCTGACCGTGAGCCTGGCGATCGGAGCCGATGAACGCCGGACAGCCCACCAGTTGGTCCGAGACACACTGCGCCGCGCGATTCTCACCGGGCAGGTCGCCGGTGGGGAGCGACTGGTGCAGGCCGACCTGGCCCAGCAGATGCGGGTCAGCACGACGCCGGTACGAGAGGCCCTGCGAGATCTCGCGGCCGAAGGCCTGATCCGGCTGGACGCCCATCGCGGCGCCATCGTCCATAGCCCGACCCATGCCGAGGTCGAGGAGATCTACCGACTTCGCCAGCTGCTGGAGCCCGAGATCGTCGAGCTCGCGATCGCCCACATCACTGAGGACGACCTCACCGAGGCAGCCGCCATCCTCGACGTGGCCGACTCCGAACAGGATCCGGTGACCTGGATCGATCTCAACCATCGCTTCCACCGGGTGTTCACCCAGGCGGCGAAATCCCCCCGGCTCGCGGCGATCGTCGAGTCGCTGCAAGACAGCGCGACGCTCTACATCCTGGTCGCGCTGACCCGAGGTACCCGAGGCTTCGCGGAAGCCAACGCCCAGCATCGACGGCTGCTCGAGGCGGTGCGAGGCGGCGACGCCGCGGCAGCCCGCTCGACCATCCTCGACCACATCCACAAGACCGTCGATAGCCAACCCGACCTCCCAGAGGACTAAAAGACCTGCTACCGTACATCATGTACGATGCACGGTTTGCGCAGCAGGGACGGTGAGGCCGATGGCCCGCTATCGGATCGTCGTCACCGACCAAGTCTTCCCTTCGGTCGATCTCGAGCGAGGGCTGCTCGCCGCGGCTGACGCCGACCTCGAGGTGGCGTCCGGTGATCGGGAGACCGTCCTGGCTCGCGCGGCCGACGCCGATGCGCTGCTCAACACGTACTTTCCAATCGACGCCGAGGCGATGAGCCGGCTCGAGCGGTGCCGGATCATCGCGCGCTACGGCATCGGCGTCGACAACATCGACCTCGACGCCGCCCGCGAGCGCGGTATCGCGGTGACCAACGTGCCCGACTATTGCGTCGAGGAGGTCGCCGCGCACGCGGTCGCGATGACACTCGCGCTCTTGCGGCGGCTGCCCGACGGTGAGGCCGTCCTGCGGGGCGGCGGCTGGGGCATCGACAAGCTCCGACCCATCAAGCGGCTGTCCGACACCACCATCGGCGTCGTCGGCCTCGGCCGGATCGGGCGCCGCGTCGCCGAGCTGATGGGCCCGTTCGGAGCTCAGCTCGTCGGCCATGATCCCTTCGTCACCGAGCTTGCGGGAGTCAAGGTCGTCGACCTCGACGAGCTGCTTTCGACGTCGGACGCGGTGACCCTGCATTGTCCGCTCCTGCCGCAGACGCGCGGGCTGATCAACGCCGATCGGCTGGCCGCGATGGCGTCCGACGCCGTTCTGGTCAACACCTCGCGCGGCCCGCTGGTCGTGCTCGACGACCTGCTCGACGCGCTCCGCGACCGGAGTATTCGGGCGGCCGCACTCGACGTGTTCGAGACCGAGCCGGTCGACGCGGCGAAGCTCGACGGCGTATCCGGTCTGCTGGCGACACCGCACATGGCGTTCTACTCCGACGCCGCACTGGCGGAGTCGCAGACCAAGGCGGCCAATCAGATCATCAAAGTGCTCGGCGGCCAGACTCCGGACTACCAGGTGAACGCCTCGTGAGCGCCGCCAGCATGCGTGCCGTTTTGCTGGCGGCCCCCGGCGAGATCGAGATCGTGACCCGTGACGTGCCGCAGCCGGGTCCGGGTGAGGTGATCGTTCACGTCGCCGCCACGTCGATCTGCGGCTCCGACCTCAGCGCCTATCGCGGCGTCCATCCCTGGATCAAGCCGCCGGCGATCCTCGGCCACGAGTGCGCCGGCACGGTCTCTAAGGTCGGTGCGGGGGTCGCGGACGGCATCGTGGGCACGCTGGTCTGCATCGAGCCGAACATCTGCTGCGGGACGTGCCGCTACTGCGTGGCCGGGCTGCCCAACATCTGTCCCAACTACCGCGTCCTCGGCGAGGCCGCCGACCTGCCCGGCGGGATGGCGGAGTACGTAGCGGTCCCGGCCGACCAGGTCTATCCGCTGCCGCCGACGCTCGCCGCCGAGGAGGGCGCCCTCGTCCAGCCGCTCGCGATCTCCTACGAAGGCGCCGTCGAACGCGGCCAGGTACGCGAAGGCGAGCGGGTCCTGATCGTGGGCGCCGGACCTATCGGCCTCGGTGCGATGCTGCACAGCCGAATCCGTGGTGCGAAGGTCCTCGTGATCGACCTGGTCGACTATCGGCTCGCCAAGGCCCGCGACCTCGGCGCCGAACAGGTGCTGCGGGCCGACGCACCCGACCTCGAGGCCGCCGTGCTCGAGTGGTCCGGGGGCTACGGCGTCGACGTGGCGATCGAGGCGGTCGGCGGCGCCCAACACGCGACGGCGGCGACGGCCCAGCGGCTGACCGCGCCGCGGGGACGGATCGTCATCCTCGGCTCGTTCGAGGACAGCAGCTTCCCGTTCCCGGTCGCCGAGGTGAAAAAGCGCGAGCAGACCGTGATCGGGTCCCACGGGCACCCGCGCACGTTCGCACCGGTCATCGACCGGATCGCCGACGGCTCGCTGCGGCCGCACGAGCTGATCACCCACACGGTCGGCATCGAGGACGTCCCCGAGGCGCTGCGCCTGATCGACGAGCGGGCCGACGAGGTCATGAAGGTCGTCATCAAGCAGTCCTGACTCCGGTCGGATCTATGTGGAGGCTGTCGTGGACCTGTCCCTGACGTCGGAGCAGGCGGCCTTCCGCGACACGGTCCGGACGTTTTGCGACCGGGAGATCACGACCGAGTACGTCCGGGCCTGCGACCGCGACCATCGGCCGCCGACCGAGGCGTACCACGCAATGGCCAAGCAGGGCTGGCTCGGGCTCAACATCGCCGAGGCTCACGGTGGCTCCGGCGCCGGCGCGACCGAGGTCGCGATCCTGCTCGAAGAGGTCGGCAAGAGCTTCCTCGACCTGGCCTTCTGGCTGTTTCGGGCGCTCACCTGGGGCGGCTACGCGATCGGCCGCGACGGCACGCCGGAGCAGCAAGCGCGCTTCCTGCCCCGCATCGCGGCCGGCGAGTGGTCGATCTGCTTCGCGCTGACCGAGCCGGGCTCCGGCTCCGACGCCGCGTCGATCACGACGACGGCGGTCCGAGACGGCGACGACTACGTGATCAACGGGCAGAAGGTCTTTACGTCGGGCTTCAGAGTCAGCGACTACGTGCTGGTCGTGACGCGGACCAGCCGCGGCGACGAC
Organism: Nocardioidaceae bacterium; assembly: GCA_035630615.1. Lineage (GTDB taxonomy): Bacteria > Actinomycetota > Actinomycetes > Propionibacteriales > Nocardioidaceae > DATFRX01. The sequence continues at coordinate 46,520 of DASQKI010000097.1, forward strand.
CGTCATCACGGGATCACCAACATCCTCGTCGACACGACGTCGCCGGGCCTCGAGGCGCGGCCCCTGGAGACGCTCGGACATTGGCCGCTCGGCACGACGCTGCTGCAGTTCGACGACGTACGCGTGCCTGCGGTCAACGTCCTCGGCACGCCCGACGAGGGGTGGCGCGGCCTGACGGCGTACCTCAACTACGAGCGGCTGTCCCTCGCGGCCGCCCGTACCGGCGCCGCCCAGTCCGCCCTGCGCGACGCCCTCGACTACGCCAAGACCCGCGAGCAGTTCGGCCGGCCGATCGGCAAGTTCCAGGCCGTCAGCCACAAGCTCGCCGACATGGCCGTCATGGTCGAGATCTCGAAGCTGCTGCTCCTGCAATACACCTGGAAGTTCGAGCAGGGCATCAGCACCGCGCGCGACGCGGCCGTCGTCAAGCTCTACACGTGCGAGGCCTACAAGCAGATCGCCGACCTCGGGTTGCAGGTGCTCGGTGGCTACGGCTACACGATGGAGTACGACCTGCAGCGACACTTCCGCGAGTCTCGGCTCGGCACGATCGGCGCTGGCACGTCGGAGATCCAGCGCAACATCATCGCCAAGAGCATGGGGCTTTGATCCGATGGGGACGCTGCTCACCGACGCCACCCGGCAGTGGGCCGACCGCACGTACCCGGTGCATCGGGTCACGGTCACCGTCGGCGACATCCGGCGGTTCGCCTACGCCACTGGCGAGACCGACCCGATCCACTTCGACCGTGCCGCCGCCCAGGCGGCCGGATTTCGCGATGTCGTGGCGCCGCCGATGTTCTACGTGTTCCTGCGGGTCTTGCCCAACCACCTACGGCCGCGCTCGGAGCTCGAGCCGGACGGCAGTCCCAGCGAGGACATCCCGCCGGTCGCGATCAAGGGCGCGATGGCCGGCGAGACCGAGCTCGACGTCCGCAGCTCGTTCGTCGCCGGGGACGAGGTCGACTGCCACAAGCGGCTGGTCGACCTGACCGAGAAGGAGGGCCACAGCGGGCCGTTGCTGTTTCTGACGTTCGAGCACCGCTACGACGTCGCCGGCGAGACCGTCGTACGCGAGCGCTTCACCCGGATCCTGAGGTAGCCATGGCCGACGTACTCCCGGCCGAGGGCGACGAACTGGCCGAGCAGCTCCACACGCCGGACGCCGTCGACCTGTTTCAGTTCAGCGCCGCGATCTGGCTGACCCATCGGATCCACTACGACGGTGACTACACGACGGGCGTCGAAGGGCATGCGGGGCTGCCGGTGCACGGGCCGTTGCAGGCGGTCTATCTCGAGCAGCTGGCACGCCGCGACCTCGAGGCGCGGCTGGGGACGCGAGTACGGATCGCCCGGTTTCGATTCCGGCATGTGGCGCCGGCGTACGTCGGGCAGACGCTGACCTGTCGCGGTCGGGTGACGTCGGTCGAGGCCGACCGGGTGAACTGTGAGGTGTGGGCCGAGGTCGACGGCCAGAAGACGACCGTGGGCGAGCTCGAGGCGGTCCCGGCCGGCTAACCCTCCCCGCCGAGTGGCGCACGGTCGTCGCATTTCGGCCGTCGTGGCGACAACGGTGCGCCACTCGACTCGCGGGCGCGGACTCGCGGACTCGCGGACTCGTCAGAGGCGGCGGAGGCTGCCGACGGCGTCGATGGCCTGCAAGGCACACTCCTCGTCGCGATCCGAAGTGTCGCCGCTGATCCCGATCGCGCCGCGGACCCGATGGCCGGACACGTCACCGATCAGGACGCCGCCCGGCGCCGGGACGGCCCGGCCGCCCGTGACGCCGGTGAGGGCGCCCACGAACAGCGGTGCCAACTGGCCACGCGAGGCCAGCTCGCGGGTGTCGAACCCCATGCCGAGCGCGCCCCACGCCTTCGCGACCGCGATGTCGGGGCGTGCGATGCCCGAGCCGTCCTCGCGTTCCAACGCCACCAGATGCCCGCCGGGATCGAGGACGGCAATGGTCAACGGATCGCACCCGATCTCGTCGCCGTAGTTTCGGGCCGCGGTGATGAGGGCGTCGGCTTCCCGGAGCGAGATGGGTTCACCGGTCATGGGCATGGTCTGCCTCCTCAGCAATCGGTCCGAGCCATCGTCGCAGGGCTTCGAGGACGAATGCGGTGCCGCGAACCTGCACGATTTCTCGATCCCCGACGATATGGGCCTTCTCGCGATGCTGCCCCTCGCCCGGACCGGCGATGGCCCATGCCAGGGTCCCGGGCTCGCCGTCGGACGGGCCATCGCCAGGTGCCGTGCCAGTGACCGCAACGCCGATGTCGGCGCCGAACCGATGTCTGACGGCGACCGCGAGGCCCTCCACCGACTCTTCCTGGCCGTCCACGCCGAGCTCGCGAGCGGCGCCATCCCGATCGTGCGACACCAGTCCGCCTCGCAGCCGCCCGAAGGCGCCCGGTGCGACGGACAACGCGGCGCTGATCCGACCGGCGGTCACCGTCTCGACGAGGGCGAGGGTATGGCCGGTCGCTTGCAACCGATCGGCCACGAGCTCTTCGAGCCGGCGCCCATCCACGCTGGTCACGACATCGCCGAGCAGCGCTGATGCCTCCTCGAGTTCGGCGGTCGCACGCTCCCGGGCCGCCGTCGGGGTTGGGCCGATGGCCGTGATCCGTACTTGCACCTCGTCGGACCGCGCAAGATAGCCGACCTCGACGTCGTCGGACCCGTCGAGCCGGTCGGTCAGGGCGCGCAGCGTGTTGCCGATCCACGATTCGCCGGCGCCCGCGACATGCAGCGTGCGCGTCACCCGGGCGACTCCGTCGGAGCGGCGTACGAGATCGGGCAGGACGTCACGGTCGGCGATGCCTTGGTACTCCCACGGCACGCCGGGGACCGCATGCACGCGCACCGGCCGTCCGGACCGCTCGGTGTCGACGACGAACCCGGCCGCCGAGCCGAGCGGCTGATGGACCTGGCCGCCTTCCGGAACGTCGGCCTGCGCAAGCGCCTCCGGGGGAACCGGCCGACCGAGTTTGGCGTAGACCTCGGTGAGGTGGTCCACGAGCTCGGACCGTCGCGCCAGAGCGACGCCAGCGAAGTCCGCGATGGCATAGCGGGTCAGGTCGTCGGACGTCGGGCCGAGGCCGCCGCCGACCACGATGACGTCGGCACGCTCGGCAAGCCACTCGAGGGCTTGGACGATCTCACGCCGATCGTCGCCGACCGCGAGGATCGCAATCATCCGGCAGCCGGTCTCGAGGACCCGACGGGCCAGCCAGGACGCGTTCGTGTCCGCGATCTCGCCGGAGACGAGCTCGGCTCCGACCGAGCAGATCGCGACTCTCACCGGGCCAGGCCCGCCTTCAGCTCCTGGGGATCGGCGGGCACCGTGACCGGCTGTCCGAGCTTCGCCGACAGGTCGATCGCCATCGTGAGCAGCAGGTTGCGGTGGCCGTCCCGCGCCGTCGCGTGCTGGGTCGCGCGGCCGTTGACGAGCCGGCTGTACCAGCTGTCGGTCTCCTCGCGCATCGGACCCCACAGGCCGTACTGGCCGTAGTCGCCTGGCGGATAGCTCCCGACGAAGTCGACGTGTCGCGACTGCCCTGGCTCGAACCCCTTCGGCTGGTAACCCGGGCCCTGCGGATGCTCGGACGCGACGACGACATCGCGGTGAGTGTCCTCGATGTCGAGTACGCCGACCTCACCCACGACACCGATCTCGAGCCCGTACACGGCGCCGGGCCACACGATCGGCAGGGCCCAGCTGATCACCAGGTTCCAGAGCGTGCCATCGGCCAGGGTGATGATCGCGAGCGTGTTGTCCTTCGTGCCGAGCTCGCCGAGGACGCGATCGCCGGACCGGGCGTACACCTCGACCGGCTCCTTACCCTCGATGCCTTCGAGCATCCACAGGCACACGTCGAGACTGTGCGTGCCCGAAACGACCATCGGTGTCAGCGTCGCGCGTTGGTCGGTGCGTTCGAGCGTCGCCAGCGGCACCATCCGGTTCATGAACGCCCGGGCCACGACGGTCGTCACGTCGCCGATCGCACCGTCGCGGAGCCGCTGGCGGGCGGTGATGAACCGACGACGGAACCGCTGGGTATAGCCGACGACGGCATCGATGTCGTGCTCCTCGATGGCCGCGAGCACGGTGGCGGACTCGACCGGGTCGGTCGCCAACGGCTTCTCGATGAACAGCCGGTGACCGTGCTCGACGGCGGCGAGGATCGGCTCGACGTGCCAGTTTTCGTCGGTCGCGACGACGACGGCGTCGACTTCCGGACGGGCGACCAGCTCGCGGAAGTCGGCCGACGTATAGTCCGCGTCGGTGTCGCCGGCGAGCTTCGCCATGACGTCGGGGTCGCGGTCGCAGAGACCGAGCCAGCCGATCGCCGGATGCTCCCGGGCCAGCTCGGCCCGCACCCGGCCGATCGTGCCGCAACCGATGACGGCCAGTCCGACCCTCTTGTCCACGTCGCTCACTCCTCTAGCTGCTCGTCCGTGAGTTTTGATCCGGTCGTCCGTGAGTTTCGGCCCGGTCGTCCGTGAGTTTCATCCGCTCGCCGGGGTCGTTTCTCGCGGATCGCCGGTTCAAAACTCACGGACGAGCGGTCCTTTCGACGGCGGCGGGGTCGACGGTCACGCCGAGACCTGGGCCGTCGACGGCGTCGAGGTGCACGTGACCGTCGACCACCTCGAGCGGCTTGTCGACCAGGTCAGCGCGGCTGAAGTGCGGCGTGATCGCGGTGCCGAGCGGCAGGTCGACGGCGGCCGCCGCGACGTGCAGCAGCGCGGCCGACCCGATGCTGGAGTCGCCGCACATGCCGGCGAGGAATGGCGCGACGCCACTGAGCTGGCTCAAGGCGAGCAACGACTGGGCGCCGTCGATACCGCCGGCCTTGAGGAGCTTGATGACAACGCCGCCCGGTCGGGTCCCGGCCGTCAACGCCGACAACAGATCGCTGGCCGCGTACATGCTCTCGTCGGCGGCTACGACGACACCAGGCGTCGCGCTGAGTCGGGCGAGACCGGCGACATCCCATTGCGGCAGCGGCTGCTCGACGACCTCGACACCGATGTCTTTGGCCCGATCGATGAAGGCGGCGGCTTGGGCGAGTCCCCAGGCCTGGTTGACGTCGACGAACAGCCGGACATCGGCGCCGGCCGCCCGGCGTACTCGCTCGACCGCGCGCAAGTCGTAGGCCACGTCGGGCCGGCCGACCTTGAGCTTGACGATGCCGAATCCGGCGTCCGCGGCGGTCCGGGCGTCGGCGGCGTCGCGGTCGTCGTCGAAGTTGCCGATGTGGTACGCCACCGGCACCTGCCGCCGTCGGGCGCCGCCGAGCAGCTGGTAGATCGGCACGTCGAGGAGTCGACCCCGAAGGTCCCACAGCGCCATCGACAGGGCGCACCGCGCGGCGTGCCGCCGGTCCAGCCGGCGTGCGATCTCGGGGACGGCCGCGATCACGGCCTCGGCGTCTCGGCCGACGACGAGCTCCGTCGCGGCCTCGACCCCGGCCCGGGCCGATGCCGGCGTCTCGGTCGTGAAGGTCGGGTTGAGCTGCGCCTCGCCCCAGCCTTCGACACCGTCGTCGGTGCGCACGTTGACGAGCAGCAGCCGGGCCGCGGTCGTCGTCTTGTTCGAGGTGCTGAAGACCGTCGTGAGCGGGATCTCGACCGTCCGGGTCCGGAGCTCGGCGATCGCAGGCATCCAACGCTCCTCACCGGATTCGTACGATTCCTACATCGTATAGAATGTGCAGTGCACGTCAAGGTGGTGAGAGCGGATGAACGAGGTGCGCCGCATTCGACTCGGTGGCTACGCCCCGCGCGACAGCACGCACGGCCAAGCGCTGGACCGGATCGCCGAAGGCCTGCGTCGTGGCCTCGGCGGTCGAGTCGAGATCGGCCTCGACTACAACATCATGGACCGCGGCCGACCGGCCAGCGCGCTGCTCGACGAGGTGGAGTCGGGAGAGCTGACGCTGTGCTACTTCTCCACCAGCTACCTCGCCGACCGGGTGCCGGCGCTCGCGGTCGTCGATCTGCCGTACATCTTCCGCGACCTCGACCACGCCCACGGCTGCCTCGACGGCAAGCTCGGCGCCGTGCTGTCCGAACGCACCGGCGCCGGCACCGGCCTCGTGGCGTTGGGCTACTGGGACAACGGCTTTCGGCATCTCAGCAACCGCAGCCGCGAGGTGTCGTCCCCGGCCGACTGTCAGGGCTTGCGTGTGCGGCTGCAACCGAACTGGGCGCACGAGGAGTTGTTCCGCGCCCTCGGCTCCGAACCGGTGTCCAACGACCTCGCGGCCGGCATCGCGATGCTGCGCGACGGCGAGCTCGACGCACAGGAGAACCCGTTCGCCAACTTCGTCGCGTACGGCATCCACGAGCTGCACCCCTACGTCACGCTCACCGGCCACGTCTACGGAGCCCGCGGGGTCTACGCGAGCGCGCGGCAGCTCGCCGAGTGGCCGGACGCCGACCGCGACGTGCTGCAGGCATCGGTCCGAGCGGCGGTCGTCGAGCAGCGTGCGACGGCGGCACGGGTCGAGGTCGAGTTGCGGGAGTGGCTGGCCGCCCGCGGCACCAAGATCCGGGAGCTGACCGAGGCCGAGGACGCCGCCTTTCGGGCCGCCGCCCAACCGGTACGCGAGGCGGCGGCTCGTCGATTCGGTGCCGACCTGCTCGATCTGACCGTGGGCTGACGCATGTCGCTGCCGAGGGTCGCCGCGATCGGCGTCGGGCTGCTCGGTTCGGCGCTCACCGCGACCCTCCTCGATCGCGGATACAACGTCGCGGGCTACGACCCCGACCCGCGTCGGATCGCGGAGCACGAGGCCCGTGGCGGCCGTGGCGCAACGTCGATCGCGGACGCTGTCGACGGCGTCGATCGGGTCCTGCTGGCGCTGCCGACCGGCGACATCGTCCGCGAGGCATGCCTGGGGCCGGGCGGGGTCGCTGACGTCGCGGCGCCGGGCACCCTCGTCCTCGACGCGACGACCGCCCGACCGAGTGACTCCATCGGCACCGGACGGACGCTGGCCGAGCGTGGCATCGGCTTCCTCGACACCAGTGTCAGCGGGTCGAGCGCGATGGCGTGGGAGCGCGACATCGTGATCATGGTCGGCGGGCCTGACGACGACGTAGCGCGGGCCCGACCCGTGTTGGAGGCGCTGGCTCGGTCGGTGCGCCATGTCGGTCCGCTCGGCGCGGGCACGCGGACGAAGCTCATCGTCAACCTCGCGCTCGGCGTGCACCGACTCGTACTCGCGGAGGCGCTCGTGCTCGGCGAGCGGGCCGGCCTCGACCTCGACCGGCTGCTGGAGGTGCTCAAGGACAGCGCGGCCTACAGCAAGGCGATGGACGGCTGGGGCGAGCGCATGGTTCGCGGCGACCACGACCGACCTCGCTCACGGATCCGCCAACACGCCAAGGACGTCGGGCTGATGCTCGACGAGGGAGCGGCGGTCGGGGCGCCGATGCCACTCACCAGGACGCTGGCCGGCGTACTCGACCAGGCGCTTGACTACGACCTCGCCGACGCCGACAACTCCGCCGTGATCGCCGTACTCCGCCGCCTCGCAGGCGAAGACCCGTGAGTTAGGCGACGTCGGCCTCGGACAGCACGGCGACCTCGATCGGCGACGCGAGCAGCTCGGGAAGCTTGGCGCGATAGGCCTTGTAGTGCTCGCTCGCGCGATGTGCCTCCAGCGCGTCGGCGTCGACGTAGCGCTCGAACAGGTGAAGCCGCTTGCCGTCGTCGGACTCGTAGAGGTCGTAGATCTGACAGCCTGGCTCTCGGCGAGTGTGTTCGACCATGACATCCAGCGTCGCGCGGAGCTGCGGGATCCGCTCGGGTCGCGGGGTGAAGCTGGCGAAGACGATCGCGGGCGCTGTCGGCATGCTGTACCTCCGTCGGCAGATCACATAGGATACATCAGACCAGATGTCGCAATGCGGGGTCGGGCGAGTGAGGGCAAAGTCATGACGAGCCGCTATCCCGTATCGCAGCTCCGGGACTTCGTCACGACCGTCCTCGAACGCTGCGACGTGCCGCCCGACGACGCGGCCACGACCGCCGATCGAATGCTCGACGCCGACCTGCGCGGCATGAGCGGGCACGGCGTCCTCCGGCTTCCCGGGTACGCGAAGCGGCTGCGCTCCGGCGGCTACAGCCTGCGGCCGGACGTACGTGTGGTCCGCGAGACGCCGGTCAGCGCTCTCGTCGACGGCGACGACGGCCTCGGCCAGGTCGTCATGACCCGGGTCGCCGAGATCGCGATCGACAAGGCCATCGCGAGCGGGCTCGCCTGGGTCGGCGTGCGCCGCTCCAACCATGCCGGCGCGGGCGGGGTCTACGCGTCGATGCCGCTCGAGCGCGACCTGATCGGGCTCTACTTCGCGATCGGCAACGCCAACCACATGCCGCCGTGGGGCGGACTCGACATGCTGCTGAGCACCAACCCGGTCGCGGTCGCCATTCCGGCCGGCGAGGAGCCGCCATTGGTTCTCGACATGGCCACCACGCAGGTGTCGTACGGCCGGGTCAAGGTCGCGGCCGATCGCGACGAAACGATGCCCGAAGGCTGGATGGTCGACCGACAGGGCCAGCCGCTCACCGATCCGAAGCGGTCCGCCGAAGGCTTCCTGGTGCCCATCGGGGGCTACAAGGGCTACGGCCTCAACCTCGTGATCGGCGCCCTCGCCGGACTCCTCAACGGCGCGGCGCTCGGCAGCTCGGTCGTCGACTTCAACGCCGACTTCACCACGCCGACCAATACGGGGCAGGCGATGCTCGTCGTACGCCCCGACCTCTTCCAGCCGGTCGAGGAGTTCAAGGCCGCCATGGACCACCACATCCGCGAGCTCAAGGCCTCGACGCCGATGCCGGATCATCCGCCGATCCGTGTGCCCGGTGACCAAACGCCGGATCGGATCGCCGACCTTCGCGAGCACGGCGTTCCGCTGGCGGCGGCGACCGTGCACCGACTCGCCGACCTGGCCACCGAGCTCGACGTCACCGACCACCCGTTCGCACCATGAATGCCGACATGTCGCCGGGGCGCCGTCCAGGCACGCGCGCCGGGATCGCCAGCTTCGGCCGGGTCCTCGTGATTAGGCTCGGCCCCGGCGAGGACGTGCTGCCGGCGATGGAGCGACTGCTGCTCGACGCCAGGATCAGCGCCGGTGTGATCGTCAGTGGAGTCGCCAGCCTGCGGCACGCGTCGGTTCGCAACATCGTCCGGTTTCCGGAGCGGTGGCCGATCGAGCCGGACATGCGTACGCAGACGACGGTCGCCGGACCGCTCGAGATCCTGTCGATGCAGGGCAACGTCGCTCCGACACCGGACGGCGACCCGTTCATCCACTGTCACGTGGAGTTTTCGATCGGTGCGCCGCCGGCCGAGACCTACGGCGGGCACCTGATCGAGGACACCATCGTCGCCACCACCTGCGAGATCGCCATCGCCGAGCTGCGCGGCTCCGACGTACGGCGCGTCCACGACCCCGAGACGCAAACCCTCGAACTCGACGTCGATCCCCGACTCGCCACCGACTAGCAGGCGCCGGACGATACGTTCGCTGACTGTGGACCTGCTGATATTGGACAACGACGGCGTCCTCGTCGACAGCGAGCCGATCGCCAACCGCGTACTCGCCGGATTGCTGACCGAGTACGGCGATCCGACCACGTACGAGGAGACCGTCAGCCGCTACATGGGCACCAATCTCGCCTACGTACGACAGGTCGTGGAGGCCAAGCTCGGGCACGCCCTGCCGGCCGACCTGGAACGGCGCTATCACGACGAACTGTTCGCCCGGATGCGTACGGAGCTGACCACCGTCGCCGGTGTCGAGGCGGCGCTGGACGCGATCGACCTGCCGACCTGCGTGGCATCCAGCGGCACTCACGAGCGCATCGAGGTGGCCCTCAAGATTGTCGGACTCTACGACCGGTTCGCCGGCCGGATCTTCAGCTCCCAGGACGTCGAGCGCGGCAAGCCGTACCCGGACCTCTTCCTGCGTGCCGCCGAGCAGACGGGTGTCGCGTCCGCCTCGTCGGTCGTGGTCGAGGACAGCCCCCACGGCGTCGAGGCGGCCAAGGCGGCCGGCATGACCGTGATCGGCTATGCCGGCATGACCCCGGCCGAGCGGCTGGCCGACGCCGACCGCGTCATCACGACGATGACCGACCTGCCCTCGGCCCTGGCAGCGGCCGGGTGATCCTGCGCTGCGATGCCGACCGACGCGGGCGAACGACGAACCGACCGGGCAAGCCTCAAAACTGCGCATCAGATCTGGTGCGTACGCAACACATCTGATGCGGCGATCGCCGGCCGATGGGGCTTTGACGTTGCCCGTGAGAGGCTCGACGCATGCCACGTATCGCTACCGCTGAGCGCGTCGATCGTGCGGCGCTGTTCGAGTTTCTCCGACCGCGCCACAAGGGCCTGCTGGTGACGAACCGGACGGACGGCCGCCCTCAGATGTCGCCCGTGACCTGCGGCGTCGACGCCGACGGCCGGGTGGTGGTCTCGACCTACCCGGACCGCGCCAAGGCACGCAACGCGCGACGCGACCCTCGCGTGTCGATCTGCGTTGTCTCCGATGACTGGGACGGCCCGTACGTCCAAGTCGACGGGCGAGCCGAGGTGCTCGACATGCCCGAGGCGCTGGACGGGCTGGTGGAGTACTTCCGCTGCATCTCCGGCGAGCACTCCGACTGGGACGAGTACCGCGATGCGATGCGCAAGCAGGGCAAGTCGCTGATCCGGATCACCGTGACCGAGTGGGGTCCGATCGCCACCGGCGGGTTCCCGCAGGACCGCGTGCCGTCCTGACCCTCTTGTCGCTGTCGGTGCCGTGTTGTTCCCTTGGGGGATGGCTTCTCGGACCTGCACCTTCGTTCCTCCCTACCTCCTGCGACAGATCGCCTCGGGCCCCGGGCTCGGGGTGACCGTCGACCCGCATGCCGTCGACTGCTGCAGCCGCACGCTGCGCATCGACGAGTCCTTCCGGGCGGCCCGGGCCATGTCGGCCGAGTTCCGGGTCGCCGAGGAGTCCGAGCCGGCGGTGGCCGGGCCGGCGTACACCGTGCACACCGCGGACAACACCGCCACGCTGCCCGGCACCCCGGTGCGCTCCGCCGACCAGGTCTCGGCGTCCGGAG
>DASQKI010000098.1:0-33306 GCA_035630615.1 Nocardioidaceae bacterium
CGAGCCGAGCTGCATCTTTGTTCCGGAGAAGCCTGCAACCGGCCGCGGTCGCGCTCTTAGCTCGGCAACTGTTGGCGAGCTCGCTCGGACTCTTGTCCGATTTCTGTCCAACCCGCCAACGTTCAGGCGACGCGAGATCGAAGCAGGGGCGAGAGGCGCAACCTCGGCGCGAAGAAGTGGGCGAGACGCGCAATCTCGACGTAAAGAAGTGGGTGGGACGCGCAAGGTCGGCGCAAGGAAGTGGGTGGGACGCGCAACGTCGGCGGGAGGAAGTGGGTGGGATGCGCAAGGTCGGCGGGAAGGGGTGGTGGTGGGTCAGTAGTCGAGGACGGCGATGCCTTGGAGCTCGATGAGGGCGTAGATGTCCCAGAGTCGGGCGACGCCGACGCCGGCCATCGCGGGGTAGGTCGTGCCGACGAGTCGTCGCCACACCGCGCCGATGTCATGCGCGTGGGCCCGGTAGTCGTCCATGTCGACGATGTAGATCGTGACGCTGGCGAGCTGCGCCGGACGTCCTCCGGCGGACCGAAGCGCCGTGAGCAGGTTCCATAGCGCCTGCTCGAACTGGGCGACGACGTCGCCGTTGACGATCTGGCCATTGGGGTCCGTGGCGGTCTGACCGGCGAGGAAGACGTACCGACCTTGGGCCCGGATCGCGTGGCTGAAGCCGCTCGGCGGCGCCAGCTCCAGGGGGTTGATCCGCTCGAACTCGCTCACGACTGGACCGCACCACCGTCGATGTTGATGCTCTGGCCGGTGATCGACGGCGTCGTGACGCACAACCAGACGGTGTCGGCGACCTCCTCGGGCGTCACCAGACGGCCGGTCGGCTGCTTGTTGGCGATGATGGCGCGAGCCTCGTCGGCGCTGCGCCCGGTCTTGTCGACGATGCCGGCAACCGTCGCGTCCGTCATGGGAGTGTCGACGTAGCCGGGGCAGATCGCATTGACGGTGACGCCCGTCGTGGCGAGTTCGGCCGCGGCCGACCGGACCAGGCCGAGTACGCCGTGTTTGCTGGCGGTGTAGGCCGCGATGTACGGGCTGCCGTGCTTGCCCGCGACCGAGGCCATCACCACGATCCGGCCGTACCCCGCGTCACGCATGGCCGGGATGGCTCGGCGTACGCAGCGGAACGGTGCCGTCAGGTTGACGTCGAGCATCCGCTGCCAGTCGGCGTCGGTGGTGCGGTCGACACGGGCCGAGACACCGGCGCCGGCGTTGGCGACGAGGACCTCGACGGAGCCCCATTCGCGCTCGACGCCGGCGAAGAGGCGATCCGGCGCCTCGGGATCGGTGATGTCGTCGGGCAGGACTAGCGTTGGCCCGTCACAGCCGGCGGCGGTCTCGTCGAGCTGGTCGCGGCTCCGAGCGGTGAGCGCGACGCGGGCGCCCTCGGTGCTGAGCCGGTGGGCAACGGCGCGACCAATGCCGCGACCTGCGCCGGTGACCAGGGCGATCGTCGGGGTCGGCATTTGACCGAGCGTGTCAGCGGCGGTTCGCGTGGTCAAGCAAATGTGAGTTCTCGTCAACAATTCGACCTATCGCCCTAATGGGTGCTGACAACTCACTAGGGTCGAGGGCATGGAGGCGACGCGGCGGCTGCCACCCGAGTTGGTCGAGCACGCTCGTGCCTTCGCTGCCGGGGACCGTACGCCGGTGACTCCACGGGACGCCGCGACGGTGATCCTCCTGCGATCCGACGCCGGCATGCAGGTGTACTTGCTGCGACGGCACCGGGGCATGGCGTTCGCCGGTGGGATGGTGGCGTTTCCAGGCGGTGGCGTCGATGCGCGCGACTCCGATCACGTCTCGGCGTGGGCCGGTCCGCCGGTGGGGGTGTTCGCCGAACGGCTGGGGTGTGACGACTCGATGGCGCGGGCGCTGGTGTGCGCTGCGGTACGGGAGACGTTCGAGGAGTCCGGCGTACTCCTGGCGGGGCCGACCTCGGACTCGGTCGTCGACGACACGGCCGGCGACGACTGGGAGGCCGACCGACAGGGTTTGGTCGACCGCGCCCTGTCGCTGACCGAGCTGCTCGACCGTCGAGAGTTGGTGCTGCGGGCCGATCTGGTCGCGCCGTGGGCGCACTGGATCACGCCCGAGTTTGAGCCGAGGCGCTATGACACACGGTTCTTCGTCGCACTGCTGCCGGCCGGCCAGCGCACCCGCGACGTGTCGGGTGAGGCCGACGCGGTCCGGTGGGTGCGACCGGCCGAGGCGCTCGCGGCCGTCGACGCCGGGACGATCCGGATGCTGCCGCCGACGTACGTGACGCTGGCCCAGGTCGCGGATTATGACTCGCCGGACGAGGCATTGGTGGCCGCGTCGGAGCGGGAGATCCGTACCGTCCAACCCGGGGTGCGCCTCGACGGCGATGAGGGCTGGCTGGTGGTCGACCCGTGAGCGACGGCGGCTGGTCGGGCGGTGCCTTCGGGGCGCGGGCCCGATGTGTGCTGGCGCCGAACGCCGGGCCGATGACGCTCGACGGCACGAACACCTGGGTGCTGCGGGAGCCGGGCGGGCGGCGCTCGGTGGTCGTCGATCCGGGTCCGTTGGACGATGGTCACCTCGAGTCGGTGTTGGATGCCGCTGGCCCAGTGGGGGTTGTGTTGTTGACGCATCGGCACGTCGACCATTCGGAGGGAGCCCGACGGTTTGCCGAGGCGGCCGGCTGTGGGGTGCGCGCCTTGGATCCGGACTATCGGCTCGGGTCGGAGGGGCTCGGCGACGGCGATGTCGTGGACGTGGACGGGCTCGAGGTACGGGTGGTGGGGACGCCTGGGCATTCGTCGGACTCGCTGTCGTTCGTACTCCCGGCGGAGGCGGCCGTCCTCACCGGCGACACCGTGCTCGGGCGCGGCACGACGGTGGTGGCGCACCCCGACGGCGAGCTGGGGGCGTATCTGGGGTCGCTGCATCGGCTGCGTGACCTCGCCGAGTCGGCGGAGTTGGCGCAGGTGTGGCCGGGGCACGGGCCGGTGATCGACGGGGCGTTGGCGGCGATCGAGGGCTATCTCGCGCATCGGGCCGAGCGGCTGGAGCAGGTACGCGAGGCACTGGCGGCCGGGGCGACGACGGCCCGAGAGGTCGTGGAGCGGGTGTATGCCGATGTCGATCGGGTCCTCTGGCCCGCGGCCGAGCTGTCGGTGCGGGCGCAGTTGGAGTATTTGGGGCGGGGGTAGGGGGTTGGCCGCGCCTTGGCGCGGGGGTCCCCTGCACCAATAGGTTTGGCGCAGGGGTCCCCAGCGCCAACCCGGGATTGGCGCAATCATCCCCAGTCGGCTCGCGTCGTCCACAGTTTCGGGCGAACCGCCGTCGTACGGTCGTCGGCGACCCACGCTGGTGGGTATGCCACGTCGTACGGAAAACCGACCCCGCCGCGCTCCACATCCTGTTGCACCGGAACGAGCGCGTCGCGACCCATGCCGAGCTCATGGCGCTTGGCCTGCCACGCTCCACCATCACCAGTCGGATCCGCCCCAGCGGCCCATGGCAGCGGGTCTATCCAGGCGTGGTCGTGACGCACAACGGACCGATCAGCTGGCGCGAGCGGCTCCTCGGAGCGCTCCAGTATGCCGGCGAGGACGCGCTGATCACCGGCGAGTCGGGGCTCCGGCTGCATGGCGTCGAGATCGACAGACGACGGGCCGGCGACGTCCCGCACATCCTCATTCCCCACAAACGCCGCCGCACATCTCACCACCTCGCGATCATCGAGCGGTGCCGTGACATACCGACGCCAGCGGTGCGCTATGGGCTCCCGGTGGCTCCGGTCGCCAAGTGCCTGGTCGATGCTTGTCGGCGCGTTGAGGCGTTGGATCGCGCCCGCGAACTGGTCGCGGCGTGCCTTCAAGACCGCAAGTGCGGTGTCCGGGATCTCGCCGAGGGGGTTCGGCGGGCGAACCGGCAGCGAACGGCGTTGTCGCGGATCGCGATCGCCGAGATCGACGCAGGTGTGCGGTCGGTGGCCGAGGCCAAGGTCAAGGACGTCCTCGAGGCGACTGAGATGCCGCGACCCTTGTTCAATCCGGTCCTGCGAACGCTAGACGGCAGGTTCATCGCGTCGCCCGACGGATACTTTCGGCACTGCGCCGCCGGATACGAGATCGACTCATTCGCGTACCACTTGCGGCGCTCGTCGTACTTGAAGACCCAGCGTCGATTTCGGCGTACGGTCAAGCACGGCGTACTCCTCATGGGCATCTCGCCGATCGATGCATACGAGGATCCGCACGGCTTCGTCGACGATCTCCGCGGACTCATCGCCGTGGCCGAACAGCGTCGGCTGCCGCACATCGTGGTCGAGACCGATCCTTCGGCGGCGTAGCTCAGCCGACTCGCGACGTCACCGACTGGGGAAGATCGCGCCAATCGCATTTTGGCGCAGGGGTCCCCAGTGCCAATAGGTTCGTCGCAGGGGTCCCCCGCGCCAACAAACCCGTCGCCCCTAGCGCGCCCGCCGTCGCAGCCGCTCCACCTCGATGAGCACCACCGAGCGCGGCTCGAGCCGGAGCCACCCGCGCATGGCGAAGTCGGCGAGCGCCTTGTTGACCGTCTCCCGGGAGGCGCCGACGAGCTGGGCCAGCTCCTCCTGGGTCAGGTCGTGATGCACGTGGATGCCGTCGTCGGCGGTCCGACCGAACCGGCGGGACAGATCGAGCAGGGCCTTGGCGACCCGCCCGGGCACGTCGGAGAACACGAGATCGGCGACGACGTCGCTGGTCTTGCGGAGCCGCGCGGCGAGCTGGTTCAACAGGCCGAGAGCCACACTCGGCTGGTCCTCGAGCCAGCGCAGCAGCTCGTCGTGGCCCAGGCTCATCATGGTGCAGGGCGTGACCGCGGTCGCGGTCGCCGAACGCGGCCCCGGATCGAACAGCGACAGCTCCCCGAACATCTGGCCGGGCCCTAGGATGGCGAGCAGGTTTTCGCGCCCGTCGGCCGAGGTCCGGCCCAGCTTGATCTTGCCGTCAGTGACCACGTAGAGCCGATCCCCCGAGTCGCCCTCGTGGAAGAGTACGTCCCCCCGGCCAATGCGGGTCTCTGACATCGATCCTCGCAACGAGTTGGCGGCCTCGTCGTCGAGCGATGAGAAGAGCGGCGCCTCGCGGAGCACGTCGTTGTCCACGGATCCTCCTCGTGACCGGTGCCGCCCGCCGATGAATCCCCCGTACGGGTCCCGCACCTGGCCGATCTCGTGGGTCACAGTCTGTCCTATCCCTGGGGCACGTCCACAAGGAGTACCAGGAATCGGGCGCCTGATCTCGGCCGGAGCGGCTCCGTCGTCGCCACACCCTAGGCTTGTCGACGTGTCCTCGCCCAGCAAGCCGATCGTCCCGCTCAAGCCTCCGACAACCCTCGTACGCCGGGCCCGCAAGATCAATCGGGTCCTCACCGATACCTATCCGGACGCCCGCTGCGAGCTCGACTTCGAGACCCCGTTCCAGCTCCTGATTGCGACCGTGCTGTCGGCCCAGACGACCGACAAGCGGGTCAACCTGGTGACGCCGATCCTGTTCGGGCGCTACCCCGACGCACCGGCGCTGGCGGCGGCCGAGCGGGCCGACGTCGAGGAGATCATCCAGCCGACTGGCTTCTTTCGGGCCAAGACCAACTCACTGCTGAAGCTTTCCCAGGCGCTCTGCGACAACTTCGGTGGCGAAGTGCCGGGTCGACTCAAGGACCTCGTGACGCTGCCCGGGGTGGGTCGCAAGACCGCCAATGTCGTGCTCGGCAACGCGTTCGGCGTGCCGGGCATCACGGTCGACACGCACTTCAATCGACTGGCCCGCCGGTTCGGATGGACCGAGGAGACCGACCCGGACAAGATCGAAGCCGAGGTCGGAGCGCTGTTTCCCAAGCGTGACTGGACGATGCTGAGCCATCACCTGATCTGGCACGGCCGTCGCTGCTGTCACGCTCGGCGGCCGGCCTGCGGCGCCTGCCCGGTCGCGCGCTGGTGCCCGGCGTTCGGTGAGGGCCCGACCGACTCGGCGACGGCGACCAAGCTGCTGAGGACCGAAGGCCGGGCATGACCCTCGGCCGAGCCGTCGCCTGTGCTGCCGCCGTGACCCTGGTCGTCGTGGGTTGCACGACCGACAGCACGTCCGACGCGTCCGACGCCGGCTCGGTCGACGTGGCGTCGGCTGACCTCGTACGCCTGAAGCGCCAGGCCGACATGGTCGACTGCCCCCCGTCCGACGCCACGCGGCCGCCGGTCGACGACGGTCTGCCCGACCAAACGCTGCCGTGCCTCGGAGGGGGCCGAGACGTCCGGCTGGCCGGCCTTGACGGGCCACTCGTCGTCAACGTCTGGGCGAGCTACTGCGCTCCGTGCCGTGACGAGCTGCCGGTGTTGCAGCAGCTCCACGAGGCGGCCGGCGACCAGCTGACGGTGATCGGCGTCGACTACGACGACACCGCGCCGGGCGCGGCCCTCCAACTCGCCGCGGACTCGGGCGTCACCTACTCGTCGGTGGCCGATCCAGCGTCCGACCTGCGGGCCGATCTCGAGGTCATCGCCCTGCCACAGACGGTCTTCGTCGACGCCTCTGGTGAGGTGGTCGCGACCGAGAGACGCCAGCTCACGTCCTACGATATGGCCGCCGACCTCGTACGCGATCATCTCGGCATCGACCTCGCGTCGAACTCATGACGGCGCATCCCGATCGCAACGGCGTGCCCGGATGGCTGCATCCGGTGGTCGACGCGAGCCGGTCGATCACGGTCCACGAGCTCTCACGTTGGGCGCCGGCCCCTCCCGAGGCGGCCCGGCCGGCTGCCGTCCTGATGCTCTTCGGAGAGTCTGAGGCCGGCCCCGACCTGCTGTTCATCGAGCGGGCCCACGACATGCGCTCACACCCGGGTCAGCTGGCGTTTCCCGGTGGGGCGACCGATCCCGGCGACGACGGCCCGACCGCGACGGCGTTGCGCGAGTCGCAGGAAGAAGTCGGCGTCGATCCCTCCGGCGTCGACGTGTTCGGTCGGCTGCCCCGGTTGTGGCTCCCGCCGAGCAACTTCGCCGTCACGACTGTGCTGGGTTGGTGGCGGCAACCGTCGCCGGTCGCGGTGATCGACCCGGCCGAGGTCGCTTCGGTGTTTCGGGTTCCGATCGACGAGCTGACGGCGCCGGACAACCGGTTCATGGTGCGGCATCCGAACGGCTGGATGGGCCCCGCGTTCGCGATCGACACCGACGCGGCCGACGGCGAGCTGATCCTGTGGGGCTTCACCGCCGGGCTCGTGAGTCGGCTGTTCGCGTACGTCGGCTGGGAGCGACCCTGGGACGAGTCGAGGGTTCGACCGTTGCCGGGCGTGGGAGGCTAGGGCGCAGTGAACTTCCTCGATCTGCTGCTGATCCTGCTGACCCTTGCGTACGGAGTGTCGGGCTACTGGCAAGGGTTCGTGACGGGTGCGTCGGCGACGGTGGGTCTGTTGCTGGGCGGGCTCCTCGGCATCGTGGTGATCCCGCACCTGCTGGGTGGGTTCGAGCCGTCGATCGGGTTGTCGCTCGCCGCGCTGGTGACGGTGCTCGTCACCGCGTCGTTGGGCCAGGGGCTCGGGGCCTACGGCGGCGGCTGGATTCGTGGCCGCATCACCTGGGAGCCGGCCCGCGCCGTCGATGCCGTCGGAGGGGCGATGCTCAGCATGGTGGCGGTGTTGGTCGTCTGCTGGGCGATCGGGTACGCCGTGAGCGGCGCCCGGTTGCCGACGATCACCGACGAGGTACGCGGCTCGACCGTGCTCGATCGCGTCGACAGCTTGATGCCCAACGCCGCCGACGAAGCGCTGGGCGCGTTCAACGAAGTCGTCGCGTCGGACCTGTTCCCGCGCTACATCGAGCCGTTCGCCGTCGAGCGGATCCCCGAGGTCGAGGCGCCGTCGGCCCGGATCTTGCGGCGGCCCAGTGTCGAGGCGGCCGAAGCGAGCGTGGTCAAGATCGTCGGAGACGCCGACGAGTGCAACCGAAGCGTCGAGGGATCGGGCTTCGCGTACGGGCCTGAGCGAGTGATGACAAACGCCCACGTGGTGGCGGGGGTGACCGATCCGACCGTCGAGGCCGACGGCTCGACCTACGACGCGACCGTCGTGCTCTACGACTCGGAGCTCGACATCGCCGTACTCGACGTTGACGGGCTCGACGTGGAGTCGCTGGAGTTTGACGGCAGTGGCCAGGCCGGCGACGCGGCCGCGGTGCTGGGCTACCCCGAGGACGGGCCCTACGACGCGCAGCCGGCTCGGATCCGCGGCGAGCAAGACCTGCGCAGCCCCGACATCTACAACGAGGACACCGTCGAGCGTGAGGTCTTCTCGATCCGGTCGCTGGTGCGGTCGGGCAACTCCGGCGGCCCGCTGGTTTCGCGCCGCGGCGACGTCTACGGCGTGGTGTTTGCGGCGTCGCTGTCGGACGACGACACCGGCTACGTGTTGACCGCCGACCAGGTCGCCGACGATGCGTCCGCAGGTCTCGACACTTCCAACGAGGTCTCGACCGGCGACTGCGCTTAGGCAGGTGGGGCCTCGCCGTCGCCGCTCGTAAACGTCTTCTGGATGTCCTTGGCTGTTTCGATGGTCTTCTCCGGCGCCTTGACCTTCTTGAGCTTGCGTTTCCCGAGCAGCGCCAGGATGAGGGCGAGCAGGATGTAGAAGCCGGTCACGATGAGGTAGGCCCACCACGGGTCGAGCCCGGCCCAGATGATGAACTGCGCGATCGTGATCGACGCGAGGATGATCACGATGAGGCCGATGAAGGCGGCCAAGGAGAGGAGCGCCGCTCCGGTGCCGCCCGCCTTAACGCTGACCCTGAGCTCCGCCTTCGCCAGCGCGATCTCGGACTGGATCAGCGTGGAGATGTCTCGACTGGCATCGGCGACGAGCCGTCCGAGCGTGGGCTCCCCCTCTTCGGGGATACCGGCCTCGGAGGGACTCGTCTCGGAGAAACCGGCGTGGTGCTCTCCGGCGGTGCTCATATCGCTTCTCCCTTCGGCGCGGCGTTCCCGATGTCCGGTCCGCACGACGAGCCTAGCGACACGCCCGCGGTCTGCTTGCACCGAATCACGTTGAGGCGGCACGAGTTCGCCGGTGGAGAAGGACGGTCGCGACCAGGGCGGATAGCACCGATCCCAGGAGTACGGCAGCCTTCGCCTCCTCGGTCAGCTCGCCGTCGAAGGAGAGTTCGGCGATCAGCAGCGACACGGTGAACCCGACGCCGGACAGTACGCCGACCGCCGCGATGTCGCGCCACGCCAGGTCCGGCGCCAGCTCCGCCCGGGTGTATCGCGCCGTCAGGTAGGCGCCCCCGGTGATGCCGATCGCCTTGCCGACCAGCAGGCCGAGGGCGATGCCGAGGACCACCGGTTCGGTGACCAGACCGGTGCCGATGTCGACGTTGACTCCCGCCGCGAGCAAGGCGAACGCGGGCACCGCGATGCCGGCAGCGATCGGGCGTACGTGGTGTTCGTGGATCTCGACGGGCGAGCGCTCCTCGCCAGGGTCCGGCTTGACGCGGGTCAGGAGACCGAGCGCGATGCCCGCGATCGTGGCGTGCACTCCGCTCTCGTGGACGAGCCACCAGGTCGCTACGCCGATCGGGATCAGCAGCCAGACCGAGCTGATGCGCCGGTGCTGGCACCACGCGTACACGGCGAGCAGCGCGACCGCGCCGAGAAGGGGCGCGAGGTGCACGGTATCGGTGAAAAACACGGCGATCACCACGATGGCGCCTAAGTCGTCGACGACGGCCAGCGTGAGCAGGAACGCCCGCAGTGACGACGGAAGCGATCGGCCGACCACGGCAAGCACGGCCAGGGCGAAGGCGATGTCGGTCGCCATCGGGATCGCCCAGCCGCCGAGATCGCCACTGGCGTTGATCGCGACGTAGACGAGCGCCGGCGTGATCATGCCGGCGAGCGCCGCGCTCACGGGCACGAGGGCGTCGGCCGGTCGGCGGAGCGTACCGACGACGAGCTCGCGCTTGAGCTCGAGACCAGCGACGTAGAAGAAGACCGCCAGGGCGCCGTCGGCGGCCCATTGCTCGAGCGTGAGCGGCCCCAGGTCGAAGTGGCGAAGGTCTTCGTACGACTCTTGCCCCGGTGAGTTGGCCCAGACGAGCGCGATCACCGTCGCCACGAGGAGCAACGCACCGCCCACTGTCTCCTGTCGCAGCGCGCGCCCGAGAAACGTCTCCTCACCCGGCTCGGGACGCGTGAAGATACGGCGTCGAAGCGGTGTCGAGGGCGGATCGTGCGCCACGATGAGTCCATTTCGGGTCGGTAACGTGTGAGCCGACCAGACTTCCCGGCACGCCAGACGGCCAGCCTAGCGAAGATCAACTCGACCAGAGCCATCGCCGAGTGGCGCACTATCGCCGGAATTCGGCGCCAAGAGCGACGACGGTGCGCCACTCGGCGGTTCGTACACCGGCGTAGCGTCTGACCCATGAGCGACGAATCGCCCGCTGCCCATGAGACCGACTTCGAGCGGACCAATCGCAACTGGCAGGAGCTGCTGCAGGAGCTGCGCGTCACGCAGACCGGTGTCCAGATTCTGACGGCCTTCCTGCTCGTCCTGCCGTTTCAGCGTCGGTTTCCCGCCCTGAGCGAGAGTCAGGAGTGGCTCTATGTCGGGGTGCTCATGGGATCGATCGTGAGCACCGGGCTGATCGTGGCACCGGTGTGCTTCCATCGCGTGATGTTTCGGCAGCGGCTGCGGCCCTGGCTGGTGGATGCCGGTGACCGGGCGGCGCGGGCCGGGCTGCTGACCATGGCGCTCACCATGAGCGGTGCCGTGCTCCTGGTCGTCGACGTCGCCGTCGGTCGGGTCGGGGCGTCGATCGCGGCGCTCGCGAGCGTGCTGTTCTTCGCGATCCTGTGGTGGGCGTTGCCGATCAGTGTCCTGAGACGGACGCGCTGACCCCGATCACGAAGGCGGCGCCGACCAAGACCGTCATCGTCGAAGCGAGCATCCGCAGCTGATGGCGCATCGCCGGGCGCTCCTCCGGCAACGCGAACACGCGACGCGGCCAGTGTCGCCACGACACGTACCAGAAGATCGCCGTCGCGATCGCGAGCAGGCCGGCCTTCACCAGAATGGCCGCGGTGTGCTCGAAGTCGTCCATCGCCCACAGCGCGACGCCGGTCCCGGCCAGCGCGACGATGAGCGCGATCACCTTCCAACGGTTGCCCTGCGCGATCAGCGCGACGAACTCCTCGTGCCGATCGTCGTCATCTGCGAAGAAGCGGGCGACCTTGGGCTGCACGACGGTGAGGGAGTACGCCATGCCGCCGAGCCAGACGGTGGCCAGCCCGGCATGCACGACGACCAGCGCTGCGTAGATCACAGGCGCCATTCAACCGCGACGAGGGTCAGACCGCCTTGAGCAGCCCCGAGTCGACGACGATGTCGGCGCCGGTTGTGCTGGCCGAACGCGGTGAGACCAGCAGCGCGACCTGGTCGGCGACCTCCTGCGGCACCGCCAAACGGCCGGTCGACAGTCCCATCGCCTCCGGGACCGCTGCGTCGAGGACCTGGTCCCGATCGATGCCGAAGCGCTCCGCGAGGATGTCGGCGACCCCGCCTTCGTCGGTCCACCACGGCGTTCGTACTGGACCCGGCGAGACGGTGTTGACCCGGATCCCCTGCGGGGCGTACTCCTCCGACAGCGCCTTGGTGAGGTTGGACAGGCCCGCCTTCGCAGCGGAGTAGTCGACGTTCGGGAACGGCTGTCGGGCGTGGGTCGAGGAGACGTTCACGATCGTTCCACCGCCCCTTCGCAGCATGACCGGGAGAGCCGTACGAACGAGGCTGACGGCCGCGAACAGGTTGAGCTCGAACATCGCGCGCCACTCCGCGTCGCTCGCATCCATGAACGACGTCCGTGGCATCACGACGCCAGGCGGCGGCCCACCCGCTGCGTTGACCAGGCTGTCGAGGCCGCCGAACGTGTCGACTGCGTGCCGCACGACGCGGTCGGCGGCGTTGGCGTCCATCAGGTCGACGGCCACATGGGTCAGTCGGTCGCCGGCGAGTCCGTCCAGGTCGAGTCCGGTCGTACGCGAGACCGCGACGACTCGAGCGCCTTCGTCGAGCAGCGTACGGGCGACCGCGAGGCCAATGCCCTTGCTGGCTCCGGTGACAACGGTGATGTGATCCTTCAGTTCGAGGTCCATGCAGTCCACGATTGCCGGGGACGGGCGTCGAATCTGGCGGGATTCGGCCGTCGCGTCAGTCGGTCCAAGGGCCGAGGCCGCCGACTCGCTCGGGCGTGATGCGCACGATGTAGCCGGGGGCGGCGTACTCCGGTGGCGGGAAGGCGATGTCAGGACCGAGGTACACATGCGCCAGGCGCTGCAGCAGCTCGGGCGCGCCGCCCTCCTCGACGCGGGCTCGGCCGTGCACGACGAGGTATTCGCCGAGCCCCATCGGGTTGCTGGTGGGGCTCTCGATCGAGAGCGTGACGCGCGGGTCGCGTCGAATGTTGCGCAGTTTCTGTCGCTGCTCCAAGTGTCCGCTGATGATGTCGTCGCCGTCGAGACCGGCCCATACGCAGGTCACTTGTGCGCTGCCGTCGGTGTTGAGCGTGACGAGATGGACGAGCGCGTCGGATTCGAGGAGGTCGCGGGCCGCAAGATTGAGCAAGGTCATGCGTACAGCCTCTCTCGCTAGGTATGGTCCCGAGCAATCCGTCCTGAGGAGTGTGGCCATGGCGCTCAGCGAGTCTCTCGGCGCTCCGAGCTCGGTCGAGCTCGAGCAGGGGACGATCGGCTATCGCGAGCGAGGCTCCGGGCCGCCGATCGTTTTCGTCCACGGGCTGCTGGTCAACGCCGATCTCTGGCGGCAGGTCGCGCCTCAGGTGGCCGATGCCGGCTTCCGTTGCATCACGCCGGACTGGCCACTCGGTGCGCACGAGCTGCCGATGCGGGAGTCCGCCGACCTGAGCCCGCCCGGGTTGGCCGCGACGATCGCGGACTTCCTCGCCGCCCTCGATCTGACCGATGTCACGTTGGTCGCCAACGACACCGGTGGCGCCCTGGTGCAGATCTTGATGGCGCAGCGGCCGGAGCGGGTCACGCGAATCGTGCTCACCTCGTGTGACAGCCTCGAGCGATTCTTTCCGCCGATCTTTCGGCCGCTGTCGCTGTTGGCGCACGTTCCGGGCTCGATGTGGCCGGTGACGCAGTCTCTCCGGCTGCGCGCGCTGCATCGGCTGCCTATCGTCTTGGGCTGGGTCGCCAAGCGTCCGATCCCCGACGAGATCACCGACTCCTACCTACGCCCGGCGCGGACGCATCCCGGCGTGCGACGAGATCTACGCCGCTTCCTGCGTGGCGTACATCGCCGACACACCCTTGCCGCTGCGAAGGAGTTTCCGCAGTTTCGGCATCCGGTCCTGCTGGTGTGGGCGGAGGAGGATCGGCTGTTCCCGGTGTCGCTGGCGCGCCGCATCGAGGAGCTGCTGCCCAATGCCGAGGTCCGGCTGGTGTCGGACAGCTACACCTTCATTCCCGAGGATCAGCCCATGATGCTCGGGGATCTGATCGTCGAGTTCGTCGAATCAGACCGGGCGAGCTGAGGGCCTCATGAGTCCGAGCCAGACGTGCGCAGCGGACGCGCCGCCGGGGTGAGCGCCGAGTCGGATTGGCCCGAGCCGCCAGACTGGGGGCGTGTCGCCGAGTCAAGATCCGCCGCGGTGCGTGCTGCACGTCGACCTCGATCAGTTTTTGGCCGCGGTCGAGGTGCTACGGCATCCGGAGCTGCGCGGCAAGCCCGTCGTGGTCGGCGGCAAGGGTGACCCGACCCAGCGCGGCGTGGTGTCGACCGCGTCGTACGAGGCGCGCGATTACGGCATTCGCTCCGGCATGGCGCTGCGTACGGCGGCCCGCAAGTGTCCCGACGCGGTGTTCTTGCCGGTCGACGAACCGACATATCTCGAAGTATCCGAGCGCGTGATGGCCACCCTGCGGAGCTTCCCCGCCGTCGTGGAGGTGCTCGGCTGGGACGAGGCGTTCATGGAGCCCGACCCGGTGCCGTCGGACCCGGAGGCGATGGCGCGCGACATCCAGCGGGCAGTCCGCGAGGCGACCGAGCTGTCGTGTTCGGTCGGCATCGGTGACAACAAGCTGCGGGCCAAGATCGCGACCGAGTTCGGGAAGCCGGCCGGGATGTTTCGGCTGACCGACGAAAACTGGTATCCGGTGATGGCCGATCGCCCCACGGACGCGTTGTGGGGCATCGGTCGCAAGACAGCCAAACGCCTTGCTGGGTTGGGGATCGAAACCGTACGCGACCTCGCGCTCTCCGAACCGCGATGGCTCGCCGAGCAGATCGGACCCACGATGGGTCCGTGGCTGCGTCGGACCAGTCGCGGCGTCGACACCTCGCCGGTCGACGCGTCGCCGTGGGTACCTCGGTCTCGCGGCCGCGAGACGACCTTTCAGCAAAACCTGACCGACTGGGACGAGGTGCAGGCCGAGGTGCGGCGGCTCGCGGCCGAGGTCGCCGCGGACGTCGTCGCCGAGGACCGGCCTGCGATCCGGATCGCGATCAAGGTTCGGTATGCCCCGTTCTTCACCTACACGCGCAGCGTCGGCCTCGCCGAGCCGTCGAGCGACGTCGAGCCGATCACCGCTGCCGCCCTCGAGGCTCTCCACCGGCTCGATCGCCGCGACCCGATCCGGCTCCTCGGCGTACGCGCGGACCTGGCCCCAGTCGAGCGTTAGCGAGGTCCTCGTCCGTGCCCGTCAACGGCGCGCGTCGACGACGGTGAACCACACGGAGCCGGCCCCTCGGTCACGGCGTACGGTGACCTGCCAACATCCGGGATCGGCGAAGCGGATGCCCGTACCCCACTCGTCTCCCGGCCGCTTCCAACTGCTGTCGATGTGCGCCTCCGGACCGTGGCGGCAGCCGTCGGGATCGACCGGGCCCGGCGTCACGCTCGACCGTGCAGCGGGGGTTGGTGCCTCGGCGGCTGGCTCGTCGCTACATCCGGTGACCGCGACGAGCGCCAGGGCGACCAGGGCACGCCGCCCCGGGTCAGGCCGGCCCACGGACGCGTCGCCGCAGCAGGACCGCCATGGCGGTCGCGACGAGGACGGTCCCGACCGCGCCGACGGCGGCCAGTCGCCATGCCGGCCCTTCGCTAGACACGGTCTCCTCGTGGGCCGCGGCCTCGATAGGCGAGGCCAAAACCGGCTGCGCCGTGCCGCCGAGGCGCTTCACGACGGCCGTAAGCCGGCGGTCGGTCGAGAGCCAGCCGGATGCCAGGTCGATGCCGTACATGGTTTGCCCCTCAGCCATGTGGACGACGGGACCCGCAGCGGCGAAGGGGTACAGCTCCTGGCGGACCAGCTGGCCCTTCCGGCTCGGCAGGTCAAGGTCGGGTACGTGGTAGACCACGTCGAACCGCGGGCCGAGATCTCCGTCCGGCGGATCGTTCTCCCAGCCCGCAGGGACGGTCGCGTCCCAGAAGCGCGTCGCCTGCAGGAACGATTCGAGGTGGGGGCCGTCCCAGGTGAGCTGCGTTGTCCTGATAGCTGGGCCACTGATGGTGGCCGAGTCCGGTCCCTTCGCCGTGGCCGGTGTCCCGAAGGCGACTAGGAAGAATGCCGTGATGAACGCGACGGCGAGGGCGCGACGAGGCATGGCGTACTCCTTCGAACTACTCGTCTGCACTACACCGCCGCGGTGTCGATGGTTCCCGTCAGCGCATCGACGCCGCGATGGCGACCGCTTCGGCGCGGCTGAGCCCACCTTCGAGCCGGTACGTGACACCGGCCGACTGCCACAACAGGGTGTTGCCGGCGAGTCGAGCGGTTTCGTCGTGGACGTGGCCGTCCCGGTCGACGTAGCGGACCGCGTGCGGACCGGGCAGCCAGTACCCGGGCTCGGCGCCGACGTCGACGGACACGCCCTCGATCATGATGGTCTTTTCGAAGATCGGCTCCCACCGGCCCTCGAACTCGTCGAGTCGGATCGCGTCTCGTCCCGATCCGTAGAGCAGAGACACCACCCGCGCCGAGTCGGCGACTTGGACCCGGTCCGGCGCACCGAGCCGGGTCGGCACACCGATCGGAAACGCTGCCCGATCGCGGGCGGCGTCGAGTTTCACTGCCCGCTCGCCGGGCAGTGGCGACTCCGGCGTGGTCGGGGCGTCGGTGTCGCCCCAGTGGACGTCGACTCCCGCGAAGCGCACCACCTCGGCCAGAGCTGCCCGGGCGTGCGGCGACGCGGCCAGCCCGATCGCGACGGCGAGTGCGGCCACCGCAGCGAGCCAGCGTCGCCGATGGGCGGCCGGCCGCTCGGTCAGCACCCCGATCCGCGCCCGTACGTCGGCTCGGACATCTGGCGGATCCGGCACGACGAGCACCGATCCGAGCTCGCGCAACTCGTACTCGAGGTCAGCCATCGGTCACCTCCACTCCGAGCCGCGCCCGTAGCCGGCCGAGTGCCCGTGATGTTCGCGATTTGACCGTGCCGCGGGGCAGGGACAGCGTCACGGCGGTCTCGGCCTCGCTGAGCTCCAAGAAGTATCGGCAGACCAGGATTTCCCGGTCCTTGCCTGCCAGCGATCGGACCCCATCGAGCAAGTCCTGGCGGCGTTGGTCGTCGACGGCATCCCGGAACGGTTCGTCTGGCGGGAGTAGGTCAAGCGCCCGCACCGCCAGCCGCTCACGTCGCTTGCGACTTCGCACCGCGTTCTTGGTCTCGTTCGCCACGATCCGCAACAGCCACGGTCGAAACGGCGCTTCCGGCCGGTAGCGTGCGAGTGCGCGGTAGGCCTTGACGAAGGCCTCCTGCACCACGTCGTCGGCGTCGTTGCCCGCGCCGAGCAAGTACGCCAGCCGATGTGCGGGCGCGGTGTATCGCACGACCAGGACCTCGTACGCGTCCGGGTCGCCATCCAGCGCATGGCGTACCGCCTCGGCGTCTTCCGTACCGGCCTCCTCGACTCGAGCCGACTCGGCTGTTCTACACCGTCCGGCTCCAGGAGGTTCCGTCTCGCGGCGCTGGGTCCCGACTGCGGGAAGCGAAGCGCAGGTTCAAACACCGAGGCGGTGGGGCTACGCTCCGGTGCCGATGCCTTCGTTTGTCGACCTGCTACACGCCGAGGCGCCTCGGGCCGACTTCGAGCGCCTCGTCGCCGACGCCGAGCGGGCCGGCGACGACAACGCCGAGCGACTGCGGGCGCTGCTGCCTCGGGCGCTGCAGGTCCGCGACACCCTCGAGCGCCAGCGAACCCGCGAGGCGCAACTGTCGGCTCTGTATGCGACGGCGAGCGACCTCACCGCGATCCTCGACCTCGACCAGATCCTGCTCGCGATCGTTCGACGGGCCCGGCAACTTCTCGGCACCGACATCGCGTACCTCGGGCTCAACGACGAGGCTGACGGCGCCGCGTACATCCGCGTGACGGATGGCTCGGTCTCCGATGCGTTCGCCAACCTTCGACTGCCGATCGGGACCGGGTTGCTCGGCCTCGTGGCCCAGTCGGGCCAGCCGTACGCCACGCCGGACTATCACGCCGACGAGCGGTTCGAGCATCGCGAATACATCGACGAGGCGGTCACCGACGAGAGCATCCGGGCGATCCTGGGCGTACCGATGGTGGTCGGCGGTCGCGTAATCGGCGCGTTGCTCGCGGCCAACCGAACGCCGCGTCCGTTCCCGGCGGAGGAAGTGCAACTCCTCGGCTCGTTCGCCGACCACGCAGCGATCGCGTTGGAGAACGCTCGGCTCTTCGAGGAGACCCTGCGAGCCAATCAGCGGCTCCGCGAACGCTCCGAGGCGATCGAGGTGGCGGCCGACGTCCACGACAAGCTCACCGAAGTGCTGCTGCGCGGCGGCGACTCCGACGACGTCGCGGCCGTGCTGTCCGAGGCGCTGCGGGCCCCCGTCGACGTGCTCGAGCCCGATGACGCGAGCCTGGCGAGTCGGGGCGTGCACGAGGCGCGTCGAACCGGCCGGTCGGTCGCCCTCGGCGACGAAGGTCGTTGGATCGCGACCGCGTCCGCCGGCGGCGATCATCTCGCGACGCTGCGGGTGTCGGGACGCGATGCGCTCGATCTCGCCGAGCGGCGCACGTT
Organism: Nocardioidaceae bacterium; assembly: GCA_035630615.1. GTDB lineage: Bacteria > Actinomycetota > Actinomycetes > Propionibacteriales > Nocardioidaceae > DATFRX01. The sequence goes on from DASQKI010000098.1 coordinate 18,081, forward strand.
GGAGCGGGGTGCGATGGTCACGGCGATGCTGCGCCTGGTGTTGCGCACGGTCGCCGAGGCCGAGGATCGAGTACGCGCGGATCTGCTCGACGACCTGCTGTCCGAGCCGCTCGCCGAGCCGGACCGGCTGCGCGAGCGCGCCCGGCGCCATGGCGTACGCGTCGACGATCCGGTCGTGATCGTGGTGGCCGACGTCGAGTCGGAGGATCGTCGCCGATCGCACGGCGCTGCTGCCCGGATGGCGGATCAGGCCGGTGGTCTGTCCGGAGTACGGCAGGGACGCTTGGTGCTCGGGCTGCCCGGCACCGACCCGATACGGTCCGGTCGGGAGGCCCGCGATCGGTTGGCGTCGCGCGGTGCGCCGGTGACAGTCGGTGTGGCCGGGCCGGTCGAGTCCGTGTCCGAATGGGGCGCCGCCTATCGCGAGGCGCGGCAGTGCCAGCGCACCCTCCACGCGCTCGGCCGTTCGGGTGAGGTCGCCGACGCCGCGCATCTCGGGTTTGCTCGACTGTTACTCGGGGCGACCGGGCCGAGCGAGCTGGAGGAATTCGTCACCGTGACGATCGGCCCGCTGCTCGCGTACGACGAGGAGCGCCGGACCGAGCTGGCGGCGACGCTCGACGCCTGGTTCGATGCCGCCGGCAGCGCCACCGCGGTGGGTCGGGCCCTGCACGTCCATCCCAATACGGTGGCGCAGCGACTCGACCGCATCACGGCGTTGCTGGGCGAGGGCTGGCGGGATCCGGCGCGCTCGCTCGACCTTCGCTTGGCGTTGCGCATGTCGCGGCTGCGCGACGTCACCGACGGTGGCTGACCCCCGTATCTGGTGATCGCACCGGCCGTACCAGCTGGATAGCATGCTATGGTTAACTCATAGCTTACTATTTATCGAGGTGATGGCGATGTGCCCGACTCGACGAGGACAGGCTCGCCGCATCCGAAGGTTTCAGCGGGCGGTCCACCTGGTCAGTGGTGGCCTGCTGCTGGCCTTCGTTTACCTGACCCCCGACCGCGGCTCGGTGCTCACCGAGGTCATGCGGTGGCTGGTCTTTCCGGTGCTCGTTGCCACGGGCGTCGCGATGTGGCAATGGCCCCGACTGCGCCGCCTATGGCACCGGAGGATCGCCGCGTGAATAGTCCGGACGCTGCCTCGCTGGCTCGGCATGACTCGCTGGGATACCAGGTCAACCACCTTGGGCGGCTGCTCGCCCAAGGCCTGCGGCGTCGCACCGAAGGCCTCGGCGTGGTGCCGGGACAGTTCGCACAACTGCTCGCGCTCTATGAAGAGGACGGCCTGACCCAGCGCGAGCTGTGTGACCGGGTACGTATCGAGCAACCCACGATGGCTTCAACACTCCAGCGGATGGAGCGCGACGGCCTTGTCGAGCGAGTCCCGGACCCCGATGACCGTCGACGGGCCCGGGTGATGCTGACCGACCAGTCCCGGCGTATCGAAACCGACCTGACCACGGCGGCTCGCAAGGTCAACTCGGTGGCGACTGAGGGGTTGTCGAAGGCCGAGGTCGAGGCGTTCATGGCGACCCTCGACAAACTCATCTCCAACCTCGAGTCCCGTCACGCATCGTGATGGTCTGGGGTGTGACGTCGGCCCACTGACTCGAGGCGGCTGTGTGCCCCTGGCACATGGCTGACAGGGGATCGATTTCCTAGCGTCTTGGGCGTGACCACCGACCTGACCCCGCGGACCGAACCGTCGGCGCCCGTCGCCGATCTGTCCGGCCGGCGGGCGTTGGTCACGGGCGCCGCGAGCGGCATCGGGCGAGCCTGCGCCGAGGCCTTCGCGGCGGCCGGCGCCGAGGTCGTCGTCCTCGACCGCGACGACAGTGGCGCCCGGTCGGTGGCCGCCGCGATCGGCGGCAGCCCACTCGTCGCTGAGCTCGGTGACCCGATAGCGGTCGACGGCCTCGACCTCGGATCGGTCGACGTCGTCGTCAACAACGCCGGCTTCCAGCACGTCGCTCCGGTCGACCAGTTCGATCCGGCGATGTTTGCCTCGATGCTGCGGGTCATGGTCGAGGCGCCGTTCCGGATCGCGCGAGCGGTCTTGCCGAGCATGTACGAGCGCGGCTGGGGCCGGTTCGTTCACGTGTCGAGCGTCCACGGTCGACGAGCCTCGTCGTACAAGGCGGCCTACGTCACCGCGAAGCACGCTCTCGAAGGACTGTCGAAGGTGCTCGCGGTCGAAGGCGCCGAGCACGGGGTCACGTCCAACACGATCTGCCCTGGCTATGTCCGTACGCCGTTGGTCGAGGGCCAGATCGCCGACCAGGCCAGCACCCACGGCGTCGACGAGGCTCAGGTCGTCGAGGACGTGCTGCTCGCCCGCACACCCGTGAAGCGACTGATCGAGCCGACCGAGGTGGCTCGGCTCGCGGTCTTCCTCTGCGGCCCGGGGACCGCGTCGATGACCGGCGCTCCTTACGAGATCTCCGGTGGCTGGACCGCCACCTGACCGACCCTTGGAAAAACTCACGATGAGCACATCCACCGCAACAGCGTCTCGGGGTCGGCGCGGCATCGCCAAGGTCGTCGGTGCCAGCATGGTCGGTACCACCGTCGAGTGGTACGACTTCTTCCTTTTCGGCTCGGCCGCGGCGCTCGTCTTCGGCGACGTCTTCTTCGGCGAGATCGGCGGCACCAAGGGCACGCTGTACGCCTTCATGGTGTACGCGCTGGGCTTCTCCGCCAGACCCCTTGGTGGCATGGTGTTCGGCCACTTCGGTGACCGTGTCGGGCGCAAGAACATGCTGGTCATCAGCCTGCTGATGATGGGCGGCGCGACGTTCGCGATCGGGTTGCTTCCGACGTACGCGCAGGTCGGCGTCGCGGCGCCCGCGCTGCTGATCGTGTGCCGGCTGATCCAGGGCTTCGCGGTCGGTGGCGAGTGGGCCGGCGCGGTTCTGATGGCCGCCGAGCACGGCGACGATCGACGGCGCGGCTTCTGGACGTCGTTCGCTCAAGCGGGCGTGCCCGCCGGCAACCTGCTCGCCGCGGGAGTGCTGTGGATCCTGCAGAGCACGCTGAGCGAGGACGCGTTCTTGTCGTGGGGTTGGCGGGTCGCCTTCGTGCTCAGTGCGGTGCTCGTCCTGATCGGGCTCTGGGTGCGCCTGTCGATCGAGGAGTCACCGGTCTTCGCCGACGCCCAAGCCGAGCTCGCGCAGCGCCGAGCCGAGTCGCACCAACCGTTGCTCGAGGTGGTGCGCCACTACCCCAAGGAGATCCTCCTGGCCATGGGCATGCGGCTGGCGGAGAACATCTCGTACTACATCTTCACCGTCATCTCGATCACGTACCTGAAGGACTACCTCGACACCGACGGCAAGCTCGGCACCAAGGCGGTCTTGATCGGCTCGGCCGTGCAGGTCATGCTCATCCCGCTGATCGGGCGGGCATCGGACCGCTTCGGGCGTCGACCGTTCTATGCCGTCGGCGCGATCGGCGTGGGCGCGTGGTCGTTCGCGTTCTTCGGCATGCTCGACACGCTGTCCACGGGCACGATTGCGCTGGCGGTCACGGTCGGGCTGGTGTTCCACGCGTTGATGTACGCGCCGCAAGCGGCCTTCTTCTCCGAGCTGTTCGGCACCAGCGTCCGCTACTCGGGTGCGTCGATCGGCTACCAGCTCGCCTCCGTGTTCGCGGGCGCATTGGCGCCGATCGTGGCGATCGCGCTGCTCGGCGACGTGTCCTCGCCCAACCACGGGGCAGTCGCCGCCTACATGGTCGTCGCGTCCGTTCTCACCCTCATCGCAGTGGCGCTGACCCGCGAGACTCGCGGCGAATCGCTGCTCCACGACCGTGCCCAGGCCGCCTCCGATGCGGTGACGCCGGTGCGGGGCGGCGTCCGTCAGTCGGCGTCGTAGAGACCTTCGTACGCCGCACGTGTCGCGTCGGACTGGCGCGGACCCTGCCCCACGTACGATTGGCGGGTCGGGCGGTCGACGGCAATCGTCGTCCAGCCCGGCCCGTCCTCGTCGCTGAGGTGGATCAGCAGCGTGTGCGGATCGTGTTCGACGCGGAGCCGATGCTTGGGGTTGGACGCTTCATGCAGCCCGCGCACGACCTTGCCCGGCTCGGGGTCGGGCGCGACGAACGAGGTCCACCGGCGACCGCTGTGAGGTGGTCGAGGCAGCTTATCGGGAGGCATGGAGGCACTCTAGACGGGGCAAGGTCCGTGCACGCGAGGGCGGTTCGCAATCTGTGGAAAACAGAACGGAATAACTCGCGCTGAATGACGTAGTGATCGGCAGGTTTTGTAGGACGAGAACTTCTCGATTCGGTGTCACCAGCGGGTTGTTATCGGGATGGTTTTGTCGGTGGTGTGGTTTAGCGTTTGAGGCATGTCAGTTGGGGGCTGGATCAAGCCGGAGCATCCGGTGGCCGACGCGATCGATGCGATCGGAGACGCATTGGATGGCGCGTCCGACGTGCCCTTGTGGTCGCTATCCGACGATGAGGTGCAGACACTGTTGGCCGACGCGCATCGCCTGGAGGCGCGGGTCCACGAGGTGACGCTGCGGCTGGTGGCGGAGGTGGATCGACGTGAACTGTCCAAGCGAGTTGGCGGGGGGTCGACGACGGCGAGTCTCCGATGTGAGTTAAACCTGACGCCGACTGCAGCGAAGCAGCATGTGACGTTGGCGACCGCACTGGCGGGGCCGTTAGGGCTGACGCGGGAGGCATTGGCGGCCGGCGACATCAGTCGGGCGCATGCGCAGGTAGTGATGAAGGCGATGGACACTCTGCCGTCCGGTCTGGGCACGGGGGCGTTGGAGAAGGCGGAGCGCCACCTGCTCGGGTGGTGTCGCCGATTCGACCCGCGGGAGGTGGCCCGGCTAGGGCGCCGGTTGTTCGAGGTGGTCGCTCCCGAGGACGCCGAGCAGCGTGAGGCAAAGCTTCTGGAGAAGCAGGAGCGCGACGCCGCTCGTCAACGGCACTTGGCCATTGGCTCCGACGGGTTCGGTCGGCATCTGCTGCGTGGCCAGTTTGACTCGGAGTCGGCTGCGACTATCGCCGCGGCGTTGGATCCGCTGGCCAAGCCACTGCCATCTACCGTCGAGGGACCGGACACCAGGACGCCGGGCCAGCGCTATGCCGATGCCTTCGTGGAGCTATGTCGCCGTCAGTTGACCTTCGGCGATTTGCCGACTCGCGGCGGTGAAAAGCCGCAGGTGATGGTCACCATTGATCTGGACAAGCTGATGCGATCCGTTGGATCGGGCCTCCTCGACACCGGCGACCGGCTGTCCGTCGCGGCAGTGCGGAAGCTCGCATGCGACGCCCAGGTCATCCCCGCGTTGCTCGGCGGCGACGGGCAGCCCTCGGAGCTCGGTCGGAGCAGCCGGACGTTCACTGCGGCTCAGCGTCGGGCGCTCGGCTTACGGGATGGTTCCGGGTGTGCATTCCCCGAGTGCGACCGGCCAATCGCCTGGTGCGACGGCCATCACATCCGGCACTGGGTCGATGGAGGCGCCACCGACCTGTCCAACGGCGTCCTTCTTTGTTGCTATCACCATACGGTTATCCATCAAGGCGACTGGATCGTCCAAATGGCAGTTGATGGCCGACCCGAATTCCTTCCACCTGGTTGGATCGATCGGGAGCGAAGACCGCGACGCAATTACCTTCACCGCATCGAATAGCGATATCCCGATATTCGAATTCCGCAGTCGGAGCGTGGCACGAAGGCGCTCCGTCATCGATCGGGCCGAGTCCGTCAGTGCCGACTACGGTCGTGCCATGCCTGATCTCGACCTCGATCTGACCGCCTTCATGGCCGACTACGAGCGTGCCAACAACGACCGCGAAATCGGCCGGGTGACGGCTGCCATCGCAGACGACGCGACGTACTGGTTCTCCGACGGCACCCATCGTGGGGTCGACGAGATCGGCGCCGCGATCGAGCGGACGTTCGCCACGATCCAGGACGAGACCTACGAGATCCAAGACCTCGAATGGGTCGTCATCTCACCCGACTCCGCCGTGTGCCGCTATCGGTTCTCCTGGACTGGCCTCGTCGACGGAGAGCGTCGATCCGGCAGCGGCCGGGGCACCAATGTCGTCGTACGCCGAGACGGCACCTGGCAGATCCTGCACGAGCACTTGAGCGCGTGAGCTGTCGGCCGATGGGCTTAGGCTTCGGCCGTGAGCTCCGAAGCGCCCACCCCGACGGTCCGACCGGCGACGCCGGCCGATGCCCCTCGCGTCGCCGAGATCTGGCGTTCGGGCTGGGGGGACGGCCACGTCGGCAACGTCCCGCAGCAGCTCGTCGACGCACGCACCGACGAGTCCTTCGCGACCAGGGCCGCCGAGCGGGTGGGGGACACCGCGGTCGCGGTCATCGGCGATGACGTCGCTGGCTTCGTCATGGTCGTCGACGACGAGGTCGAACAGGTCTACGTGTCGCAGGACCACCGCGGATCAGGCGTCGCCGACGCGTTGCTCACCGAAGCCGAGCGGAAGGTCCGGGCCAACGGTCACGATGCCGCGTGGCTCGCGGTCGTGGCCGGCAATGCGCGAGCGCGGCGGTTCTACGAGCGGTGCGGGTGGGTCGACCAGGGGGCGTTCGTCTACGAAGCGTCGGACCGCGCCGGCTCGATCGCGGTGCCGTGCCACCGGTACGTCAAGGAGCTCGACTGACCGCTAAGTCGACGCGTCCCGCAGGGCGAAGTTCGGCGCCCACGGCGCATCCCGCAAGCCGATTCGGCGCACGGCTGACGCGGTCATCTCGGCGAGATCTTCGAGACGGGTCACTTCGCCGGCGGAGGGCTGGCGAACCTTGGACCAGTACGCGCCGATCGCTGCGACCGGCGTCGGCGACCCGACCGGGACCATGATGAGGCTCCGGACGAACGTGGGTCGGTAGGCCTCGATCGGGATGCGCGGGTCGGCCTCGATGTCGCGAACCACGGCGGTCTCGTCGTTAAGCATTGCCCACCCGCTGATGCAGGTCTTCAACGGAAAACGCTGACCCCTCCAGAGGGGCGCGATCGCGTCTTCGTCGGCGTAGAAGCAGCACTCAGCCTCGCGGAGAACCAACGTCGCGCCCTGTGCTCCGGTGAGCGCACGCGCCGCAACTCGCACGACTTGGCCCACCTCGGCGAGATCGGTCGTTGCATCGAGCGCCTGCTGGTGCTCCGAAGCTGAGGTCATGCCGGTCACCTCCCGACATTGGCACACGGACGATCCGCCATCTTGACCCGCCGGTGACGGATTGTCACGGGACCTTTGGCCCGGATCGGGCAAACCATCGACCGTCTGTTGGCCGGGCGTTCACGCTTCGTGCACGATCGCGCCGCGGCGGCCGGTGAACCTAGGGCCCATGACCGAGTTGTCCCGCCGTACGCTCCTCCGCACGACGACCGTCGGGGCCTTTGCGGCCGGCCTGGCTCCGGTCGCGGCCGGCGCCCAAACCCGATGGGGCGCGGCCCTGGTGCGGTCCGGTGGTCCGGCCCTGACCCACGGCGTCCAGTCCGGTGACGCCGCGGCTCGTGCCGCGACGGTGTGGGCCCGAGCCGATCGGCCTTCGCGGCTGCTCGTCGAGGTGTCGACGGATCCGTCCTTCCGCCGGGGCCGACGGCTGTGGGGGCCTCGCGTGACGCCCGACACCGACCTGACCGGCAAGCTTCGGCTCACGGACTTGCCCGCCGGCGAGCAGGTCTTCTATCGGATCGCCGCGGCCGACCTCGACGATCCGCGCCGGGTCGGCGAGCCGGTGGCCGGCCAGTTGCGTACGGCACCGAACCGTCTACGCGACATCTCGTTCGCCTGGTCCGGCGACATCGCGGGCCAGGGTTGGGGTGTCAACCCGGACCTCGGTGGCTACCTCATGGCCGATCAGTTGCTGACGCTCGAGCCGGACTTCTTCTTGTGCAGCGGCGACACCGTCTATTCGGACGGCCCTGTCGAGGAGTCGGTCACGCTGCCCGACGGACGGGTGTGGCACAACCTGGTCGTGCCCGAGAAGAGCAAGGTCGCCGAGACCCTCGACGAGTTTCGGGGACAGTTCAAGTACAACCTGCTGGCCGACAACTGGCGAGAGTTTTTGTCGCGTACGCCGCAGGTCAACCAATGGGACGACCACGAGGTCGCGAACAACTGGTACCCGGGCGAGATCCTCACCGACACTCGCTACGCCGAGCGCGACACCACCGTCCTCGCGGCCCGCGCCTCGCAGGCGTTCCACGAGTACGTGCCGATCCAGCCGGGCCGGCGCGACGACGACGGCCGGATCTATCGGGTCATCAACTACGGCCCGCTGCTCGACGTCTTCGTCCTCGACATGCGAACGCACAAGGACCCCAACACCGCGAACCTCGAGCCGGTAGCCGACGGCGGCGTGCTCGGCCGGGCCCAGACTGCCTGGCTCGAGCACGAGCTGCGACGGTCGCGGGCGGTGTGGAAGGTGATCGCGGCCGATCGGACTCGTCGTGCCCGACGGATCGTTGCAAGAGGGACTGGCGAACGGCGACGACGGCGCACCGCGCGGGCGCGAGCTCGACATCGCCGAGGTCTTTTCGTTCCTCAAGCGCGAGGGGATCCGCAACCACCTCTGGCTGACCGCGGACGTGCACTACACCGCGGCCCATCACTACTCGCCGGAGCGGGCGGCGTTTACCGATTTCGATCCGTTCTGGGAGTTCGTCTCCGGGCCGCTCAACGCGGGGGCCTTCGGGCCGAACACCCTCGACGGCACGTTTGGACCCGAGGCGGTCTTCTTCGAGGCGCCGCCGGTCGCGAACGCGTCGCCGATGGAGGGATTCCAGTACGTCGGTGAGGTCGCGATCGACGGGCAAACCGCGGAGCTCACCGTGCGTCTGATCGGCATCGACGGCACCACCCGCTGGTCAACGACGCTCAGCCCCGCACGCCCCTAGCCGCCCTCGCCCGCCGGGGTGCTGGAGACGATGCGAAAGGCCGGATGGCGCGGAGCCTCGGCGACGATGTCTTCGTCACTGGAGTCCGGTGTGACGTCGAAATACGCCTGGACGAACTTTCCTTGGGGCTTGAGACGCAGATACGACCGTAAGACCGAGACGCTCTCGGCGGGTGGGACTTCCTCGACCTCGATGTGCTCGACGTGGCGTCCCCGGCGGAGTAGGGCGTGGTTGTGCGCGCGGATGTTGCGGACCCAGCCGACCTCACCGAAGGGTGCGACGAGCCACCGGCCCTCGGATGTCTCGAGAGGGGCCACGGGCGTGGTGCGCTCTTTGCCGGTTTTGCGGCCGGTCACGGTCAGCAGACGCAGGAAGCCCGGTCCTAGGCCGGCCGCCAAGAGGCTCCGCATCATGCCGTTGGCGAGGCGGGTGGGGAGGTTGAGCCGATAGGTCTTGGCCATGGTCGTCCCAGGCTATGCCCTGCTGATCCCGTTGTCCCGGTCGCGATGAATCCGGCGTCAGTCGGTCTGCACGGTGACCGGATGGTCGACGACCGCCGAGAACAGGTAGCCGTTGTCGTTGAACGGCATAGTGTCGGGCTGGCGGCGACCGATCGCATCGGTGGCCCGGGCGCGCAGCGTGTAGGCGCCGGGCTTGGTCGGCCGCCACGGAAGCTCCCATCGGACCCAGGCGTTATCCGGGTTCGGTTCGCGCAGCATCGCCGGCCGCCAGGTCGATCCGTCGACGCTGACGTCGACCGAGCGGATCGGTGCTCGCCCGGACCACGACCGCCCGGTCAGCGTCACGGCGGCACCGGCGGACAGCGTGGCGTTCCACGGCAACTCGAACGCGCTCTTGACGTCTTGGTGAGTGATCGGCGGCTGGTCTGGCGGGAACGAAGGCCCGGTGAGCCGATACCACTCGGTGTTCCACGGCGACTGCAGCGGCTGGTCGGACACCTCGATCTGGCCGACCCACTTGATGCTGGCGACGCCGATCCAGCCGGGCACGACGAGGCGTACGGGAAAGCCGTGGTCGGGTGGGAGCGGCTCGCTGTTCATCTCGTACGCCAGAAGCGTGTCGTCGAGTGCCTTGGCGACGGGGAGCGGCCGACGTACGTGTCCGTAGTCGACTCCGTCGGTGACCAGCCGATCGTCGAGTCCCTGGGGCATCACGTCGACGGCGGCGTCGCTGATGCCGGCGCGACGGAGCACCTCGGCCAGTCGTACGCCGCGCCAGCTGGCGACGCCGATCGCGCCGAGGGTCCATTGCGAGCCCGGAGTCGGCGTGCCCTGCTGGGTGGCAAAGAAGTGGCGTCCGCCGCCGGCGCACTCGATGGAGGCGTCGAACTCGGTGCTGGGCAGCGAGCGGAGTTGGTCGTAGCCGAACTCGATGGCGTGCTCGAGGTCCGGGGCGCGCTGCAGCCCGGTGCCGAACACGCGCAGCCGCCAGGTTTCCGCGTCGATCAGCGGCGTCGTCGTGTGGTCGCGAACGAAGAACCGCTCGTTCGGGACCCGGTAGCCGAGATCCGCGACCGAGTCCCACCTCATCTCGGCGTTGTTGCCGTAGTCGACGAACCACTCGGCCGGAAGGGGTTTGACGATCGGCGACTCGGTGGCGGTGCGTCGCCTCGTCTCGTACGTCGTCATCCACGCCTCCCCTGTACGAATTAAGTCTATAAGCCAACTCGACTTTAGCATTCGTGACGGTCCACCGATGGATTTACGGTGGCGTCATGTATTCAACACGAGTCTCCGGTCGCGTGCGCGCGTCGCGGGCGGCCGTCTATCAGGCGTTCGTCGACGCCGAGGCGATCGCGGCGTGGCGGGTTCCGGACGATATGTCCGCTCGGGTTCACGCGTTCGAGCCACGCAAGGGCGGTGCCTTCCGGGTTTCGCTCATGTACGACGTGCCGGATCGGGTCGGCAAGTCGGCCGGGCATACCGACACCTATCACGGCCACTTCGTGGAGCTGGTGCCGTCGGAGCGGGTGGTCGAGGTGTTCGAGTTCGAGACCGACGACGCGGCTCTGCGGGGCGTCATGACGATGACGACGACCCTGGTCGAGGTCGACGACGGCACTGAGGTCGCCATCGTGCACGAGGGAGTGCCCGACGCGGTGCCGCCGGCCGACAACGAGACCGGCATGCGGATGGCATTGGCCAACCTCGCGGCGTACGTCGAGGGGAGGCACGCGGGACCCTAGGCGTTCGCGCCGTCAGGCGGCGGCGAGTGACTCGGCCGCGGCCTCGAGCTCTCGGACCGCGGTGGTGACCGACGGCGCGGTGCGGGCGCCGCGTCGCGTCGCGGTCAGCAACTGCCGACAGGGCGCCGGCCGCCCGATCGTGGGGATCTGGACGATCGGCAGGTCCGGGGGCAGTTGGGCCAACCGCGGCACGAGTGCGATGCCGAACCCGTGGGCGACCAATGACGCGACGACGGGCCACTCCTGCGCTTCCTGTGCGATCGTCGGGGTGAACCCGGCCGCGGTGCAGGCGGCGGTGACCTCGTCGCGACACGACGAGCCGGGCCATCCGGTGATCCACTGGTCGGTCGCAGCCTCGGCGAGCTTGATCCGGCGCCGGCGGGCGAACCGATGACCCTGCGGCACCAGTAGGTCGAGCGGGTCGTCCATCAGCACCTGCTGGTCGAAGCGGCGGTCGGTCGCTTCGGGGATGTCGGAGAACGCCTCGACGACGGCGAGGTCGGTGTCGCCGCTGAACAGCAGGTCGAAGCAGTTGGCCGGGTCGGCTTCGCGCAGGCGTATCTGCAGAGCCGGATATCGGTCGCGCAGCGCCGCCGCCGCCGGTGCTATCACGGCCGACATCACCGTGGGGAACCCGCTGATCCGCAACAGGCCGGCCGGCTCGTCGCCGGAGCGGCGGAGCTCGGCCTCGGCCTGCTGCCAACGAGACTCGATCTCGTCGGCATGGGCCAGCAGGTTGTGCGCGGCCGGCGTGAGTCGGACGCCGCGACCGTGCGGCTCGAGCAGGACCACGTCGAGGTCGCGGCCGAGTTGCCGAATCTGTTGCGACGCGGCCGAAGGCGTGAAATGAAGAGCGTCGGCCGCGGCGGAGACCGTCCCGTAGTAGGAAACCGCGCGCAGCACGCGGAGGCGGCGAAGGTCGATCATGAAGTCCATGCTTCACAACAAGGTCGAAAAATTCAACCTGGTGCTTCTCGTTCGTCATGGGCACTCTGAAGGTGTCACTGATCGGAGAGGACGAAACCGTGAAGCGTTGCCCCTTCTGTGGATGGCCCGAGGACGAGCTGTACGACGAGGCGTCTCGACACCGTACGAGTGAGGGACAGACGGTCTGGACCCGCTGCGTGTGCGGATCGCTGCAGATGCGGATCGCCGGCTCATCCGGCACCCGTGTCGTCGCGCGCAGCCGCGGCAACGAGCATCTCGTCGCCGACTCCGCGACCTGTGATCTGGGCTCCTGACGTACGTGGCGATCGGTCGCACCGGCGTCTTCCGCGATCGCGTCCCTGGCCGTACGGTGTCTCAATCAGCTCCCGGCCCGAGGAGATGAGATGCGCCCAGGGCTTCGCCGGATCGCCCGTCTCGCCGCCGCATGCCTCGCGGGGTCGGCTGTGGTTGCGCCCGGCATTGTCGCTGTGGGCGCGGTGGCGGCTCGATGCCACGGCGAGCGGGCGACGATCGTCGGCACCGCCAGTCCCAATGAGCTCCGCGGCACGGCAGGCGCCGATGTCATCGTGGCTGGTGCGGGCTTCGACAACATCGTCGGCGGTGGTGGGCCCGACCTGATCTGTGCCGGCGGCGGCGCCGACCTGATCCGGGCCGGAGCGGGCGCCGACGTCGTCGACGGCGGCGGCGATCTCGACCGGATCGGCTACGAGCACTCCAAGCACGGCGTCACACTCAACCTGCGCCGCGGCGTCGCGACCGGGCAGGGCCACGACCAACTGATCGGGATCGAGGGCGTGCAGGGTTCCCGTTTCGGCGACACCGTCAGCGGTGGCGGGCCGGCGGAGCTGATCAAGGGCATGGCCGGAGCTGACACCGTCTTTGGCGGGCGCGGCGCCGACTACGTCGTCGGTGGACGCGGCGCCGATCGCCTGATCGATCGGTTCGGCTCCAACACGCTGCTGGCCTATCGCGGCAACGACGTGATCGTCGCGCGGCCCAGCGAGGGCGACTGGCTCGACGGGGGCATGGGGCACGACACGATCCGATTCACCACACGAGACGGCGTGACCGTCGACCTCGGCACCGGCCAGGTCGAGGCGCCAGTCAGCGCGCGGGTGTGGGCGTTTGAGTTGGTCGTGGGTACGCCGGGTGCCGACAGCATTTATGGCTCCGCACGCTCCGAGCGGATCTTGAGCCGGGGCGGCGGCGACAGTCTGCACGGTCGCGGGCGTGCCGACGCGATGTCCGGCGCGGCCGGCAACGACATCATCAGCGGCGGCGACGGCCGCGACCGCGCGAGTGGCGGCGCCGGCTTCGACATCTGCTCGGTCGAACGCGGCCGCACCTGCGAGCTCTGACCGGTCAGCTGCCGCCCCGCCCTCACCCCCGCGAGTGGCGCACCGTTGTCGCGCCAGGCGGGATTTTTCGACGACCGTGCGCCACTCGGCGGGTCAGGGTTGGCCGTAGCCTCCGCCGCCGGGGGTTTCGATGACGAAGACGTCGCCGGCGACCGCGTCCTTCGAGTCCGATCCGTCCATCGGCGTCGTCGAGCCGTCGGCGCGTTCGAGCCAGTGTCGGCCAAGTGAGCCGGGCTCGCCGCCGGCCATGCCGTACGGCGGCACCCGCCGGTGACTGGACAGCGTCGTCACCGTCATCGATTCGAGGAAGCGGATCCGACGCGTGCCGCCGTCGCCGCCCCGCCATCGGCCGGCGCCGCCGCTGTCGTCCCGGATGCGGTAGCTCTCGACCCGTACGGGGTAGCGCCACTCGAGCACCTCGGGGTCGGTCAGCCGCGAGTTGGTCATGTGGGTTTGCACGACATCGGCTCCGCCGAATCCGTCGCCGGCGCCCGATCCGCTCGCCACGGTCTCGTAGTACTGGTAGCGCTCGTTGCCGAAGGTGACGTTGTTCATCGTGCCGGAGCCCTCCGCCTGGACTCCGAGCGCGGCGTAGAGCGCGCCCGTCACGGCCTGCGACGTCTCGACGTTGCCGGCCGCCACCGCCGCGGGGTACTCCGGCGACAGCATCGAGCTGGGCGGGATCGTGACCCGGATCGGCTCGAGGCAGCCCGAGTTGAGCGGGATCTCGTCGTCGACCAGGGTCCGGAAGACGTAGAGCACGGCGGCCATCACGACCGACGACGGCGCGTTGGCGTTGCCGTCCTGCTGCTCCGACGTCCCGGTGAAGTCGATGTCGGCCGTCCGAGCGTCGCGGTCCACCCGTACTCGCACCTGGATCTGCGCGCCTGAGTCGAGTTCGTAGGTGCATGACCCGTCGCGCAGCGCGGAGATGACCCGGCGGACAGCCTCCTCGGCATTGCGGCGCACGTGCCCCATGTAGGCGCGGACGACGTCGAGCCCGAAGTGGTCGACCATCGCCCGAAGCTCCTCGACGCCCTTCTCGTTGGCCGCGATCATCGCGCGCAGGTCGGCGATGTTGCTGGTCGGGTTGCGAGACGGGTACGGCGCGGACGTGAGCAACTCGATCGTCTCGGCCTCGCGTAGTTCGCCGTCCTCGACGAGCAGCCAGTTGTCGATGAGTACGCCCTCTTCCTCGATGCGCTTGCTGAAAGCCGGCATCGACCCGGGTGTGAGACCGCCGATCTCGGCATGGTGGCCGCGGGCCGCGACGTAGAAGAGGATCTCCTCGCCATCCTGGTCGAAGACCGGCGTCACGACCGTGACGTCCGGCAGGTGCGTGCCGCCGTGGTACGGGTCGTTGAGCGCATAGACATCACCGGGCTTGATGGTGTCGCCCCGCCGATCGATAACCATCCTGATGCTCTCGCCCATCGACCCGAGATGCACCGGCATATGAGGGGCGTTCGCGATCAGATTGCCCTCGACGTCGAACAGTGCGCAGGAGAAGTCGAGTCGCTCCTTGATGTTGACCGAGTGCGACGTGCTCTGCAGCCGTACCCCCATCTGCTCGGCGATCGACATGAACAGGTTGTTGAAGATCTCCAGCATCACCGGATCGACCTCTGTCCCGACACCGGCCCGCCCCGCCCGCTCGGCAACCCGCGTCAGCACCAGATGCCCCAAGTCATTGACGCTCGACCGCCACCCCGGCTCCACCACAGTCGTCGCATTGTCCTCAGCAACAATCGCCGGCCCATCCACCTCATCGCCGGATCGCAGCTCCTGCCGCAGGTACAAATCAACCGCCGTCCACGCCC
>DASQKI010000099.1:0-23807 GCA_035630615.1 Nocardioidaceae bacterium
TTGGCACCTCGATGTCGGCTCGTCGCATCCTGGGGCCGGAGTAGGTCCCAAGGGTTGGGCTGTTCGCCCATTAAAGCGGCACGCGAGCTGGGTTTAGAACGTCGTGAGACAGTTCGGTCCCTATCCGCCGCGCGCGCAGGAGACTTGAGAAAGCCTGTCCCTAGTACGAGAGGACCGGGATGGACGAACCTCTGGTGTGCCAGTTGTCTTGCCAAAGGCACGGCTGGTTAGCTACGTTCGGGAGCGATAACCGCTGAAAGCATCTAAGCGGGAAGCGTGTTTCAAGATGAGGTCTCCCACAGGGTTAACCTGGTAAGGCCCCCAGCAGAACACTGGGTTGATAGGCCGGAGGTCGAAGGCAGAGATGTACGAAGCCGACCGGTACTAATAGGCCGAGGGCTTGTCTCACAAAGTAGCTACGCGTCCACTGTGTGGTTCCCGATATACGGTCGGGCATCCGCTGTATATCCATAGAGTTTCGGCGACCATGGCGAAGGGGAAACACCCGGCTCCATTCCGAACCCGGAAGTTAAGCCCTTCAGCGCCGATGGTACTGCGCGGGGGACCGCGTGGGAGAGTAGGACGTCGCCGAACATACTTCACGAGAGACCGCCTTCGGGCGGTCTCTCGTGCTATGTAGACCTTTACTACTGTGATCCCTATGGGACGCGGCCGAGCGTGCCAGCCCGATTGGAGCGAGTGAACCGTGGCGGCGGAGGACAAGCGCCGACGGTCCGGGGCTAAGAAGCCTGGACGTCGGCCGCCGGCGGGGCGGCCGGATCGCCAACGTGACCGGCCGACCGACTCGCGGTCGCGGCGGACACGCCCGGATGCACGGGAGTCAGCATCGAAGCAGCGCCCCCAGCGCCCGGACATCCCCGACGACGTGACCGCCAGCCAGCTGTCCGGCCAGGTGCGACGGCAGCTTCGTGGCCTGCCTGACCGGGTCGCCGAGATGGTCGGCCAACACCTCGTCATGGCGGGCCGGCTGGTCGATGAAGATCCGGCCGGAGCCTACGAGCACGCCCTAGCCGCTCGCTCGCTCGCGGCCAGGGTCGGCGTGGTCCGCGAAGCCTGCGGCGAGACGGCCTACGCGGCTGGCCGCTATGGCGACGCCTTGGCCGAGCTGCGCGCCGCGCGACGTATGACCGGCGCGCCCGACTACATCCCGATGATGGCCGACTGCGAGCGTGCTCTGGGGCGACCCGAGCGCGCGCTGCGGCTGTCGCAGGAGCCGGCCGCAGCCAAGCTTGACGCGGCCGGACGAGCCGAGCTGACCATCGTCGTTGCCGGTGCACGCCGTGACATGGGCCAGGACGCGGCCGCACTGCAGGTTCTCGAGGCTGCGCCACTGAGCAGCCAGGAGCGCGAGCCGTGGATCGCGCGGCTCCGCTATGCCTATGCCGACGCGCTGGTCGCGGCAGGGCGGGTCGACGACGCTGTGGAGTGGTTTCACCGCACCGTCGCCGTCGACGATCAGTCGGCGACCGATGCTCCGGAGCGGCTGGCCGAGCTCGAGGGCCGACAGCCCGGATAGGTTTCGTCCACAGCCCGCGTGGAGCCCGGGTTCGTCCACAGCTGCGCTCATACGCGGCATCCCGCTCACCCTCTCGACCCAGGATCGAGATTGAGGTGAGACGAGTGACAGACGACGTCGAATACGTCAACGAAGTGCAACTGGTCGGGCGAGTCAGCGGTCCACCGCGCGAGCGGGTCCTGCCCAGCGGAGACCAACTGGTGACGGCGCGGATCGTCGTGCCGCGGCCACCGGCACGCCAGCGCGACCGGCCGCGGGCGAGCGTCGACACGGTCGACTGCGTGGCGTGGACCAGTCGGCCTCGCGCGGTTCTGGGCGGGCTCCAGCCTGACGACATCGTGATGGTCCACGGAGCCTTGCGGCGTCGATTTTGGCGGGCCGAGCACGGTCCGGCGAGCAAGGTCGAGGTGGAGGTCGCAAAGGCCAAACGGCTCCGCAAGGCGGCCGCCTGAGGGGTTCGGCACGGCCGGGCCACGAAGACACTGAGAGCGAGTCCGGGCCATGACACGCAGCTCAGGGTTTGGATGTCCGCCGAGCACGCGAGATGATGCCAGCGTGGTTGAGGAACACGAGGCCGAGATGCCTGACGCCGAGATGCCCGTCGAGACGGTCGAGCGGGTCGCTACCGGCCATGACGAGATCGACGACGCCATGCGTCGGCTTGACGACCTCGACTCGCTTCCGGTCGATCAGCACGGCGAGATCCTGGATGAGCTGCACGGCCGCCTTCGCGATGCGCTGGCCGCGGCGGCCGCGCCGCCGTCGGGTCGCTCCGACGTCTGATCCGATGCGTTGAGCCGCGATGCCACGCCGACTTCGACTCGATGCCGAGCTGGTCCGGCGCGGCCTCGCGCGTTCGCGGGACCAGGCCTCAGACCTGATCACCGACGGGCGGGTCCGCGTCGGTGGTGTGGTCGCGACCAAGCCGGCGACCGCCGTGACCACTGATGTGGCACTGGTCGTCGACGAGCCGACCGACGGTGCCGACTACGTGTCGCGGGGCGGTCACAAGCTCGCGGGTGCACTCGACGTCTTCGAACCCCTGGGCCTTCGCGTCGACGGTCGGCGATGCCTGGACGCCGGCGCGTCCACGGGTGGGTTCACCGACGTTTTGCTCCGTCGCGGCGCTGCCCGCGTGCTTGCCATCGACGTCGGATACGGCCAGCTGGCGTGGTCGCTTCGCCAAGACGATCGCGTCGAGGTGATCGACCGGACAAACGTCCGCGAGCTCACGACCGACCGGATCGGGCGGCCGGTCGAGCTCGTCACCTGCGACCTTTCGTTCATCTCGATGCGGTTGGCCCTACCTGCCCTGACGTCGGTGTGTGAGCCCGACGGTGATCTCGTGGTCATGGTCAAGCCGCAGTTCGAGGTCGGCCGCGAGCGTCTTGGCAAGGGAGGCGTCGTACGCGATCCAAAGCTGCGGGCCAACGCCGTGCACGGAGTGGCGTCCGCGGCGTACGAACTCGGGTGGGGCACGAGGGAGGCGACGCCGAGCCAGCTGCCCGGGCCGGCCGGCAATGTCGAATACTTCTTGTGGCTGCGCAGCGGCCTCTCGCCACTGACAGCCGACGCCAGCGGCCGGCTGGTCGCCGCGGGCCCGACGGGTGAGAAGGTGGCGACGTGACCGCTCTCCCGCCCGACGGCGAGCGACGTGTCCTCGTCGTCACCCATCCCGGTCGCACCGAGGCGGCCGCCGTGGCGTCCGACTTCTGCGCCCGCGTCAGCAAGGCCGGCATGCGGGTTCGGCTCCTCGACGGTGAAGTGCTTGGCGGTTGGGCCGACGAAAGCGACCTGGTGGCCGGCCCCAACGCCGCGGACGGTTGTGAGCTGATCGTGGTCTTCGGCGGCGACGGCACGATCCTGCGGGGGGCCGAGTTCGCCCGCCCGACGGGGACGCCGCTGCTCGGGATCAATCTCGGTCATGTCGGGTTCTTGGCCGAGGCCGAGGTGGACAACATGGAGTTCACCGTCGACCACGTCGTCAACCGCACCTACGACGTCGAGGAGCGGTTGACGATTGACGTCGAAGTCTTCGTCGACGGCGAGACGGTGGCTCGCGACTGGGCGCTCAACGAGGCCAGTGTCGAAAAGGCGTCCCGTGAGCGGATGCTCGAGCTCAGGATCGAGGTCGACGCTCGTCCGCTGTCCATGTTCGGCTGCGACGGCGTCGTGTGTGCGACCCCGACCGGATCCACGGCCTACAACTTCTCGGCGGGTGGCCCGATCGTCTGGCCCCAGGTGTCGGCGCTACTCATGGTGCCGATCAGCGCGCATGCGTTGTTTGCCCGCCCGATGGTGGTTTCGCCGGAGTCTGTCCTCGCGATCGAGATCGCGCCGCAGGGGGCCGACCAGGGTGTGCTGTGGTGCGACGGGCGACGCACGGTCGAGCTCGCCCGCGGTGCCCGGATCGAAGTCCGTCGCGGGAAGCGACCGGTGCGCTTGGCGCGGCTGCACGATGCGCCGTTCACTGACCGCCTGGTCCGCAAGTTCGAGCTCCCGGTCACGGGCTGGCGTGGCCGGGCCGCGATCGCCCGGGGAGACTGACGCCCATGTGGGAGCAGATTCGGCTGGCGTCGATCGGAGTCATCGACGAGGCTGAGTTGGAGCTCGGCCCCGGCTTCATGGTGATCACGGGTGAGACCGGCGCGGGCAAGACGATGGTGGTCACCGGCCTCGACCTGCTGTGCGGCGGCCGGGCAGATCCCGGTCTCGTACGCCGCGGCGAGGCTCGCTCCCGGATCGAGGCACGGGTCCTCGTCGACGGCTCCTCCGAGCGGATCGACCAGGTGGCCGAGCAGGTCGCCGAGGCCGGAGGCGAGATCGACGACCAGACGCTGATCATCAGCCGCGCCGTTAGCTCCGAGGGGCGCTCG
This sequence comes from Nocardioidaceae bacterium, assembly GCA_035630615.1. GTDB lineage: Bacteria > Actinomycetota > Actinomycetes > Propionibacteriales > Nocardioidaceae > DATFRX01. The sequence goes on from DASQKI010000099.1 coordinate 4,414, forward strand.
AGGGCTCATCTCGGCGGCGTCGCGGTGCCGGCCGGTGTCCTTGCCCGCATCAGCGACCTGCTCGTCACCGTCCACGGACAGTCCGACCAGCATCGGTTGTTGCGGCCGGTCGCCCAGCGCCAAGCGGTCGACCGGTTCGGCGGGGCGTCGGTCGCCGGGGCCTTGGAGCGCTATCGACCGGCGTACGCCCGCTGGCGTGAGGTCGGGGCCGAGCTCCAGGATCTTCGCGATCAGGCCGACGAGCGGCAGCACGAGCTCGAGCGGCTCCAATTCGGGCTCGACGAGATCGGTGCCGTCGATCCGAAACCGGGGGAGGACGACGAGCTTCGGGCCGAGGAGCAGCGGCTCGCCCACGCTGACGGACTCGTGACCGCGAGCGCCGAAGCACACGCCGATCTCGCCGGGTCCGACGGTACGGACGCGACCGACGGGAGCGATGCGACCAGCCTCATGGCCGCGGCCAGCCGGCGCCTCGAGGCCCAGCGCGAACACGACGCTCGGGTGGCCGAGCTCGCCGATCGGGTGGCGGAGCTGTCCTACCTGCTCGCCGATCTGGCGACCGATCTGGCGGGCTACTCGACCTCGGTCGATTCCGACCCGGCTCGCCTGTCGTGGGTCCAGGAGCGGCGAGCGGCGCTGACCGCATTGACCCGCAAGTACGGCTCGACCGTCAACGACGTGCTGGCGTGGTCCAAGGACGCGGCGGCCCGGCTCGCCGACCTCGAGGGGGCCGACGACCGGATCGACCGACTGCAGGCCGAGCGTGACGAACTCGTCGAGACTGTGGGTGCGACCGCGGCGGAGCTGACCGCCGCCCGCAGCGAGGCGGCGCAGCGGCTCGGCGAGCGGGTCACGACGGAGGTCGCCGCGCTTGCGATGCCGCAGGCCGAGGTCACGATCGAGGTCCACGCGCGGGCCGACGCATCGACGCCCGATGGTCTCGAGCACCTCGGACCCGACGGTGGCGACGATGTCGAGTTTCGGCTCGCCGCCAATCCCGGTGCTCAGGCCAGGCCGTTGGCGAAAGCGGCGAGCGGCGGCGAACTGTCCCGGGTCATGCTCGCGCTCGAAGTTGTCCTGGCCGGCACCGCTGACATCCCGACGTTCGTCTTCGACGAGGTCGACGCCGGCATCGGCGGCAGTGCTGCCGTCGAGGTCGGCAAGCGGCTCGCCCGATTGGCCCGCTCGGCCCAGGTGATCGCGGTCACCCATCTGCCCCAGGTCGCGGCGTTCGCCGATCGGCACTACCGGGTTCTGAAGGCCGACGACGGCTCGGTGACGACCAGCGGGGTCCAGCAGTTGGACGAATCCGCACGCGTGCGCGAGCTGTCCCGCATGCTGGCAGGGTTGGAGGGCTCCGAGACGGCCGAAGCGCACGCCCGGGAGCTCCTGGACCTGGCCGCGACCGAGCGCGCCGACGCTACCGACGGGTAGGCGGGAGCCGTCGCAACGCGGCCGGCCAAGCCCTCCCCGAATCCGAAGCGCTCGCATGGCAGGATGAAGGCAATGAAGCTGCCCGTACTTCGTCGATCGCGGGCCGCCGACGAACCTGGGGTCCATGGTGTCGCGCGGCTGGACCGTCGTACCAAAAACCTGACAAAGCGGCTTCGACCGGGTGATATTGCGGTCATCGACCACCAGGACATCGACCGGGTCAGCGCGGAGGCGCTCGTCACCTGCGGGGTCGGTGCCGTCGTCAACGTGGCGGCCTCGATCTCGGGTCGCTATCCGAACCTCGGGCCCGAGATCATCGCGGCGGCGGGCATCCCCCTCATCGACAATGTCGGCCCGGAGATCTTCAAGCAGCTCGACGAGGGCCAGCGGGTCCGGGTCGACGAGGGCGCCGTCTATCGGGGCGAGTCGGTGGTCGCGAAGGGCGCCGTCCTCGACCCCGATCGGATCCTCGACCTGATGACCGAGGCCCGGGCCGGGCTGTCGGTGCAGCTCGAGGCCTTCACCGCCAACACGATGGAGTACCTCAAGCGCGAGCGGGCGCTGCTCATCGACGGCGTCGGTGTGCCCGACATCCACACCAGCCTCGTCGGTCGCCATGTGCTGATCGTCGTGCGCGGGTACGACTACCGCGAAGACCTCGTCGCCTTGCGGCACTACATCCGCGAGTACCGCCCGATCCTCGTCGGAGTCGACGGCGGCGCCGACGCGCTCGTCGAGGCCGGCTACACCCCGGACATGATCATCGGTGACATGGACTCGGTGTCCGACACGACACTGCAGTGCGGCGCCGAGCTGATCGTCCACGCCTATCGAGACGGCCGGGCGCCGGGTCTCGACCGGCTCGAAAAGCTCGGGCTGGAGGGCATCGTCTTCCCCGCCACGGGCACCAGCGAAGACATCGCCATGCTGCTCGCCGACTCGAAGGGCGCCAGCCTGATCGTCGCGGTGGGATCGCACGCCAACCTCGTCGAGTTCCTCGACAAGGGCCGCTCGGGGATGGCCAGCACGTTCCTCACTCGGCTGCGCGTAGGCCCGAAACTGGTCGACGCCAAGGGCGTGGGGCGGCTCTACCACCACCGCGTACGCACGTGGCACTTGCTGCTCTTCCTCGTCTCCGGGCTGCTGGCCCTCGTGGTCGCGATCGGGGCGAGCCCGACGGGCCGGGAGTGGCTCGACGTGCTCGACGCCCGCTGGGACGATCTCGTCTACTGGGTACAGGGACTTTTCTAGTGATCGACTTTCGCTATCACGTCATCTCCATCGTCGCGATCTTCTTGGCCCTGGCCACGGGCATCGCGTTGGGTGCCGGGCCGCTGGGAGAGGAGTTCGACCAGCAGTTGGCTAATCAGGCCGACAAGGACCGACAGGCCAAGGAAGACCTGCGTGACCAGCTCGAGCAGGTCGACAGGGTCGTCGAGTTCGAAGGCGACTTCGCCCAGACGGTCGCGCCACAGATCACCGGCAGCCGGTTGGCCGGGCGTACGGTCGCGGTCTTCGTCCTGCCCGGTGCCGACGACGACACCGTCGATGCCGTGACGAGCCGCATCGAGGCCGCCGGCGCGACGATCACCTCGACGATCGCCGTCCAGGACGGCCTGGTGGACCCGGCCGAGCGGCAGACGGCCGAAGGCATCGCGTCCCGCGTGCTCGACGGCGTCGACGGCCTCCCCGACATCGAGGGAGCCTCGAGCTATCAGCTGGTCGGCTATAGCCTCGCCCGCGGTTATCTCGCGACCGCCGAGGCTGGCACTCCGATGGATCCGCCGGCCCAGGAGATCGACGCCGCCTACGGTGAGGCCAACTATCTGACTCACGACGGTGACATCGCCCGGCGGGCCAACCTCGCCGTCGTGATCGCCGGGCCGCCGAGCGAGGAGCCTGAGGTTGGCCAGGGCGACCTTCTGGCGACGCTCGTGCAGGCGATGGACTCGCTGTCCGGCGGCGTCGTCGTTGTCGGCCCGTTGGCCGCGGCCGACGACAACGGCTACGTCGCGGCGATCCGCGACAGCAGCGCCGCCGACAGCGTCTCGACCGTAGACGTCGCCGACCGTCCGTCCGGGCAGCTCGTCACCGTCCTCGCGCTCGTTCAGCAAGGGGAGGGGGCGGTCGGCCAGTACGGCGCTGCCGACTCGGCCGACGCGGTCCTGCCCGAGCTCGAGAAGCAGTGACCGTGGGTCGCGGCCTGGTCCGACGGGCCGTGGCCGCCGGCATCGCGGCGGCCACGACCCGCGAGATTCGACGCCGCCTCGACCGGTCGCCTCCGGGCGGCTCGACGGCGTGGACCCGCTCCAATCACGCCGGCGAGAGCGTCACCCTGCTCGAAGGCCCGGCACTCGTCGGTGGCCTTGTCGCCGGCACCCTGGTGGCTCCCGGGCCGAGGCTTCGTACTCGCTTGGTGACATCGAGCGCGCTCGGTGTGGTCGGCGGCGTCGGTGCCCACGACGACCTGCGCGGATCGAGCGCCACCAAAGGCATCCGCGGTCACATCGGGGCGCTCCGCCGTGGCGAGGTCACCAGCGGAGCGGTCAAGATCGGCGTCATCGGGCTCAGCGGCCTGGCCGCCGCCGCGGCGCTTCGGCGGGAGCGAGGCGAGCGGGGCGAGCGGGGCAGTCTGTCCGGCACGCTGGCCGACGGGGCGCTCATCGCCGGCACCGCCAACCTGCTCAACCTGCTCGACCTCCGGCCCGGACGCGCGCTCAAGGTCGCACTCGCGACCACCCCGATCGCCGTCTCGGCTGCCCCGGCAGCCGGACTGATCGCGCCGACGGTCGGCGCCGGCGCGGCCGCCCTTCCTGACGACCTGGCCGGCAAGTCGATGATGGGCGATTGCGGCGCCAACACCCTCGGCGCCGCAATCGGGTGCGCGCTCGTCGGTGCGACGCCGACGCCCATGCGACGGCTGCTGCTCGGCGGGGTCGTGGGGCTGACGCTGCTGAGCGAGCGGGTCAGCTTCTCCGCGGTCATCGACTCGACTCCTTGGCTGCGACGACTCGACGAACTTGGTCGTCCGGTGCGTCGCGAAGCGTGACCGCGCCCGTCTCTTGATAGTCTGGAATCCCGTGGAAGGGCGTTGGCGCTCGACCGCACAGTTCTAGGCTCTAGAACTGCGACGACATTGCGACCACGGGAGATCACTTGGCCACGTCAGAGCCAACCAAGCATGTCTTCGTCACCGGCGGCGTGGCCTCCTCGCTCGGCAAGGGACTGACCGCGTCGAGCCTCGGCCGCCTTCTCAAGTCGCGCGGGTTGCGGGTCACCATGCAAAAGCTCGACCCGTACCTCAATGTCGACCCTGGGACGATGAACCCGTTCCAGCACGGCGAGGTCTTCGTCACCGACGACGGCGCTGAGACCGACCTCGATATCGGGCATTACGAGCGGTTCCTCGACGAGGACCTGATCGGTCGGGCCAACGTCACGACCGGCCAGGTCTACTCCGACGTGATCGCGAAGGAGCGACGCGGCGACTACCTCGGCGACACGGTCCAGGTCATCCCGCACATCACCAACGAGATCAAGGACCGGATGCTGGCGATGGGCGGTGGCGGCGGTCCGGTCGAGGTCGTGATCCACGAGATCGGCGGCACCGTCGGCGACATCGAGTCGCTGCCGTTCCTCGAGGCGGCTCGTCAGGTCCGCCACGACGTGGGCCGGGACAACTGCTTCTTCCTGCACGTGTCGTTGGTGCCCTACATCGGACCGTCCGGCGAGCTCAAGACGAAGCCGACCCAGCATTCGGTCGCCGCGCTGCGCCAGGTGGGCATCGCGCCCGATGCCGTGGTGTGTCGCGCCGACCGTCCGATCCCGGCCAGCGTCAAGCGCAAGATCTCGCTGATGTGCGACGTAGACGAAGAGGCGGTCGTCGCCGCGGTCGACGCGCCGAGCATCTACGACATTCCGAAGGTCCTGCATGCCGAGGGTCTCGACGCGTACGTCGTGCGGCGGCTGTCGCTGCCGTTCCGCGACGTCGACTGGACCGGGTGGGACGACCTGCTGGGACGCGTCCACGAGCCCGACGAAGACGTGACCATCGCGTTGGTCGGCAAATACATCGATCTGCCCGACGCGTACCTCTCGGTCGTCGAGGCGCTACGTGCCGGCGGCTTCCACCATCGGGCCCGGGTCAGCGTGCGATGGGTCCCGTCAGACGAGTGCCAGACGGCCGAGGGCGCCGCCCGCCACCTCAGCGGCGTCGACGGCGTGTGCGTGCCCGGCGGGTTCGGCATCCGGGGCATCGAGGGCAAGATCGGCGCATTGCGATATGCCCGCGAAAACCAGCTCCCCACGCTCGGGCTCTGCCTCGGCCTGCAGTGCATGGTGATCGAGTACGCCCGCAGCGTCGCCGGCATCGCGGGGGCGAGCTCCAGCGAGTTCGATCCGGATACCCAAAACCCCGTCATCGCGACGATGGAGGAGCAGAAGGCGTACGTCGACGGCGTCGGCGACCTCGGCGGCACCATGCGGCTCGGCTCCTACCCGGCGCGGCTGAAGCCTGGGTCGCTGGTCGCCGCGGCGTACGGGGAGCCCCACGTCGCCGAGCGGCATCGGCACCGGTACGAGGTCAACAACGGCTACCGCGAGGCGCTCGAGGAGGCCGGCCTGGTGTTTTCGGGCACGTCGCCCGACTCGCTGTTGGTGGAGTTCGTCGAGCTGTCGACCGGTGAGCACCCCTACTACGTCGCGACCCAGGCTCACCCCGAGCTGCGTTCGCGGCCGACCCGCGCGCATCCGCTGTTCTCGGGCCTTGTCGGTGCCGCGCTCAACCGGCAGCGCGAGACCCGGTTGCCGGTCGACGACAGCGGAGTGCACCGGCGGCCGATCGAGATCGTCGAGCCCGTCGAGGCATGACGCCGACGGCACACCCTCGGCTTCCGGGCGAGCTCTGGCGGCCGGGCGAGCCGCTGCACGACGTGCCGCAGCACTGGGAGGTCCAGGCGTCGACGCGACCGTACGAGAGCGGCTACGTCTCGCTACGGGTCGACACCCTGCCCAGCGATGACGGGTCGGAGTTCGAGAGGGCGGTCGTCGAGCACCCCGGCGCCGTCGGCGTGGTCGCGCTGGACGACGCCGGCCGGGTCTTGCTGTTGCGGCAATATCGCCACGCCGTCGAGCAACGGTTGCTGCAGATCCCGGCCGGGCTTCGCGATGTCGAGGGCGAGCCGCCGGTCGAGACTGCGAGCCGCGAGCTGGCCGAGGAGGGCCAGGTGCGAGCCGCCCGATGGCAAGAGCTCCTGACACTGCTGCCGTCGCCTGGGCTCACCGACGAGCGATGGGTCGTCTACCTGGCCGAGGATCTGGCGCCGGCGCCCCATCCGGAGGGGTTTGTCCCTGAGCACGAGGAGGCCGCGATGAGCGTGGTGTGGGTGCCGCTGGAGGAGGCGGTTCGCGCCGTCTTTGACGGCCGGCTGACCGACACGATGGCGGCAGCCTCGCTGCTCGCGGTCAGGACGATCCGTAACCTGCGGTCCGACCACCCGTAGGGGTCGAGAGTGCGCGGAAAGTGACGGATCGCTCGTAACAAGTGACGGATCGCCGAGCCACGAGTGACGGACGGTCGAGTCGGTGTGTGGAGCTGACCAGGCTCACCTACACTCCGAGTCGACTCGAGAGAGGAAGTGCCTATCAATGAAGATTGGCGTGCCGAAGGAAGTCAAGACCCACGAGTACCGCGTGGCGATGACTCCTTCCGGCGTACATGAGTTGGCTCGAGGTGGCCACGAGGTCTACATCGAAGCCAAGGCGGGGCTCGGGTCGGCGATCCCCGACGACGAATACGTCAAGGCCGGTGCCACGATCCTGCCTACGGCGGACGACGTCTGGGCGACCGGTGACCTGATTCTCAAGGTCAAGGAGCCGGTCGCCAGCGAGTTTCACCGGATGCGTTCGGGGCAAACGCTGTTTACCTACCTTCACCTCGCGGCGTCGGCCGAGTGCACCGAAGCGCTGTTGGAGCGGGGCGTGACGGGGATCGCGTACGAGACCGTGCAGACGCCCGACGGGGCGCTGCCGCTGCTGGCGCCGATGAGTGAGGTCGCCGGGCGGCTGGCGCCGCAGGCGGGGGCGTACCAGCTCATGCGCCAGGGGGGCGGCCGCGGCGTATTGATGGGCGGCGTCTCCGGCGTGTATGCCGCGAAGGTCGTCGTCATCGGCGCCGGCGTGTCCGGCATGAACGCGGCGGCGATCGCGCTCGGCATGCAGGCCGAGGTGCTGCTGCTCGACAAAAACATCGACAAGCTGCGCCAGGCCGATCGGATCTACCAAGGCCATCTGCAGACGGTCGCCTCCAACACGTACGAGGTCGAGCGGGCCGTACTGGACGCCGACCTGGTCATCGGCGCCGTACTCGTGCCCGGCGCGAAGGCCCCGACGCTGATCTCCAACGCGCTGGTGTCGCGGATGCAGCCCGGCAGCGTGCTGGTCGACATCTCGATCGACCAGGGCGGCTGCTTCGAGGACTCACGGCCGACGACGCACGCCGAGCCGACGTACATGGTGCACGAGTCGGTCTTCTATTGCGTCGCGAACATGCCCGGCGCCGTGCCGCATACGTCGACGTACGCGCTGACCAACGTGACCCTGCCGTACGTGGTGGCGCTGGCCAACAAGGGCTGGAAGAAGGCGCTGCGCGACGACCACAGCCTCGCGCTGGGGCTCAACACGCACGACGGCTACCTGACCTACGGCCCGGTGGCCGAGGCCCATGGTCGCGAGCACATCAGCCTCGACAAGGTTCTGAGCTGAGTCGAATCGAGTCGGACCGGGCCCAGGCGGCCGAGCGGACGACGGATCCGCTGGGCCGCCTGATCCGGTCGTACCTCGACCACCTCGCGGTCGAGCGCGGTCTGGCGGCCAACACGCTGGCGTCCTACCGGCGTGACCTCCGGCGCTACGCCGACTATCTGGCGAGCCTGGGCCGGACCGATCCGGGCGAGATTACCGAGGCCGACGTGACCGGCTTCCTGGTCGTGCTGCGGTCCGGCGACGACGAGCATCCGCCGTTGAGCTCGACGAGCGCTGGGCGGGCCGTCGTCGCGGTGCGCGGGCTGCATCGGTTCGCGCTGCGCGAGAAGGTCGTCGGGGTCGACGTCGCCGCCGCGGTCCGGCCACCACCGCCGCCCAAACGGCTGCCGAAGGCCCTGACGGTCGACGACGTCGAGGCGATCCTGGAGGCCGCCGGGTCACCCGGGACCACGCTGGCGATGCGCGACCAGGCCCTGCTCGAGCTGCTCTACGGCACCGGTGCCCGCATCTCGGAGGCGGTCGGCCTGGACCTCGACGATCTCGATCTCGAAGGCGCGACGGTACGGCTGTCGGGCAAGGGCGGAAAGCAACGGTTGGTGCCGATCGGATCGTTCGCCCGCGACGCGGTCGAGGCCTATCTGGTGCGGGCCCGTCCGGAGCTGATCGGCGCCGGGCGGGGGACACCGGCGGTGTTCTTGAACGCCCGTGGCGGTCGGTTGTCGCGGCAGAGCGCATGGACGGTGCTGGCCAAGGCGGCCGAGCGGGCCGGAGTGAATGCGGCGGTGTCGCCGCACACGCTGCGACACTCGTTCGCGACGCATCTGCTCGACGGCGGCGCCGACGTCCGGGTGGTTCAGGAGCTGCTGGGGCACGCCTCGGTGACCACGACCCAGGTCTACACGCTCGTGACGGTCGACAAGCTCCGCGAGGTGTACGCCACGGCCCACCCACGGGCTCGGGGGTGAGCGGCACGCGCGCCCTCCTAAGAGTTGGCGCGAATCTGCGCCAACTTTTCTCGGAACCTGCGGTTTTGCGCCAACACCGGACCGGCGGCGCTCGACACCAAGACCTCGATCCCCAGATTTGTCCCCATGGGCGGGGGATCCTGTGCATCGGAGGGCGGCGCTCGTACACAGATTTGACTGACGCTGGCGGGCCGTCTTGAGTAGGCGCGATCCAGCGCCTAGAGTCACCGCAGCCGAGTCGAGTTGTCGACTTGTCAGCCATCATTGTCGGCACTGAAACGTCTGCTCGGGCAGTAACAGGGAGACGATGCTCACGTGAAGAGAACCTCGGTCGACGGCGACTCCAAGACGCCGTCCCTTTTGTCCGACGCCGAGACGGCTGCGGCCAACCTCGGTCCGACCGGCCGGCCCATGCCGGACCTGCCGGAGCCCCCTCCGCTGACCGAGCACGGCCCCGCGCTCGTGCTGTCGATGTGCAACCAGAAGGGTGGCGTCGGCAAGACCACGACGACCATCAACCTTGGTGCCGCTCTCGCCGAGCTGGGCCGCAAGGTGCTGCTCGTCGACTTCGATCCGCAGGGGTCGCTGTCGGTCGGGCTCGGGTTCAACCCGCACGAGCTCGAGATGAGCATCTACAACCTGCTCATGCAAGACGACGTGGAGCTCGACGACGTCGTCTGCAAGACCAACGTCAACTCGATGGACCTGTTGCCGTCCAACATCGACCTGTCGGCCGCCGAGGTGCAGCTGGTCGGCGAGGTGGCCCGGGAGCAGACGCTCGCGCGCGTCCTCACACCGGCGATGTCGGAATACGACGTCATCATCATCGACTGCCAGCCGTCGCTGGGTCTGCTCACGATCAACGCTCTGACCGCGGCGCACGGCGTCATCGTGCCGCTCGCCTGTGAATACTTCGCGCTGCGCGGCGTCGCGTTGCTCAAGGACACGATCGACAAGGTCAGCACGCGGCTAAATCCCAACCTGCGCATCATCGGTGTCCTCGGCACGATGTACGACGGCCGCACCCTGCATGGCCGTGAGGTTCTGCAGACCCTTGTCGACGGCTGGACGGACCTCGTCTTCCACACCGTCATCCGCCGTACGGTGAAGTTCTCCGACTCGACCGTCGCGGGCGAGCCGATCCTGTCGTATGCCTCCAACTCGGCTGGTGCCGAGGCGTACCGTCAGCTGGCCCGAGAGGTGTGGACACGTTGTCACGCCGAGTGAGCCTGCCGGGGGCGGAGGAGCTGTTTCGCCGCACCGGGCAGGCCGCTGAGACGGCCGATCCGACAACGGAGCCGAGGAGTGCCAACGGGGATCCGCGGCACGCGTCGGTGCCGAACCCGCGGCGCAGCAGCGGGCGGGTCAAGCACGACGAGAAGATGACCGTCTATGTCACCGCCGACGAACTGCTCGACCTCGAGCACGCTCGGCTCCGGCTGCGGCGCGAATGGGGAGTCGGCGTCGACCGGGGGCGCGTCGTGCGCGAGGCGATTGCCATCGTCCTCGCAGACATGGAGGCACGGGGCGCTGAGTCGGAGCTGGTGCGCCGGTTGACCGGCACATGACCGAGGCGGCACCGGCTGTGGCACCGACGGGGTCGTCATCGGACGCGGAGTCGACCAACGACTTCGCGGTCCATCTCGACGTGTTCGAGGGACCGTTCGACCTGCTGCTCGGCCTGATCGCCAAGCACCAGCTCGACATCACCGAGATCGCGCTGTCCCAGGTGACCGACGAGTTCCTGGCGTACATCAAGGGGTTCGACGGCGACCTCGAGCAGACCACCGAGTTTCTCGTCGTCGCGGCCACTCTGCTCGATCTGAAGGCGTCCCGCCTGCTCCCACAGGCCGAGGTCGAGGACGAGGAGGATCTCGCCCTCCTCGAGGCCCGCGACCTGCTGTTCGCCCGGCTGCTGCAATATCGCGCCTTCAAGCAGGTGGCGGCCGTACTCAACGCCGAGTGGGTCAAGCAGCAGCGGCGCTATCCCCGTACGGTCGGGCTGGAGCCGCGATTCGCGGATCTGCTGCCGGAGGTGCTGCTCGGCATCGGACCAGAGCAGTTCGCCGCGCTTGCCGCCAAGGCGCTCGAGCCGAAGCCGGAGGCGGTGTCACCGACCTCGGTGCTGGTTGCCTCGGCCGTGAGCGTACGGGAGCAGGCCGCGGTGCTCGCGGAGCGGTTGCGCCGGTCGCCGACGATGACGTTTCGGGCGCTGGTCTCCGACGCGCCGGACACCCTGACGACGGTGGCGAGGTTCCTCGCGGTCCTGCAGCTGTTCGGTGAGAAGATGGTCAGCTTCGACCAGATGAGTCCCTTCGGCGAGCTTCACGTCCGGTGGACGGGCAGCGAGGAGGGCGAGGTCACGGTCGGCGACGAGTTCGACGTGCCAAACGCGCCAGAGTCCAAGGAGTCCGATGACGACCGAACCGACGCTGCCGACTGAGGAGCTGCCGCTGGAGCCGGCGCTCGAGGCGGTGCTGATGGTGGCGGACCAGCCGCTCGAAGACAAGACGCTGGCCGCGGCCGTCGGGCATCCGGTCGGCGCCGTGCGCGGGGCGCTCGAGACCCTGGCGGCGGGCTACGACCAACACGAACGCGGGTTCGAGCTGCGCCATGTCGGCGGCGGCTGGCGCTATTACACCCGCGAGGCCTACGCCTCGGTCGTCGAGCGCTTCGTACTCGAGGGGCAGCAGGCTCGCCTCACCCAGGCCTCGCTCGAGACGCTCGCCATCGTGGCCTATCGGCAGCCGATCAGTCGCGGCCGGATCTCCGCGATCCGCGGGGTCAACGTCGACGGCGTCATCCGCACTCTGGTGACCCGCGGTCTCGTCGAGGAGGCCGGCTCCGACGACGAGACGAGCGCCGTGCTCTATCGGACGACGAGCTACTTCTGCGAGCGACTGGGCCTCGCCAGTCTCGACGAGCTTCCCGAGCTGGCGCCGTTCTTGCCCGAGATGGCCGACGTTGACGAGTGACGACGGCGGCGCGGAGTCGATCCGGCTGCACAAGCTGTTGGCCCAGAGCGGCATCGCGAGCCGGCGCAAGTCCGAGGAGCTGATGCTCGCCGGGCGGGTGACCGTCGACGGCGAGGTGGTGACCCGACTCGGCACCACAGTCGACGCGCGGCATGCGGTGATCCGAGTCGACGGCGCCCGGCTGCCGCCACGCAGCGACCAGGTCTATGTCGCCGCCAACAAGCCGGTCGGCACGGTGAGCACGATGAGCGACCCGCAGGGGCGGCCGACGCTCGCGGATCTCGTCGCAAGCCGGCCGGAGCGGTTGTTTCACGTCGGGCGGCTCGACACCGACACCGACGGGCTGATCCTGTTGACCAACCACGGCGACCTCGCGCATCGGCTGGCGCACCCGTCGTACGCCGTCGACAAGACCTACGTCGCGCAGGTCGCCGGTGCGATGCGGACGGCGTCGCTGCGTCGGCTCGAGTCCGGGATCGAGCTCGAGGACGGTCCGGCCGCGGCCGACACGATCCGGGTGCGCGACACCCACGGCGGTCGGACGCTGGTCGAGCTGACCATCCACGAGGGACGCAACCGAATCGTGCGCCGGATGCTCGACGCGGTGGGCCATCCGGTGCAGCGGCTGACCCGGATCGGCTTCGGCAGCGTCCGGCTCGGCTCGATGCGTCCGGGGGAGACCCGCGACCTCACCCGAGACGAGCTCGGCGCGCTCCTCGACTCGGTCGACCTCTGACGTCAGTAGTTGTCAGGCACATGTTGAGCCAGGGCTCAACATGTGCCTGACAACTCATGCCGCTCAGGTGAGGCCGGTGGGGGCGTCCGTGCCGGTCACCTTCCAGCTGCCGTGCTGGAGCTCGACGACGTACGTCTGGAGCCACCCGTTGTCGAAGCCGTAGAACGCCGAGACGCTCACGTTTACCTTGTCGCCGTCGGCCAGCAGCCCGAGGGTGACGGCGGCCTTTGCCGGCTCCGACGTGGTCCCGGACTTCGGAGTCGGGTCTTTGACGACCCAGTTCAGGTGCGTGAGATCGGCGAGCCGTTCGCTGATCTCGTCGCGAACGTCGGCCGGGATCGGGTCTCCCGCGACGTGGCCGTTGAAGTCCCATCCGGCGTGCGTGTCGGGCCGAATGGTCACGTACACCTCGTCCGGCACACCGCCGGCGCCCCAGTCGCTCGTACGCAGGAACCGTTCGAGCGCGACTGAATAGCGCGCCACCGTGCGTTCGTCGGTCGTGTCGGTGGTGACGCCCGCCGGCCCTCCCGCATCGGGACCGCGCGTGACGCCGACTCCAACCGCGACGACGGCCGCAGTCACCGCCGCCGTAGCCGCCACGGCGAGCCACCCGCGTCGCCGACGCCGGCTCCGGTCGGCCAGTACGCGACTGATCACGGGCGCGGCGGCGGGGGCACCTGTGGCCCGGTCGTCGAGGGTGTCGCGGACGAGCGCGTCGAGACGGTTCATGAGGTCTCCTCTGGGAGCGGTGCCGGCGTCGGAAGCGGCACGGCGTAGTTGGCGAGGTCGGGATGGCGGCGCAGGGCGGCGAATGCGCGGGCGGCAAGGCTGCGTACGGTGCCCTGGGCGCAGCCGAGGACGTCGGCGATGTCGGCGTCGCGGAGGTCCGCGTAGTAGCGGAGCACGAGCACCGCGCGCTGCTGCGCCGGCAGCTCGTGCAGCAGTCGCCAGGCCAGATCGCGGGCGGCGAGGCTCTCCTGGGTGTCGGCCGCGGCGTCGTCGGGGAGTCCGGCCGGTGCGACCGCGAGCTCGGTCGAGGCGCGACGCCGACGCCACGACTGGTGTTGATTGATCAGGATGCGGCGGACATAGGCGTCCGGACTGCCGGCGCGACTGACCCGGTCCCACCGGCGATGCGCCCGCAGCAGGGTCTCCTGGACCAGATCCTCGGCCGTGTGAGCGTCACCCGCCAAGAGGTACGCCAGCCGCAGCAACGACCCCGTTCGTGCTTCGACGTACCGTGTGAAGTCTGACTCGGCCATGATCCTCCCCAATGCCTACCCCTTAGACGCGGTGAACCTTCCGATCCGCTGCATCCAGATCGAGTTGTCAGGCATATGTAGAGCCCTGGCTCAACATATGCCTGACAAGTCACACGGGATCGAAGCGCGGACGGCCAGCGGGACCGCGATGTCGCCTGGGTAGGGTGTCCGGAGCCGATGTCCATGCACGTCGCGAGGGGAGAACCGCTGATGGCCGTGCGCGCGATCCGGGGCGCGACGCAGCTCGAGCGCGACGACCGCGATCACCTGCTGGAGCGGGTCAGCGAGCTCATGGCGATGGTGCTCGACGACAACGAACTCGACGCCGACCAGCTGATCAGCGTGATCTTCACCGCGACCGATGACGTGCACTCGGAGTTTCCGGCCTACGCGGCCCGTCGGCTCGGCCTGGTCGATGTCCCGCTGCTGTGCGCGCGAGAGCTCCAGATCGAGGGCAGCCTGCCGCGGATCGTGCGGGTCATGGCGCACGTCGACACCGACGTGACCCGGTCGGAGATCACGCACGTCTATCTCCACGGCGCGGCCAGCCTCCGTCGTGATCTCGCCCGGGTCGCGTCGCATGACGACGCGCCCAAAACACGGTCATGAGCGAGGCGGCTCCGATCGGCCCGGTGCTGATCGTCGGGGCTGGGCTGATCGGCACGTCGGTCGGGCTCGCGCTGCGTCGCGGCGGCATCGACGTCCACCTCACCGACAAGGACGACAACAACCTGGCCCGGGCCGAGTCGATCGGCGCCGGTGTCGCCGCACCGCTCGATCGGCCCGGACTCGTGGTCGCGGCCGTTCCGCCGGACCATCTCGGCGAGACCGTCGTCGACGCCCTCGAGCGGTTCGCCAACGCTTACGTCACCGATGTCGGCAGCGTGAAGACCGCGCCGCTGGCGTACGTACTCCGCTCGACCGCCGATCTCTCGCGCTACGTCGGGGGGCACCCGATGGCGGGCAGTGAGCGGTCCGGACCGGCGGCAGCGGCCGCGAACCTTTTCGAAGGCCGCGCCTGGGCGGTGACTCCGCATGTCGGGGCACGACCCGAGGCGGTCCAGGCCGTACGGGCGCTGGCGACCGCCTGCGGGGCATCGCCGGTCGAGCTGAGTCCGGAGGACCACGACGCGGCCGTCGCCGAGGTGTCGCACCTTCCGCATCTGATGGCGGTGTTGGCGGCGGCCCGACTGATCGAGGCGCCCCACCGGCACCTGTCGTTGTCGGGCCAGGGGCTACGCGACGTGACCCGCGTCGCGGCCGGCGATCCGTCGCTGTGGCGCCAGATCGTCTCGGCCAACTCCGAGCCACTGCGTGGCCTGCTGCTTGCCGTACGTGACGACGTCGACCGGCTGCTCGCGGGCCTCGAGGACCCGGCATCGCCGCACGTCGTCGACCTGCTGCGCAAGGGCGCCGCCGGCCGCGAGCTCATCCCGGGCAAGCACGGCAAACCGACACCGGCGCAGACGATTGTGTACGTCGCGGTACCCGACCGACCGGGCGAATTGGCCCGCCTGTTCGCCGATGCGGGACAATCGGGTGTCAACGTCGAAGACCTCCACATCGACCACGATCCGGCCCGACCGGTCGGCTTGGTCGAAATCGTCGTGGATGCGTCGTCGGCGGAGCGGTTGATGACATCGCTGACTGCCCAGGGGTGGTCGGTCCACCGGTGAAGGGACGGATCGTATGAGCACGCTCGGGTCACGCGGGCGCGACATCGTGATCGCGGTCGACGGTCCGTCCGGCTCCGGCAAGTCGTCGACCGCCAGGGGCGTGGCCAAGCGGCTGCGCATGCGCTATCTCGACACGGGGGCGATGTACCGCGCCGTGACCTGGGCGCTGCTGCAACGCGGCGTCGACGTCGACGACTCCGAGGCGATCGCCGCAGCCGCTGCGGACGTACGGCTCGACGTCGGCACCGATCCGGCTCGGCCGACGATCGACGCCGACGGTACCGACGTCGCCGGCCCCATCCGCGGTCCGCAGGTAACCGCGTCGGTCAGTGCCGTCAGTGCCGTACCAGACGTACGCAGGCTGCTGGTCGACCTGCAGCGCGAGCTGATCGGCGCCGGCGGCATCGTCGTCGAGGGGCGCGACATCGGCGCTGTCGTGGCGCCCGACGCCGAGCTCAAGATCTTCCTCACGGCCGACTCGGCACAGCGCGCCGCTCGCCGTCATGCCGAGGTCGGGGGAGCGCCGGAACACGTGGCCACGACCGAAGCCGACCTGGCTCGACGCGACACGCTCGACTCGACCCGCGCCGCCTCGCCGTTGACCCAGGCAGCCGACGCCGTCGTCGTCGACACGACCGACGTGGGATTGGACGAGGTGATCGACCGGATCGCCGACATGGTCGCCGCGCGGCGGGCCGAGGCAGGTGTCGGACGGGGATGAGTCAATCGCATCGAGACCTCCCACCGACCAACGACGTCGGGACGCTGCGCGACTGGGTGCTTCGGGTCGGGCGGCCGCCAGTGTCCTGGCTGATACACCGGTGGTACGACGTCCACGTCCACCGCGACGACCTGATGCCAAGGACCGGGCCGGTGTTGCTGGCGCCCAACCATGTCGGCTACCTCGACGGCCCACTGTTGGTGGTCACGGCGGCTCGACCGGTGCACGCGATGATCAAGCGCGAGATGTTCACCGGGGCGTTCAGGCATGTGCTCAACGCCGGTGGCCAGATCCCGCTCGACCGGTTCAACGTCGACGCCCACGCGGTCAAGCTCGCGGTCCGGGTGCTGCGAGACGGCAAGGTCCTGGCGATTTATCCTGAGGGCAGCCGCGGCGCCGGTGACGGCCGATTCGTCAAGCGCGGCTGGGCCTACCTCGCGATGGTGACCGGCGCGCCGGTCGTGCCGGTCGCCGTCTTCGGCAGCCGACTTCCGGGTACGTCGGTCAGCGCATTGCCGCCGCGTGGACAGCGCGTCGACGTCGTATACGGCGAGCCGATTGCGGTGTCGCCCCAATCATGGCCACGTCGGTCGAGCGACGTCTTCGCGTTGACCGCTGACCTGCAGAAGCAGTTTCGAGAGCACATCGAACGCGCCCAGCAAGACTACAACGGCGTCCTGCCGGGAGCGGCTCCCGACGCCGAGGGACCCGAGCCGGGCTCGATCTCGTCCGACGACACCGTCACGGGTGACAAGCCGTGACCTCGATCGACGCCGAGCAGCCGACCGAGTCCGGTCCGGCCCAGCGGCCCGTGCTCGCGGTCGTGGGGCGGCCCAACGTCGGCAAGTCGACCCTGGTCAATCGGCTCCTCGGCCGCCGAGCCGCCGTCGTCGAGGACGTCCCGGGCGTGACCCGAGATCGGGTCACCTATGACGCCTCGTGGAGCGGGCGGGAGTTTACCGTCGTCGATACCGGCGGTTGGGACCCCGACGCTCGCGGCCTAGGCGAACAGATCACGGGCCAAGCCGAGCTGGCCGCGAGCGCCGCGGATGCCGTGCTCTTCGTCGTCGACTCGACCGTCGGCGTGACCGACTCCGACGAGGCCGTCGTCCGCATCCTGCGCCGGTCCGGCCGGCCGGTGATCCTGGCTGCCAACAAGGTCGACGACGAACGCGGCGAGGCCGAGGCCACCGCATTGTGGTCCCTCGGGATCGGCGAGCCCTATCCCGTGTCGGCTCTGCACGGCCGGGGGAGTGGCGATCTCCTCGACGCCATCGTCGCGGCCCTGCCCGAGGCGCCGACGGTGGTCGAAGACGATGGGGGGCCGCGACGAGTCGCCATCGTCGGCAAGCCGAATGTGGGCAAGTCCAGCCTGCTCAATCGGCTCGCCGGCACCGAGCGGGTCGTTGTCGACTCCGTGGCGGGCACGACCGTCGACCCCGTCGACGAGCTGGTGTCGCTGGCCGGCCGGACCTGGCGGTTCATCGACACCGCGGGCATCCGGCGCCGGGTCCGCGAGGCATCCGGGCACGAGTACTACGCGAGCCTCCGGACCCAGACGGCGATCGAACGCGCCGAGGTGGCCGCCGTCGTCGTCGACGCGGGACAGCCGCTGTCGGAGCAGGACCAACGCATCATCGCCTCCGTCGCCGAGGCGGGTCGAGCGCTGGTGCTCGTGTTCAACAAGTGGGACCTCGCCGACTCCGACCGCCGGCCCATGCTGGAGCGGGAGATCGAACGCGAGTTGGCCCGCGTGTGGTGGGCCCCTCGGATCAACGTCACCGCACGTACCGGCTGGCACATCGATCGCCTCGTACCCGCGCTCGACGCCGCGTTGGAGGGTTGGTCCACGCGCGTCCCGACCGGCGCTTTGAACGCCTTCCTGGGTCGGCTCGTCGCGGAGCTTCCACATCCGGTGCGGGGCGGCAAGCAGCCCAAGGTGATGTTCGGGACCCAGGCACAGGCGATGCCCCCCACGTTCATCCTGTTCACGTCGGGCCGTCTGGAGCCGTCGTACCTGCGGTTCATCGAGCGCCGGCTGCGTGAGGAGTACGGCTTCGTCGGCACGCCGTTGCATTTGCGGCAGCGGGCCCGTCAGAAGCGGCGCCGCTGAGTTCACCCTGTCCGGGCGAGGCCGACTCTGCCGCGTGGGCTCAGGATCGAGGTGAGGATCGACCCGGAGGTTCCATGTCCGAGGATAAGATGATCGAGATCGTGCAAGAGGCGATGGCCGATCAAGGCATCGATGACGAGGTCACCGCCGTGGGAGAGTTCCTTCCGCGGGGGACCGTCGGCGCTGGTGAGATCGGTGGGCTGGTCGGTAGCAGCGCGGGCGACCTGGCCGGAAACTTCGCCGGCTCGATCGCCGGCGCCGCGGGATTCATCGCCGGCATGCGCCGGCAGCAGGCGGCGTCAGGGCTGCCCAGGCGGATGCTGGTCGGGGTCTCACCGAAGGCCGTGTACGGCTTCGTCGAACACACGCGGCACAAGGAGCCTGGCGGGCTGGTCTTCCGGGCGCCGCGTGACAAGCTGACGGTCAAAGTCCACCAGCGCCTCAACGTACGCGTACTCGAGCTGATCGAGGACGACACTGGCGCAGCGATCGAACTCGAGGGGAGTCGGATACCGGTGACCCACGCCAACGACGTGTTCAAGGCGCTGGGGCACTGAGGACGGTCTGGGTTGTCCTAGGAGCCCGGGGGAGAGCGCCATCGGCCCGCCGCTCGGGTCGCCGAACCCTGCGCTAGGCTGGCCGCGCTCGCCGGCCACTGGCCGGCGATATCGGGCTGTGGCGCAGTTTGGTAGCGCACTTGACTGGGGGTCAAGGGGTCGCCGGTTCGAATCCGGCCAGCCCGACCAGCAT
>DASQKI010000100.1:0-87768 GCA_035630615.1 Nocardioidaceae bacterium
CTCGCCAAGGGGCCGTGGCTCACCGCCGCCGAAGAGGCCCGCGACGGCCTCGACGAGGAGTCGCGGCAGGTCGGGTCGGTGCCACTCGTCGGGAGCACCGGGTACGCCGCCGACGCGCCGCTCACGGCGTACGACCCCCACGGCCCGGATGCCGTCATCGACCAGGACGTGCTGTGGTCGTGCACCACGTGCGGTGCGTGCGTCGAGCAGTGCCCGGTCGACATCGAGCACGTCGACCACATCGTCGACATGCGGCGCTACCAGGTGCTAGTCGAGTCCAGCTTCCCGACCGAGCTCAACCAGCTCTTCAAGGGTCTCGAGACCAAGGGCAACCCCTGGAACATGTCGCCCACGGCCCGAATGGACTGGGCCAAAGGCCTTCCGTTCGAGGTCAAGCAGGTCGGCGCAGACGTCGACGACCTGACCGAGGTCGAGTGGCTCTTCTGGGTCGGCTGCGCGGGTGCGTACGAGGACCGGGCCAAGAAGGCGACACGGGCGATCGCCGAGCTGTTGCAGCTCGCGGGCGTCGACTTCGCGGTCCTCGGCGACGGCGAGACCTGCACGGGCGACCCGGCCCGTCGCTCCGGCAACGAGTTCGTCTTCCAGATGCTCGCGCAGCAAAACGTCGAGGTGCTCAAGGAGGCCAAAGCGACCAAGGTCATCGCGAGCTGCGCCCACTGCTTCAACACGCTGAAGAACGAGTACGGCCAGCTTGGCGTCGAGCTCGAGGTGATGCACCACACCCAGGTGCTCAACGCCCTCGTACGCGACGGCAAGCTGACGCCGGTCGCGCCGCCGGACGGGGGGGTCAACGGCCGCACGATTACTTACCACGATCCGTGCTACCTCGGTCGGCACAACGAGGTCTACACGCCGCCGCGCGAGCTGCTCGAGGTGCTTCCGGATGCCACGTTCGCCGAGATGCCGCGCAACTCGGAGCGGTCGTTCTGCTGCGGCGCCGGGGGTGCCCGCATGTGGATGGAAGAGACCATCGGACAGCGGGTCAACGTCAACCGCACGACCGAGGCAGTGGCGACCGGCGCCGACCAGATCGCCGTCGGCTGCCCGTTCTGCAACGTCATGCTGTCCGACGGCCTCACGGAGAAGCAGTCGCAGGGCGAGGCCCGCGAGGAGGTCGAGGTCCTCGACGTCGCGCAGATGCTGCTCGCGGCCGTCCAGCGCGGAGACGAGACACCTGCGGAGGACGCGCCGGCGTCAGAATGACCTCCACCGCATGGCTGCGTGACCAGTCACCCTTCACGAATTAGCCTCGGGGCCTACGCGGGCGTTGACGACTGCTGACCTCGGTCCGTCCGGTTTCTCATCGCCGCGGACGGAGGTGGGTCAGCGTGGATCGCAGCGACGACTCTGGCGGCCCGGACGCCACGGACGCCGACCGGCTCGAGCCGGCCTGGCGGTTCGGTCGAGGCAACCTCGAGTTCGATCGGCTGTCGTTCTTCACCGACGCCGTGTTCGCCATCGCGATGACCCTGCTGGTCGTCGCGATCGAACCGCCGACCCTGACCGGCGACCCCAGTTCACCGTCGGTCATGGGCGACGCGTTGCAGGAGATCTGGCCGGAGATATTCAGCTTCTTCCTCGCGTTTTTGCTGCTCGGCCGATACTGGCTCGCCCATCACGCGTTCGGCTCGACCCTCGATCATGTCGACCGGACTCTGGCCGGCCTGACCCTGTGCTACCTGGCGTTCGTCGCGTTCCTGCCGTTTCCGACCGCCCTCGTCGGCGAGTACGACTCGAACGCGCTGTCCTCCATGCTGTTCGCCGCCTGTCTCACGATCATCAGCGGACTCGAGACGGTGATGCTCTGGCACGCGATGCGTTCGGGGCTCACGAGGACTTCGCCGGTTCCCCGACCGGCGTACCGCTATGCCCTCCTCCAGTCCACACTGCCCACGCTGCTCCTCGCGGCGTCGATCCCGATCGCCTTCGCGAGCACGGTCGCGGCCACCGTCATGTGGATTCTCGCGATTCCGCTGGGACGGGTGGTCGAGCGGCTCTTTCCCGACGGCGCCCGCGCGTATGCCCGGGCTTTCCGGCCCGATCGCGCCACGGCCCCAGGCGACGCAGACCCCTCCTGAGCCGATCGCAGCATCCGGCCGCCACCAGCGCGCACGCCTCCGAACGCCGTCCTCGAGGCGACTGATGCCATCTGATGTCGCGTGACGCTTGACATGACGTCGCGATGACGTCATAGTGGTGTCACTACATCACCACTACGACGCCGGAGGACATCATGAACGGCACCACCTTCACCGACATCGAGCGCCTCGCCCGCCTGCAGATCCACGACCGCACCTCGGACGCCGCGCGCCACCACAGTCGGCGCAGCCTGCGTCGGCTCGCAGCCCAGCGGCGCCGTCGCCTCGCCGACGCCCTCGCCCGCTAGACACGACCACCCGGATCGCGACGATGAATCACCGACGAGGCGGCACGGTCACCGACGCACTGCGCAGCTTCCACCTCGACGACCGGCCGCGGTCCGCCGAGCCGGCTGGGCTCGCGAGCTACCTGCGCTGGTGGAGCACACCAGGGGTCAGCATCGCGATCATCGACGACGGATCGCCTGCCACGACCTGGTGCGCCGGTGTCCGCGACTCCAACACCGAGCAGCCGGTCGACCCGTCGACGCTGTTTCAGGCCGGCTCGATCAGCAAGTCGGTCGCCGCCGCCTGTGCGCTCCGTCTCGTCGCCGAAAGCGTCATCGGACTCGACGACGACATCCACGACCGGCTCCGCTCGTGGCGGCTCCCCCACAACGACGGCTGGCTGCCCCACATCACACTGCGCCAGCTGCTGTCACACACCGCCGGCCTGACCGTGCACGGCTTCCCCGGCTATCCCGCCGGCCAGCGCGTCCCGACGCTGCCCGAGGTCTTGGACGGCGTCGGCAACACGCCCCCGGTCTTCGTCACCACGATGCCCGGCCTCCAGTTCAGCTACTCCGGCGGCGGCTACTGCGTCATGCAGCAACTGCTGGTCGACATGACGGAGATGCCATTCGCCGAGTTGGCGTACGAGCTCGTCCTCGACCCGGCCGGCATGACCGACAGCACGTACGAGCAGCCGCTCCCGCGGGACCGTGACGACGCCGCGGCGTCAGGGCATCGGTTCGGCGGCCGGCCCGTCTCAGGTCGTTGGCACACGTACCCCGAGCAGGCCGCAGCCGGCCTCTGGACCACGCCGAGCGACCTCGCCACGTTCTTCGTCGCGATCCGCCACAGCCGCGCCGGCCGGCCCGACGCCCTGCTGCCGCAGGAGCTCGCCGAGCAGATGGCCACCCCGTATGCGTCCAACGTGCCCTACGGCCTGGGCCTGCAGCTCGGACCCGACGACAAGCCGCCCTCGATCGGGCACAGCGGCAGCGACGAGGGATTTCGCGCCGACGCGGTGCTCCACGACACCGGTCAGGGAGCCGTGATCATGACCAACTCCGACGTCGGCGGCGAGCTCATCACCGAGGTGATCCGGCCGGCCTTGGTCGACCATCTCGGGTGGCCGACGCCGGCGACCGATGCCTCCAGGTCATCGACGGCCGGCAGCCACGTGCTCGCCGGCCGCTATCGCGCCGAGCAGGGCACGATCGAGCTCAGCGCCTGTGGCGACGATCTCGAGCTGCGTGCCCTCGGCCAGCCGCCGGTCCGGTTGGTGCGCGATGGCGACAGGCGTTGGCGTTGCGTCACGCTACGGCTCGATGCGACCTTTCCCGATCTGCGCACAGTCGTCCTCCATCAGCACGCTCAATACGTCGACGACGTCACCGCCACCCGCGTCGACTGACGCCTCGTCCCACTGACGGTAGGCGAAATCCCGCGACATGCAGGCGATGTCGCGGGATTAGCCTATTCCCAGCGAGATCCGCGGGGGGATCGCCACGTGACGAGCGCGCCTGACACCACATGACATCACTTCGACTTGACGTGGTGTCACGATGATGTCATGATGGCGTCATGGACATCACCACCTACGTCGAGACCCTGCGGGCCGACCTGCTGCGAGCGGCCGACGCGCTCGGTCCGGAGAGCCGCGCCGCCGCCGAGCGCCTCGAGATCGCACTCGAGCCGTCGACCCGGATGGCACTGATGGAGGCGCTGTCCGACGCGGCCGCAGAGATCACCCAAGACCTGCCGCACGCGGCGGTCGAGGTCCGACTCAAGGGCCGCGAGCCGCAGTTCGTCGTCACCGCCACCGAGCCCGAGCCTGAGATGCCTCAAGCGGAGACTACAGAATCCGAAAGCGTTGAAGATGCTGACGACGGCGCGGTCGCCCGCATCACCGTCCGGATCCCCGAGGGTCTCAAGGCCCGCGCGGAGCAGGCCGCGGGCGACCTCGGCCAGTCGCTCAACTCGTGGATCGTTCACGCGATCCGCCGCGCCACTCGATCCGGCTCGATCAACGTCGACGTCGACCTCGGCGCGATCCCGTTTCCACCCCCGCCGCCACCGCCTCCGGGCCAGCCGTGGGGCGGCCGCGGCCGCCGCATGAAGGGCTGGGCCCGCTAGAGCATCCCGCTCCAACCGATCACACCGCACGGCACAGGGCCGCTGCGGCAGCCGACGACACCCGAAAGCAGGCTTTCCATGTACGAGTTTTCGACTTCCGAGCCGGTCCGGCTGCGCATCGAGTTCGGCTCTGGCGAGATCAAAATCGATGCGACCGACACGACGACATCTACCGTCGAGATCGAGCCGTACCGCGACGACGACGCCTCACGAGAGGCGGTGGACCGCACCACTGTCGAGCAGCGCGGCGACGAGATCCTGATCGAGACACCGCGCAAGACCGGCGGATCGATCTTTCGCCGGAGCGCCAAGATTCGGGCCCGGATCACGGTACCGACGGGTTCGGACATCGAGGCCAAGATCGATTCGGCCGACCTGACCGCACGCGGCCAGTACGGCAGCGTGCAGGTCAAGACCGGCTCCGGCGACGTCCGGCTCGAAACGGTCGACGACGAGATCTCCGTGGCGTCCGGCTCCGGCGACGTCGACGTCCGGCTCGGCGGCGAGCGTACCCGGATCCAGGCCGGCTCCGGCGATCTGTCGATCCGAGGGTCGCGTGGCCAGGTCAACCTGACGACGGGTTCGGGTGACATCCGGATCGACGAGGCCGGTGACGCCGTCCAGGCCACGTCCGGCTCAGGCGACGTTCTCATCCGCACGGCAGAGGGCGACGTGACCGTCAGCACGGCCTCGGGCGACCAGCGGATCCGCCAGGTCAGTCGTGGTCGGGTCCGCTGCAACGCCGCCTCCGGCGACATCTTGATCGGGATCGCGGAAGGCACCGCAGCCTGGCTCGAGGTCAACTCGATCAGCGGTTCGGTCCAGTCCCAGCTCGATGGCTCGGAGCCACCTGGTGAGGACGAGGAAAGCGTTCAGGTCAAGGCCAACACGGTCAGCGGCGACATCGTGCTGGCGCGCGCCTGACCTCGGCAATTTCGGTCAAGAAACTGTCAGTGCCACCGACGAGAATCAGGGTTGATAGCAGACGGAGGACATCATGAGAGGCACCGCCTACACCGACATCGAGCGGCTGGCGCGACAACGCATTGATGAGCGCGTTTCCTGCTCGCATCGGCCGCTCCCGACCAACGAGCGGCGGCTCCCGCGTCGTCAGCGGGCTCGGATCGGCACGGCACAAACCCTGCGCAGGCTGGCCAACGCCCTCGACGCCGACCACTAACACCGCGTGCCGCGATACCACGTTGACGTGGTATCGCGGCACCTTGCATGGCGCCGGGTGACGCATGAGCGGTCGCCGGCCCGGCCGCCGCGGGTCCGGCGATGCCAAGCGTGGTGGCGGCCAGACCGCCGCGCAGCAGGTTCCTTCTCGCGATCGGACCCATGGTGCCCCCGAGGCATCACAGAGGCGGTAGGGGCGAGCACGCGATTGCCGTTGTCCTGCCGCGAAGCACGCAGGCTAGAGACCTCAGGAAAGACGGGACAGGTCTTGACGTGGAAGAACACGCGTCGTATCTTTGACCGGATGCGCACATATAGGCGCACACACCTATCCATTAAGGAGACTAGCATCGAAAGGACCACGAACGCAAGTCCTCGCCTTCCACGGAAACCGCCCAGGTCAAGCCTCAACACCAGCCGCCACGACTGCAGGCTCTCCCACGCCTGAGCATCAACGACTGTCCGCGTCGACTAGCACAAATCAGCGAACACCACGAAGGGGAATCCTTGCGAGGCACCAGCTTCACCGACGTCGAACGACTGGCCCGACAGCAGATCGACGAGCGCGTCGCCTGCACCCGTCAGATGCCGCCGAGCAACGACCGAAGCCTGTCGAGGCGCAACCGGGTCCGCACCGGTACGGCCCAGAGGCTACGCCGCCTGGCCGACGCTCTTGACATGACGAACTGACCCACGCCGCCTTCGCACCGAGATTGCACCAAGGTACGGCCCTCATCGCACCCCATCGGGAGCGATGAGGGCCGTACTCACGCAGTCACGCGAATGCGGTGGCGACGTCAGAGCGTCGTGCGGTGGAAGTTGGCGAACGAGCGGCTCGGCGTCGGCCCGCGCTGATCCTGGTAGCGCGACCCGTACACCTTCGACCCGTACGGATGCTCCGCGGGCGAGCTGAGTCGGAAGAAGCACAACTGCCCGATCTTCATGCCCGGCCACAGTTTGATCGGCAGCGTCGCGACGTTGGACAGCTCCAGCGTGACGTGCCCCGAGAATCCGGCGTCGACGAAGCCGGCCGTCGAGTGGGTCAGCAACCCGAGTCGGCCGAGCGACGACTTGCCCTCGAGGCGAGCCGCGACGTCGTCGGGCAGCGTGACGACCTCGTAGGACGACGCGAGCACAAACTCCCCCGGATGCAGGATGAACGGCTCCGAGGCATCGGGCTCGACGAGTCGCGTCAGCTCCGGCTGCTCTACCGCCGGGTCGATGTGCGGGTAGCGATGGTTTTCGAAGACGCGGAAAAACCGATCGAGCCGGATGTCGACCGACGACGGCTGAACCATCGCCCCATCGAACGGGTCGAGCACCACACGACCCTTGTCGATCTCGGCCCGGATATCGCGATCGGACAGCAGCATGGACCAAACTTAGTCGGCCCGCGCCGGCGCACTAGCCTCGGATCATGCATCCGCCGTACGTCGCGGTCATCGGTCCGGGCGCGGGAGCGACCGAGCAGGACTGCGACCACGCCCGACGCGCCGGCGAGTGGCTGGCCCGCCAGGGGATCATCGTGCTCAGCGGCGGACTCGGCGGCGTCATGGGCGCGACCGCGGAGGGAGTACGCGACGGCGGCGGCACCTGTGTCGGCCTGCTCCCAGGCTCGTCCCGCGCCGAGGCGCATCCAGCGCAGACGGTTGCGATCCCGACCGGCCTCGGCGAGCTGCGCAACGGACTGCTCGTGCGCGCCGCCGACGCGGTCCTCGCGATCAACACCAGCTGGGGCACGATGAGCGAGGTCGCGCTGGCCGTCCGGACCGAGGTGCCCGTGGTGATGCTCGGCGGCTGGCCGATGCCGGCGTCGGGCGTCGTCGTCACCGACTCCCTCGACGAGGCGCTCGATCGGGTCGCCGCCTACGCCCGCGACCGCGCCACCCCCTGACCCGCAACACCCTCCCGCCGACATTGCGCGTCCCACGCGGCCAGGTGGTCAAGACGCGCAATGTCGGCGCAAAGGATGGTGGGGCTAGTCGACGCAGCAGGAGGTACGGGCCTCCGCGACGTAGCCGGGGTCGTGCCACCAGTACGCCCGGCTCGACGGATGCTCCGGCACCGCTGCCAGGATCCGATTGCGCCGCGCCGCCGACCGCCTCGCCATCGCCGCGTCGGCGTACGGTGCCAGCAGCTCGTCGACCGTGTACGCGACCCCACCGGCAACCACCCGCCGTACGTCGGCCGCCGCCCGAATGTCGCCGAGCGGGTCGCCACCCACGATCGCGAGGTCGGCGTACATGCCCGGGGCCACCTGCCCGATCGGCTCGCCGAGGAACCGACCCGATTCGCTCGTCGCCGACACCAGTGCCTGAAGCGGCGTCACACCACCCCACACCATGGCCCGCAGGTTCATGTGCAGGCTGAGGGCGTTGTTGGCGATCGGCGAGTCGGTGCCGCTGATCACGCGCCCGCCGCCGCTCATCATGTCGATGACCTGGCCGACCTGACGTCTCAGGTTCGCCCGCGCCACGGTCTGGTCGGTCGTCTTCGCCGTCTCGACCTGGCCCTGCAGGATCGCGTACTCCCACGGCGGATAGAGCGTCTGGATCCGTCGGTCATCGACCAGCGACGTGTCCTCGCGATAAAGCGTGGTCGCGCCGAACAGCGTCGGCGCCCGCACCGCCTTGGATGCGTTGAAGATGTCGGCGACGTCGGAGTAGCCGGTGCCGAGGGTCGCCGCTCCATGACAGTGCGTCGGTGACCTCGCTCGTGACCTGGCGCGGCTCGCCGGTCGGAGTGCCGTCGGGAGCGACCGGCATGACCCACGCGACATTGCCGACGACGTACGTCAGCATTGTGCCGTCGGGCGACCACACCGGCCCGTCGTCGCCGCGGGTCTGGATCGATCGGTGCGGCATCGGGTCGACGTACGTCGCCTCTCCGCTGGTGCGGTTGACCAGAAGGATCTTGCTGAGCCCTTCGCGGTAGCGGGCCGAGTACGGCGCCACTGCGGCCAGCGCGATGACACTGCCGTCCGGAGACCACGTCGGTCGGCCCGGCTCAAACGTTGCGGCATAGACCTGCTGCACGTCGCCGGAGGCCACGTCGACCGCATGCAGCGCGCCGGTCTGGTCGAGGAACGCCAGCTGAGTGCCGTCGGGCGACCACGACGCCGAGACCGCAGCCAGGTCGGCCAGGTTGGTGAGCTGTCGATCCTCGCCGCTGTCGAAGTCGCGCAGCCAGATGTCGAGGGTGCCGCCGCGGTCGGAGGAGTACGCCAGCTGCTGACCGTCCGGCGACCATGCCGGATGCGACTTCCAGCAGCGGTCTCCGGTCAGCGGCTGCGGCCGACGACCGATCTGCATCGTGTAGATGTCGTTGAGCGCCCGGAACGCGATGTGTTCGCCGTCGGGCGACAGCACGGGGCTGCCGATCCCGAGCACCGGCCTGGTCTTCGCCGACTCGAAATCGCGGCGACGCTTGCGGTATCGCGGCGTCCGCACCGTGATTGGCGCGGAGAACCCGATCGCCTTCGTCGCGCCACCACTCAACGACGCTTGCCGGATCTGGCCGTCGGCGGAGTAGACGAAGCGATCGCCGTCGATCCACGAGACCCGGAACGGAACCACCTCTTCGTCATCGATCAGCGGTTCGCCCGAGATCATCAGGTGCGTGCTGTCACCCGAGCGCAGGTTGTAGACGATGTCGTTGCTGTCCGGCGTCCATGCCGGCGCATGGAGGACTTCGGTCGACTCCGCGGTCACGACCGTCTCGCGGGTACCTGCCTCGATGTCGACCACGTCGATCGCGGTGTTCGTCACGACGAAGGCAATCTTGGTGCCGTCGGGCGACCATGCCGGCTCGTACTCCTCCGCCGCCGTGTCGGCGATCGTCGCGACATCGCCGGTGGTGAGGTCGTACGTGTAGATCCCGTAGCTGCCCGATGCGTCGGAGGAGTACGCGAGGTACCGGCCATCCGGTGACCAGCGCGGCTCGCGATGGTCGTACGGCCGTTCCGTCAACTGCCGAAGCTGACTCCCGTCGGCCCGGATCGTCCAGAGGTTGAAGCCGCCGTCGCGGTACGACTGGAACGCGATCGTCTCGCCATCGGGCGACCAGTCCGGCTCACCGATGTCGTACAGGTCGCCGGTCAGCCGACGGGCCGGCCCACCCGACCCCGGCAGCACCCACAGCACACCGACCAGGTCGATCGCGAGACGCCCGCCGCCGGGTGCGGCCTGCACACTGAAGTCGGTTCCCTCGACGAGTTCGACCTTGCTGCCACGGACCCTTGGACCCACCGCCGCCTCGGCCTCGGGCGTACCCAACAACGCTGGAGCCGCCACCGCGGACCCACTCGCGGCGAGGAACGTCCGTCGGCTGAACCCGTGTGCGTCGGCATGGTGATCCGTCATGGCACCCCTCCCGGGGGCAAGGCAGCCGACAACCACGCGTCGCAGCATCGCTCGGGCAGCACGGTGTCGGCGCTCGTTCGTGGACGCCGGCATCCTAAGAACCGCATACAGTGCAAACCCATAGCAACGGGCGCCTCGTTCGGTGAACCGTCAACGACTTGCGGCGAGCGGTCCGATCCGTGCGCCGAGCGTCGACCGGCGGGCCGACCGGAGATTTGCAACTGCCGCTGGCATGGCGGCCCCACTCCAAATCCCTCGCCGACCGCCGCCCGATCCGCGCCCGCTGCCCCCGTAGTATCCTCACCACTCGGCCCGATGTGACGGGTCGCGCGGGTGTAGTTCAATGGCAGAACTTCAGCTTCCCAAGCTGACAGTGCGGGTTCGATTCCCGTCACCCGCTCCAACCCAACCCTCAGGTCAGAGGCTGACTTGTCGGCCTTCTTCTCCAGCCGCTACACCTATGCGTCGTCGTGTCCGACCGAGTAGCGCAGGACGGTCATGGCACCGTCGACTTGGGAGGATGTCGGATCAAGCTTCACCGCTGTTCCGCCGGCGTGATCGAAGAGGCGAACGCCGTCGCCGACGAGAACGGGCGCGACGTGGATGATGATCTCGTCCAATAGACCGGCCTCGAGACACTGTCGGGCGATGTTGGCGCCCAAGACGACGACGTTGGCACCCTTCGCCGTCTCCTTCGCGAGTGCCACAGCCTCGTCGATACCCAGGTCGATGAACTGTCCGGTGACGCCCTTCACGACGGGAGGTTGTGACGGTGGATTGTGCCGCAGGACGAAGAACGGACCACGATAGGCGCCGCCGTAGAAGCCGGGTTGGAGTCGGTCCTCAACATCCTGCGTTCGCCGGCCCACCAGCAACGCTCCCGTCGATCCCACGACCTCATCGACCGTCCTGCTTGGCTCGTCGTCGATGCCGAAGACCCACCCCATGTCGTCATTCGGACCCGCGACGATGCCGTCGAGGCTCATCATCATGTGCCACAGCACCTTGCCCATTCGCGCGCCTCCTCTGCATCGGGTACCTCATTATTGACGTGGGTGCCCCTGAAGCAGACCGGCAGGCGACGGCATCTCAATCAGCCAGAGGCGGCAACTCGTCCTCGATCATGACCGGCGTCGTGCCCCTGGTGTTTCGGGCCCGGCATGCGAACTCGGTGTCCGATGGTGCCGCGCCCCCGCCTGCCCGGAGCCGGTGGCCGGTCGCGGCGACGACCACGTCGTCCGGATCCATGATGGTCACCGTTCCGTCGTCCTGACGGGACGCGGTGTATCCGGCCGGCCAGATGACGTCTACGCCGGCAGCCCTGCCCTTACGTCTTAGATGCACGCAGCCGTTCGCGTCGATGCGCACGACGCCGACGATTCCCGCGTCATCAGCGTCGTCCCCGGGCTCCCATGAGCTGGTGTTCAACGTGATCCCATCCGACGACCAGCCCGGCTCATCCTCATCGGAACCCAGCAGCAGCCAGGTACCGCCAGCGGCGGCCGCCACGATCACCGCTACGGCGGCCACCATGCCACCTAGTCCGAGATGCGTGCTGAAGGTGAACATGAGCCCAGTTTGACGCCAAGGGCGGACCGAGAAGCACACCGACGCCCCGGACGCGTCGTCGACCGGTCCGGCCCAGCGTTCCCGGATAGCAGACCAGGGGGATCGAGCAACTGGCGGAACCGGATCGTGATGTCCGCGGCGGACAAGGCGGACCATGGAAGGCACCATCGCCGTGATTGCTGGCGCCGTCCTGCTGGCGATGACCGCCGCGTGCGGCGACGCCCCATTGGACGACCCGAGAGGCGATGATCCGCACCGCAACGCGATCAGCGACGAGCGGATCCACATGTCACTGGATTGTGCGAACGAGCTTCGGAGCAGCGCGACTATGGAGGCATGTGATGGTGAGGTGCTTGCAGCGGATGGGACTCTCCCGATCAGGCAGCTCAAGCACGAGGTCGGGTACAACCTCAATCCATCCAGCGGTACGCCGCCTGCGATCACGGAAAGCGAAGCCATCGACGCGGCACACCGCTTCGGCATATCGAAGGACGCGCAGCTGCGGTCCGCAGCCGTTCGATCGGTGTATGCCCCTGGTTACGGCACGAAATTTGACCATCGAGACTGGTGGGTTCTCGCGTTCGACGTCATGGTTCTGAAGTGGGGCATGTCCATGCCGCCTGGATTGAACAAGCCAAACCCCCCGGTGCCAGGGACAGCTGTGGCCCTTGTGAATCCTCAGACGGGCAAGGTCAACAGGGTGTTTTCCTGGTGATCGCGGAGGGAGCATGGCCGCCGGCCGCCCCGTCCTCGCGTGCCACTATCGGAGAATCGCGTTGCTGTCAGCGACGGCGGCTAGCGTGCCACACATGGCGGTACAGGCCTATGTCTTCGTTTCGTGCACCAACCCTGGCCCGCGTGCAACCTGTCTCGCAGTCCGGCGCATGGACGGGGTTGTGAGGGCAGACGCTCTGTTCGGAGGTCCACCGGTCGTGGCCGTCGTCGAAGGCGACGATCTCGCGGCGTTGGAGAGCGTTATCGATGGCATCGTCGACCTTCCGATGGTCACCGATACGGAGACCCATGTCGTTCGAGACCTGATGCCGGGCTGATGCCGTTCACGCCTCTGCCAGCACGCGCACCACGCGCAGCTGAGCAGCTGGAATCGCGGCCCTGACTCCGTCGGCCATCGCCTGCGCCTGGGTCTCGTCCTCAAGAATGACCACGGCGTGAGCTGAGGTGATGTCGTGGGTCTCCTGGCCCCAATAGCCGTGTACGAAACCCGGCTGCTGGCGCACCGTGTCGGCGATGTGGGTTAGTTGTTCCGAGTCCAAGGCCCCGTCGACCGGCCAGGTACCAATGACTGCGAACACAAGACCCTCCAAAGTTGACAGAGCTAGTCGCTCACGGCGGCGCCGCGAAGATGATTGTCACATTCGCCGACCCAGCGGTGTCGTCATGTCCAGCTGGCCAACACGCCACCGGAAAGGGAGAGCACCATGACCATCCGCATCCCGAAAGCGAAGCTCCCGCCGAGATAAAGCCGTGTGGCTCAAGTTGACGCGGCTGGACGAACCGGCCGAGCTCGCGAGATAGGCCGCCCGATCGGCGGCTGGCTCACATGAGCATCGGACCCAGCCGCCCGGCGAGGTGCGCCGAATCAAGGGCGATACCCATTCCGGACACCGACTCGGTGGTCCTCCCCGCAGGGAAAGGGAGCTCCCTCATGTCCTTCGCATCAAGACGTATCCGTCCGATCGGGCTGGTCGCCGTCGCCGCACTGGCCGCTGTTGTGCTGATGGCACCGACGGCGCCGGACACAGCGGCGGTCGCCGACCAAGACCCGGCATCGCCGGCTCCGATCGCCGGCTTCGTACGCAGTCCCGACGGCGATTACCGGACGATCGCGTTCCCGGGCGCGGCAACGTTCACGATCGCCTTCGGCATCAACAACCGAGGCCAGGTCGCCGGCTACTACGACGACGAGACCGGCCGGACCCATGGCTTCGTCCGCGGGCGTTCCGGCCACTACCGGACGATCGACTTCCCGGGCGCGTACGCCACCGCCGCCACGAGGATCAACGACCGGGGCCAGATCATCGGTGACTACTTCACGACCAAGAAGCGGTTCAACCAGGGCCTCAAGCGCGGCTTCCTGCTCGACCACGGACGCTTCACCAGGATCAACGTCCCCGGCTCGGACTCGACCGAGGCGGTCGGACTGGACGACCACGGTCGGGTTGTCGGCGAAACGCTGACTCTCAAACCGCTCGACGGCTCTGGCTACCTATGGAACGACGGCCGAATCCGGCGAATCGACGCTCCCCGGGCCGCGTTCACCGGTGCGGAAGAGATCAACGAGCGTGGTCAGATCGTCGGTACCTACAGCAAGAATCTGACCAGCGGGCCGACCCGTGGTTATCTGCTCAAGCGGGCCCGCTTCACCATGTTCGCCGTTCCCGGTGGACCAATCACCCAGGTGTTCGGGCTCAACAACCGCGGCCAGGTCGCCGGCTACACGGCCGCTGATCCGATGTTGAACGACGCGCACGGATTCCTCCTCGCCCGCGTCCCCAATGGGCAGGTCACGCGCATCGATGTCCCCGACGCAGCCAGAACGCTCGCTCTCGGCATCAACGACCGCGGGAAAATTGTCGGTGCGTACGAGAGGACCACCACCGCTCCGGGCATGCAACGCGCCCTCGAGTCGCAGCCCGAGCTCGGGTCGCTTCTGCTGGGTTTCGCTGACAAGAGTTAGCGGCTGGTCGGAACGTAGGTGAGGCCGACGACGCCGTTGTCGAGCCGCTTGACATCGATCAGGTCGAAGTCGGTGGTGTCGATCCCGTCGTAGAGGCGTTCGCCGCTTCCGGCAATAACCGGGAACAGCCAGAACAGGTATTCGTCGACCAGTCGGTTGTCGAGCAGCGTCCGGCTGAACGAGCCGCCGGTGCCGACCTTGAGGATGTCGCCGCCGGGCTGTTCCTTCAACTCGCGTACGGCGGCGACGACGTCGTCTCCGAGCAGCGTGGCGTTCCACTTCACCTCGGTGAGGGTGCGTGACGCCACATGCTTGGGAACGGCGTTCATCCGTACCGCGTAGCCACCGAACGCCTCCTCCAGCGTCGGCCACACCTCGGAGTGGTTCTCGTAACTGATCCGCCCGTAGAGGAGCGCGTCGACGGAGAAGAGCAGGTCCTTGGAGAGTTGCTCGAACTCGCCGGGCCACCTCGTGGGTAGCCAGTCCTGTGGCGTGCTGACCTGGCCGTCGAGGGTGACTACCCCCTGCTCGATGATCTTCCGCATTCGCTGACTTCTCCTTCACTCGTCGGCATCGAGCGGCGGTTGCCGACCGGGCGGTCGGTGAGCGGAAAAGCGAGCGAGCCGGCGCGGACCCACCACTCCATCACGTCGTAGGCGAGCCGCCCCGCCACGACCGATGGGTCGCCGTCCGACAGCCGCGCAGCCTCGGCTGGATCGCAGGCGAAGACCGACATCCCGCGATAGGACGGGTCGCTCTGCTCGTCGAACGGCCCGTTGACGACCACCACACCCTGCCGCCACAGTTCGGCGCGGTACGCGAGATGGCGCGTCTGAAGCACCTCGAGCTCGTCGTCCGACATGTCCGGCGCATCGTCCGGCCGCCGCAAGACCACAACCGTATAGACGTCGAACGCATCGGGGATGTTGGGATCGCGTGGCATGCGATCAGGCTACTGTCCACCAATTCCGCCCAGCAGCGATTAGTTTGTGGACTGTGGCTGGTCTGAACGCATGACACACCCCAACCGAGGAGGCCAAAGTGCCCGAGCAGTCAGGCGACGCGCCGAACCCCAGCCAGTCACCCGAGACCGGATACGCGCCGGTGAACGGCCTGCAGTTGTACTACGAGATCCATGGCTCGGGTGGCACGCCGCTGCTCCTGTTGCACGGCGGGCTGTTCAACATCGACCTCCAGTTCAGCGAGCTGCTTCCGGCCCTGGCGCAAACACGGCAAGTCATCGCCGTCGATTTCCAGGCGCACGGCCGGACCGGCGACATCGACCGCCCGCTGACCAGCGCCAACCTGGCGTCGGACGTGGTCGCCTTGCTCCAGTACCTCGAAATCTCCGAGGTCGACGTGTTCGGCTTCAGCGTCGGCGGCGCTGTGACGATGGAGCTGGCCATCAAACACCCGGACCTGGTCCGCAAAGTGATCGTGTCGTCGGTGTCGTTCGACCCCGACGGTGACCGTCCGGAAAACGCCGAAGTGGTCGGCGAGATGACGGTGGACATGATCGCCGGCACCCCGATGGAGCAGGACTACCTGGCCAAGTCACCGAATCCCGACAAGCTGCAGGACCTGCTGAACAAGCTGGGAAAGTACGACGAGGGCTCGCGCGGCTGGTCCGACGACGAGGTC
The DNA here is from genome assembly GCA_035630615.1 of Nocardioidaceae bacterium. Classification (GTDB taxonomy): domain Bacteria; phylum Actinomycetota; class Actinomycetes; order Propionibacteriales; family Nocardioidaceae; genus DATFRX01. The sequence continues at coordinate 15,969 of DASQKI010000100.1, forward strand.
AGGCAGATCGCCGCGCCGACGTTGATCACCGTGGGCGACTGCGACGCGGTCAAGATGGAGCATGCGGTCCGATTCCTGCAGCTACGCGGTGGCGACGTCAACGGCGACTTCGTCGGTGTCCCCGACTCGCAGCTGGCCGTCTTCCCCGGCACGACGCACTTCTTCGGACTGAGCCGCACCACACTCGTCCTCGACGTCGTGACCACCTTCCTCGACACGCCCGAAGCCAACTCCTGATCGTTGATCCTGCGGGGCCAGCTGCGGAGTGCGATGGTTTGGCCATGGCGACTATGCGCAGTGCCGTCGTATACGCAGATTTCCTGTCGCGCCACCTGACCGACGAGACCGACCTCGTCGACGTGGGATGTGGCGCCGGGGAGCTGACGCTCGAGTTGGCATCGGCAGTCCGGCACGTGACGGGTGTCGACTCTGATCCGTCCGAAGTGCAGCAGGCCCAACGCACGGCTCAGTCGATCGGGGTCGACAACGCCGTGTTCGCCGCGGGTAACGCGTACGCCTTGCCGCTGCCGGACGACGGGACTGATGTCGTCTTCGGTCATTCCGTCCTCGAGGCACTCGATCACCCTGCCGAGGCACTGACCGAGATGAAGCGCGTACTGAAGCCTGGTGGTGTCCTTGCAGTCGCCAGCGTCGAGTACGAGGGGCTGATCCTCGCAGGCCCCAACGAAGAGTTGGTGCGTCGCTTCTTCGACATCCGCACGCGACTGTGGCAGTCCGAAGGCGCCGATCCGTACCTTGGCCGTCGACTGCGCGGCCTGCTGCACGGCGTCGGGATGGTGAGCGTCGAGGCGACCACGAAATGCATCTCGTACGGGACCAAGGATGCGGTCGTCGAGTTCGGGCTGGGTCGGGCCGACGACTGCATGGATGATTGGTTCGCCGGATCGGCCAATCGGGATGGTCTCGCGACAGCAGATGACCTGACGGCGATCCGGCAAGCGTGGCTCGACTGGTCCGAATCTCCGGACTCGTACGCGGCCTTCGCCTGGTGCCGTGCTCTCGGTCAGAAGCCGCATGATGCCTAGCTGACACGAGATCCCCCCGTCCGAGGTGTGTGACGTTCGGACCTCGATGGGTACTGCCCCGCCGTGGATCGCAGACGGCAGGAGGGCCGATGACGTCGAAATCGATGTCCACCAGTGCGGAGGCGCGCGCGACAGCTCGGGCGGCGAGTGACAGCAAATGGTTCGAACACGCCGTTCGCGTCGGTCTCGTCGCGTTTGGGGTCATACACATCCTCGTCGGATGGCTCGCTCTGCAGCTGGCCTTCGGCGACCGTGGGGGCGCCCCCAACCAGCAAGGCGCGCTGCACATCCTCGCCCGACAGCCGGGTGGCGAACTGCTGCTCTGGATTACCGGTGTGGGCTTGCTGTTCTTGGCCCTGTGGCAGCTGACCGAGGCCACTTGGGGACACACCAAGGACGACGGCGGGACGCGAGCGCGCAATCGGGTCACCTCGGCCGGCAAGACGGTGCTCTATGCCGTGCTCGGCTATAGCGCGATCAAGACCGCGACCGCTGGATCGTCGAAGTCCAACGAGGACAGCCTGACCCGCAAGCTTCTCGACCTGCCCTTGGGTCAGGCGATCGTCGTGGCGATCGGTGTTGTCATCGGCATCGTGGCGGCTGCCCATATCAAGCGGGGCATCACCACGTCGTTCGAGGAGAGACTCCAACCCGGCGCGTTGGGCGGCTCGTCCGGTGCAGTCGTCAAGCGACTGGGCCAGATCGGTTACGTCGCGAAGGGCGTGGCACTCGCAGTACTCGGTGGCATGTTCATCTGGGCCGGCGCGACCTACGATGCGGACGAGGCGGGTGGACTGGACACCGCACTCCACACGCTCCTCGACGCGAGCGCCGGGCCGTGGCTATTAGCCGTCGTCGCCGCCGGGATCATCGCGTTCGGCCTCTACTGCTTCGCATGGGCCAGGTACGCGGACACCCGCAGCTGACGCAGGCTTAACCGGCTGCAGGTTGCCTGCGCCGCCGCAACAATGTGGATCATGCCCCAGCTGGTCCGGTACGCCGCCGAACACGCGGAGCCGATTCTTCGTTGGCCCGCACGGGCACACAATGTGGCCTGGTGGTTCGGCCTGACCGGGGACGAGAAGGCCGACCGTTCCCGGTTGGATCGGTGGCTGGCCGAAGAGGGCAATGACTCGTACATCCTCCTCGATGCGACCACGCCAATCGGATACGGCGAACTCTGGCGAGAACCGGATGAGGTTGAGCTGGCGCACCTCATGGTCGATCCGAGACGCCAAGGACAAGGTTTCGGAGCCCGGTTGGTGCGGGAGCTGACCGCGTTGGCACGGCAGGATCCGGACGCCGACATCTTTCTTCGGGTCCAGCCGGACAACGCGGTCGCCATCTCCTGCTATCGACGCTGCGACTACGTCCGGATGTCACCCCGGGAAGAAGCTGAGTTCAACGCCGGACAGCCGCAGCGCTACGTGTGGATGCGGCCGTCAACACGCTGACGCTCGCCCGCGGAGTCGACCTCCCAGCGCAGCAGGTCTCCCGGCTGGCACTCGAGAGCCTCGCAAAGTGCGGCGAGAGTCGAGAAGCGCACCGCCTTGGCGCGGCCGTTCTTGAGTACGGCAAGGTTGGCGGGTGTGATGCCGACGCGGTCGGCGAGCTCGCCCACGGACAGCTTCCGCTTGGCGAGCATCACGTCGATGTCGACGATGATCGGCATCAGATCACATCTTCCAGCTCGGCCCGCATCTGCGTTGCCTCGACATCGCGGGCGACGGCTTGGGCGAGCAGCATCCGCAGCACGAGCACGACGAGCGCGACGCCTAGGATGGCCACGACAACGCCGCCCATCAGGAGGATCATGCCCGGCGGAACGGCCTCCCCCGGTGCCAGGACGACCGCGAAGGCGAACATCAGGACGGCGGCCGCTACGATCGCGCCGGTGACGATGTGCACGTACCGGAAGGCGGCGTGTGAGAACACGGTGCCGCGTCGCACCATCGTCACGAGCCGCCACACGCAGGCCAGGACGATCTGGATCGTCACGATGCCCAGGATCGTGATCACCCGGGCCAAGGTGAGCTGGTAGGCGGCGAGATCGTCTGGGTCGTCTTGGCCGATCGCCAGCAAGATCACGAGGCCGGTCTGCAACAGGACCGATCCCGCGAGCAGCACCACGAGTACGCCGCGCAACGCCCGCACCGTCAGACTTGCCATCGCGCCTCCTACGATCGAGTCACGATGCAAATCTATCGATAATCGATAAGAGTGGCAAGGCGTCGTACGACCGCGTCCCTCGGTTCAGGACGACCGGCCACCGAACTGCCAGTCATGCACCTCGATGTCGGCGTACTGGCCGGGCGTCAGGACCGCGCGGGCCGTATCGGGGTCGGGCGCCCGCGCCAGCGCCGCCGTGCCCAACCAGGCGGCGCCGTCGTCGGACAGCAGCGGTCCGTACGCGATCAACTCGTCCCGAGCGGTTGGCACGGCGAGGTCGGCCGCCTCTCCGGCGCCGAGGCCGATCACCAGATACCGGTTGCCGCCGGCCCGGCCGCCAGGGAAGTCCCACATGGTGCGTCCCAGCGAGTTTCTCCACCGGCGTAGCAGCACGTCGCGATAAGCACCGGCCTGATAATTCGGCTCGTCGAAGGCGAACGCACGAGCGGCCGCGGGATCAGGCAGGTCGACGATGTGCATGCTGCCGGTCGGGATGTCGCCGACAAAAGTCGGCCCGCGGGCGATCAGCTGCGCCGCGTACGCGTCCATGTAGGACCAGTGCTCCTCGCCCAGTTCTTCTCGCAACGCCATCGAGCCGGGTCGATCACGGTGGTAGCAGAAGAACTCCATGTCGACAGTCTTGACCATCACGCAGGAGTCGCCGCGCCGTAGGCTCGCCGTCGTGGTTCTCGAGCCGATGCGTGCCGTCGACGTCGATGCCGTCCTCGACGTCCAGGGACCCGGCTCGATCGCGGCCCTGTCAGAGGTGTTCCCACAAGATCGCTATCCGTTTCCCCGAGCCGAGCTACGACAGCGCTGGCTGGAGGAGGTCGCCGATCCGGATGTCGCTTGCTTCGTGATCCGACCGGACCGCATCGTCACGGGCTTCGCCGCGCTGCACGGCACCGAGCTCCTGCACTTCGGCACCGAGATTTCGACGTGGGGAACCGGACTGGCCTCGCTCGCCCACGACGAACTTCTGGCCACCCTCACCGACGAGGGGGCGACGATCGCCTGGCTACGAGTTTTCGAGGTCAACGCGCGCGCCCGCAGGTTCTACACAAAGCACGGGTGGACCGCTGACGACGAACGGACGACGAGCTCGTTCCCGCCCCATCCGACACTCCTCAGGTACGAGAAGAAGCTCTGACGTCGGTACGGGTCGAGGTCGCCGAGGTGGCTGCCTCGGTTAGGGCTTCGAGCACGGCAGCGATGGCCGGCGGGTCCGGTGGCTCGCCGTAGGTTGCGGCGAAGATCTGGCGGGGCGAGCTGGTCAGTTCGGTGGTGTGGACGTCGGGTAGACGGTGGGCTTGAAGCGCAAGGCCGGGCAGAGTCGCGACCCCTCTGCCGGCGGCGACGAGGGCCTGCACGACGACCATGTCGTCGCTGAATGACGCGATGCGCGGGGTGAAGCCTTCGCGCAGGCAGAGGGCGATCAGCTCGTCCTGGCACCGCTCGCAACCGCCGATCCAAGCCGAGTGACGATGGTTCGCGACGTTGTCGTCGGGTCGCTGGCTCACGAGGAAGATCGGGTCATCGACGACGTGGACCAGGCGAAATCCCTCTTCCTCGACCGGGAAGTCGGCGTACCGGAAGATGAGTGCGACATCGATCTCGCCGTGCCGCAGCAGCTCTAGCGCTTCGACCGGGTGACGGTCGATCAGGCTCAGCTCGAGTCCGGGGTGCGCCTCGGTCAACAGGGCGGCCGCCCTCGGCACGATGGTGCTCAGCGCCGACGCGTTGGCGGCCAGGCGAACTCGCCCGGCCTGTAGTCCGACCTGGGCCGCGAGCTCGTTGGTTGCGGCGTCGACCCGTCCGACGATTTCGGTGGCGCGGTTGGCCAGCAGCTGCCCCTCCGGCGTCAATCGGATCCCACGACCTACGCGCTGAATCAGCTTGACTCCGGTCGCCGCTTCGAGGCGAGACAGGTGGTGACTCACCGACGGCTGCGAGTAGTGCAGCTCCTTAGCCGCCTCGGTAACGGATCCGTGTCGAGCCACGGCCGCCAGGACCTCGAGGTGCACCAAGTTGAGCATGGATTAACAATATCAATGTGATGCTCGTGGAATTGGCATTAGACGTCATGCCGTCTCGGCTCCATGCTAATGCTTGACGGCGCCGGTGGGCGGCGCCGATGCAGCGACCGCCTACCAAGGAGCCACGATGAGCAAGCTTCGGTGTCATATCTCGATCTCGCTGGACGGTTTCGTCGCCGGCCCCAACCAAAGCGAGGAGAGCCCGCTCGGCGAAGGCGGCGAGAACCTCCACGACTGGGTGGTTGCGCTGGCCACCTGGCGCGAAGCTCACGGACAGCAAGGGGGCGAGGTGAACGAGAGCGCACGGATAGTCGAGGAGTCGAGAGACAACATCGGCGCTGCGGTGATGGGCCGCAACATGTTCGGCCCCATCGGCGGTGGTGACTGGGGCGACGGACAGTGGACGGGCTGGTGGGGCGACAACCCGCCCTATCACTACCCCGTGTTCGTCGTCACCCATCACCCGCGTGATCCCGTGGAGATGGAGGGAGGGACGACGTTCCACTTCGTCACCGACGGAATCGAGTCCGCGCTCCAACAGGCAAAGGAGGCTGCCGGCGACAAGGACGTCATGCTTTGGGGCGGTGGCAACATCACCCAGCAATACCTGGCGGCAGGACTGCTCGACGAGCTCGAGCTCCACGTCGTTCCCCTGTTGCTCGGTGACGGTGCTCGCATCTTCCCCAACCTCGGGGACGCCGAGGTGCAGCTCGAGCAGGTCCGGGCGGTCGAGGCCCCCGGCGTCACGCACCTCAAGTACCGAGTGGTGACCTGAACCTGGTCGTCGGTGCCGCAGTTCGGTCTCGGCGGACAGCCGATGAACTCGGATCTGTTTGCCGCGTTCCTGCTTGCGGCTCTGGTCATCCAGCTCACGCCCGGTCCAGGCATGCTGTTCATCATCGCCCAGGGAATGACTGGTGGGAGCCGAGCGGGGCGGGCTGCGGCCTGCGGCGCCGCGGCGGGGATGCTGGTGCACACGTCCGCCGTGGCCCTCGGTCTGGCGGCGGTGCTACGAACGGCTCCGACGGCCTTGGATCTGCTCAGGCTCGGAGGTGCTGTCTATCTGGTGTGGCTGGCGTTGCGGTCGCTCCGTTCGTCCGACCTCGCTCCAGACGCCCCCGGCGACCCGACGCTAGATCGGTTCGGTGCCGTGTTCCTGCGCGGTCTGATCAACAACCTGGCCAATCCGAAGGTCGTGCTCTTCTATGTAGCGTTCCTCCCACAGTTCGTCGATCCGAGCCTGGGCCGTCTGCCGCTGCAGTTGTTCGTGCTCGGACTGACCATGCTGGCGCTGGGCCTTGTCATCGACTTCGCCATCGGCGGCGGCGCCGGGCACGTCGGGCTGTTCCTGCGCCGACACCGCGCCGTGAACCGATGGCTGAACCGGCTGGCGGGCACGGCCTACGGTGCTTTGGCGGCGCGTTTGATCCTCAGCGACCCGACGTGAGAGGTCGGACGAAGGCAGCCAGCCTTCTGGTCAGGCCATTCACATGCGATATTCGATGCGTGCAGACGGTGTACGAGGCGGTCGGCGGATCCGACGGGATGCGGCGGTTGGCCGACGCCTGGCACGCGCGTGTGTTGGGCGACGAGGTGGTGAGCCACGCGTTCCATCACGGCGTCCACCCCGACCACACCGAGCGCTTGGCGGCGTACTGGGGCGAAGCACTCGGCGGCCCGACGGCCTACACCGACTCGTACGGAGACGAGACCTCGGTGGTCCGCCTGCATAGCGGCAACGGCCTGCACGAGGAGATGGATCGGCGCGCGATCGCCTGCTTCGACCAGGCACTGACCGACGTCGGGCTGGACGGCGACGCACGCGTACGCCAGACCTTGCACGACTATTTCGCGTGGGCGACCACCGGATCGATGTCTCGCTACCACCGGTCCCCGGCCGACGTGCCCGACGGGCTGCGCATCCCACGGTGGTCATGGGACGGCCTCCTCGACGGGCCGTGACGTCGTCTGATCGTGCCATGGAACCCCTCGGCGATCGCATCGTCCAAGCGGCCGGAGGTGATCGCAGCATGATGTTGCGCTATGTGATGACCGCCGCGGCGACGATCGCGGTGTTGACCGGATGCTCCGACTCGGATGAGGGCTCGGCGGCCGAACCAAACGACGACGCCGGCCAGAGTCACGAGTCCACCGACCCGGCTCAGGACGACCCCAGCGGGAAGCTCGATCCCGCCGACTATCAAAACGTTCAATGGAAGCCGTTGCTGAGATACACCGACGGCAAGCAGACCAAGGCCAGCCTGACGTTCCTCGACGACGGCACGTGGACTGGTTCGGACGGATGCAATGGCCAGACCGGCGACTACACAATCGCCGCCAACGGCCGTCTGACGGCTGACGCCAACCCGCAGACGCTGATCGCTTGCCCGGGCGCCAACATCAGCTCGGCGCTGGAGAGCAGCGACCACGTCAGCGTCGACGGTGATGGGCTGACGCTCTATGACGGCGACAAGACCGTCCTCGGGTTCAAGCGGAGCGCGGCGCAGATGTGACGCGCCCCTCGCCTACGACGCCGCGTCCCGCGGGTCCTCGCCGACGAGGCCGTCGCGTTCCGGACGATCGGCTTCCGGAAGCTCAGGCCGAGCGCTCGAGGCCCGCGGCGATGTTCTGACAGGTGCCTAGCGTGCGATTGGCGAACTCGGCCACCCATGGCTCGGGCCACGACGAGAACTTCGCGATCACGACCTCGGCCGCCTCGTCGACGTAGAGCAACTGTCCATGGATGCCGAGCGCGATGTAGACGCCGTCGCGACCATGCATTCGCGGCGAAACCACCCACCACTGGTTCCGGTAGTAGCCGCCTTCGACCGGCATGAAGTCGCTCCCACCGGCTACGAAGACTTGTGCCTGATCAGCGTCCGGGGTCAGCGTGTCGGCCACCCAGGTCTCCGGCACGACCTGTAGTCCGTCGGGCCGGCGTCCATCGAGCCGCAACAGCTCCCCGACACGTGCCAAGTCGCGAAGCGAACACGAGAGCCCGATGTCGGCTAGTGCGTGCCCGCTCCCGTCGACGGTGATCGTCGCGTCGTGCTCAGCGCCCAGCGGCTCCCAGAGATGACGCGAGGCGAGCTCGGCCAGCGGCTGCCCCGTGACCCGCTCGGCGAGCATCGCGAGTACGCAGGTCAGCGTCGATCGATATTCGAAGTCGCCTCCATGCGGCCGTACCCGCTCGAAGCGCCAGAAGTGGCTTCGCGAGTCCTGATCCCGCCGGCGCTGCCGCTCGTCCGGCGCCCACAGCACGGTGGCGTAATAGTCGCGCTGCAGGTCGAGCGTGGTGATCTCCTCCCGCGTCCCCGTGCGCATGTCGAGTAGGTGTCGAACGGTCGCACCCTCGAGGCCGGTGCCGCGAAACTCCGGCACCACATCGATGACGGCGTCGTCGGGCGACAGCAGGCCCTGGCCCACCACGCAGCCGACGACGGTCGCCGTGATCGACTTCGACACGGACATCGCCAGGTGCGGCGTGGCTGGCGTCATGCCCTGCCGGTACTCCTCGTGAGCCACGCGCCCCCGGTGCAGGGCGACGAATGCGTCGGTGTGCGTCGCGTCCAAGAACTCAGCAACGTCAAGCGATGGGTGGTCGGCGTCCGGCAGCCGCCAAGGGCCCGCCGACGAGCGCGGGATCCGCCGGGTGGGGATCAGCTCGTCGACATGCTGATAGCCCGCCGTGTTGTGCGGCGGGCGCATCCAGTTGTCGAGCGTGACCGACCCACTGCGTGTCGAGGGCATCGGGCGACCTCCGTGACGAAACCTTTCGGCGAACGTAGGGATAGCATGTGGGCACGTCAACAGGATGTCCACCGTTGCCCGACGGTCGCGACCGAGGAGAGGAGCCCGGCCGCCATGAACCGCCGCCGCGCCCCGACCATCCGCGACGTCGCGAGTTTCGCCGGCGTCTCGGTGACGACCGTGTCCGACGTGGTCAACGGCAAGGGTCGCGTCGACCCCGATACGCGCAAACGCGTGATCGCTGCCGTCGACGAAGTCGGATGGCGCCCGCGACGATCGGCACGCGCACTGCGGTCCGGACAGAGCGGCGTCTTCGCACTCTGCCTGCCGCAACGTGATCACAGCGTCGGAGACTGGCTGCTCAACGCTGACTACGACATGGCCCTGGTGGCGGCCTGCGCGGCGGCGGCGGTCGACTCCGACCGGCAACTGCTGCTGGCACCGCGGCCGAAGGACGTCACCGACCTCGTCCGACTCGACGTCGACGGCGTCATCATCGCCGACCCACAAGAAGGCGATCTCGCTCTCACCGTCCTCAATGGCGCCGGCATCCCGGTCGTCACGATCGAGCGAGACCTTCGACGTACGGACGGCTGGTGGGTCGAGACGGACACCGTCGGCAGCACGTACATGGTGCTCGATCACCTTGCCGCACAGGGCGCCGAGCGAATCGCACTGATCGGCTCGGACGCGCCGTGGGCGTGGTTCTCCGAGACGATCGAGGCCTACACCACCTGGTGCGAAGAGCGGGAGTGGCGGCCGCAGATCCGCCTCATCGACGTCAACAAGCCGACGACCAGCGCCGCCGCCGCGGTGCGAAGGCTGCTCCGACTGAGACGACCGCCGGACGCGATCTTCGCCCAGCCGCAGGGCGCGCCGCTGAGTGTGTTGGCCGCCGCAACCGCCGCGGGCCGACGCGTCCCCGACGACCTCATGCTGGTTGCGGGCATCGACGGTCAAACGCTTCAGCTCGCCCATCCGCCGATCACAGCGCTCGACCTGCGCCCGGTCGAGATCGCCCGAGCGGCCATCGACCTGCTCGCTCGACGGGTCGCGGGAGCGGACACGGCCGGTCCCGAGGTCGTCGAGGCCAAGCTCGTCACGAGGCAGTCGACGCTCGGCCACGTCTAACCCTCGCGCCGAGATTGCGCGTCCCTCCCGCCCGGGTGGGAGGGACGCGCAACGTCGGCGCGAAGAGGTGGTGGGGACGTGCAACCTCGGCGCGAGAGGGGTGAACCGTTGACAGTGGTGGGGTGCGGTGCTTTTATTGCCGAAACGTTTAGGCAGTCTCACCCACGGTCTGCTGGACGTGGCCCCGCATCGACCATGCGAGCACTTCGACAACGCTGACGACTCCCCTGCGGCCGGCCCTCGGCTGACCGCGAGCACGGTGAGAAGAGGACGATCATGCGAGCACTTTCTTGCGGCACTCGGCGGGGACGACGTGGCGGATTGGCGGCCGGGCTGGTGATGGCGGGCGCCTTGGCGCTGGCCGGGTGCAGCTCGTCGGTCGACGCCGACGAAGGCGACGACAGCGGCAGCTTCACCTTCACCGACGATCGGGGTGAGACCGTCACGCTCGATACCGACGAGCCACGCATCGTCGCCCAGGAGGACGCGGCCAACGCGCTCATGAACCTCGGCATCAAGCCCGTCGGCATCTTCGGCGGCGCGCCGATGGAGCAAAACCCCATGCTCGAAGGGCTCGACCTCGACGGCATCACGTCGGTCGGTGAGGTCTTCGGCGAGGTCAAGCTCGAGACGCTGCTCGACCTGCAACCAGACATCATCGTGTCGACCTACTACACCGGCGACGGAGTCCTGTTCCCCGGCGGTGTCTACGGATTCCAGAACAAGCAGATGCAAGACGACGCGCAAGAGATCGCGCCAATCCTCGCGATCAACGCGACCCAACCGTCCTCGCAGGTCATCGCACGCTTCGCCGAGATGGCCAAGGCGATGGGCGCCGACGTCGAGGGCGGCAGCGTCGGCCAATCCAAGCAGGAGTTCGATCACGCCGTCGACGAGCTGCGCTCGGTCGCGAAGGGCCGTGAAGAGCTCGAAGTACTCGCCGTGACACCGGCCGAAGACCAGATGTACTACGCCGTCCCGGACCTCTTCCCGGATCTCCTCGACCTCGAGGACTGGGGCGTCAACATCATGACGCCGACCGGCGACCTGGTGAGCTCCTACTACGAAGCCGTGAGCTGGGAGAACGCCGCGAAGTACCAGCCCGACGTCGTGCTCATCGACGTACGCGGCTACACCCTCGGCACCGACGAGCTCGAGAAGTACCCGACCTGGAACGCCATCGAGGCGGTCGAGGCCGGCCAGATCGGCGAGTGGGTGCGGGTCTCGCTCAGCTACGAGGACTACACCAAGCGCATCGAGCGGCTGACCGACATCCTGCGCAACGCCAAGGATGTCGGGTAGCGATCCGATGAGCGTCTCCACGACGCAACAGCGATCGGCGTCGGGCTCGGCCGAGGCCACCACGCGCAGCGGGCTTGTCGAGGGCCGCCGAACGCGGATCCTGGGCCTGGTCGCAGCCGTCGTCGTGCTCGCCTTCGCCGTCGTGCTGAGCATCGTTCTCGGCTCGAAGTCGCTCGCGATCCACACGGTGTTCGACGCGATGTTCCACTTCGACCGGAACGACATCGACCACACCGTCGTACGCGAGCTGCGGGTGCCGCGTACGTTGATCGGACTCGGTGTCGGCGTCGCGCTCGGACTGGCCGGCGCCGTCATGCAGGGCGTCTCGCGCAACCCGCTGGCCGACCCGGGCATCCTCGGCGTCAACGCAGGGGCGGCGCTTTTCGTGCTCGTCGCCGTGCACTTCTTCTCCGTCACAACGCTGCTCGGCTACGTGTGGTGGGCATTCGCAGGCGCCGCCGTCTCCGCGGTGTTCGTCTACGTCGTGGCGAGCGTCGGACGCGAGGGCGCGACGCCGATCAAATTGGCGCTCGCGGGCACGGCGATCACGGCGCTGCTGACGTCGATGACCAACATGGTGCAGCTCCTCGACGTACGCACGATGGACGCCTATCGCTCGTGGGCAGTCGGATCGCTGGCCGGCCGGGACGCCGACATCGCCTGGGACGTCTGGCCGTTCATCGCCGTCGGTGTTGTGCTCGCCCTGTCGTCGGCGCGCATGCTCAACACCCTTGCTCTGGGCGACGACGTCGCGCGGTCGCTCGGCCTCAACGTCAGTCGCGCGCGCATCATCTGCGGTCTCGGCGTCGTGATCCTCGCCGGCGCCGCCACGGCCGCCGCCGGTCCGATCGTGTTCATCGGCCTCACCGTGCCGCACATCGCCCGCGCCATCGTCGGCCCCGACTATCGCTGGATCCTGCCCTACAGCGCCGTGCTCGCGCCGGTGCTGTTCTTGGCTGCCGACATCGTCGGTCGCCTCGTCGTCAAACCTGCCGAACTCCAGGTCGGCATCGTGACCGCGCTGCTCGGTGCTCCGGTCTTTGTCGCCCTTGTCCGCCGCAGAAGCCTGGCCTCGCTATGAGTACGACACTTGCCGACACCACCGTCGATCGCGACGCGGTAGCCCTGGTCATCAAGGCCCGGCGCCGGGTCACTCGCCGGATCGCACTGGTCACGATCGTCATGGCCGCCGGTGTGGTCTTCGCGTTCAGCATCAGCCTCGCGATCGGCGACTTCCGGGTCCCGATCTGGCGGGTGCTGCCGGCCGTCTTCGGATCGGGACATCCGGAGGAGGTCTTCGCGGTCCAGGAGCTGCGGCTGCCAAGGGCGTTGCTCGGTCTGTTGGTCGGCGCCGCGTTCGGCATGTCCGGGGCCGTCTTCCAGTCGCTCGCACGCAATCCGCTGGCGAGCCCCGACATCCTGGGCATCAGCGCCGGCGGCAGCCTGAGCGCGGTTTTTGCCCTGACGGTCTTGGGTGTCAGCGGTCTGGCTCTGTCGCTGTCCGCGACCGCAGGCGCCTTGGTGACGGCGGTCCTGATCTACATCCTCGCCTACCGGCAGGGTCTGTCGAGCTACCGCCTCGTGCTGGTCGGCATCGGGGTCGGTGCCGTCGCGACGGCGTCGACGCAGTACTTCTGGACCCGTGCGCACACCTACGACGCGGCGTCGGTCGCGGTGTGGCTCAGCGGCAGCCTGAACGGACGCGAGTGGGAGAGCATCCGACCGATCCTGTTCATGCTCGTGGTGCTCGTGCCGGTCACGCTCGCCCTGGGCAAGCAGCTCAAAACGCTCGAGCTCGGCGACGACTCGGCGAAGGCGGTCGGGATCGCGGTCCAGCGGGCGCGGGCGATGTTGCTGCTCTTGGGCGTCGCTCTCGCCGGCGCTGGCATCGGGGCGGCCGGGCCGGTGGCGTTCGTGGCCTTCGTCTGCGCCCCGATCGCGCGCAGAGTCTCCCGATCGCCTGGTCCGCCGCTTCTCCAGGCGGCTCTGCTCGGCTCGATCCTCGTGCTTGTCGCCGACCTGGTCGGCCGGGTCGCTTTGCCGAGTACCGAAGTGCCGGTCGGCATCCTCACCGGCCTGATCGGCGCTCCGTACCTGCTCTGGGTGCTCGCCACGACCAACAGCTCTGGACAAGGAGACTGACATGAGCGCATCCGGTCGCGCCGAGATTGCGCGTCTTCCCCGCCCCACCGACGGCGAGGTACGTCACAGCGCGAACACGGGCGGGGCAGACGCGCAATCTCGGCGCCAAGTGAGGCAGAGCGCATACGCCCTGTGTGGCAAGGGCATGCGACTCGGCTACGACGGCCGAGACGTAGTCGCCGACCTCGACATCGAGATCCCGCCGGGCCAGATCACTGCGCTGGTCGGGGCCAACGCCTGTGGCAAGTCGACGACGCTGCGCGCCCTGGCGCGACTCCTCAAGCCGCGCGACGGCGTGATCACGCTCGACGGGCGCGACATCCACACGATGCGGTCGAAGGACCTCGCGACCAAGATCGGCATCCTGCCGCAGAGCCCGACCGCACCCGAGGGCATCACGGTGGCCGACCTGGTCAGTCGCGGGCGCTATCCGCATCAGAAGTGGTTTCGCCAATGGACCAACGAAGACGAGCGCGTGGTTGCCGGGGCCCTCGATGCGACCGGCACCGCCGACCTCGCCGATCGGCCGGTCGACGACCTGTCCGGCGGCCAGCGGCAGCGGGTGTGGATCGCGATGGCACTGGCACAAGAGACCAGCGTGCTCATGCTCGACGAGCCGACGACGTACCTCGACGTGCACCACCAGGTCGACGTGCTCGACCTCGTCGTCGAGCTCAACCGCGAACAGCAGGTCACGATCGCGCTCGTACTCCACGACCTCAACCTCGCGTGCCGGTACGCGCATCACCTGATCGCCATGCGGTCCGGCGAGATCGTCGCCCAGGGCGCACCGGACCAGATCATCACCGAGGAATTGGTCGAGGGCGTCTTCGGGCTGAAGTCCAAGGTCATCGAGGACCCCGTCTCCCATACGCCGATGGTGGTGCCGATCGGCCGCCACCTCCGGTTCTAGTCGGGCCGCCATGTCCGTCGACGTATACCGCTCGGAGCAGCGTGATCCTTTGCGGCGCGGTCGCGAGATCGGGTGGGCCCGCCGCGCCCAGATCACCCGCACGGCGCGCGACTACGCCTGGTTCTTCGACGCCGCCCGAGTCGACGACCGCACCGTACGCCGGGTCGCCGAGCAATGCCTCGACCAGCTGCGCGATTGGGCGCCCCCGCTCGCGGCCGAGATCGAGGGGATCGCCTCCGGCGCCGGGCTGGACGTCTGGCAGGCCGCCGCCCTCAACGCCCGCACGGAGATTCTCGTACGCGGATCGATCGCCGGCCTCAACGAATGCTCGGTCGCCGTCTGGGTTCCCGACGGCAAACCGCCACGGTCGTTTCAGACCTGGGACTGGGTGCCCTGGGCGGCCGACGCCACCGTCCTGGGCCTCCGATCGGAGGCCGCTCTCGATGTCGTCACCTGCACCGAGAGCGGCGTCGTCGGCAAGGTCGGTGTCAACGGCGCCGGCGTGGGTGTGCACTTCACGCTGATGTGCCACACATCCGACGGGTCGGTGCCGGGCGTACCTGTGCATGCGGTCGCTCGGCAGGTCCTCGACTCCGCGACCGACCTCGACAGTGCCATCGCGGTCGTCCAATCGGCTCCGGTCGCGGCGTCGGCGTCGTTGACGCTGTTGCACTGGGACGGCGTACGCGCGCGCGGCGCGACCGTCGAGATCGCGCCGGCAGGCTCAGCCGTACTCGCACCCGACGACGACTTCCTGTTGCACACCAACCACTTCTTGGATCCGGCCCTCGCGGCGGGTGATCGGCTCGCCGCGATCGACGACGACACTCTGCCGCGCATGACCGAGCTGCGACGGCGCAAGCAGGGCCTCGCGGCGGACAGCCTGACCGCGCGGGCAACCGAGTTCACCTGTCACTGGGAGGACGGAGCGCCGGTCTGCGCGCATCCGCGTCCGGACGCGTCGGAGACGAACCGATGGGAGACGAAGATGATGTTCAGCCTCGACCTGGCGTCGCCGGCGTTGGTCCTGCACGAGGGCGGCCCGTGCGGCGTCACCGAGGCCGGCTGGATGGTCGTCGCGCCATGAGCGGGCCGACCCTGACGCCCGGCGACGACTGGGACGTCGAAGACACCGGCCAGCCGACGCGTGACGTCACGATCACCACCTCCGAAGGCACCTGGATGAGCGTGTCGGTCAGCCCCGACGGCCAGACGATCGTCACCGACCTGCTCGGCGACCTCTTCGCGATCCCGGTCGACGGAGGCGAGGCGCGGCTGCTGCTCGGTGGGTCGGCGATGCATCGGATGCCGGTCTGGAGTCGGTCCGGCGACCGCATCCTTTACCTCAGTGACGCCGACGGATACGACAATCTCTGGACGTGTGCGGCCGACGGCTCCGGGCCGACGCAGCTGACCTTCCAGCGCAGCGGCATCGTCACCGACCCGATCTGGGGCCCCGACGACCGCAGCGTCATCGCGCCACGGATCTTCCCGGAGCATCGCAAGCTCTTCTCGTCGCAGATCCGGCTGTTCGAGGCGGCCTCGGATGGCGGCGATCCCGGCGACGGTCGGCTGCTCGTCGACGTACCGGCCAGCGGCCGCGACGTCTTGGAGCCGGCGCTGTCCCCCGAAGGCGAGTGGCTCTACTACGCCGAGCGTCTGACCCATCCGAGGGTGTACGTCGACGCCAACCACGCCAACTTCGCGATCCGGCGCCGCCGGCTGTCCGACGGGCAGACCGACACCGTCGTCGGTGGGTTCGGCGGCGCCATCCGGCCCTGCCCGTCGCCGGACGGGTCGCTGCTGGCGTTCATCCGTCGGGTCATGGACCGGACCGTGCTGTTCTGCCTCGACCTGCGCACCGGCGAGCAGCGGCCCGTTTACGACGGGCTCGACCGCGACAACCAAGCGGTGTGGGAGATCCAGGGCAACTACTACCCCAGGTTCTCGTGGTTGCCGGACAGTCGGCAGGTCGCGATCTGGGCCGGCGGCACGATCCAGCGCGTCGACGTCGCCACCGGGCAGGTTGAACCGATCCGGTTTACGGCGACGTCGACGCATCGGCTCGTCGAGCCGGTACGGCCGGTGCACGATCTCGATCCGGACGAGGTCCGGGTCCGAGCGATTCGGCATCTCGCGTACGCACCCGGCGCTGGCGAGGCGGCGTTCGTCGGTCTCGGTCGCCTCTGGCACACCGCCTTCGACGCGAGTGAGCCGAAGGGCGTCGGCGACCACAGTCGGCATGCGGCGGACCCGACGTACAGTCCCGACGGCCAGCGGCTCGCGTACGTCGAGTGGAACGACGAGCGTGGCAGTGCGTTGTGCCTCACGACGGTCGGGGACTGGTCGTCGACGACAGTGGTCGCGACGACGACCGGAGTCATGCGACAGCCGACGTTCAGCCCGGACGGCTCGCTACTGACGTACCGGATCCAGGACCACGACGTACAGCTCGGCGGCGCCCGATCGCGTCCGGGGGTCTATGTCGTCGCGGTCGGAGGCGGTGACCCGACGTACGTGACGGCGGCCGACGACGCGCCAGGGTTCAGCCCTGACGGCTCGCGGATCTACGCCGTCGAGACCGATCGATCCGGTGACGAGCCGTGCGAGGTGCTTTTCAGCGTCGACCTCGACGGGCGCGACCGGCGCGAGCACGCTCAGACGGCCGACGTCGACACGTACGAGCTGCGGCTCAGCCCCGACGGTCGGTGGCTCGCGTTTCGAGAGCGGCAGCGCTACTACCTCATGCGCTATCGCGAGACCGGGCACAGTCTCAGGGTGACGTCAGCGACGACCGACGTGCCGTGTCGACGGATTGCCGACATCGGCGGCCAAGCGCTGACCTGGGCGCCGGACAGTCGCAGTCTGCACTGGTGCGTCGGGCCGGAGATCTTCTCGCTCGCGATCCCGACCGACGGTGGCCTATCCACTGGCGACGCGACGACGACCACGTTCGACCTGCGCGTCGAGGCTGATCGGCCAGAGGGCTGCGTCGCCTTGCAGGGTGGGCGAGTCATCACCATGCGCGACGAGGTCGTCCACGAACGCGGCACGATCCTGGTCGAAGGCAATCGGATCTCGACCGTCGGCGACATGGGCGACGTCGAGGTGCCGCCGCATGCCACGGTCGTCGACTGCACCGGCAAGACGCTGATGCCAGGCCTCGTCGACGGCCACGGCCACATCGACGGCGTCACGGGCAACGGCGTCACACCGCAGAAGCAGGCGCCGCGGTTCGCCGCCCTCGCCTTCGGCGTCACGACGAACTTCGACCCGTTCTCGTCGGAGCTGCCCACCTACGAGAGCACCGAGACGACACAGGCCGGGCTGACTGTGGGCCCGCGTTGGATCGGCACGGGTGCGGCCGTCCACGGTCGGCCACACAACTTCTTCCACCTGCACACGCCGATCGACTCGTACGCCGACGCCCAGCGAGTCGTCCGCAACAAGAGGGCGCTTGGCTCGATCAGCGTCAAGAGCTACAAGTGGCCGGCCCGCAAGCACCGGCAGATGCTCGTCAAGGCGGCTCGCGAGCGCGGCGTCAACATCGTGGTCGAAGGCGAGACGCACTTCTACAACAACATCAGCATGATCCTCGACGGGCACACCAACCTCGAACACAACCTGCCGGTCGCGACGCTCTATGACGACGTCGTGCAGCTGATGGCCGCGGCCGACGTCGGCAACACACCGACGCTCGTGGTGGCGTTCGGTGAGCTGTTCGGCGAAAACTGGGCCTACCAACGCAGTGCGGTGTGGCAAGACCCGCGGGTCCGCACGTACATCCAGGCCTGTTTGAGCGGCTACAGCCCGCTCGGCACACCGTACGAAGCGCCGCCGTACGCCCGGGCGATGACGTCGATCCATGTCGCCGACGAGCTCTACGACATCGGTGTCCTCGCGGTGTCGCGGTCGACCAAGCGGCTCGACGACGCGGGCGTCCGGATCAACGCCGGATCACACGGCGAGATGCCCGGCATGGCGATGCACTGGGAGATGGCGCTGCTCGCCGAAGGGGGCATGGCGCCGCATCGCGTGCTGCGGGCCGCGACCCTCAACACCGCCGACAGTCTCGGCGTCGGGCACCAGATCGGATCGCTCGAGGTCGGCAAGCTGGCCGACGTCATCGTGCTCGACGACAACCCGCTCGACGACATCGCACACTCGACGTCGGTGACGATGACGATGGTCAACGGCCGGCTGTACGACTCGTACACGCTCGACGAGATCGCACCGACGCCGCGTACTCGGGGGCGGTTCTACTGGGAGGTCCAAGACACCCACGGCATCGACTGGTCCGAGGCGTGGGGCGGCGGCTGCTGCGTGCACTGACGGCGCGGGCCGCCGCTAGACGCGCTCGGCGGCACCGGCCTCGACGGCGTCGTAGGGCGTGCCGGGCCAGCACTCCATCGTGCCGGCCACCGGGTCTTGCCGCACGGTGAGCAGCGTCCGCGACTGCAGACCGGCCGCGGTCGCGACCTTGTCCGACAAGCAGATCGGAGCGCTCTCGCCGCCCGAGCCGCACAGGGCCAGGGCCAGACTCGGCAGATCGTCGCCGTTGGCGTCCTCGGCCGCTACCCCGCGGAGGTGGTCGAGCCGAGCCACCGTCGTCGTGACGGCCGCGCGCCGGTCGCCGTCGGCGAGCTCCGGGCTTAGGAAGTGGTTGGTGCGGACCAGCCAACCGTCGGAGTCGGGCCGCAGGATCCCCACGCCCTCAGGTGAGACCTCGAGCGACGCGGTCTCGACGCGGCCACCCTCGACGGCGAGCACCGTGAGCGCCGTCGAGGCGCCGACCCGAGCCGATCGGGCGATGTCGACGGCCTCGGCCAGAGTCGACGCCTCGTCGAGGATGCGCCGGGCGATCGCGTGCACCGGGACGCCCCCGTCGGCGGTGTCCGACCGGTGATAGAGGATGTTGAAGTGCACGGCGAGGCCGGCGCTGTTGAGCCCGATCTTGGCCAACATGCCGATCTCGGTGAACGTCTTGACCCATCGGCCAGGGGTCGGCTCGTACTCCCAGAGCAAGCCGTCGGTTGCCAGCGCGGGATGCCAATCCCAAGTCTGGAAGCTCCAGGGCCGAGCGTCGAGCGTCGCCTCCGTCGGCACTCGGACAACCGTCGAGCACTCAGCCTCGTCGGGCCTCGGAGCTCTGGCGAGAATCTCGGTTCGTGCGTTGAGCATGGCCAGCTCGCGCACCGGGCGACCGGCCCCGTCAGCGACGGCCGCGACCTCGGTCCCAAGGTCCGGCGCCCAGGCGGTGAGAGCGTCGAGTGAGGCGTCTGCGATCAGGTCGACCCGTTCCGCCGGGACGCCGACCGTCTCGAAGTGACGGCGGTACGCGTCAACGGCAACGCCGATCGGACCGGCCCAACGCTCACCGACGTCATGGCCGCGCTTGTCGGCCTGCGAATGCCCACTGTCGTGTCGATGCAGTCTCATTGTTCGCTCCGAGTCCGGTCGAGCCACTTCACCAGGTCCGGGTGCGGATGCGGGCCGTCGACGAAGTCCCGGCGTACGTTGTCGCGCACCGTCTCGGACTTGTCCTGACTGAGCTTGAACATCGCCTGCTGCTGGGTGATCCGGATCCGGAAGGCGACGACACCCGGCACGATGCGTTCGAAATAGTCACGCGACGTCGACGGATCCCACTGGGTCGGGCGAAGCGACTCGAGGGCTGCCACGGTCGCCTCGACGACATCGAGCGTGCCGGCCCGATCATCGATTCGCTCGAGTGTGCCGGCCAGGTGTACGGCGGCGTAGTCGAGTGTGGGAGCGGCCGGCAATGAGTCGTAGAGCTGCGGCGACACGTATCCGTGCGACGAAGCGAACACCATCAGCACCGGCGTCGGTCCGTCGAAGTCGCGCCAATGCGGATTGGCCCGGCCCATGTGGGCGAGCATCTCGACGCCCTCCAGCGAGGCGTCCGGATCGGCGTCGGGTGGCAGCACGATCGGCACGTGTGTCGCGACCGGCGCCTGGCCCGCGACCGCGCTGGCCAACATCGCGAACGGATGCTCGCGGACCAGCTGAACGATGGCCCGCTGACTCGGCGGCGCGTAGCGCTGATAGGTGTGCATAACGCTGCGACCCTAGCCCGTCGGGCGGGCGTGGACCCAGTGGACGAATGAGCCGGGGTTCGGGCCAACAGCAGCAGATCGCACAAGGCCTCAGGGACCCACCTTTTGGCGTGAGATTCGCCTCCGCCGCCGGTGCGGAGGCGATTCTCACGCCAAAACTTCGCGTACGAGAGGCCGCCGGCGGGCCTGGTGGGCTAGCGCGCCAGCCCGCGCTGCCGCAGGGCCAGCCACAGATGGCTCGCCTGGTCCGGATCGTCGAGGTCGACGTCGGCCACCTGCCGGGCGGCGG
This sequence comes from Nocardioidaceae bacterium, assembly GCA_035630615.1. Taxonomy (GTDB): domain Bacteria; phylum Actinomycetota; class Actinomycetes; order Propionibacteriales; family Nocardioidaceae; genus DATFRX01. Next base: position 36,824 of record DASQKI010000100.1, read on the forward strand.
CGATCCGATGCCGAAGCGTGTTGCGATGGACGCCGAGCCGCTCGGCGCCGCGCTCCCAGTTGCCGCGATGCCGAAGGTAGGCGGCAACCGCGGCGACCAGGTCACTGCGGCGATAGCCGACCAACGCCTCGACCTGACCGGCCGCTCGATCGGCCGGCGACCCGCCGTCGGCATCGACGACCGCACCCGCGGCCTGACGGTCGTAGCGGTCCCTCAGGGCGAGCCGCTGGCCGGGCAACGATGACGGCGGCACCGCGGGACTCGAGACGGCACGCAGGTCCGGCAGGCTCGATTCGGCGAGGCCACGTAGGTGCGCCAGGAGGCCGGCCGCGAGTTCGCTGTCGGACATGACCCAAACGACCTCGCCGTCGACGAGCGTCCACAGTCGGCCCGACGACTCCCATCGGTCCGGCAGGTCCGCCGGCGACAACTGCGCCTCCGGCCCGACCGCGATCAGCCGGACCGCGCTCGGCAGCCGCTCGTGCTCGAGGGAGTCGGACAGCGCTCGCGCCGCGTCGAGATGACCGTCGAGCGCGAGCCGCAAGATGCAGGCGCGCTCGGTGCGGTCCTGCATCGTCCCTTGGGCATGTTGGCTGAGCTGCATCGTGAGCAGCGCGCACGCGGCGAGCACCTGCTGGCGATCCGGAAACTCCTGGCGGCGCGGCGCGCCGATCGCGACGTAGCCGAGCAACCGGCTTCCTTGCGCCAACGGCTGCACCATGACGTCGTCGCTGTCGAGCGGGAACGTCGCCGACGCATGCGGCCCGGCTCCGCGGAGCCGCTCGATCTCGGCGGCCAGCCGACGCGCCACCGGCCGCCGCGACGTCGGCCAGACGTCTCGCGGCTCGCCTCGTACGCCGAGTCGGGCTGCCCAACCATGCGACGCCTCAGCGAGGATGCGGATGATCGCCTCGACCGGGTCGCGCTGCCGCAAGGCCCTGATCAGCTCGCGATGGACGTCGAGGGATGCACTCAGGTCGGCCCGACCGGCGGACACGAGCTGACCCCAGTAGGCGCGGGTCACGGCCAAGAACGGCGTCGGGTCGGGGATCGAGAACAGCGGCAGGCCCTCGGCGTCGCAGGCGCGTACAAGCGCGCCGGGCATCGCCTCGTGCACCGGGCCGACGCCGAGACCCAACGCCGCGACGTCCTGACGCACGAGGCGCTTCACGTACGCCCGGGCCTGACCGCCATGCCCGCTGAGCGACATGCCCGTGGTGAGCAGCAACTCGCCGCCGAAAAGATAGCCGGTCGGATCGATGAGTTCGCTGACGTGGACGCCGGTGACCTCGCGATCCAACGCGGTCGCTGTGCCGACCAACTCGAGATCGGACCCAAGTGCGGTCGCGAGCATCCGCAGCGTCGGCATGGCCACTCCTTTCGGGCCCGATTGGACGAATCGTCCATCACAGATCCTATGGTGAGCCACTTCGACCAAGCCGAGATCGGGCCACGGTTCGTAGAGTGGGGCCCGACGCGAGACCCCTGTCGGCCCTTGCCGGTGAGGAGCCTGCATGAGTACGGAAGTCAGCCACCAGCCTCGCACCGGTGCGACCCACCCCGGCCCGTCGCACACGGCGCCCGACGACGTGGCCGCAGCCGTGGCGGCTGCCCGCGCGGCGTATCCCGTCGTCAGCACGGCGACGCCACGCGACCGGCGCCGCTGGCTCGACGCGGTCGCCGACACCCTCGACGCCCATGCCGACGAGCTGGTCGCGATCGCCGACGGGGAGACCGCGCTGGGCGAGGAGCGGCTGCGTGGCGAGCTGCAGCGCGGCGTGGTCAACATGCGCTACTACGCGGCGGTCGGAGAGTCCGGGGACTGGCTCCGGGTCCGCAAGCAGACCCTGCCCGGCCCGCCGCCGATCGACCTGCGCCGGGCCAACCTGCCGATCGGGCCGGTCGCCGTCTTCGGGGCCAGCAACTTCCCCTTCCAGTTCGGCGTCGTCGGCCACGACACGTGCTCGGCGATCTCCGCGGGATGCCCCGTCGTGACGAAGGCCCATCCCGCGCATCCGCGGTTGAGTGTGCGGCTCGCGGAGCTGACTCGCTCGACCCTGGCGGCGGCCGGTGCTCCCGACGGCACGTACTCCCTCGTCGTCGGCTTCGGGGCCGGCACCGCGCTGGTCGACGCACCCGAGATCGCGGCGGTCGCGTTCACCGGCTCGCAGGCCGGCGGCATGGCGCTGGTCGATCGGGCCCGCCGGCGGGAGCGGCCGATCCCGGTCTATGCCGAGATGGGCACGGTCAATCCGGTCCTCGTCACGCCGGCGGCGATCGATCGGATCGACGAGATCGCCGCCGAGCTGGTCGCGTCATTCACCCTCGGCGCCGGTCAGTTCTGCACCAAGCCCGGACTGCTGATGGCGCCCGCCGGGAGCGGCGTCACCGAAGCCACCGCGACCCACGTCGCGTCGTCGCCCGGCGTCTGGCTGCTCACCGAAGGCATCGCGGCGGCCTACCGCGACGGCATCGACGACCTCGTCACGGCCGGAGGCACCCTGCTCGCGTCGGGCCAGACCATGCCCTCCGGGTACGCGGCCCAGCCTCATGCCGTCACCGTCGGCCTCGCTGACCTCCGACCCGGGTCGCGCCTCCTGGGCGAGTGCTTCGGGCCGGTTGCGCTAGTCGCCCAGTACGCCGATATCGACGAGGCACTCGGCACGCTCGCGACACTGCAGCCGTCGCTCACCGGCGCCGTCTACGGGGCAGGCCCGGACGACCCCGATCTGCCTCGCGCCGTCGAACGCATGGCGGCGCAGGTCGGCCGCGTCGTCGTCGACGGGCCGCCGACCGGGGTCGCGTGCGCCGACGCGATGCATCACGGAGGCCCGTGGCCGTCGACGAGCGACCCGCGTTCGACCAGTGTGGGCGCGCACGCACTCGATCGGTTCACCCGCCCGGTGGCGTACCAAAATGTGCCGGAGATGGCGCTGCCGCCGGCCCTTCGGGACGCCGACCCCTGGGGGCTGGACGCGTGAACGCAAGCGACGACCTGCTCGACATCGACGCCGCTCTGACGCCGGACGAACGCGCCGTCCGCGACTCCGTTCGGCGCCTCTGCGACACCCGGATCGACCCGTACGTCGCCGACTGGTTCGAGACCGGCGACCTGCCGACCGTACGCGAGCTCGCCAAGGAGCTCGGCGCGCTCGGCCTGCTCGGCATGCACCTCGACGGCTACGGCTGCGCCGGCATGAGCGCGGTCGACTATGGCCTGGCCTGCCTCGAGCTCGAGGCCTCCGACTCGGGCATCCGGTCGCTCGTGTCGGTCCAGGGGTCGCTCGCGATGTATGCGATCTGGCGCTGGGGCAGCGATGACCAGAAGGCCGCATGGCTACCGGACATGGCGGCCGGGTCCGCGATCGGCTGCTTCGGACTGACCGAGCCCGACCACGGCTCCGACCCGGCGGCGATGCAAACTCGGGCTCGTCGCGATGGCGGCGACTGGGTGCTCGACGGCACGAAGATGTGGATCACCAACGGCTCGATCGCCGATGTCGCCATCGTGTGGGCCAACGCCGGTCGGGAGCATGGCGGCATCCGCGGCTTCGTCGTGCCCACGACGGCACCCGGCTTCGCGGCCCACGACGTCAAGCACAAGATGTCGCTGCGGGCGTCGGTGACGTCGGAGCTGATTCTCGACGGCGTCCGGCTGCCGGCCGATGCGATGCTGCCCGAAGCGCAAGGCCTCAAGGGTCCGCTGTCGTGCCTCAACGAGGCCCGCTACGGCATCGTGTGGGGTGCGATGGGCGCCGCCCGTACGTGCCTCCGGGCAGCCCTGGCGTACGCCGTCGACCGCGAGCAGTTCGGCCGGCCGATCGCGACGTTCCAGCTGACCCAGCACAAGCTCGCGCAGATGCACCAGGAGCTCGCGACCGGGACGCTGCTCGCACTCCATCTCGGACGCCGCAAGGACGCCGGTCGGCTTCGGCCCGAACAGGTCAGCGTCGGCAAGCTCAACAACGTCACGAAGGTGCTCGAGATCTGTCGGACCGCGCGCACGATCCTCGGCGCCAATGGCATCTCGCTCGAATACCCGGCGATCCGGCACGCGGCCAACCTCGAGTCGGTGCTGACGTACGAAGGCACCGCCGAGATGCACACCCTCATCGTCGGCGAGGCACTGACCGGTCACGCCGCGTTCTGCTGAGGCCGGACCAGGCTTGACCGTCGTCAGCCGTCGGCCGGGTTGACCCGCTCGTAGACGTCGGCCTCGAACTCGTCCATCAGCCGCTCGCATTCGGCGACCTTCTCGTGTGCCTTGTCCTTGCCGTCGGCCGAGAGCCAGTCGCGGGCCTCGATCTTGGCCAGCCAGCGCTTGAGCTTCTCTAGGTCCTGCCGAATCTCCTCGGCCTCCTCGAAGGTGTAGTTCTCCCGGAAGCGCTCGAACTCGATCTCCTTGAAGAACTTGGTCTCGCACTCCTCGACGATCTCGGCGTACTCCTTGGCCGAGTTGGTCCGCAAGCCGTCGACGAACTGCTGTCGGACGTCGTCGGCGACGGAGTCGAGCTCCAAGAAGATGGTGGTGCCGCCGTCCATCTCGTCGATCCGACGCCGGACCTCATCGAGTCGCCCTCGTACGTCGCCGACGTCCGGCAGCACGCACACCGCCTGCTGGAGGTAGAGCGCACCGAGCCGCTTCAGGTCGCGCCATACGGCGACCCGAAGCCGAGACGGCTGTGACGGCACCCGATAGATGAGCAACAGCCAGCGGCGTACCTCGGTCATGCTGCCGAGCGTACTCACTCTTGACACACCTGATGCGCAGTGACAGCCTGTTTGATGAATCAGATGTTACATCTCGCAACTGTTACAGGAGGGCGCCGTGTCGGGTGCGACCTGGGGATTGGTGGGCGCGGCCTTTCTCGCGTCGGTTGTCGAGTTCGTCGAGGCGCTGACCATCGTGCTCGCGATGGGCATGACGCGGGGATGGCGTTCGACGCTGGCCGGCGTGGCGGCTGCCGTCGTGGCGCTGATCGGCTTCACCGCCGTCGCGGGCTACGCCTTGAGCAGTTGGCTTCCGGAGTCGGCGTTGCAGATCGTCGTCGGCACGCTGCTGCTGATCTTCGGCCTGCAGTGGCTGCGCAAAGCGATCCTGCGGTCGTCCGGGCTCAAGTCGCTGCACGACGAGGAGGAGGAATACCGCGCCCAGACCGAGGCGGCCCGGCAGGCCGGCGCGACCGGCACCCGGCTCGACTCGTTCGCCTTCGTGGTCGCGTTCAAGGGCGTGTTCCTCGAGGGCGTCGAGGTCGTCTTCATCGTCATCACGTTCGGGCTGTCGGCCGACAACATGCCGGCAGCGGTCGCCGGCGCCTCGATCGGCGGCGCTCTCGTGCTGATCGCCGGCGTCGCACTGCATCGACCGCTCACGACCGTCCCCGAAAACACCCTCAAGTACGGCGTCGGCCTGCTGCTGGCGAGCTTCGGCACGTTTTGGGCCGTCGAAGGACTCGGCGTGTTCATGGACGACCACGAGAGTCTCGAGTGGCCGGGCTCCGACCTCGCCATCGTGGCCCTGCTGGTCGTGTGGTTCGTGCTCTCGCGAGTACTCGTCAGCGTGCTGCCCAACCTGAAGCGACCGGCCGTCGACCTGCAGCCCCAAGAGGAGAGCGTCCGATGATCCGATTCGTCAAGGGCTTCGGCCAGTTCTGGTACGACTTCGTCATCGGCGACGACTGGAAGATCGCGGCCGCCGTCGTCATCGCCCTCGGCGTCACCCTTGCTCTGCTGCTGTCCGATGCGCTGAGCACCACGGCCGCGACGGTCTTCGGCGGCGCAGCCCTCGTGGTCGCGTTCGTCGCCAGCATGGTGATCGACGTCCGCCGGTCCTCCTAACCCGCCGAGTGGCGCACGGTTGCCGCGTCCGGGCCTGATTTGCGACGACGGTGCGCCACTCGCGGGAGGACTCTCTGACAGGCTCGCCCCATGGGCGAGGAGTTTCACGACCGGGACTGGCGCGGCGACGACTGGTATGCAGACGAGTTTGACGACGTCAGCTATGTCGGGTGCAGCTTCGACGACGTCGACCTGACCGAGTCCCGCAGCCGCGGCGCGGTGTTCGACGACTGCACCTTCAGCAATTGCCGGCTCAACGCCTCCGAGCACGTCGGCACGGCGTTCACCCGATGCACGTTTCGGCGCACGTCACTGTTCGGCGCCACCCTCGACTCGTGCAAGCTGTCCGGCACCACATTCGTCGAGTGCACGCTCCGGCCCCTGACGGTGATGGGTGGGCAGTGGTCGTACGTCCTCATGCGCGGTGCCGATCTGAGCAAGCTCGACCTCAAGGGAGTACGCCTGCGGCAAGCCGAGCTGGGGGAGGCCAACCTGTCGGATGCGGTGCTGCGCGACTGCGACCTGTCGGGCGCGACACTTCGGGGCGCGAACCTGCGCGGGGCCGATCTCCGCGGCGCGACGCTCGACGGAGTCGATCTCGCCACGGTGCGGCTGCACGAGACGCAACTCGACCTGGCCGGCGCCATGCGACTGGCCGAGGCCCACGGCGCGATCGTGGACCTCGGCCATGAGGCGGATCAGTAGCCTGCGGCGTTCGGCAACGGCTGCGAACTAGCGCTCCCGCGCGTCGAGGCGAATCGTCCACGGCTCGATGGCATCGGTCCGCAGATGCGAGCCGTCCCACGGGTCGGCGGCGAGCCGGTCGCGAATCGCTCCGTCGGACTCAGCTTCGATGACGATGACTACTCGGAACTCGTCGGAGAGCGGCCCGCCGAGGACGACGAAGCCGGACTCGACCAGGTCGTCCATGTAGGCCGCATACTCGACCCAGGCCGATTGCTCCTCCATCGGCCGCGCCGGATCCCACTCCGGACCCGATCGGGTCCGCGTCACCAGATACGTCGCCACGGCGGCAGCCTGTCATGGGGCACCGACACCGAAGCTCCGGCGACTCAGACCGAGGTCGTCAAGACGATCTTGCCGGTCGCGCAGCCGCTCTCACTTCGGGCATGCGCCGCTGCGACCTGGTCGAGTGGCCAGCGGCTGTCGATCACAACCCGCAGCCGGCCGGAGTCGATCAACTCCGTCAGGCCGAGAAGCCCGATCTGGTCGGGCTCGACGAGCAGGGTGATCGCCCGCACGCCGTGCCGTTCAGCCGCTCTCGAGATCGCCTCGGTAGCGCCGCCGAAGACGGGGATGATCGTCCCGCCCGTGCGCAGGGTCGGCACCAGCCGCTCGCTGTTGTCGCCGCCGATCGAGTCGATCACCAGGTCGAGATCTCGCAGCGTCGCACCCAGGTCGACGGTGCGATAGTCGACGACCTCGTCCGCGCCGAGCCCCTTGACCAGCCCGTGCTTCTCGGCACTGGCGCTGGCGACGACCTCGGCGCCTCTGGCCTTTGCGATCTGGACGGCGAGATGACCGACGCCTCCGGCGGCACTGGTGACCAAGACGCGCTGGCCGGGCTGGACGTCGGCGGTGTCGACGAGGGCCTGCCAGGCGGTGAGCCCGGCCAGCGGCAGCCCGGCGGCTTCGTCGTACGGCATCGCCGCCGGCTTCGCGACGAAGTGCCGAGCCGGCGCCACGATGTACTCCGCATAGCAGCCGGCCTCGGCCGGGAAGCGTGGCATGCCGAGGACCTCATCCCCCGGTTGGTACAACGTGACACCGTCGTTGACGGCCTCCACGACACCGGCGGCGTCCCAGCCGAGGACGAGTGGCGGCGGCGCCAGGTACCCCTCGCCCATCCGGGTCCACCAGTCGACCGGATTGACCCCCGCCGCCGCCACCCTGACCAAGACCTCGGTCGGACCCGGGTCGGGGATCGGCCGCTCCTCGAGTGCGAGCTGCGAGGTGTCGCCGAAACGGTGCAGCACGACGGCTTTCATCTGCCGGGTCATCGTTCCTCCGAAGGTATCGGTTCGGTTCGAGCGGGCTGTACGCGCGCGGCCCGCCGCCGACACCCGGACTGTTGGCGGGTTTCCGCAGGTCGCCGGCCGGCCCGCTACAGCTGCAGCCGGTGCGCCCACAGGTACTCGTAGTCGGCGACGCTCTCCTCGGCGATCTGGAGCGCGGGACCGTCGAGATGGACCTCGCGCCCCCGGTACGGCGCGAACCCGCTCGATGCCTCGACCGCCGCGTACCAATGCGGCGCCCACGCCCCGTCAGTGTCCCGCGGCCCCTCCGGCCAGCGCAGCATCCGCTCGGTGAAATCGATACCGAGCCAGTCGCACAGCCAACGCAGATGTGCCTCCGGGTCGTGCAGGAAGTCGCGAGCGTCGATCACCGGTACCTCCGCTCCCCCGCCCCGAATGCGGTCGAACAGCTCGACCTGCTGCACCAGCCCGATGTCCTCGCGCACGACGTCGCTCCGGGACTTCACGTACGACGCGACAACCTCGTGCGGCTCCCGGATCAGCAGCGCGTTGTACAGGCCGTCGACCCAGTCGAGCTCCAGCTCCGGCGTCAAATGGTGCGGCATCTGCTTCTGGTAGAAGACGGCCGGCTCCCCCGGCACCGGTCCGGTCATCGCGTCGACGACGGCCCGCCAGTCGGTCTCGCCCACGGCGAGGATGTCGTCGCGACCGGGGTCGTCCCGACCGCTGTAGGCGAGGAAGTACGCATAGAACGGCTCGTCGACGACCACCGTGTCCGGCCGGTTGTCCCACGACCGCATCATCGCCGTCGAGATGTTGCGCGGCCCCGACCACATCGCGAACCGGATCGTCATCGCGCGCCCTCCGCGCGCGCCGCGACGTCACGCGCGACCAGGTCGGCGTAGAGGTCCTGGAGCCGGAGCGCCATCGGCCCCGGCGGCTCGACGGCGAGGCGACGCCCGTCGACCTGGCGCACGGGCACGACCCCGGCGTACGTCCCGGTCACGAAGGCCTCGTCGGCGCCGTAGACGTCGGTCAAGCTGAAGAGCTTCTCGTACGCGGGGATCCCTGCCTCGCGGCAGATCTGGAGCACGTTGGCCCGGGTGATGCCGCCGAGGCAGTAGGCACCGGACGATGTCCAGACCTCACCGCGGCGCACAATGAAGAAGTGCGTCGAGTTGCAGGTCGCGACGAACCCGTTGGGGTCGAGCATCAGCGCCTCGTCGGCCCCGGCGATATAGGCCTGGATGCACGCGGTGATGTCGTTGAGCTTGCTGTGCGCATTGAGCTTCGGGTCGAGGACGTCGGGCGCGCTGCGTCGCACGTGCACCGTGAAGAGGCTGATGCCCGACTGCAGCTCGGGCCGCGGCGTCTTGTGCTCCGGGATCATGACGACTGTCGCCGGACCGGCCGACGCGCGCGGGTCCTGGTAGGGCGTGGACTTCGGTCCTCGGGTCACCATGAGCCGCATGTGTACGCCGTCGACCATGTCGTTGGCGCGAAGCGTGCGGTAGATCGCGTCGGTCAGTTCGTCGCGGCTGCGCCCGATGTCGAGGGCGATCGCGACGGCGCCTTCGTACAGTCGGTCGAGATGCTGATCGAGGAACGCCGGATGCCCACCGTAGACGCGCAGCCCCTCCCACACGCCGTCGCCGAGTACGAAGCCGGAGTCGAACACCGACACGACGGCCCGGTCGCGAGGCACCAAGTCGCCATTGACGTAGATCAGGATCTCGGCGTTGCGCGGATCGGGCTCATGATCGTGGACGCTGTGCGCTGCTGTCACGCGGCCAGGAAACCACACCACTTGTCAGCCGCAGGTCTCGCTATAGCCCAGCATGCGGTTGACAACTTCGCGCGGATCAGCCGGCGGCGCTCTGGGTCTGGTTCGACGGCAAGACCGCCAGGTGGCGACGCAACGCCGACCGCGCGATCGCACGCACCCGTGCATCGGCGTCGACCGCAGCCTCGACCATCGCGTCCCACACCGCCGGCGACCCGGCACCGCGCGCCGCCAACGCCGACACGGCCGACTGCCGTACCTCGGCGGAGGGGTCGGACGCGAGGCGCAAGAGTGCGGCCAGCGCCACGTCGACGCCACTCTGTGCCAACGCGACCGCCGCCGCCGTGCGGACCTCGGCGACGTCGTCTCCGGCCGCCTCGAGCAAGGTCTCTTCGCCCAGGCCGCGGGGTCGCAGCGACGGCAGCGCCGCCACCGCAACCGCTCGAACGCTCGGCTCAGAGTCGCGCGCGAGTCGGACGAGGGGCTCGAGGCCACGCGTGTCAGCGAGCTGTCCGAGGGCCTTGGCCACCTCCCCGCGCACCTGCGGCTCAGGGTCGGTCGCGATCGCTCCGACCTCGGGGACGGCGTGGTGGTCAACGAGAGCGCGAATGGCCTCGATCCGTACTCGCGGCTCGACATCCCGGGTGACGGGCAAATACGTCGTGGTGCTCGCGTCGGAGGTCCGGCGCAGCAACCGCACGGCGACTTCGCGAGCTGCTGGGGTCGGGCTGTCGAGCGCCTGCTGCAAGAAGTCGAAGAGCTGTGGCTGGTCGGGCAGCAGCGGATGGAGAGCTCGGAGCCCTTCGACCGCAGCCATCCGCACCCCTTCGCTGGCGTCGAGCAGCGCGAGACAGAGAGCGTCGAATCCCCAGGGCGGCCGCAGCTCGGCGACCACGTCGACGGCCGTCTGGCGGACCGACGGATGCCGATGCGTGAGGTAGGGCAGTAGCCGCTCGCGACCCGGCCGGCTCTCGAGAAGTTCGAAGAGCTGGAGGATGTCGACGCTTGCGCCGGACGTGCCATTCACCTCGGTCATGTCGACCCACTCCTCCCGCGGCCCCGGACGAGAGCCCGCCGATTTGGTCCCGAGAAACTCCCTTAGTTGCTGGACTAGGGTTACCTACTAGATTTACTTCTGGGACGACCCCTGTCAATCCCCTACCAGTAGGCGAAATACTCAATCCGCCAGTCGCCGGGCCAGCTCCATCGCGTCGACCGGCGCCCGCACGTTGGCGTCGTTGTCGAAGTACGCGAACACGTCCCGGCCCGAGTCGCGGCGCGGCCCCTCCGTACCGACGGTGCGGTCCGACATCGGCGCCTCGCCAGCGGCCCAGCGCCGGATCTTGGCGGCCCACGCGTCGAGCGACTCGGCGTCGTAGCCGCTGGCGTAGAGCTCCTCGGCGCCGTGCAACCGGAGGTAGACGAAGTCGGCCGTGACATCCTCGAGCGCCGGCCAGTCGCCGGCCGCATCGGCGATGACGAGCCCGATGCGATGGCGCCGCAGCAACTCGATGAACGAAGGGTCGCGAAAGCTCGGGTGGCGCACCTCGACGGCATGCCGGATGCGCCGGCGCTTGTCAGTCGTCGTCCACGCCCGCCCGTCGAGTCGGTCGTCGTGCCCCTCGGCCAGATGGGCGGCGGTCGTCGTCGTACGAGGCAGCAGCCGGAAGAACGCCTCGAGTCGGTCCGGGTCGTACGCGAGCGTCGGCGGTAGCTGCCACAGCACCGGACCCAGCTTGCGACCGAGTGCCAGCAGGCCGGACGCGAAGAAGTTGGGCAGCGTCGTCTCGGGATCGGCCAGCCGCTTCATGTGTGTGATGAACCGACCGCCCTTGACCGCGAACACGAAATCGTCGGGGGTCTGGTCGCGCCAGGCGCCGAAGCTCTCTGGCCGCTGCAGCGCGTAGAACGTGCCGTTGATCTCGATCGAGTCGAGCCGCTGCGACGCGTACTCGAGCTCACGTCGCTGCGGCAGCCCCACCGGGTAGAACCGGCGCCGCCAGCCCGGGTAGTTCCAGCCCGAGATGCCGACCCGAATCCGTCCCACGGTCGGAGCATCGCACAACGTTGCGCACGCCGTCGCTAGACTCCAGGCCATGCCTGACTCCGGTCCACAGCAGGGGCCGATCTTCCTGCATGTCGGCCTGCCCAAGTCCGGCACGACGTTCCTGCAGGACATGTTGCGACAACACCGCCGCTGGCTGCGTCGCGAAGAGCTCCTCTATCCGTTCGACGGCCATCGCGATCACTTCTTCGCCGCCCTCGACGCCCGCGAAAACCACCAGTTCGTCGGTGCGGTACGCCCGCAGGCCGAGGGCGCCTGGCCCAAGCTCGTCCAACGGGCCAAGGCCTTCGACGGCCGAGTCATCATCTCCCACGAGATCCTCGCGACGGCGACCCGCGATGCCGCCCGGCGCGCCCGCGCCCATCTCGACGACCGCGAGATTCACCTCGTCATCACGGCTCGCGATCCCGCCCGCCAGGCCGTCGCCGACTGGCAGGAAGCGATCAAGCACGGACGCCGGGTGCCGTTTCGCGGGTACGTCCGACGCGCTGGACTCGGACATAAACCCCCGAAGCGCAAAAACGCCGACGCGCCTCCGGCCCGAGACTTCGCGGCGCAGCGCCTCCTCGACGTGATCGACGCCTGGGGCGGCGACCTGCCGGCCGAACGGATCCACATCGTCACCGTCCCCCACTCGACTGCCGACCCGGCACTGTTGTGGCGACGGTTCGGTGAGTTGCTCGGGATCGCCGACCCGGGTCGACTCACGCCCGGCAGTGAGATACGGCAAAACCCCCGTCTCGGAGTCGCCGACATCGAGCTGCTCCGCCGGGTCAACACCTCACTCGACCGGCGCCTGGTGGCCGACGAGTTCGGGGCGGTGGCCAAGAAGCTCTACGCGCAGACCATCCTTCCGTCGGTGTCACGGTCCGACGCGCCGGTGCTCCCGTCGCCGCTGTTCGAGCGGGCCGACGAGCTGGCCGCCGAGTGGATCGACGGCATCAAGTCGGCGGGCTACGACGTACGCGGCGATGCCGAAGATCTCCGGCCACGTCATACCGACGGACCCTGGCCCGGACGCTGGAGCGCCGAAGACGTGATCGACACCGCAGCCGCCGCGACCGCCGAACTGCTCGTCGAGATCACTCAGCTGCGACGCGACAACGACAAACTCAAGCGTCGAGAGCTGACCCCAACCAACGTACGTCGGGCCCTGCGCAACCGCATCCGTCGGCTCGGGCGCCGCACGCCCACCGAGTCGGAATCCGACTAGCGCGCCCGCGCCAGCGGCGCGCCGGCACAGCCTCCTCGACCTCCTCGGCGCCGAGCAGTCGATCGGTCAACGCCGCGGCGTGTCGGCGTATCTCGGGAATCGCGGCCGCCTCCCAGCGGGCACCTCGACGTGCGGCCCCGATCGCGTAGACCCGGGACGACGCCGCACCGTTCGCATCGATCAGCGCCCCATCGCGATCGAGGTCGAAGCCCAATCTCAGCGGGTCCGGCCGAGCCATGCCGTCGGCGAGCAGCTGGTCGACCAGTGCGCTCCAACCGGTCTCGGACACCGCCTGCGGCCCGGTGCAGTTGACGACGCGAGTGAATCCGGCGAGCTCGGGCAGGCCGGCCTGCACGACGAGGTGTCCAGCCGCTCGAAGCCGTTCGATCCGGCCGGAGACCTCCGGCGCCATGCGATGGCGATGCACCTCCCACAGCCGCGCGAGATGCCGGACGAACCGCTCTCGATCCTCGTAAGACAGCCTCTCCCACAGGTCGCCGATCTGCGGCCGGATGCCGTCGACGACGCCACGCCAATCGCGACCAGCCGCCTCGGCGGCCCGCAACTGGTGAACGACAGCGCGTACGAGTGCCCGTAGCCCCGGCTCCCTCGGAGCGACGCCCTCGGCGACCGGGAACGGCGTGCGGGCATGCGGTCGGGGCAGCTCCGCGTGCCGACTCGCCGCCACCATCCGAATGCCCGGGTGCCGCCGCGACAGGGTCAGCGCGACGTCGACCATCGTGAGCCCGGTGCCGACCAACAGGACGCGGTCGTCGCCGCCGATGCCGTCGAGGGAATCCGGCGCCGACGGATCGGCGACGTAGCGCTCGCCGCAGAACGCCGTGGCCGGCAGGGGTTGTGGATGCGGCGGCGGATTGCCGAGGGCGAGCACGGCGACATCGCCGACCAGCGTCCAACCGCAGCTCAGCTCGACCGATACAGCGGCGGCGTCTTCTCGTACGCGGACGGCGTCGCCGCGGATCCGGATGACGTCGGCGCCGGGCGACTCATCAGCGACGCCGAGCACGCTGGACAGATAGCGGCCGTACGTCGGTCGTGAGAGATAGCTCCCCCGCTCCGCCCGGACGCCACGCGCCTTGCACCATCGCAGCAGGTGATCGGGGTCGTCGTGGAAGGCGCTCATCCGGTTGGCCGTGTTGTTGACGAGGTGATCGGGCTCGGCCTTGCCGTATGCGAGACCGGGGCCGAAGAGATCGTCGCGCTCGACCACCCGGACCTCGAGGGGACGACCCGGCTGCGCTCGACGCGCCAAGGCGGCGGCCGTCAGTACTCCCGCCGCGCCGCCACCGATGACGAGGACGCGAAGGGACGGTCGTGTGCCTGCCGGTCGGACCGAACCGTGTATGGGCATAAGACGCCCCCTTCTGCATTAGGTCAAGTGAATTAGTAGTCTAAGGCCGATGTGTGTGATCCCCAAGACCCAGGCAGGGGACGCGTGAGTTCCGACTCAGGGTCGGTCTGGTCGCGTCAACGCCGACGCCAGATCGGAACTCGAGCCGACTGACTAGTGGGGCATCCAGGCGTCTTCGTCGTGGGTCAGCGCCTCGATGTTCTTCGGGAGCTTGCCGTCGGCCAGATTCTGGATGGTGACCGACTCGAAGACCTTCCGCAGGCTGATCCGGGCGGCGATCCACACGTGCTGCAACACCAACGCCGAGTCGTTGTAGGTGACTGCCTCGGGACGCAGGCCATAGACGCTGACCAGCGGTCCATCGACGGCCCGGATGACGTCGGCGATGGTGACCTCGTCGGCCGACCGTCCGAGCCGCCAACCCCCGGACTGGCCACGCTGGCTCACCACGACACCGGCGCGGCGAAGGTCGGCAAGGATGGCCTGGAGAAAGCCGTGCGGAATGTCTTGCAGGCGCCCGATCTCCTCCGCTGAGACCGGACCACGCTCGGTCCGACCAGCGATTTCGATGAGCGCACGGAGCGCATAATCCGACTTGGCCGAAACCCGCATACGTCAAAGTCTGTCAGATCACTCGTCTCAGTTGGAGATGACCGGCCGGCGGGGCGCGTCCGATCGATGTCGGTGCGCCCCGCCGCCGGGGGCGACGACAGGTCCGAGCGCGGTTGTCGCCCCTGGGCGATGACGAGCCCAGGGCGCGCTCAGGCCAGGGTCAGCGCCGCCTCAGTCGCCTTCGCTTCCTCGGTCCGACGCGCGCGTTTGCTCCGCGCGTACGGCGACGAAGATCAGCTGAACCCAGACCAGTGCCCACAGCCCGGTCGCCAGCCCCGTCGACGCACTGCTGGCGCCGGTCCATTGCACGAAGGTCTTGAGATTGGTCAAGACGATGAGCCCGCCGGCACCGACGCTCCGACACCAGCAGGTTGCGCATACCGTCCCCTCCTTGTTAAGTCACTTGAGTTTATAGACTAAGTTCACACGATCGAGGCGTCAACACCGAGATGGGGACGAATCCGGTGGCCGACGTCACATCTCGGAGTGCCGGCTTGTCTGACCTACTCGCCAGTAGGATACTTAGTTACTGACGAGTAAACCCAAGCGCTTGGGAGCGCTCAGACCGTGGAAGCTGGGGCATCGTGAGCCACTTCAGGAGCAACCTTCGCGACATCGAGTTCAACCTGTTCGAGGTCTTCGGTGTCGATCAGGTCATGGGGCAGGGCCCGTACGAAGAGATCGATGTCGAGACCAGTCGCAGCATCCTCACCGAGGTCGACCGACTGGCTCGCGGGGAGCTCGCCGAGTCGTTCGAGACCTCCGATCGAACGCCGCCGACGTTTGACCCGACCCAGCACACGGTCGAGGTCCCCGAGGCCTTCAAACGCAGCTATCACGCGTGGATGGACGCCGAATGGTGGCGGCTGCAAAACCCGACGGAACTCGGTGGCACACCGGCCCCGGCCGCGCTGGTCTGGTCGACCGCCGAACTCGTCCTCGGTGCCAACCCGGCCGTGTGGATGTACGCCTGCGGCCCGAGCTTCGCCAACATCTTGTGGCGCAACGGCACCGAGCGCGACCAGCAGATCGCCAAGCACATCGTCGACCGTCGGTGGGGCGCGACGATGGTCCTGACCGAGCCCGACGCGGGCTCCGACGTCGGAGCGGGTCGCGCCAGAGCTCACCTCCAAGCGGACGGCACCTGGCACCTCGAAGGCGTCAAGCGCTTCATCACCTCCGGCGAGCACGACCTGAGCGAAAACATCATCCATCTCGTCCTGGCCCGGCCCGTCGGCGTCGACGGGGCTGGCGGCCCGGGCACCAAGGGCCTGAGCCTGTTCGTGGTTCCGAAGCACCACTTCGATCTCGAGACCGGCGAGCTGACCGGTGAGCGCAACGGCGTCTACGCCACCGGGGTCGAAAAGAAGATGGGCATCAAGGTGTCGACGACCTGCGAGCTCACCTTCGGCGACACTTCCGTCGGCGGCGGCGAGCCGGCCAGGGGCTGGCTGCTCGGTGAGGTGCACGACGGCATCGCGCAGATGTTCCAGGTCATCGAAAACGCCCGGATGATGGTGGGCACCAAGGCGATCGCCACGCTGTCGACCGGCTACCTCAACGCGCTCGACTACGCCAAGGAACGGGTCCAGGGCGCCGACCTGATGCGGGCCGCCGACAAGACGGCGCCGCGGGTGACGATCACCCACCACCCCGACGTCCGACGGTCGCTGATGACGCAAAAGGCATACGCCGAGGCGCTGCGGGCCCTGGTGGTCTTCGCCGCGACCTACCAGGACCGGATCCGGATCGCCGACGCCAAGGGCGAGCGCGACGAGGAGGCCGAGACGGTCAACGACCTGCTGCTGCCCATCGTCAAGGGTTACGGCTCGGAGCGGTCGTGGGTGTTGCTCGGCACCGAAGGCCTGCAGACGTATGGCGGGTCCGGATTCTTGCAGGACTACCCGCTCGAGCAGTACGTCCGCGACGCCAAGATCGACACGGTCTACGAAGGCACGACCGCGATCCAGGGCATGGACCTGTTCTTCCGCAAGATCGTGAAGGACAAGGCGTCCGCGCTGACGCATCTCGCGAGCCAGGCGAAGGAGTTCGCCGAGTCCGAGGCAGGCAACGGACGGCTCAAGGTCGAGCGCCAACTCCTCGCCAAGGGGCTCGACGACGCCCAAGGCATCGTCGGCGCGATGATCGGGCAGCTCATGTCGTCCGACCCCAACGCCGAGGGCGGCGACCTCGCCAACATCTACAAGGTCGGCCTCAACACGACCCGCCTGCTGACCGTGCTCGGTGACCTCGTCTGCTCGTGGCTACTGCTCCGCCAGGCCGAGGTGGCGCTCGACAAGCTCGGCGGCGACGTGTCGGAGTCCGACAAGAGGTTTTACGAGGGCAAGGTGGCTGGGGCGCAGTGGTTCGCTCGGACCGTGCTGCCCAAGGTCACGGCGGAGCGTGCCATCGCCGAGTCGACCGACCTCGCGGTCATGCATCTCGACGAAGCGGCGTTCTGAGGTGGGCGGGCTTGGGGCAGAGGTTGGGGTTCATCCCGCCAGGTCCACCAGCCTTGCTCGTTCCTCGCTTCGGCGGCCAGGCCCATCCACGAACCTGGCGGGATGAACCCCAACCTCGGCGCTTCCCCGCTCATCCGCCGCTGCACGTCGCTGAGCTGACGGTCGGTCGGCCCTCCCGTGTGCCACGATTGGCGCCGTGGGTTTGGGAGCGGCGGAGTCCTCGGGGGCGTCGGAGGGGTCGGGGGTTAAGCCGTCGCGGGGGTGGTATCTGGTTGCGGTGGCGATGTTCGTGGGGAGTCTGATTCCGGCGTACTTTCTGGCCGGCAGCGCTTTCGACACGCTGGACCCGACGAGCGGCGGGCGACCGATCCCCCTCGACGACTCGTTCAACGACGTTCCCGTCAGCAGGCACGATCGCGTCGGCCTGCTCCCCGACGACCTGCCGGCGGGTACCTATCGGCTGCGGTGCGAGAACGGCGGGACCGCGATCGATGTCGACGGCTTCGGTGTCCGCTCGACCGAGGGATGGACCGACGCCATCCTCATGCTCATCGCGGCGATCGTGCTGCCCGGCATCGCCGGCCTGACCGCGATCACGATCGTCGTCATCACCGCCGTACGTCGGTCCAGTGCTCGCAGTCGAGGCCGGCGACCGCCAACTGCTCCGTACGGATCGGCGGGCATCCCGTCGGCACCCACACCGATGCCATGACATCCTCGGAATCGTGAGCGAGGCGCAGACGACCAGGGCCCGGCCGTCGCAGGCGTGGTACGTCGCCGCGTTCGTGCCGTTCCTGCTGAGCTTGATCCCCGCGTACGCCCTCGGCAAGGCGGCCGCCGACGAGGTCGACGTGCACCTCGAGACGCTGACCGGCCCGACCGTAGAGATCGGCGGCGACGACCGCGGCCTCTACACGACGTCGCGCGAGCAGAGCGAGCAGGCGACCTGCCAACTGCGCTCGGCAACGGGCAAGACGGTGCGGCTCGACGAGACCGTCTCGCACCTGTCGACCGAGCAAGACGATGCGACTTGGTATCGCATGGCACCACTGCCCTCGGACATCGACGACGGCACGTACGCGTTGCGCTGCCGTGCCGACGGTGCTCGGATCGACCCGACCGGCCTAGCGGTCAGCTCCTCGCCGCGATGGGGCCGGTTTGCGATGCTCTTGATCGCGGCCTTCGCCGTCCCGGTCGCGGCCGCGGTGCTCGGCACCTTGATCTTCGTCGTGATCTTCACGATGCGACGGCGCGCCCAGCCGACCGGCGACCGGGACGCCGATCAGTTCGACGAAGACGCCGACGACGAGGGCGCCTACCGGCTCGGCACGAACGACGACGATCGCGACGCCGATCAGCCCGACGGATAAGGCAGCAGCGTCTCGTCGACAGCCTCCCAGGAGGTCCGCAGGTCCGCGAGGTCGCCGCTCCGCTCAACTGCCAGGTCGGCCTGCTCCCGGGCATCGGCGGCGACGTCGTACAGATGGTCCGTGCCGTCGGTCGTCCGGACGTACTTGAGATCCCCGCGACGCAAGGCCCGCTGGCCCTTCATCCGCCAGAACAGATCACGCTCGGGCACTCGGGCGCCGCGAAACAGATGGTCGACGAGGCTCACTCCGTCGGGCGGATAGACCGCCGCGGGTTCGGCGCCGGCGAGCTCGAGGAACGTCGCGGTCCAGTCGACCGTCATGACCGGCGCATGGTGCACCTGGCGGGACCGGAGCTTGCCGGGCCACGAGAGCAACGTCGGGACCCGGATGCCGCCCTCGTCGAGGTCGCCCTTGCCGCCGGACAGCGGCCAGTAGTACGAGAAACGCTCGCCCCCGTTGTCACTGGCGAAAAAGACGAGCGTGTCTTCGAGCTGGCCACTGCGCTGCAGGGCACGGAGGATGACGCCGATCGACCGGTCGAGGTCTTCGACCATCTCGGTGTATTTCGCGACCGAGCCGCCGTCGCGATGAAACAGAACGCCCTGCTCGCCGTCGCGCATCCGTTGGGTCAGGTCGTCGCTGACGGCCTTGTCGCCGGGACCTTCCCAAGGCCAGTGCGGCGTCGTGAAGTTGAGGTTGAGCAGCCAGGGTCGGTCGTGGCGACGCGTGAGGAAGTCGACGGTACGTTCGGTCAGGATCTCGGTGTAGTAGCGGAGATCCTCGTACTCGACCTCGTTTTCGTACAGGTCGTAGTCGCCGTTGTGGTTGACCTTGGAGAAGTAGTCGAGGCCGCCACTGAAGTTGCCGAAGAACTCGTCCCATCCGACACGCGTAGGGCTGAACCATGGGAGGTAGCCGCAGTGCCACTTGCCGATCAGCGCGGTGTCGTAGCCGACGCCCTTCAGCATCGAGGCCAGCGTCGGATGGTCGGTCGGGATGCCGTCGACCTCGGTCGGCTCGCCGATCGGCTCCTGCAGCCCTCCGACGAGACGACCCGGATAGCGGCCGGTGTAGAGGCCGAAGCGGGTCGGAGAACACACCGACGACGCCGAGTACGCCTGGGTAAAGCGGACTCCGGAACCGGCGAGGCGATCGAGGTTGGGCGTACGGATCGTCGGCGCACCGTAGCTGGACAGGTCGGCCCAGCCCATGTCATCGCCCAGGATGATCAGGAAGTTGGGCCGAGGCAGCGCCCGCCCGCGGTCCAGGGCGGCGAAGGGCTGCTCTGTCGCGGCGTTGGCCGGCACGAACGACGGGGCGGCGGTTCCGGCCGCGCCGATGCCAGCGGCACCGAGCAGACCGGCGAAGCGGCGCCGCGAGAGCTCGACGGCGGCGGTGGTGCGGACCGGGTTCGGATCATGAGTCGGTGCTGTCACGGCAGAGCCTTTCTCTTCACATCCCAAATTGACCCTTTAGTTGAGTCGATTACTACAGTTTAATCGATAGTTCCAAACCAGACCGACGTCGAGATCACACTCCGGACGGGTTACCCGTGGGTATCGCAGTGGATAGGCTCGCCGAATGGACCTTTTGCCGTTCTATGTCCAGGCGTGGCGAGAAGCGGCCGACGACGTCCAGCGGGTGGGCGCCGACCTCACCGACACCAACTGGGAGCAGGCGACCGACTGTCCGGGCTGGCGAGCCCGCGACGTGCTCGCCCACCTCGTCGACATCGAGGAGCTGTTGACGGTTGACGACGAGCCCGACCCGACCCGGGATGTGCCGCTGAGCGAGTGGACGGAGGTCGGCGTCGACCAGCGGCGCGAGGTCGCCCCGGCACAGCTGTTGACCGCTCTGGATGCCGCGGTTCGGCGGCGCTACGCGTACCTCACCGACAACCCGCCGACCGATCCGAAAGGTGCGCCGCCGCGCGTTCCCGCGGACCGCCAGTGGGACTGGGACACACTGCTACGCAACCGGGCCATCGACATGTGGGTGCACTCCCAAGACATCCGCCGCGCGGTCGGGCGACCCGGCGGGTTCGACAACGCCGGCGCACAGGTGACCATCACGACGTTCGGCCTCGGCATGCCGTACGTGCTCGGCAAGAAGGTGCGACCGCCGGCCGGCACGACAGTGGTGTGGGACATCGACGGTACGCATCCGGCCCACCACGCGGTCGAGATGTCGGAGTCCGGACGGGCGGTGCCACTCCCCGAGCCGCCAGCGGAGCCGTCGGCACGGCTCGGCATGGAAACCGAGACCTTCGTCGTGCTCGCGGCCGGGCGACGGGACCCGAAGGACCTCGACGTCTCGGTCTCCGGCGACGCGGATCTGGCCGCGCGCGTGCTCCGCGGGATGGTGTTGACGTTTTGAGTGGGCGATCGTGGACGACGGTCGACATCCCCGACCTCACCGGGCAGCGAGCGCTCGTCACCGGAGTGACCGGCGGTCTCGGATATCACGTCGTACGGGAACTCGCCCGCGCCGGAGCCGAGGTCATGGCGACCGCGCGTGACCGAAGCCGCGGCAAGGCCAGCCTGGACGCGATCCGATCCGAGGTGCCGACGGCGCGAGTGGAGCTGTTGGAGCTCGACCTGGCCGACCTCGAGTCGGTGCGGTCGGCCGCGTCGACGGTGGTCGGTGACGGCCGGCCGCTCGACATCTGCGTCAACAACGCCGGTGTGATGGCTGCGCCGGAGCGACGCACGGTCGACGGGTTCGAGCTGCAGATCGGGACCAACCACCTCGGGCATTTCGCGCTGGTCGGTCAGCTTTGGCCGGCCCTCGTCGCGGCACGGGCGGCGCGCGTCGTCGCGGTGTCGTCGCTGATGCACTGGTTGGTACGCGGCATCGAGCTGCGGCGACTCGAGCCCGAGTCGAGGATTGGACGCTATCGGAAGTGGACGGCGTACTCGGAGTCGAAGCTGGCGAATCTCGTGTACGCCCTCGAGCTCGACCGCCGGGCTGGGGCCGCCGGGGCGCCGGTCGTGTCGGTGGCGGCGCACCCGGGCTACTCAGCCACCGGGCTGCAGCATGCCGGGCTGGCGATGGGCAACCATTCGGTGCAGCGGTTCGTCTTGCGGCTCGGCAACGTCGTGCTGGCGCAGTCGGCCGAGGCCGGTGCGTGGCCGTTGCTGCGGGCCGCGACCGAGCCGGACCTGCCCGGCGGGTCGTACATGGGGCCCGGATCGCTCGGCGAGTCCCGCGGCGCCCCGACGCCGGCACGCATCAGTCGGAGGGCCGCCGACACCGAGCTGGGTCGCTGCCTCTGGGACGCATCGGAGTCGGCCACCGGCGTCACGTACCCCTAACCCCGGAGTTGTCAGGCACATGTTGAGCCCCAGCTCCATATGTGCCTGACAACTCGGCGCGGTTATCCACAAATTCGGTGAACGTCGGCTTCGGGCGGTCGTTTTGGCCAACGATCCAGATGTGTACGCTCGCTCCGACGCAAGCCCACCCCTCGCTGCGCTCGCCTCTCGCCAATCCGGCGTCGCGACGCGACGACAGATCGTCGACCTCGGACTGACGCATGGGTTCATCGAGCATCAGATCGCCGCGCAGCGATGGAGCGCGTACGGGCGCCACACAATCCTCATGCAGAATGCGTCGCCATCCCGTACGCAGTTGATGTGGATCGCTGTCCTCGATGCGGACTCGCCGGCGGCTCTGGCGAGTCACACCGCGCTCGAGTACGGCGGATTCCGCGGCTTTGCCCATGAGGCGAAGCTGGTGCACATCGTGGTCGATCGCGGTGCTCGATACGTCCGCATGCCGGGTGTGAGGGTGCACGAGTCGCGTCGGTTCAGCGCCGACGACATCGTGTCGGCGGCTGGCGTACCAAGGGTGTCGAATGCACGTGGCGCCATCGACGCCGGTGCATGGCAGCGCCGGCCGCGGTTCGCGTGCGCGATGATGGCCGCCGTCGTACAGCAGGGCATGTGTACGCCGCGGGAACTGCATGCCGAACTCGACACGTGCGGGGCCATCCGGCATCGGCAGCACATGCGACTCGCGATGCTCGACGTCACCGATGGCGCTCGCGCACTCGGCGAGCTCGACGTGGGCCGGATCTGCCGACGGTACGGCCTCACGCCGCCCGCCCGACAGCGACTCCGCAAGGACTCGGCCGGCCGTACTCGCTACCTCGACTGCGAATGGGACCTGCCCAACGGAGAGGTCGTCGTCTTGGAGGTTGACGGCAAGCACCACATGGACGTCGAACACTGGGATGCCGACATGAAACGCGAGCGCAAGATCGTGATCGGGCGCCGCTGGGTGCTTCGGGCGTCGACCGTTGAAGTGCGCCTGGACGGCGCCGAACTCGCAGCCGACCTCGCCGCCATGGGCGTTCCCAAGTTGTCAGGCACATGTTGAGCCCCAGCTCCATATGTGCCTGACAACTCCCGGAGGGTCAGATGTGGCGCCGGGTCTCGATGGTGCGGAAGCGCGACGCGACGTAGGCGCCGTCGGTGAACGCGGAGTTCGCCGCCGGGTTGGCGCCGGTGCCGTGGAAGTCGGAAAAGGCCGCCGTCTGGTTCACGAACACCTGACCCGTGAGGTTTTCCGACAGCGCCACCCCGACGTCCAGCACCGCCGACCGCATCGCGTCGAGCACGCCGTCGTCGGTCGAGTACACCGCCGCCGTCATCGCGCCGTGCTCGCGCGTCGTACGTCGGAACGCAGCGATCGCATCGCCCGTCGACGGCGCCGCGATGAGGTAGGACACCGGCCCGAAGCACTCGGTCTCGTAGACATCCGCCTCGCCGACGTCCAGCTGCACCAGGAGCGGCGTCCGTACGGTCGCGTCGGCGAAGGCCGGATGAGTGATGGCCCGCGACTCCACGACCACCCGCCCACGCGACCCGGCCGACTCGAGTCGCTCCAACACCCCCGGATTGACGACGCCGCCGAGCAGCTCGACGGCACGGGCGTCGTCGCCGAGCAGCTTGCCGAGCGCGGCCTCGATGCCGGCGGCCACCTCGTCGAGCGACTTGTGGCCCTCGTCGGTGTCGATGCCGCCGGCGGGGACATAGACGTTCTGCGGAGTCGTGCACATCTGCCCGGTGTAAAGGGCGAACGAAAACGCCAGGTTGCCGCACATCCCCTTGAACGAGTCGGTCGAATCGATCACCACACTGTTGACGCCGGCCTTCTCGGTGAACACGACCGCCTGTCGCGCATTGGCCTCGAGCCACTCGCCGAACGCGGTCGATCCGGTGTAGTCGATCAGCCGTACTTCGGGCCGCACTGCCAGCGTCTTGGCGAGCCCGTCGGCCGGATCCTCGGCGGCGAGCGTCACGAGATTCGGCTCGAACCCGGCCTCGGCGAGCACCTCGCGGGCCACCTGGACCGTGATGGCCAGAGGCAGCACCGCCCGGGGATGGGGCTTGACGACGACCGGATTGCCGCACGCGAGCGACGCGAAGAGCCCCGGGTAGGAGTTCCACGTCGGGAACGTGTTGCACCCGATCATCAGCGCGACGCCGCGCGGCACGACGGTGAACGTCTTCTCCATCCGCAGCGGCTCACCGCGCGCCGGCTTCTCCCACGTCGCGATCGCCGGATGCCGCGTCATCTCGTCATAGGCGTACGCGACACTTTCGAGACCGCGGTCGAGTGCATGCGCCCCGCCGGCCTGGAACGCCATCACGAAGGCCTGCCCCGACGTGTGCTGCACCGCGTTGGCGAGCTCGAAGATCCGCGAGTGCAGTCGGGCTAGGATCTCGAGGCACACACCGGCCCGACCGTCCGGACCAGCGTCCCGCCAGGCGGCCATGCCGGCGGTCGCCGCCTCGAGAAGCGCGTCGACACCGTCCGACTGGACTCGCGGGTACGCGATGTCGAGGTCAAAGCCGAACGGCGAGGTCTCGGTCGCGACCGTACCGTCGGCGCCGGGCGTCTCGAGTGCGAAAGCCGACCCCCGCATCGCATCGAAGGCAGCCCGGCCGTCGGCGGCCGCGGTCTCGCCGTAGACCCGCGGGCTCGGCGACTCCGGGTAGGCGGAGAAGTGGTCCCGCTCGCGGATGGCTGCCAGGGCCTGCTCGATCGTCTCGCGATGTTTGGTGTGATAGGCGGCTGCATTCATGCCGGCATGGTGTCACATCCGCACCACGCTCTCACCCCGCGATTGCGGCGAAGAAGTGGGCAGGACGCGCAGGGTCGGCGCGAAGAAACCGCTAGGCGGGGTCGGCGTTGCCGAGGAGGTCGGCCAAGACGGCGCGATGGGTCGGGCTAGCGGCCGCATGCCGGGCCCGACCTTCGTCGGTGATGCAAACGAAAACGCCGCGCCGGTCGTTGTCGCACAGCGACCGGCTGACCAGGCCAGCCTTCTCGAGTCGGGCGATCAACCGCGACAGCGCGCTCTGGCTCAGATGTGCGCCGTCGGCGAGCTCCTGGACGCGAAAGCGCTCACCGCCCTGCTCGACCATGAGATCGAGGACCTCGAAATCGCTCGGACCGAGCCCGTGCTTGGCGCCGAGCTCATGCTCGAGAGCACCCCACGTCGCGGCATGCTTCGCGAGCAGCTCTCGCCATGCGCCTACCACAGCCTGGTCGTTCACGCCGGTGATCTTAGCATGCGTACACATTTATTGTTTACTCATAAGTTGCTTGTGCATTAGATGCATATGCATGTAGCGTCCGAGCCTATGACGACTTCGACGACCAGCGACCGCTGGGATGCACGCCTGTGGGGCCTGCTCGCGGTCCTGTGCACCGTGCTGTTCTTGGACGCCCTCGACGTGTCGATGGTGGGCGTGGCACTCCCGTCGATCCAAGACGACCTCGGCCTGTCGACCGCCTCGCTGCAATGGGTGGTCAGCGGATACGTCCTGGGGTACGGCGGTCTGCTGCTCCTCGGGGGACGCGCCGCCGATCTGCTCGGGCGCCGCGAGGTCCTCCTCATCGCGCTGACCGTGTTCGTCTTCGCCTCGCTGCTCGGCGGCCTGGTGAGCAGTGGCGGCTGGTTGATCGCGGCTCGCCTGATCAAGGGCGTGAGCGCCGCGTTCACCGCGCCGGCGGCGCTGTCCATCCTGACGACGACCTTCGCCGAGGGCCCGGCCCGTAATCGGGCGCTGAGCATCTTCACCGCGTGCGGTGCCAGCGGCTATTCCTTGGGGTTGGTCCTGTCTGGTTTCCTGACCGAGCTGGGCTGGCGCTGGACGTTCCTCGCGCCGGCACCGATCGCGGTCGTCGCCCTGGTCGCCGCGTACCGACTGGTCCCCCGCCAGCCGCGTCCCGCGCGGGCCGACGGCCGCTACGACATCGTGGGCGCTGTCACGATCACGACGTCGATGCTGCTGCTCGTGTTCACGGTCGTCGAGGCACCCGAGGCCGGCTGGGCGTCGGCGCGGACCCTGCTCGGCCTGGTCGGGGCCGCCGCGCTGCTTGCCGCGTTTCTCACCACCGAGCTCACCGTCAGCCATCCGCTGATCCGGCTCGGCATCCTTCGCTCGGCGCCCCGAGCCCGAGCCAACTTCGGCCTGATCGTCTTGTTCGGGTCCTACCTGTCGTTCCAGTTCGTCGCCACGCAGTACTACCAGGGCATGCTCGGCTGGTCGGCCCTCGAGACCGCATTGTCGTTCCTACCCGGTGGTCTGCTGGTGGCCCTGCTCGCCACTCGCATGGGGCAGCTCGCCGACCGATTCGGCACCGCCAGGCTCATCGCCGTCGGATCCGGCGGGCTGCTCGGCGGCTACCTGGTGTTCCTGAACGGCACCGACAAAGACCCGAGCCTCGCGACGGTGATCCTGCCGGGCATGTTGCTGCTGGGCGTGGCCTGGCTGGCGTTTCCGGCCCTCAACATCCAGGCGGTCGCCGGCGTTCGCGACGACGAGCAGGGCCTCGCGGCCGGACTCCTCAACACGTCAGGTCAGGTCGGCGGAGCCGTGGTGTTGGCGGCCGTCACCGCCGTCCTCACGTCCAACGGAGGCCCCGGCTCGCTCGACGGCATCAGGTCCGGGATCGCGGTCTCGGCCGGCCTCGCCGTCGTCGGCCTCGTCGTGACGCTGTCCGGGCTGCGCGCCCAGCCGACCGCCGAGCCAGCTATCGAGCCCGAGGAGGAACTCGTCGAGGCCTAGCGACCTGGCCAGGCGGTAGCGTCGAGGGCATGTCCCCAGACCCTCGGCGCAAAGTCGGGTTGGTCGCCGTCGCGAGCACGGTCGCCATGCTCACCGCGTGCGGCACCGCGGCCGACCTCGCCGGCTCCGAACCCGACGAGCCGAGGCCGACGCAGTCACCGACTGCCGATCCGGCGCCGACCGCCGATCCGCCGCCGGTCGACCTGAGCGGGGCCGAGTCGGATCCGGTCGACGACCCGTACTATCCGCAAAACGGCGAGCCGTACTTCGACGCCCTGCGCTACCAACTCGACCTCGACTGGGATCCCGGCAGCACCGTCCTCGAGGGCAAGGCCGACATCACCTTCCGAGTCACCGAGCCCCGCGACGAGATCATGCTCGACTTCGCTGAGCCGCTGAAGATCACCGGGGCAACCCTCGACGGCGCCGAGGTCGGCACCACCGAGACCGGCGAAAACCTCACCGTGACGACGCCGGGACTCGCCCCTGACGACCAACACACACTGACACTGAGCTATCAGGGCACACCACAGCCGGTGCGTGCCGCCGGCAGTCGAGGCGACCTGCTCAACGTGGGTTGGACCATCGAGCCCGACGGCAGCGTCTGGACCATGCAGGAACCGTGGGGCGCCTACACCTGGTATCCGGTCAACGATCATCCGTCCGACAAGGCGTTCTACGACGCGACGATTACCGCGACCGACGGCATGATCGGCATCTTCAACGGCCAGCTGCAGGGCGAGACGACCGAGTCCGACGCCACGACGACCCAGTGGCATCTCGGCGCGCCGGCGGCGCCGTACCTGATCACCATCGCGATCGGGCACTACACCCGCGAGTCCGACGAGGGGCCGGGCGAGCTGCCGATGACGTACTGGATCCCCGAGGGCGAAGAGTCCGTCATGAGCACGCTCGACGAGTCGCCGGAGATGGTGGCCTGGCTCGAGGACCTGCTCGGCGACTACCCGTTCAGCCAACTCGGCACGGTCGTCGTGCCGGCTGACTCGGCGATGGAAACCCAGACGCTGGTGACGATGGGCGACTCGGTGTTTCAGGCCGACGAAGCGACGCTGCGTGGGGCGCTGCTGCACGAGTACGCCCATCAGTGGTACGGCGACCTCGTGACGCCGGACAACTGGCCGGATCTGTGGCTCAACGAGGGCTTTGCGATGTACATCCAGCTGCTGTGGGCCGACTCGGTCGGGCTGTGGGACTACGACACGAAGATCGCCGAGTGGACGGCGCTGGACGGTCAGATGCGCGCCGACTACGGGCCGCCGGGAGCGTACTTCGAGGACGAGTTCGCGTCGTCGAACGTGTACTACAGCGGCGCGCTCATGCTCGACCAGATCCGCGACACGATCGGCGACGAGGCGTTCTTCGACGCGTTGAAGGCCTGGCCGGCCGAGCACGAGTTCGGCAACGCCAATCGCGAGGACTACATCACCTGGCTGTCCGACCGCACCGGCACCGACCTCCGGCCCCTTATCGAGAAGTGGCTCAACTCGCCGACGACGCCCTAGCGTCCCGCACGCCAGAGCGGCCGGGGTACGTTGCGGGCATGGCCGAGCCCGGTACGACGTGGACGCCGCGACGTTATGAGCCGTCCGACGCCGATGCGGTGCTCACGCTGAACCAGGGCGCCCTCGACGCGGTCAGCGCCCTCGACGTCGAGCGACTGACCTGGCTCGCGAGCCTCGCCGATCGCTGCCTCGTCGTCATCGACGATGATCGGCTGGCCGGTTTCGCCGTGATGCTCGGGCCGGGAACGGACTACGACAGCGTCAACTATGCATGGTTCGGCGAGCGCTACGACGCCTTCGGCTACCTCGATCGCATCGTCGTCGACCCCGCCTACCGCCGCACCGGCGTGGGGTCGTGCCTCTATGACGCGGCCGAGGCGGCGTCTGCCCGGCACGGCCGGATGACCCTCGAGGTCTACGTCGAGCCGCCCAACGACGCGTCGCTGGCCTTCCATCGCAGCCGTGGCTATGCCGAGGTCGGTCGACTCGAGCAAGCCAACGGCAAAACCTGCGGGATGTTCGCCAAGGAGCTCTGACGGGATGGGCGAGGCACTTGGACTTCGGCCAGCAACCGACGCGGATCGGGAGTTTTGCTTCGCATTGCACGAGGCGACGCTGCGGGAGTACGTCGCGGCGATCTGGGGATGGGACGACGCCACGCAGCGCGAGTTCTTCGACCGTGGATGGGACCCGTCGGTCACCGACATCGTGACCCGCGACGGTCACGACATCGGCGTCATCAAGGTCGAGGAGCGGGCCGAAGTCACCTACCTCGGGTTGATCGAGATCCATCCCGACCATCAGGGTGGTGGCGTCGGCGCCGAGCTCATCCAGGACCTGGTCGCCGACGCCGCCCGCCGCGGCCGGGCCGTCGAGCTCGACGTGCTGTCCGTCAACACGCGGGCGGCGGCGTTCTACCGACGGCGGGGGTTCGTCGAGCAATACCGCCACGGCGACGACAACATCAGGATCCGGATGCGGCGCGATCCGACGCTGTAGTCTCGGGGGCCTTCTGCAAGCTCGGCCCGAGCGGCTAGGTTGCGACCATGTCCGAGACCGCGGCAGTCGCCGCCCTCGAGATCACGCCGGATGCGCTGCGCGAGCTACAGCTCGGCCGCCTCCGATGGTCGCTGCGGCACGCGTACGACAACGTCGAGCACTATCGCAAGGCATTCGACGTCGCCGGGGTACGGCCCGAAGACCTGACCGAATTCGCCGACCTCGCGCGATTCCCCTTCACCACCAAGGCCGACCTGCGCGACAATTACCCCTTCGGCATGTTCGCCGTGCCACGCGACGACGTGGTCCGAGTGCATGCCTCCTCTGGCACGACCGGGCGCCCGACGGTCGTCGGCTACACCGCTGACGACATCGACACCTGGTCAGACGTGATGGCGCGGTCCATCCACGCCGCCGGTGGACGGCCGGGCGACATCGTTCATGTCGCCTACGGATACGGGCTGTTCACCGGCGGCCTCGGGGCGCATTACGGGGCCGAGCGGCTCGGCTGCACCGTTGTCCCGGTGTCGGGCGGCATGACCGAGCGGCAGGTCCAGCTCATTCGCGACTTCGAGCCACGGATCATCATGGTGACGCCGTCGTACTTCCTCGCGATCGTCGACGAGATGGAGCGCCAGGGCATCGACCCGGCCGACACGTCGCTCGAGATCGGCATCTTCGGTGCTGAGCCGTGGACCGACCAGATGCGGGCCGAGATGGAGCAGCGCTGCGGGATCGATGCGGTCGACATCTACGGCCTGTCCGAGGTGATGGGTCCGGGCGTCGCCCAGGAGGCCGGCGCCACCAAGGACGGGCTGCACATCTGGGAAGACCACTTCTACCCCGAGATCATTGACCCGGTCACCGGCGACCTCGTGCCCGACGGGACCCAGGGGGAGCTGGTCTTCACCTCGCTGACCAAGCAGGCGATGCCAGTGATCCGCTATCGCACCCGCGACCTCACGGCACTGCATCCCGGATCGGCCTACCCCGCGTTCCGGCGGATGCACAAGATCACCGGTCGCGACGACGACATGATGATCGTGCGCGGGGTCAACGTGTTTCCGACCCAGATCGAGGAACACATCCTCGCCGTCGAAGGACTAGCGCCGCATTACGTCTGCGTGCTGACTCGACCCGGTCGGCTCGACGAGTTGACCGTACGCGTGGAGTCGATCTCTTCCGGACTCGATGACGCCGAGCGGGATCGGCTGGCCGCGACGCTGGTCGGGCGGGTCAAGAACGCCGTCGGAGTGACGATCGGCGTCGAGGTGGCCGAGCCGCAGGCGCTCGAGCGCTCCCTCGGCAAGGCCAAGCGCATCGACGACCAGCGGGGCCTGCGATGAGCGATGACGAGGCGGTGGACGACGCGCAACGCGTGGCCGAGGCGGCAACCGCCGCGATGTGGGCCGACGACAGAGCCAGCCAGGCACTCGGCATGCGCGTCGAGGCGGTCGGCCCCGGGCGCGCCGTCGTGTCGATGACGATCCGTCCCGACATGACCAACGGCCACGGCATCGGGCACGGCGGCTTCACCTTCGCGCTGGCCGACACCGCATTCGCCTTCGCGTGCAACTCCTACGACCGGCGTACGGTTGCCGCCCGCTGCGAC
This sequence comes from Nocardioidaceae bacterium, assembly GCA_035630615.1. Taxonomy (GTDB): domain Bacteria; phylum Actinomycetota; class Actinomycetes; order Propionibacteriales; family Nocardioidaceae; genus DATFRX01. The sequence continues at coordinate 67,754 of DASQKI010000100.1, forward strand.
ATCGCGTTCCTCGCTCCCGTACGTGAGGGTGACGCGCTCGTCGCCGAGGCGGTCGAGCGCCATCGCGCTGGGCGCAACGGCATCTACGACATCAGCGTGCGACGCGGCGATGATGTCGTTGCCGAGTTTCGCGGCACGTCCCGCGAGGTCGGCGGCCCCGTCACCGCCGACTGACCCAGCGGCCGCCTCGTGCCGAACGCATCAGATCTGATGCGTTCGCAACAGATCTGATGCGCGAATCGATGAGCTCGAACACAAGACGGCCCCTCCTACCCGGCGGATCCGCGTGGCGTCGACGGCCGGAGGCGCCGGAACAACAGCCAGGCCGCAGCCGCCAGCGCGACGAGCAGCGAGCCGATCGGCAGCACGAGGCCGAAGACGTGGACGATGCCGCGTACGAAGGTCACCAGCGCGGACCAGCCGCTCTCGAGGCCGTCCACAAACCCGGCTTCATCGCCGCCGTCGGTCGCCTGCTCCTCGTCGGTTCGCGTGATCGAGACGTGGATGGTCGACAGCGCGGTCTGACGAGCCAAGGCGCTCTGCTGTGCCTGCAGCGACTCGAGGTCGGCCTGCCGGCGCGCGAGTTCCGACTCCAGCCGGATCACGTCGCGGAGCTGTGCGGCTCGATCGAAGAGCACCTGCAGTTGGGCGATCGCCCGCTGCGCACTCGCGACCCGGGCGTCGACATCGGCGACCCGCGTCGTGACGTCTTCGCTCGACGTCTGCACTCGAACCAGCTCGCCGAGCCCGGCGATGTCGTCGACTGCGGCCTCGAAACGATCGACCGGCACCCGAACGACGATCGTCGCCGACCTCGCGTCACCGTCGTCGTCGGTGCGCACGTCCTCGCTGTCGACCAGGCCCTGATGAAGGGTCACGACACCCTCGAGCTGGCCGAGCAACTTGTCGACGTCGTCGGACTCGACCTCGATCGTCCCGGTCTTGATCAGTTTGCGGTCGTCGAGGAACTCGGTCGCCGCGATGTCGTCCGCGCTCGCCTCGGTGCGTTCGGCTATGGCCGCGTCGTCTCCGGTGCTACCTACAGCGTGGTTGGCGGCGTCATCCGAATCGCTGCTCCCACTCGTACACGCGGTTATCGCCGCCAGGCCCGCGACTGCCGCGCAGGCGAGTAATCGTCCCTTGGTCCACCGTGAGTTGCTCATGTCGCTCCGACGCCGGCGCTATGACCCCGGCTCCGCTCCGGCGGCCAAGGCAACCGAACCGTTACGCCAGCTGGTCCGGTCTGCTATCAGGACCGCGCGCTACGGTGGGGAAATCGCCATGCATCACCGCGTCACCATCTTCGCGGCGGCGACGGCGATCGGGGCGCTGGGCCAGGCGCATCCGACGTCTGCGACCCAGCCGACCGAGGACGCCGGCGCCGAAGCGCAGACCGGCTCCGGCCACCCCGAGGCGCTGGCCGCCCTGACCAACGGCGATGCGATCGCGATCGGCGACGGCGGCTGGATCACCCGGCGACCGGGCGGCGCGACAACTTGGGAGCCGGCGCGACGGGAGCTCCCGGTGTCCGACGGAGCCACCGTCGATGCCCGCGATGTCATCTCGAGCGGCAACACGCTGCTGGCTGTGTTTCGCGACTACGGCGTGTCCGTCGCCTTCGTGTGGCGACCGCATCGCGGCTGGACCGACCCCGTCGCGGCCACCGGTCCCATCTGGGAAGGCCCGCACGGCACCGTCGGCGTCGGATCCCAGCGCTACCGACCGGCTCGCGGCTGGGCGACGTTGCCGGCGCCGCCACTCGACCCGATCCAGATGGGCGCCGACGCCGACGGGCGGATCTCCGCGGTAGGCATCGCGGGGGGCGAGCTCCGGATCGCGCGGCTCGAGCCCTCCGAAGGCTGGGCTCCGTCGATCCGCGTCACCGACATCGACGACGGCGACACGGTCGATCTCGCCGTCTCCCAGAGCGGCGGCCGGGCGATGACGGTGTCTCGCGCCCATCGGCTCGTGCTGTTTCGACGGCTCGGCGAGGACGACTGGCGGCACTACATCGTCACGGATGCCAAGGCGCCGGACCAGGGGGTGCACCTCGACGACGAGGGTCGCGCGACGGTCGTCTGGCGGGACGACGAAGGCCGGCTCACCACCAGCCGACTCGACGCCGACGACGAATGGACGCTGGCCCAGCGGCTCACCGGGCCTACGTCGTCGATCGAGCACGGGTTCGTGCTCCGAGGCACGGCCGACGGACAGCTCGCGATCGCGTACCGACGGGCGGACGACGGCTGGACCACGTACGCGCGGGTCCGCACGCCCGAGGGCCTCTGGTCGGAGCCGTACCAAGCGGCGTCGGTCGGTGACGAGTACGGCCTGGCGATGTCACCGGCCAGTTGCGCGACCGCGTACGCCTGGACGGAACGCATCGGCACCTTCGCCACCCGGACACTCGGATCCTGCGCCGACCCCGATCCGGCGCCGGTCGACCCGGACACCGACTGGCCGCCGCTGGCGACGCCGTACGCAGCGCTGACGTACGAGGGCGACCGAATCCACGTCGTGCGCACCGACGACGGTCACACGCTGCTCGGATGGACGGGACTTCAGGCCCGACAGGCGAGGGTGACCGAGCTCTTCCTCACCGGCTACGCGACGTCCGAGCAACTCGGGCCGCCGGGCGAGACTTGCCACCTGCGGCGCCTCGACGCCTTCGGCTCGGTCGCCCAGGCCATCCTCGATTGCGGCTATCGGCAGTGGTACGCCCGGAGCTGGACGGCCGAGACGGGGTGGGCGCCGCCTACTCGGATGCCGACGGACGACGGCGAGGCCGACTTCGAGGTCAACGCGTCCGGCGGCACCGTCGGCATGTTCGCGTTCAACGACGAGCGACAGGCGCGCCGCGTGCTCTATCGGCCCACCGTCGACGCCGACTGGCAGGAGCTGCCGCGGCCACCGGCGTTCGGCGATCTCCGCGTCGACTGGGCTGTGACGCTGACAGACGACGGCGTCGTGGTGCTCGTCGACGGCGACGGAAGTGAGTACGCGACCTGGGAACCTGCCACGGGCATTTGGTCGCCGGTTCTGGAGGCGCCGATCGCCGCGACCGAGTGGCGCATCGCCGACGACGGCACGCTGCTGGCGTGGCAGAAACCAGACGCGTTCGCCGTCGGGCACACCGACGGTCGTCCGTGGGGCGACCCACAGTTTCTCGACTACACCGACAGTCGCCAGCTCGAGCTGGTGCCGGATCAAGTCGTGGTGGTCGACGTCGAAGACGTGAGCGACGAGCCGGTAACCCGAGACTTCTACATCCCGACTCAGACGTGGTCCGAGCCGACCGTGCTCGGCATCGCCGGCAGTCCGTCGCATGAGCCGAAGCTGGCCGTCAACGCGGCCGGCGACGCCGTCGTGACCTGGGCCCAAACCGATCGGTTCGGATTCGCCGCGCCCGATCTCGTCTGGCGCCGCGAGGCCGGTTCGTCGATCTGGTCCGCCCCCGAACTCGTGCCCGACGGCTACGACATCGCCATGACGGTGCTGCCCGACGGCACGCTGGCCGCGACGACGGACAGTCGCGTAGACGCCGCCGGGGTCTGGCTGTCGCTGCGCGACGCGGACTGAGTCGGCAGAGTCAGGCGGCAGTACGGGCGCGGGCGAGCCGGTCGGCGATGCTGCGTTCGCGTACCCATTGCGCCGCCAGGCCGTCTGGATCGTCCGCGGCCAACTGCATCCGGGTGCGGCGGCGATAGCGCAGGATCTGCGTGACGCCGACGGCCCACACGACGTACTGGGTCGCCATCGCGATCCGGAAGGCGTCCGGCGCGTAGGCCGAACCGCCGCCCGGCGTGCGCCAGTCGAGCACCAGGCCGACGGCGACGATCGTCAGCAGGCTAGCGATGAACCCGCCCTGGTTGACGATTCCGGTGGCCCCTCCGAGTCGATGCGTCGGATTGAACGTACGCACGAAGTCGAAGCCCACCATCGATGCCGGCCCGCCGATGCCGAGCACGAGCATCAGGCCGACCAGGAGCCAGATCGGCGCCGTCCCCGGCCACAGCAGCACGGCCGTCCAGGTCGTGACGATGAAGGCCACGATGCCAAGCACCATCGACGAGCGATGGAAGGGGTGTCGGGCGACGAAGGAGCCGATCAACGGGCCGCTGATCAATCCGGCGACCGTCGCCACCGTCATCAACAGGCCGGCCTGCGCCTTAGACAGCCCCTCTCCTTGGACGAAGAACGGGTAACCCCACAGCACCACCAAGGCGGTGATGCTGAACTGCGTGGTGAAGTGGGTCCAAAGGCCGAGGCGAGTGCCCGGCTCGGCCCACGACGAGCGGAGTCCGTTGGCGACGGCGGCCAGGCCGACCGGCTCGTCGTCGCCGTCGGGGCTCGCGTCTGGAGTGTCGCGGACGACGCAAAACAACACGACGCCGAGGGCGATGCCGATGCCGGCCGTGAGACCGAAGGCCTGGGTCCATCCGAGCACCGACAGGGCCCCCGACATCGGGACGGCTGCCGCGATCGCTCCGACCTGACCGAACATGCCGGTCATCTGCGTCACCAACGGATTGCGCGCGGGCGCGAACCACGAAGCCACGAGCCGAAGGATGCTGGCGAACACCATCGCATCGCCCATCCCGACGAATACGCGAGCACCGAGCGCCGGCCCGTACGACTCGACGATCGCGAATGCGAGCTGGCCCCCGGTCATCAGCGCGAGCCCGATCATCAACATCCGGCGCGGGCCGAGCCGGTCGAGCATGACCCCGACCGGGATCTGCATCGCGGCGTAGACCAGCAACTGCACCATCGCGAAAACGGCGAGCTGGGAGGCGGAGATGCCGAACCGGTCGACGGCGACCAAGCCGGCGACGGACAGCGATGTGCGGTGGAAGACGGCCAAGACATAGACGGCGACCGCGGTTCCCCACACGCTCAAGGCGTGCTTGCTCAACGACTACTCCGGGTGTTGTCGATGGCCTGCTGGAGGTGGCGTTCGGTGAGCTCGACGAATCCGGCTTCGTCGCCGGCGCGCAGCCGATCGACGAGCTGGGAGTGGTCGTCGAGCGCGATGTCCATCCGCTCCTCCGACAGGCGCATCACGGCCTCGCTGATGCAGATCTGTCGCTCCCGGAGCGAGCGGTAGAGGCGGGTGAGGATGTCGTTGCCGGCGGCCGCAACGATCCGCTCGTGGAAGGTCCGATCGGCCTCCGAGAAGCCGGTGACGTAGCCGCTGGCGCGATGGTCCCGCATCTGCGTGAGATACGGCTCGAGCTCGTCCGCGAGCTGGGCGCCCCGTGACGCCGCTTGCGGGGCGGCCCACGACTCCACCAGAGTGCGGGCCTCGAGTACGGCCTCCGCCTCGGCCGCCGTGACCGGGACGACCATCGCGCCCTTCTTCGGATACAGCCGGAGCATGCCCTCGACCTGGAGCCGGAGCATCGCCTCGCGAACGGGCGTGCGTGACACCCCGACCGCGTCGGCGACCTCGCCCTCGGTGAGGAGGGCGCCACCTGCGTACGACCCGTCGAGGATCGCGTGCTTGACGTGGTCGTACGCCCGGTCCGCGGCTGTTGCACTCATGATGTATCCATCATAGATGCAACACGTAAGGCCTCGTCTAGCCGGCCCGGGCTACCGGCGTACTAGGTGCGGACCCGACGGGGAACCAACAGGCGAGTCATGCCGGCGATCACGACCATCGCGCCCGCGACAACGTAAGTCGTCGTCGTCAATGCCCCGGCTCCGTCGAGCCGATCGCCGAGACTCAGGTACAGCGACCCGACGAGGGCGGCACCGAGGCCCAGCATCATCTGTTGGGTCGTGATCAGCACGCCGCTGCCGAGTCCGCCTTGCGCGGTCGGCACCTGGCTCAAAATGACGCCGAAGAGCTGCGGCATCAAGACACCCTGCCCGAGACCGATGGCGATCATGCCGAAGACCACATCGACCGTGTCGAACTGCGGCCACGAGCTGGCGGCCTCGAGCGCCAGAACGGCATAGCCCGCCGCGGCAAGCAGCGCACCACCGGTCAGCGCGTTGACACCGAACCTCGCGACCAGGCGAGCCGATCGCAACGACGCGACGAGGAACGCCACCGCCAAGGGCGTCAGGCTCAAGCCGACTTCCCACGGACTCATGCCGGCGGGGCCCTGCGCGGCGTACGCGTAGACGAACATGAAGCCGCCGAAGCCAGCGAAGAACGGCGCGGCGACAGCCAGGCCGACGCCCATCGTCCGCACCCGGAGCAGGGACGGTGGCACCAGCGGCAGACCGCCACTGCGCTCGCTGCGCAGCTGACTCCAGCCGAACGCCACCGCCACCGGGACGAAGGCAGCCAGCATCGCCCAGGTCCACATCGGCCAGCCGACCGCGCGGCCCTCGGTGACAGGAAGCACCAACAGCACCATCATCGCCGCGAGGAGGAAGGTTCCGCGCAGGTCGATCGGGACCCGAGCCGGTCCGCTGGTCGGCGGGACCCAGCGGCGCACCGCGACGAGGACCAACAGGCCGACCGGCACGTTGAGCCAGAAGACCGCGCGCCAGCCGAGGCCGGGCAGGTCCGACGAGGTCAGCGGTCCGCCGATCAGGAAGGCCAGGCAGGTCGCGATTCCCGCGGTGGCGCCGAACATGCCGACCGCGCGTCCACGTCGCTCGCCGCGTGTGGTGGCGTGGATGGTCGCCAGAACCTGTGGAGTCGTGAAGGCGGCGGCGATGCCCTGCAGGACGCGGGCAGCGACCAGCTGCTCGGGTGTTTGCGCGAGCCCACAGGCGATCGAAGCGATCACGAATCCGACCAGGCCAATCAGCATGAGCCGGCGTCGGCCAAGCCCGTCACCGATCCGGCCCCCGAGGACGACAAGACTGGCGTACGGCACTCCGTACCCGGCGACGACGAGCTGCAGCATCGCAGGCGACGCGCCCAGCTCGGAGCCGATCGGACCCAGGGCAACGCTCACGCTGAAGAACGACAGGATGGGCAGGGTGACGGCACCGAGCACCGCCAACAGACCTGCCAGGGAGAGCTCGCGCTCGTCGCCGGCGGCGGGCGCAGGCACGGCTGGTTCAAGAGTTCGCAAGGCCATGGCTACTAGCTTGGACGGCCTGTGGGCCTATTAGTGAGAGCCCAGTTATCCAGGTATCAGCACCACCCTGGTAACCGGCTCGGTGATCGGTCACCATGTCAGTGTGCCTGAGGATCACACCGAGAGGCGACGTCACGAGCTCGCGACGTTCCTCCGCAGCCGGCGCGAGCGGATCACGCCGGAGGACGTCGGATTGCCGCCAGGTGGCCGACGGCGTACGCCGGGGCTCCGCCGCGAGGAGGTCGCGCAGCTCGCCGGCGTAGGAGTGACCTGGTACACCTGGCTCGAGCAGGGCCGCGACATCAACGCGTCGGCCCAGGTCCTCGAGGCGGTCGCCCGCACCCTCCGGATGGATCACCAGGAGCGCATGCATCTGTTCCGGCTGGCCGAGATCGCACCCCTCGTATCCGACTCCGAGTGCGCCATGCTGCCCGAGCACCTGCAAGACATCCTCGACCAGCTCGACCCGTTTCCGGCGCTGGTCACCTCGCCCCGCTTCGATCTGCTGGCCTACAACCGCGCGTACAACTACATGGTCGACGACCTGGACAGCCTGCCCGACGACGAGCGCAACCTGATCTGGTTGTTCTTCACCCATCCGGCCTGGCGTGAGGTGTGCGACGGATGGGATGCCGCCGGCAACTACCTCGTGGCGCAGCTGCGGTCCAGCATGGTGACCCGGCTCGACGATCCGCTGTGGACCGGCTTGGTCAGTCGACTGTTGGCGGCGTCACCTGAGTTTGCTCAGCGATGGGAGCGCCACGAAGTGACTACGGCGCCGATGGCGGTCAAGCGCTTCCGCAATCGCTCGGTCGGCGAGCTCCACCTCAACGCGACCAAGCTCTGGCTCGGCCGCACCGGCGTCGCACAGCTCACGACCTACAGTCCGGCCGACCAGGACACCGCGCTCCGGCTCCGTTTGCTCGTCGAGCGCGCACCGGACCTCGTGACGACCCGCGCGTCGTAAAACCCCTCGTGTGATGTCCGACTTGCGGTCGGTGGGGTGCCGACAGTCCCAGACATGGGTTCGCGCACCGGCCGACGGAATCCGAAAACCGTTGGTCGGTGCGCGAACCAGCTTGCGTGCCTGCTCTCACCAGTCGCTGGCGTTGTTGGCCTTCACCCGATCGATCAGGTTGTCATCGGCGTCGTACAGCTCAACCCACAAGGGCCTGTTGAAGACGTCGATGTCGTTCACTTCGGCTTGCCAGGCGAAATAGCCGTCATGGACGTGGGCCTCGGAGGTCTGTCCGTCGCTGGACTCGAAGACCATCCGAGCGATCTCGGTCGGAATCTGGCCGGTCTCCGCCCAGCGGTATGGTCTCTCGGTCCTGGCACAACTAGCGTCGTACCAGAAGCCGTTCCGAATGTTGGTGTAGCCCGGATCATCCTCGACGTTCGGGCGAAGCGGAATCCCTGCCGTGGCCGAGTCTTGGTGGCCGACGCAGCTGGCCCACATCGTTCCGTTCGGTGACGTCACAACGGCGGCGAGGTTTTCGTTGCTGTACACAGCAGCCTGAACCTTCCAGTTGGCAATCCGATCGATGCCGACGCACACATCTTTCAGGTCGGCCGCACGATTGAAGCCGCTCGCCGGGTCTATTGCCTTGTGGCTCGGCCCCGCGGAGTGGCTCGGTCCCGCAGACTGATTCGGTGCCGATTGGTCGCCACCTCCCGGCAGGAGGCCTGGTGCGAGCGGTATGCCGATCGCCGCGACCAACCCGTCGGAACGGGTCTGGCGGCAGCAACGTCTCGGTGCGGCTCAGGTCCGCGTGTGACACTTCCCGTCGCCACGGTCGCCGAGACTCGTCGATCAACAGCCGAAGCGCGGCGCGGCGCGCGTATGGCAGCAGCGATCCGCGTCGGCTCACCTTGGGCCAAGCGAGGTACAGCTTGATCAAGGCCTGTTGAGCCACGTCGGCCGCTCGATGCGGATCTGCGCACACGAGGTACGCCGTGCGAGTCAGCCGCGGCAGGGCGGCGTCGGCGAACTCGACGTCCTCCTCGTCATAAGACCGTCCCATCGTGCCTCCCGGTGTACCGACGGACTTCGTGGACGCCCTCTACACGTAACGATCCGCCTACCAGGTTGCTCGCGTCGCCGATCCGGTCAGCCGAAACCGCTCGTGATCGACGCTGCGGCGTACGTCCGACTACAGAGCTGATGGCAGGCTCCCGCGGCCATGACGCGACTCACCCGCCCGAGCCTGCGGCCGGACCGCGCCGTCAGTACAGCAGCGCCGCGGCCGGATCCTCCAATAGCGCCGCCACGTCAGCGAGGAACCGCGAACCCTGCTCGCCGTCGACGACCCGATGGTCGAACGACAAGGCCAGAGTCGTGACGTCGCGCGGCCGAATGCGGCTGCCAACCACCCACGGCTGCTTGCGGATAGCCCCGACCGCCAGGATGCCAGTCTCGCCGGGGTTGAGGATGGGCGTACCCGCGTCGACACCGAAGACGCCGACGTTGGTGATCGTGAACGTGCCGCCCGACATCTGCGCCGGCTGCGTCTTGCCGTCTCGCGCCGTCGTCACCAATTCGCCGAGGGCATCGGCCAACTCGCGCAGATTCATCCGGTCGGCGCCCTTGACGTTGGGCACCACGAGCCCGCGTGGCGTCGCGGCCGCGATGCCGAGGTTGACGTAGTGCTTGAGCACGATCTCGTTGGCGGCGTCGTCCCAGGTGGCATTGACCTCCGGAGTACGCCGGACCGCGAGGCACACCGCCTTGGCGATGACCAGCAGCGGCGACACCTTGACGTCGCGGAACTCGCGCTGGTCGCGCAGCCGCTTGACGAACCGCATCGTCCGGGTCACGTCGATCGTCACCCACTCGGTGACGTGGGGAGCGGTGAACGCCGACGACACCATCGCCTGTGCGGTCATCTTGCGTACGCCCTTGACCGGTATCCGAGTCTCCTCGGCTCCGGCCGCCGGCATCGTACGCGCGGCCGGCGGCGCCGCTGCGGTCGTCGCCGCGCCGTCGGCGAACGTCTCCACGTCGGATCGCGTCACGACCCCACCCGGGCCGCTTGGCGTGACCGCGTTGATGTCGACGCCGAGGTCCTTGGCGAGCTTGCGCACGGGCGGCTTGGCGAGGGCTCGGATCGGCGTCGGTCCGGCCTTCGCCGCCGGGGTCGCCGGCACCACCGGAGCAGCCGGTTCGGCCGCCTCGGCCGGGACCTCGGGCGCCTGCTCCTTGGCGGTCGAAAACGCCGAATGCACATCCTGCTGGACCGTTGCCGACGACACCGTCGCCGCCGAACCCTTGCGTGGGCGGCGCTTGGCCTCGGTCGTTCGCGGTCCGTAACCCACGAGCACCGACGTCCGTCCGCCGGGTGCCGGGCCACCGATCAGGCCGGGCTCGACCGGTTCGTCGTCCGACGGCGTCTCGATCTCCGGCTCAGCGGCCGGCGCCGCAGGGGCCGAGTCGGCCGACACCTCGGCCGCGCCAGCGCCGGTCGTCACCGAGATGATCGGCGTCCCGACGGCGACCGTCTCGCCCTCCGGCACCAACAGCTCGGCCACCGTGCCGCCGAACGGGCAGGGCAACTCCACCAGCGACTTCGCGGTCTCGATCTCGACGACGATCTCGTTGACCTTGACCGCGTCGCCGGGCTTGACCTTCCACGACACGATCTCGGCCTCGGTCAGGCCCTCTCCCACATCGGGGAGCTTGAACTCTTGATTCACAGACACTTTCGCCTCCCTTTGCACTCAGTAGGCGAGAGAGCGGTCGACGGCATCGAGTACCCGGTCGAGATCGGGGAGGTACTCCTCCTCGACGCGGCTCGGGGGGTACGGCGTGTCGAACCCTCCGACGCGCAACACCGGCGACTCCAGGGAGTAGAAGCACTCCTCGGTGATCCGCGCCGCGAGCTCGGCACCGAGTCCGGCCGTGACCGGGGCCTCATGCACCACGACGACCCGACCGGTCTTGCGTGCGGAGGCGTAGACCGGATCCATGTCGAAGGGTGACAGCGTCCGCAGGTCGACGACCTCGAGTGTCTTGCCCTCTTCGGCCGCGGCCACCGCCGCTTCGAGCGAGGTCTTGACCATCGGGCCGTACGCCAGCACGGTTGCGTCGCTGCCCTCGTGGACGATCCGCGAGCTGTGCAAGGGACGCGGCGCCTCGGTGACCGTCTCGTCGAGTTCGGCCTTCTCCCAGTAGCGCCGCTTCGGCTCCAGGAAGATGATCGGGTCGTCGGAAGCGATCGCCTGCTGGATCATCCAGTACGCGTCGACCGGGTTGGCGCAGGCCACGACCTTGAGCCCGGCCTGATGGACGAACTGCGCCTCCGGGCTCTCGGAGTGGTGCTCGACCGCGCCGATGCCGCCGCCGAACGGGATCCGGATCACGATCGGCATCGGCAGCTTGCCGAGGCTTCGGAAACGCAGCTTCGCGACCTGGCTGACGATCTGGTCGTACGCCGGATAGACGAACCCGTCGAACTGGATCTCGCACACCGGGCGGTAGCCGCGCAGCGCGAGCCCGACCGCCGTGCCGACGATGCCGGACTCCGCAAGCGGCGTGTCGATGACCCGGTCCTCGCCGAAGTCCTTCTGCAGCCCATCGGTGACGCGGAAGACGCCGCCGAGCTTGCCGATGTCTTCGCCCATCAGGAGGACCTTGTCGTCGGCCTCCATGGCCACCCGCATGCCGTTGGTGAGCGCCTTGGCCAAGGTGATTTGCGCCATCAGACCGTCGCCTCGCTTTCGAAGGACGCCAGGTAGTCGGCGAATGCCGCCTTCTGCTGCTCGAGCTCTGGCGACGGGTCTGCGTAGACGTGATCGAAGATGTCGAGCACGTTCGGGTCCGGCATCGACAGACAGCCCTCGCGCAGGCGCGCGGCGATCTCGTCGGCCTCGGCCTCGACGCCCGCGAAGAAGTCGTCGTCGGCGAGCCCGTTGCGCTTGAGGTATGCGTCGACCCGGGCGATCGGGTCCTTGAGCTTCCAGTGTTCGAGGTCTTGGTTGAGCCGGTATCGGGTCGGGTCGTCGGACGTGGTGTGGGCGCCCATCCGGTAGGTGTAGGCCTCGATGAGCGCCGGGCCACTGCCCTCCCGGGCCCGCTGCATCGCCGCCTTCGTCACCGCATAACACGCGAGGACGTCGTTGCCGTCGACCCGGATGCCCGGGAAGCCAAAGCCCAACGCACGTTGATAGAGCGGGATCCGGCTCTGCTTCTCGATCGGCTCGGAGATCGCCCACTGGTTGTTCTGACAGAAGAACACGACAGGCGCGTTGAAGACGCTCGCCCAGATGAACGACTCGTTGACATCGCCCTGGCTGATGGCACCGTCACCGAAGTAGGCGATGACGCCCGTGTCGCGTCCGTCGTCCCGCGTACCCACGACGCCGTCGCGCTGTAGGCCCATCGCGTACCCGGTGGCGTGCAGCGTCTGGGCGCCGATCACGATCGTGTAGAGGCCGAACTGGTTTTCGCGCGGGTCCCAGCCGCCTTGGTCGACACCGCGAAACAGGCCGAGCAGCCGCAGCGGGTCGACGTCGCGGCACCAAGCGACGCCATGCTCACGGTAGGTCGGGAAGACGAAGTCTTGCGGCGACAGCGCGCGGCCGGAGCCGACTTGGGCGGCCTCCTGGCCGAGCAGCGAGGCCCAGATGCCCAGCTCGCCCTGCCGCTGCAGCGCGGTGGCCTCGGCGTCGATCCGCCGAGTCAACACCAGATCGCGATAAAAGCCGCGAATGTCGTCGTCGGTGCCGTCGTAGGAGAACTCCGGATGCTCACGCCGCTCACCCTCAGGCGTCAGCAGCTGCACCAACTCGGGTCCCTCACCCTCATGCGAGGGCCCGAACACCGCCCCCAGATCGGGGCCGAAATCGGCGTCGCTCACTCGGCCACCTCGCTTCGCTCGTCGGCCTCGCGAGTAGGACTGCTGCGTTGAACTTGTTCGCTCGCAAGCTCGCTCACGGCAAGTACTCCTTCGTCGAATCGGCCTCGGGATCGCCGCGGCCGGTGCGGGAGTGCGGCGCGCGTGCGACGACCGGCGGGGGTGTGCTGGCGCCGCGCTCACGCCACTGTGACTGCTGCCACAGCTGACACCACGGTAGCCGGTTGGTCGGCTCACCCGCTAATTCCCTAGCGCGTCCAACCTTCCCACCGAGATCGGGTGTCGCACGGGCCGGAAGGCCGGTTTTTGGCGGGAGAATTACCCGATTCGGCGCCTGCCAGGCGCATCTCACGCCAAAACTCGGGTCGCCCCGCGGTCGGTCGGGCCTGGCAGGCTGGCGGGATGAGCATGTCGCTGCTGGGCTGGCGTCGCGAGGTCGCCGACATCTACCGGGCGGTTCGTCACGAGCCCTCGCCGGTCGACGGCTGGAACCTCTGGCGGACTCGGCGGGAGGCCCTGTTCCGGGACCATCCGAACTCGCCGTTGCAGCCGGGCGAGCCGCTGCCTTCGTACGCGCCCTACGATGCGGAGCTGCGGGTCGAGCTGTTCGTACGCCCGGCGCCGGCGCAACGGTGGGAGGCGGCCACGGCGACCGACGGAGTCGTCCCGTTCGAGCGGATCGGGCGCGTCGAGCTACCCGGGATCGGCAGCCTCGACGTGTGGTGGCTCGACTCCTACGGCGGCGGCGTCTTCGTGCCGATGCGGGACGGCACCAGCGGGCGCACGACGTACGGTGCCGGCCGCTACCTCATCGACACGGTCAAGGGCGCCGATCTCGGTGGCGACGCCGACCGCCTCGTCATTGACCTCAACTTCGCCTACAACCCGTCCTGCGCATACGACCCCGCTTGGGCCTGCCCGCTGGCCCCGGAGGGCAACCGGATCGCCGCCTCGGTCGAAGCGGGCGAACTCATGCATTGAGAGTTGTCAGGCGCATATGGAGCCCTGGCTCAAATGGCGCCTGACAGCTCCGCCGGGATCGTCAGGCGAGCGAGTCGACCCATGCCTGGTGCAGCCCGGCGAACCGCCCGTCGGTGCGGGCGACCAACTGCGCGGGCGCCCCGTCCTCGACCACCTCGCCATGCTCGAGGACCAGCACCCGATCGGCGATCTCCACTGTTGACAGCCGGTGGGCGATGATGATCGCGGTGCGCTCGGCGAGGATCGTACGAAGGGCCCGCTGGACCAACCGCTCCGACGGCACATCGAGCGAGCTCGTCGCCTCGTCGAGGATCAGCACCGCCGGGTCGGCCAGGAATGCCCGGGCGAAGGCCACCAACTGTCGTTGGCCCGCCGACAGCCGAGCGCCGCGCGACTCGACACGGGTGTCGTATCCCTCGGGAAGCGCGGCGATGAAGTCGTGGGCGCCGATCGCATCGGCGGCCGCCCGTACCTCGTCGACTGACGCCCCCGGGCGGCCGAATCGGATGTTGTCGGCGATCGTCCCGGCGAAGACGAAGTTTTCCTGGGTCACCATGACGATGTGTCGTCGCAGCGTGGCGTCGTCGAGGTCGCGCAGGTCGATGCCGTCGAGGGTGACGACCCCCGCCGTCGGGTCGTAGAACCGCGAGACGAGCTTGGCGATCGTCGTCTTGCCGGCTCCGGTGGCGCCGACGACCGCGATCGTCTGGCCGGCCGGCACCTGGAGATCGAGCGACGCGAGCACCGGTCGATCGGCCACGTAGCCGAACGTGACGCGGTCGAACCCGATCTCGCCTCGCGCCTGCGACAGCGGCCGCGGCTGCGCCGGCTCGGGCACGTCGGGCTTTTCCTCGAGCACGCCGGACAGCTTCTCCAGCGCGGCGCTCGCGGATTGGAACGTGTTGTAGAACTGGCTGATCTCCTGCATCGGCTCGAAGAACGCTCGCAGGTAGATGAGAAACGCGGCGAGTACGCCGACGGTGACTTGACCATGGAAGGCGCGATAGGCGCCGTAGAGCAGCACAAGGCCGATCGTCATGTTGCCGATCAGCTTGATGCCCGGCATGAACAGCCCGTGCAGCCGGAACGCCCGCTCGTTGGCGGCGCGGTATTCGTCGTTGACCTCGGCGAAGATCTCCTCGTTGCGCGGCTCCCGGCGAAACGCCTGCACCGCCCGAATGCCGGTCATCGACTCGACGAAGTGCACGATGACGGCGGCGACAGTCTCGCGGGTACGCCGGTAGGCCTTGGCCGACTGGCGCCGGAACCACCGGGTCAGCCAGGTGAGGAACGGGAACGCGATCAGCGCGACCAGACCGAGCTTGAAGTCGAGCCACAGCAGCAGAATCGCCGTGCCGAGCAGGGTGAGAACGGCGTTGACCAGCCCGTCGAACCCGGTGTCGAGCATCTCCTCGATCGCGTCCACGTCGGACGTCGATCGCGAGATCACCCGACCGGAGGTGTAGCGGTCGTGGAACGCCGTCGACAACCGCTGGAAGTGCCGGAAGACCCGTCGCCGCAGCTCGAGGAGCACCTGCTGGCCGATCCGGCCGGTGATGAGGAGGAACGCCATCCGGGCCACGGTCTGCACGATGACGGCGACACCGACGATCGCGACGATCACGACGAGGGTGCGGCTGCCGTCGCCGGCGACCATCGGCGGGATGCCGCGGTCGATGCCTTCCTTGACGAGGTACGGGATGGCCAGGCGCGCTCCGTTTTCGACCAGGACCACTCCGAGGACGAGCCACAGCACCTTGCGGTGCGGTCGAAGCAGCGATCCGAGGAGGCGGCGAGACCGGTCGCGCAGCAGCAGACCGACGTTGTCCGGGATGTCGTCGCGATCCTCGGCGGCGACACCGCGCCAGTCTTTAGGCGGCTCCTGCTCGGTGCTGGAGCGTTGCGAGGTCGGAGTCGTCGTCGTGTCGGTGGCGGTCGTCATGTGTTCACCGCCGCCCCGCTGATCCGTCACTTGTGGCCAACTCATCAGCGCCATATCGAGCACGTGTCCATCGCGAGTCGGCGGATGATGCGGCCACAAGTGACGGATCAGCGTCCTCGGCGTCCGCGGCTAGCAGGTGCTTGTAGGCCGGCACCGTGTCGAGCAGCTCGCGATGCGTGCCGACGTGGGTGATCGTGCCGCCTTGCAGCAACGCCACCTTGTCGGCCAGCAGCACCGTCGACGCCCGGTGGGCCACCACGATGCCGGTCGCGTCGGACAGCACGGCCCGCAGCGCCTCCTCGACCAGCGCCTCGGTGTGCACGTCGAGCGCGGACAGCGTGTCGTCGAGGACCAGAACCCTGGGCTTCGCGAGGACCGCCCGGGCCAGCGCTAGTCGCTGCCGCTGGCCACCCGACAGCGACATGCCCTGCTCGCCGATCCGGGTGTCGAGCCCCCACGGCAGCTCGTGGACGAACTCGGCCTGCGCGACCCGCAACGCCTCGGCGACGTCTTCGTCACTGGCGTCCGGGCGCCCGAGCGTGAGGTTTTCGCGGGCGCTCATGCTGAACAGCGTCGGCTCCTCGAACGCAGTCGCGACCGTACGCCGCAGGCACGGCAGGGTGAGGTCGCGTACGTCGACGCCGTCGATCGTGACGCGGCCGGCGGTCGGGTCGTAGAGCCGCGGCACCAGCGCGGTCAGCACGGTCTTGCCCGATCCGGTGGCGCCGACGACCGCCACGGTCTCACCGGGCCGCACGTCGAGGTCGACGTCGTGCAGCACGTCGGTGTCGGAGTCGTCGAACCGGAACGCGACACCCTCGAACCGCAGCCGTCCGGCCGGATGCGACAACACCCGGTCCCCGCCGACGATCGACGGCGCGGTGTCGAAGATCTCCAGGACTCGGTCGGCCGCCGTCATGGCCTCCTGGGCCATCGACAGGATCACGCCGAGCGAGGCCATCGGCCAGACCAGCGAAAGCATCAGGGTGATGAACGCGACCAACGCGCCAGGTGTGAGCGAGCCATTGCCGACCGCCATCGCGCCGAGCAGCAGGACGACGACGAGAGCCAGGTTGGGGAGCACCTCGAGGAACGTCCAAAACCGCGCTGCCAGGCGGACCTTGGCGAGCTGCGAGTGATAGAGCCGGGTGGCGTGGGAGTCGAACTTGTCGTACGCGAGGTCGGCCCGACCGAAGGCCTTGATCACCCGGATCCCGAGTGTCGACTCCTCGACCTGCGTCGCGACGTCGCCCTGCTGGTCTTGGACCCGGCGCGACACCTTGACATAGCGCCGCTCGAACGTCAGAGACAGCAAGATGATCGGCACTGCGGCGCACGCGACCACCACGCCGAGCGGCCAGTAGAGATGCAGCAACAGTGCCGTGACGACGAGCAGCTGCAGGATGTTGATGACGAGGAACAGCATGCCGAAACCGCTGAACCGCCGGATCGCGGACAGGTCGATCGTGACCCGGGACAGCAGCTGGCCGGACTGCCACCGGGAGTGGAACGCCATCGGCAGCGAGTCGAGATGGGCGTAGAGGTCGTCGCGGATCGCGGTCTCGACGCCCAGGACGGCTCGGGCCTGGACCCAGCGACGGATCAAGATGAGGGCGGCCTCCACGATGCCCAGGGCCAGGGCGAGCAGGCCGAGCGGCAGGATGCCGCCTTGGTCGTGGTCGGAGATCGGGCCGTCGATGATCGCCTTGGTGACGAGGGGGATCGCGATCGATACGAAGACACCGGTGATGGCTGCGGACGCCATCACGACCAAGGACCTCGTGTACGGACGCAGGTACCCACGAAGCCGCCACAGCGAGGTCGTACTGCGGCGGCGGGCGTCGGGATCACGTGGTCGGGTGACCGAGGCAGGCGGCATCTGGTGGCGGGACCCCCTTGAGGCGACAGATGGCGTGCGGCGACAGCTGACGGTAAGGGCCACACTACGTCTGGCCTCTGACAGAACCAACCGAGTTTTCGGGCCTCCTCACTCGAGGACGGCGCAGCCGCTGAGCCCGAAAGCGAGGGCGAAGACCACCGCGAAGACGGCGGCGAAGGCGACGGCGATGCCGACGATCTCGCCGACGACGCCACGACCGACCGAGCAGTCGAACGCAGCGCTGTAGAGCAGCCCGATCAGCCAGAGGTCGGCGACGAGCATTGCCACGGCAACCGCGAGCGTCAGGAGCGGCACCGGCAGCAGGTCGACCGCCGCGACCGGGACCGTTGTCAGGCTGGTCACGATGGCGGCTTGGCTCGCGGTCGGCCCGCCCTGCTCGGGATGACCTCCGCAAACTCGGCGAGCGACGCCGGTGATGAGGCGCTGCATGAGCAGGGCGATGCCGGCCACGATCGGCACGCGCACGACGCTGTAACCGGGCGCGCCGTGTGAGACATCGGCCAGAGTGGACAGCAAGACGGTGAGGCAGGCGACCGCATATGCCGTCGTCCAGACGCTCGACCCGCGATCGGCTGCGAACGTCGACGCCGGAGCCCTCAA
Organism: Nocardioidaceae bacterium; assembly: GCA_035630615.1. Classification (GTDB taxonomy): domain Bacteria; phylum Actinomycetota; class Actinomycetes; order Propionibacteriales; family Nocardioidaceae; genus DATFRX01. Next base: position 86,075 of record DASQKI010000100.1, read on the forward strand.
GACGCCGGCGACATGGGCCCATCCACCGGTCGATCGGCGGCTGGTCGTCGGAGCTCCGGTGCGTGGCCCGACACCGAATCCAAGCTGCCGGTCGATCAGGCGCAACCGCAGCAACGTCGCGTCTGAGAGGGCTTGGGCGGCGAGGTGCTCGCGCAGCATCGCCAGATCGACCACCGGCTGCCCGGCCACCCGCTTGGCCGTCGCGATCATGTGACGGGTCGAGAGGTGATGCGGCGCGCCGGTCGCCGTGCGGGCCGTGACGCCGTCGGTCCGCAGAATCTCGCCGTCGGGCCGGTCGATCACCGTCCAGCCCCGCTGACGTAGCTCGTCGAAGAGCTCCGGTGTCACGAGCAGCTCGATCTGGTCGGCGCTCATGAGATCGTGCGCCGCGAGAGCGGCGTCGCCGAACACGGCGTAGTGACCGGCCGGAAGATCGAGCTCCAGGACGAGCTCGTGCAGCAGGACTTGATTGACTCGCATCGGCGTTCCCCATCCTCGTGGCCCACCCAGCCACGTACGCCAACGTAGGGCCGCCCGTACTCGGCCACCATCCCCCTCGGCCAACCTGTGGATAACTCGGCACGACACTCGCCCGCCGAAGTGTTGGCGCAAATCTGCCGGTCACAGCGCAGAGTTGGCGCAGTATCGCGCCAACTCTCCGGGGGTCGGCCTCAGCCGGCGAGATGCTCGGCGAGAAACGCCAGCGCGGCCGGGTACGCATCGAGCCGATTGACGCGCTTCGCAAGGCCGTGCCCCTCGTCGGCGAACACCACCAGCTCGCACGGCACGCCCTTCGCGTCGAGGGCCGCCTTGATCTGCTCCGACTCCGACAGGGGTACGCGGGGGTCGTTGGCGCCATGGATCACGAACAACGGCGTCCGCATGGCGTCGAGATGCGTCAGCGGCGATGCCTCGATCAAAAACTCCCGATCGGTGTCGAGCCGGCCGTACTCGCGCTCTCGGACCGCCCGACGGTAGGCCGACGTGTTCTGGAGGAACGTCAACAGGGACGAGATGCCCACGACCTCGACTCCGACGGCCCACAGGTCAGGCTGCATCGAGAGCCCGGCCAGCACCATGTAGCCGCCGTAGCTCCCGCCGTACAACGCGACCCGCTCCGGATCGCCGCCGACGCTCGGCACCCAGGTCCGCAGGTCGGCGAGGTCCGCGACCGACTCGAGACGAAGCCTGACGTCGTCGAGGGAGTACCACCGCTTGCCATAGCCGGTCGACCCGCGGACGTTGGGCACCAAGACGACATGACCGGCGGCGGCCAGCGCCTGGACGACGGGGTTGAACACCCGCTGCGCCTGCGCCTCGGGCCCGCCGTGGATGTTGATGACGACCGATCCGTCGGCGATCCCGTCGCCCGGCGCGAACACGAAGCACGGGATCTGCTCCCCGTCGCGGGCCGGCACCCGATGGCTCGTCGGCTCGACCATCTCCTCGCGCATCTCGGGCGGCATCTCTTCGACGGCCGACGCCACCGTATCCACCGCGCCCGACTCGACGTCGAGCCGCAACACCGCACCGGGCAGGGTCGGCGCGACCAGCCCGATCGCGACGTAGCGACCGCCCGCCGACCACCGGGTCGCAGTCACGCCGTACGCGGGCAGCTCGACGTCGAACCGATGCGTGCCGTCGGCGTCGTGCATCGCGAGTACGCAGCCGCCGTCGATGTGATGGGTGACCAG